>NZ_LLXX01000182.1:73170-83300 GCF_001440405.1 Bradyrhizobium valentinum
GGTTGCCATCGACCCCGCAGAGCTTCGGCCCGCTGTACTTGGAGCCGCAGTAGCTTCCGTCGATGCCGCAGGCTTTTCCTTCCGTAAACTTGGCGCCGCAGGTCGCGTAGTTGACGGCGCAGACCGCGCCGGCCCTGGCATTCGCCGCACAGGCGCTTGCCTTCGCGCCGCACCCCGCAGCGCCGCCCGCCGCGGCACCGCACGCAGTAAGATCGGCGCCGCAAACCGTGCCAATCCCCGCAACGGCGGCACAGCCGCTTCCCTTGGCTCCGCACACAGTGCCTTCGCTGAGCTTGCCCACGCAGGGCGATGCGTTCGCGCCGCAGGCGGTGCCGATACCCACATCGAAACCGCAGGGCGTGGTTGCATTTACTGCGCAGGCTGCGCCGGCGCTGGCATCGATGCCGCACGGCACGCCCGGGCCCGACGCGGGCTGCGTGTTTTGCGCACCGCCAGGAGGCGATGTACCCGGTGCCCCGGTAGAGGGTGGTACACTTGGCGTGCCGGTGGGAGGCGGCACGCTCGGCGTGCCGGTTGAAGGCGGCGCGCTCGGTTGCGGCGGCGAACCTAGCGGCACGCGCACGGTCTCGCCCGGACGGATCACGTCCGGATCGCGGAACTGCGGATTGGCCTTGAGCACGTCGGGAAAGGGACGGTCGTACTGGCGCGAAATGCTCCAGAGCGAGTCGCCTTCCTTGGCGCGGTGCTCGATGATGTTGTCGTTGGCGGCATTGGACCCGGCCGGCCCGTTTTGGGCTGCCGATGCGCGGTCAACGCGGGAAGCGTCAACGCGAGAGGTCTCTGGCTGGGTCGCGCGCTGCAAGCTCTCCGACCAGGCTTGTGCGTCGCTGCTTTCTTCCTTCTTCGCCGGCCGCTGCGCGCGGGCGGCGAGAGGCCTGTCGATGACCTTCGCCATTGTCTCATCCGCTGGTTGCTAACGCTGTTCGCCGCTTCGGCGAACCCGCAGGTGGCTACGCCACCAACTCTTATGCATTGAATAGCGCGCTGAGCTGACATCGACCTGACGACTCGATACGGCCGATTCACGCTCAGCCCAGAATCGCCTCGCCGAACAGAACCCGTGCATAGTCACGAAGCGCCGTCATGCTTCGCGGATTGGGATCCTCCATTCGTGCCGGGTACCAACTTCCCGGCGCCGCACGATACTCACCCCGGAAACGGTGATCCTGCGGGTCATAAAGGTAGCTGCCGCCGAACTCCGGATCTTTGCCTGGAGGCGCCCACACATTGCGATCGTTGGAGGCCGTCAGCGGGAAGCGCCCCTGGTCATCCTGATCGACCGTGTGCGCCTGGTCGACGAGGTCGCGCACCTTCTCGGGATCCATGCGATTAAGCCGCTCCATCAACTGCTCCGGCGTCACGCCGAACTGCCTGGCAGTGGCCGCAAGCGCGGGCCCGGCACTGCCGCCATCATTATTGCTGTAGTCGGACAGCGCCGCGGCGATCTCGGGCCGATAACCGGCCGCCTCAAGGAATTCGCGGCTCGGCCCTTCGAACCGGGCCTTGTCCTTGGCGTCGTTATAGAGGTAGAGACCGGTTGCGGATGCGAGCACCAGGCCCGCCCCCACCGGACCACCCCAGGTCGCAAGCCAGCCGCCACTCGAGGCGACAGAGCCGGCCGCCATCAGGAAGCCGCCGCCGGCGCTAGTCGTGTAGAGCCCTGAGGCAATCCAGTCGCCGCGGGCGGCCGCATCGATGGCGTAGGCGCTGTCAATCAATCCGCCCCCGATCTTGAAGTAAGTGCTGAACTTGACCCACCCCGGCTCAAGCGCAAGCCCGGTACGGTTTGCCTTCGCGAGGATGGATGTCGAGAGGCGTTCGGCACCCGGGACGGCGCCCAAACCGAGCCAGCCGCGCTGGGCGCCGACGGCAAGCAGTTCGGCCGTTTCCTTGCCCGTGCCGATCGAGTAGTAGACCGCCTTGGTCATGTTGAGCAGATGGCCGGGATCCTTCGCGAACTTGTCCCAGGCCAACGCCGCCTGATAGCCGTTGAAGGCAGCACCGAGGCCGTTCATGCTGCCAAGGAAGGCGGATGCCTTCTTCGGATCGAGCTTGACGTCCTGGCCGGTTCCGAAAATATCGCGGACGGTATTCGAAGTGGTCGATCCCGCCGACGGAATGGCGGCGCTTGTGCCGGCGCCGAGATCGACGACCGCGCTCGAGGAGGACGGCTGCGAAGTCATCAACGCGTTGCCAAGTTCCTTGACAAAGCCCCTGGTGCCGCTGACCGATGAGTTCGGCGAGGCCGACGGTGACAACGTCCCCGCCTCCTGTCCGAGCACGATGCGCAGCACCTCCTTGCTGCCCTTGTCGCTCAGCCCCATCGCGAACTGCGCTTCCTTGCTGCCGACGAACTCGTTGCGTATTTCGGTCAGCCGCTCCGTGGTCGGCAGGCCTTGCAGCCGCGGCAATGCGTTGTTCAACGCCATGCTGGTGCGCACCGCGCCATAGCCAAGCCCATCGACCGCGTTGTATGTGCGATCGAAGTTGGGCAGCAGATCCGGCCGGTTGGCGACGTATTCGACGGTGGCGCGATCGAGCTGCTCCGGCGACATCGTGCCCGACCAGTCGGCGCGCAGGCGGCTCACCTCCGCCGTCGCATCGCCGAAGGCTTTTACGTCGTCCTCGATCCTGCCTTTAAGGACCTCGACCCCGACCTGGGTAGCACTGAGCAGGCTATCGGCCTCGCCGGTCCGGCCGGCGTCCTTGAGCTGCGTCGCCATCTCGAGCGCCAGCGTCGCGCCGGTGCCGTCGCTGACCGATTGCATCACGGCTTCCTGGTAGGCAGGCAGCGGGTATGCCGGGCTGTCCTGGACGTGCGGCTGGAATTTCTCGCTCGGTAGCTGCCGCACCATGATGTCGGCGACTTGCCTCGTCACGTCAGCACCATCGTTGCCGCGCGCGGCGTAGTCTGTCGCGGTGGCGATATTCTTGTAGACGCCGGCGACGTCCTGATACGCGATCGGACCGCCTTCCGTGAGGCTACGCTTCATGTCGGCGGCGACGCTGTCGATCGTCGGCAGGCTTGCCGCGACGATCCGCTCCGCGGTCTCCGGCGAGACGTTTTCCGTCTGCTGACGCAATGCCTCGGCTGCCGCCTTCGCGCCGCCCGTCTGGTAGGCGTTGCGTACGGCGTCGACGCCAGGCTGCACGGTCTTGTTATAGGTCGCCTGGTCGACGATCTCCTTGAACGCGGCGTCGTCCGGACCGTGCTCCTGGATCAAGGCGGCGCGCGCACCGATGGCCATTTCACGCTGCTCAGGCGGCACTTGCCCGGCCACACTGTCGAGCTGCCGCTCGATCTCCTCGCGCAACGCCGTCCGCTGTGCTGCGAGATTCTGCTCGAGGCCGGCACGCTGTGGCTGCCCGGCAGGGCCGGCGCTGCGCGCCGCATCGACGTCGCGTTGCGCCTGCGCGACCGCGCCATACTTGTCCACGATGGTGCCGAGCGTGTCGCGCGTCCAACCTTGTTTGCGCCAATCCTCGGTCACGTGGCGGTAGGCGGCGTCAATCGTTTCGCCAACCCTGGGATCATCAGGGAGGCTTTGCTTGAGCGCGTCGATCTGCGGGCGGACGGCCTCCTCGGGATAAGGCTTACCGGTCCCGATGAGGCGAAGCTGCCCCTCGACCTCCGTTCGGACGTTGCCCCACGCCGTGCCTGCGGCGTTGCGCGCCTCCTGCAATTCCATGTTGGCAAGCTTTCGCTCGCCCGGCGTCGCATTCGGATCATGCGCCACAGCTTCCAACGACGCGACCGAGCGATCGGCCGTCTGCGCATCGCGGACCAGTCCATTCAGTTCGGCCTGCGTCGTTCCGGCCTGCCGCCATTCCTGGTCGACCGCTGCGCGCGCGTTCTCCACGATATGCTGATATTTCGGATCGTCGGGAACCCGGCCGCGTATTTCATCGAGTGCGGGAGCTGTCGCGACGTCCGGAAGCGCTGCGTTGCGCCCTGCCTCGCGCAACTCATCCTCCGCCGAACGCTGAATATCGCCCCAGCGCTTCGACACCTCGCCGCGCGCGCCCTCCAATTCGATGTTCGCAAGCTTGCGCGCCGACGGCGTGGAGTTGGGATCGCGCGCCAACCGTTCCAGCGACGCCACGTTTTCCTCCGCGCGATGGGCACCTGCCACGTGTTCGCGCGCGTTCACAACGCGCGGATCGGCATTCGGCACAAACGCGACGTCGCCGAGCTTGATGCGGTCGGGATCGCGAAACTGCCTGTTGGCCTTCAGAACATCCGAGAACGGGGCGCGATATTCCTGCGAAATCCCATAAAGCGTGTCGCCGGATTTCACCTCATGCGGGATCTCGTTTCCTCGCACGGGCTGCGGATTTCCGTCGACGCGGCTGCGCTCCCGCTGTGTCTTCTGCAGAGCGGCATCGAACTCCGGATCCGTTTGCCCGCCAGCAGCAACGCGGTCGTTGCGGGTGGCGCCCGGCTGCACCTGGTTGGTGTTTGCCGGAGCTGCTCTTCGATCATCTGCCGCAGCTTGCTCAGGAGGCGTTCGCTGCTTTTCCGCGACACTTCGTGCAGGACTCGCACCAGACATCGATTTCGCTCCGGTCTTCAACGAAAATTAGGCACCAAGACGCAGCGGCTTCTGCCGGCATCGACATTCGGCCGGTGCCGATCAATCAGCGGATTTTTGGCCAATGAAGCTGATGACAAGCTGACGTGGGGACTACGCCCGCGGCACCGTCAACGCGGCGGCAAGGCCGAGCGCGCGACCCGTTCAAATTCAACCCGTCGCGCGTCGAAATTCTGCTTCTCTCCCACGCAGATCGTGGTCGTTCGCCCCTTTGGCGTCTCGACCAGCATGAAAAGGGTCCGAACGTCCTGCGCCCGTGCCGGCAGACCGGGACGCGACTTGAAATCTCCGATCATCGCAATGCCGCCGATGCCGTTGACGTTGAAGCGGTCGGTGGCGGACACATCATAGTTGATGGCTACCGCAGCCCGCGCAAGATCGATCCAGCGCGGCCCTTCGACGATGTCGTTGATGTCGCTTTGCTTGAGTTCGGCGTTTTGCGGAAGCGGCGTGAACGCAACCTGACAGCCCGTGTCGCGGTCGGACGGCTTCTTGACCTCGAACCGCACGACAAAGGTCGGCGTCGGAGCGATTGTGCGGGCGATGTAGCCTTCAGGAGGATCGATCGCGAGGCCGGTGCTTACATCGCGCAAAGGCTCGGCCGAGGCTGGCGCGATCAACGCCAGTGCAAGGCATACATCAATGCACGCACGGATCGAGCACCGCGACATCATCACGCTCCCTCGCAGAACGCATTCAAAGAAACGACGCCGGCCCTGACGGAACAGACCGTCAGGGCCAATCACTTCACGTCAGTCAGGCGATAATCAGGCAGCCTGCGGAATGTCCTGCTGTCCGCCGCCCGCTCCGCCGAGCAGACGCCCGAGCAGCGACACGACCGTGGTCAAGGCATCCTTTTCGTTCTGCGGCAGGTTGAGGCGACCGATCAGAGACGAGAGCGCACTCATGATCTGGTCGAACGGGCCACCGCCTGCTCCGGACTGCTGCTGGGCCGGAGCCGCCTCACCTCCCTCGTCGGCCCGCGGGGCCGCGATGGGCTGCGGCTGCTGGCCGCCGCCAACGCTGCCGGCACCGTTCATCACACGGCCGAGCAGCGACACCACCGTCTTGAGAGCTTCCTTCTCCTGCGGCGAGAGGTTCAGCCCGTCGATCACACCGTTGAGATTCTGCAGGATCTGATCGTCAGTACCAGCGCCCTGGGTCGGTCCGGTCCCTGCAAAGCCGTCGATGTCCTTGATATTGTTTCCGGTGATCTCCTGGCCATTGGGCAGCACGAGATCGTCGATCTCGCCGTTCTTCGTCTTCATGACAGTGCCGTCTTCATACTGCTGATCGAGGCATTGCCCTTGTCCGGACTTCAGCTCGGTCTTCAGATCGCCGCGGAAGCCGGTCATTTCGGCAGCCTGATCGCCGCGCGTAATGGCGACCTTTTCGATATAGGTCTTGCCTTCGCCATTTGTCGGATCGATCGTGATCTTGGTGCCGTCGGGCAATTCGAACGTCGCGGCCTTGCGGTGGAAATCGGTCTTATCACCGTCGCCAGTCTCGATGTGGGGATCACCCCAGACCTTGAACTTCTTGCCGGTCTGCTTGTCAGTGACTTCAAGCTGGCCCTTACGTTCGTTGCTGGCAGTAATGCAGTAGCGGCCGGTGTCGACCGTGTTGCCGTTGACCTTGAACGGTTCACCGGACGGACAGCCGGACGAGCCGCCGGAGCTCGGAGGCGTGGTCGGCTCAGTCGGTTCGGCCCCGCCGCTGCCATTGCAGCCGCAATGGTCATCCGGCCGACGCCCACCGCGACCCAGGACATCGTCGCTGGCCAGCCTGCGCACGAGGCCGGAGAAGCTCTGGAGCGCCGCGCCCTGCGCATTCGGATCCTGGCCCGCCGACACGAAATCGAGCGCTCCCGTGATCAACCGAACGCGCTCGCCATCGCTCCATTGGGCACCGGACTGGCCGGCGCTTTTCAGGATATTCGAGAAGATCGACGCCACGTCCTGCTGCTCGTTCTGCTGGACTCCTCCGCCCGCAAGTTGCCTGAGGCGATCGGCGTTCCCGATCATATGCTGTGCAACGTCTGTGATCATTTGCTTGCTCCTTCGCATCCCGTGATTGGTCAATCGCAAAAACGACCGAACGTGGTTCCTACCCGACCTGCCGTTCCGTGCAGGCCGCGGATCAATCTGATCGATGAACCTTGAAAGCGTGGGCAGCGTTAACGTACTGCACGCCGGCTCATGGTCGTACGATAGGCATGCAAGCTTTCGAGAACCTGACGGGGATGCGGATTTCGGCGGACGCCGTCAGCCAGCACGGAAACACGCGGCGAACCTCGCGCCGCCGAGACTCGCATCGCAACTCGATTGATCGTGGGTGCAAGATTATCGCCGTCGCGCCGACGCAACGTCCCACGGAGCCGGCACCTGCCGCTACAGGGCTCACGCGGTCATCGTTGGCGCGCGCGTACAGCCGCTTCGTCGAGGCGCGCCGATAGGTCGGCGTCGTATACAAAATTCGCGAAAAATTCGCCGTCCGGCGTCACCCGAAACGTTGCCTTGTTCCACGGCTCGTGCGCGCTCGAAGTCATGATCGTCTGCAGCTTCTTGATGGCTTTGGCCACCGCGTAATCGAGACGATCGACATCCAGATCGCCAACGCCGCGCTCCGCAGGATCGCGCGTGAAGTCGCCGGTAAATCCTGTCGATGTCTTCCAGACTTCGGCCTGCAGCCGTATTTCCTTCCACGGCTCGTCGACCGCGGCCGCCAGCGCGTTCGCCACAAAATCGTAGATTTCCTCGACGGTATTCAATTCAGCCATCGCATCTGCTCCCGTCGGTGTCGTCTAGTCTATTCGGACGCATTCTCGAAGAAGCGCGTATGCTTCTTGCCGTCGATCCAGAACGTCACCCGAAACGCTGCCGGCCGTTTCGAATCGCCATCGAATTCGGCACGGATTCGCGCATCGACCGTCTTGTTCTGCTGAAGCGCGGTCCGCCACTCCTGCTCCATATTATACCAGTCGCCGCCGCTTCCGTTCAACTCACGCGTCATCGGGTGATAATTGATCTGCTCGCCGGGGCCGTCGAACATCGCCGCGAACAGGTGTCCGCCCTGGTCGCCCTCGACGGCGTCCTTGATACCGCCGGCCTCCGCCGCTTTGCCCTGCTGATGCGTGTTTCGGTCGTGGCGGTTCAGGCGGACCCGTCCCCTGGCTTCGATCACCCGGCCGGCCTCATCAGTCGTATAAGTGTAGCGTCCCACGACATAGTCGGTATTGGGCGCCAGTTCGCCGTTCAGCGCCTGGTTCCAGCCGTCGGCCTTGTTTCCCGGCTCGAGCACGATGCGTGGTCGCTCGCCAGGCTGGCTGCGTGTGTTTCGCGCTTCGATCACCGCGCGGCCGGGATCGCGCACGAACGAGCTGACATCTTCCGCCAACTGATCCAGGTGCTGCTGATCGAGGGCGTTCTCGCTGATGATGTCGGCCCGTCGCTCGGCAGTGAGGCCAGGATCGGCCAGCTCGCGCGATCGCATCTCCATGCGCTCGCGGATCTTGCTGATATCGACCCGCGCGGCCCAGCCGACCGTGCCGGCGCGAGGCTCGCCATGCTCGGTAAAGAAGGTTTTGAGCTGGCCCTCGAGCGTGAGGCTTCGCTGGATATTTTGCGCGGTTGCAACATGCAGGTCGATATCGGACGCTGTTGCTTGCGGAGAATGCCTGATGCCCCGGACAGCGCCCGTCGCCGGATCGTAGTCGATCTGAACCGCATTCCCCTGCAGTGACCCGTCGGGTGTAACTTGCGGTGCGAAATTGCGCAGCAGCCCGTCACGCACGGCAATGGGGTTGAACATATCACCGGGCCGCAAGCCGCCGGCGCGCATCGCAGCACCGGTGCCAGCAGCCCAGAACCCCATGGACAACAGCGATTGCGCACGCTGTTCGCCCGACATCTCGTTCCAGTGGCGCGACAGATAGATGCTCTCGTTGGCGATCGCCGCCGTATCGACAATCGCCGCGCCCGCCTGCACGTAACCATGAAGCGATGCTTCAACCGGCGCGATCGCCCGCCCGGCGCGCCCCAGTTGGGCCAGTCGGGCGGCACTGCCGAATGCGCCAATCGATAGTGCACTTGCCCCAACATTCAGCCATAGCCCGCGTGCTGTCTCGTCGCTGAAGGGATCGATCGACTGGCCATGATCGGCGCGGTCTGCAAGTTCACTGCCGCTGCGGTATGCACCCCACGCGCCAGCGCCAACGGCAACCGCGCCGGCCCCGATCACGATCGGCGTTGCGAGGCCGCCGGTGCCGACGATCAGAACGCCGCCGGCGACGATACCGCCGACCAGCGCGACCTTGTCGACCACCTGGCTGAAGTGCTCGCCAAAACTATCGACCGTCTTCGGCGTGTTGCCATGCTCGAGCTCGACAGTTCCGTCAGGACCGGCAGTCAGATGTCCGCCGGATGGATAGGTCGTCGATCCCGGTGGAAGCTGGTTGTTTTCCCGCCAGTCATCGAAGTTGTCGTAGGCGCGTCCGATATTGTCGACGAAGCGCTCGCGCCCATCCGTGCCGGTGACGCGAAAGAGCGGCAGCTCGACCGGGCCCGTCTCCGCGCTCGAATAGGTGACCGGCAGAACCGTCACCTGTGCGTCGGCGCCCCCGACTGCGCGAATTTGGTCGGTGACGGCGCGCACCGCCGCAGCGTGTTCGCCGCTGGCATAGAGCGAGAGTTCGCCGCGGGAGATGCCGGCCTGAGCTTGCGCAAAGCTTGTGCCCGGCGGCAGCACCGGCGGCATCCCCATCGCAAAGCCGATGGTGTTGTGCAGATCCGTTCCGCGCAGGCGCTGTGGCGCGTCGCCACGCGTGGAAAGCAAGCGTTGGGCGGACGCCTGTGCCTGCGGTTCGACAATCGCGCGATTGGTCCAGGGATCGTCGGTCTGCCGCAGCGTATCGGCGGTGATCGCCGGATTCATGCGGATGGTCGCGAGTGCGTTCACGCGCGCCGCGAGCGGCGCCGTGTCGGCGCCCTGCGAGCCTAGCAGTTGACGCCCCTGCCGTGTTTCGAGAACGCCGCCAAGCCGCCCAGCCTCTGCACGCTGGCGCGCAGGATCATCGGGATGCCATTCGCGTGCGAGCGCATGCGCCATTGTCTGGCGCAGGGGCGGCACGCTGCTGTAGTCGGCCGCCGATGTTCCGGCGAACGCATTCTGCACGAACGCGCTCGCCGCTTCCGACCGAGGTCCCTGATTGAGCGCCGACAATGCACGCTCGCGCATCGACGCGGTCATCTGTCCGGTGAAGCCCGCCGATGCATCGGTCGAGAGCGCACGCGCGAAGCCGGCCGCATCCTCGGGCCGCAGCCCGTTCAGCATGTTCCGCAGCGGCCCGAGATCCGTGGGCGCGCTCCCCGGCGGGCCCGACACGGCCGTGATGGCAGAGACGGCGTAAGATGCAGCCGTCATTCGACGCGGCCACTGCTCGCCGGATCGCGCGGTGGCGATCGCGGGGTCGCGCGCAAGTTCGGCCGCCTGCAGCGCTGTGCGCTCGGCGACGACGGC
>NZ_LLXX01000183.1:0-3396 GCF_001440405.1 Bradyrhizobium valentinum
CGAGACCGGCGGTCGCACCGGTGCCGGGTCAGCAGCCACCGGCCGCCGCTCCGCGCGCGCCGCGTGGGGCGGCCTGTCACAACGGCATGTCGTTCGACCGCTTCCTCGCCGACCTCAAGCAGCAAGCGCTGGCGGAAGGCGTCTCGCAGCGCGCGCTTGCCGAAGCCGCCCCCTACCTCGTCTACGACCAAAGCATCGTCAACCGCGACCGCGGCCAGCGCGTGTTCGGCCAGGTGTTCACCGAATTTTCGCGAAACCGGGCGTCCGATGGCGCGGCAAAAAATGCGCAGGCGAGAATCCGCAATCATGCGGCGGCGTTCGCGCGCGCGGAAAAGGAATATGGCGTGCCGCCCCCGGTGATCGCGGCGTTCTGGGGCCTGGAGAGCAGTTTCGGCGCCGAGCTAGGCAAGCTGCATACGCTGCCGTCGCTGGTGTCGCTGGCCTATGACTGCCGCCGCTCGGAGATGTTCCAGAAAGAGACCATCGCGGCGCTGAAGATCGTCGACCGCGGCGATCTCAAGCCAAGCGAGATGATCGGCTCATGGGCCGGCGAGCTCGGCCAGGCGCAATTTTTGCCGACGCATTATTTCAACTATGCGGTGGACTATGACGGCGACGGCCACCGCGACATGCTGCGCAGCGCACCCGACGTGATCGGCTCGACTGCCAACTACATCGCCAACGGATTGAAATGGCGGCGCGGCGAGCCGTGGCTGCAGGAAGTGCGTGCGCCGCAGAATTTTCCGTGGGATCAGGCGGACCTGACCATCAAACTGTCGCGCGCGAAATTTGCGCAGCTCGGCGTTACCTATCCCGACGGCAGGCCGCTGCCGAACGACGACATGCCGGCCTCGCTACTGCTGCCGATGGGCCGCGCCGGGCCTGCGTTCCTGGCCTATGCGAATTTCGCCGCCTACACCGAGTGGAACAACTCGCTGATCTATTCGACCACCGCGGCCTATCTCGCCAGCCGCATCGCCGGCGCCCCGCCGATGCGACCGCCGTCCGCGCCGGTGGCGCAACTGCCGCTCAATGAGCTCAAGGAGCTGCAACAGCTTCTGGTGCGCGTGGGCTTCAATGTCGGCAAGGTCGACGGCGTGATGGGTCAGTTGAGCCGCACGGCGGTGAAGGCGATGCAGGTGAAGTATGGCTTGCCGGCGGATTCCTGGCCGACGGCCGAGCTGCTGGCGCGGATGCGCGGACCCGGCGTGCAGGCGCAGCCCGCCGGCCTGGTGATGCCGGCGGCGCGGTAGGGTCTCCCTCTCCCCGTTCTTGCGGGGAGAGGGTTGGGGTGAGGGGCTGCCTCCGCGAGCGCAACTCGTGGAGGGACCTGTACCCCCTCACCCGGATTGCTTCGCAATCCGACCTCTCCCCGCAAGCGGGGCGAGGTTGAGGAGCGTCACGCTGCTTGGAATTTCGTTGGCGTCGCCACCCCGCAAGCGTTGTATTTCTCGTCCGCCTCCCCATCTCGCAAAGCACCTCATCATTCCGAGGCACCATTCCACATCACGAAAAGAGCATCACATGTCTTTCCACGACGCAACCGTGCCCGCCTTCCTGCAGATTCTCGGCAGCCTTTCCGGCCTGCTCGCGAAAGCGGAAGCGCATTGCAAGGCGAAGAACATCCAGCCCGACGTGCTGCTCAATGCGCGGCTTTACCCCGACATGTATCCGCTGACGCGGCAGGTGCAGACCGTCTGCGACTTCGCGGGCAAAACCTGCGCGCGGCTCACCGGCAGCGAGGTGCCGTCCACGCCCGACACGGAAAAGAGCTTTGAGGAATTGCAGCAGCGGATCGCGAAGACGATCGACTATGTAAAATCGTTCAAGCCGGCGCAGTTCGAGGGCGGCGACACGCGCGAAGTGACCTTCCCCATCGGCCCGAGCAACACCATGACGATGAAGGGCCAGCAATATCTCGTCAATTTTGCGTTTCCGAATTTCTATTTTCATGCCGCCACCACCCACGGCATTTTGCGGCACAACGGCGTGGAGATCGGCAAGCGGGATTTTCTCGGGGTGAGGTAGCCGGCGGCGCCATCAGCGCAAGGAAGCCAGTTCACGCGCGAGGTTTTCGCGGGCCGGCCGGTCATATCTGGCGGCAAAGTCAGCATCAGGAAAGATGACCGGCCGCGCGGCGAACCGGCCGAGCACATGAGCGCGGCCGGCGCGATAGTCGCGATCCGGAACATGGACGAACTCCTGCCGGATCGCGGCGGCGTAAGCGTCGTATCGCGCGGGCTCCGCGCCGAGGATGCTGAGGTCGATCGAAATCAGGATAGCGCCCAGGCGATCATCGCCCTGGACGTCATGTGTCTTGGTCAGACGGATCAGGCGGCCGACTTCCTGACGAATGTCCTCGCGGACGTGCTGTTCGGCCAACTGCGCGCTGAGCTCTTCATTGTCCGACCGCGTCGCATCGTAGACGGCATCATGCCACCAGATGGCCTCGGACAGGATTTCGCGCTCGACCGCCGAAAGATTGTCCACGCGCGCGAGCGCGGCGAGGCAGTCTTCGATGTGCGTCAGATTATGATAGTGACGGCCGGGGGCGGCATAAGCGGCAATCAACTCTTCACGGTTCATCGTGAAGGTATATGGTGGAAACGGCGGAAATGGTAGCTGCGGAGACGAGCGTCGGCGCTTCCACTATTGAACCCTCATGGTGAGGAGGCGCCAACGGATCCGCGCGCAGCGCGGCCCGATGACAGGCTCCGCGCTGTCTCCGGACGATGCTTCGCATCGCCGGGAGAACCACGAGGCCCTGCTGGTGCCATTCATCCTTCGAGACGCGCGCGATGCGCGCTCCTCAGGATGAGGTCTGGCAGCGTGGGCGTGCCGGATGGTGGGCACGGCGCTTGCGCGCCTTTGCCCACCCTAAACGCTACCGCATCGTAATCGCCAAGCCGCTCAGATCCGCGTTCGCCATCAATCCGACCTGGTGTCCGGTCAACTCCAGCACCGCGCCCTTCTGGTTGGTCAACACGATCGCGCGCGCGCCGCGGCCCACCGCGAGGCCCGCGCCGGCCGCGCCGTAGACGCCGGCGACGTCGGAGGGGCGATAGATGTTGCTGACGCGGCCGCGCAGCACCGTCTTCGAGCCGCCGAACACGAAGCCGTAGTCGAGCCCACCGGTCGAAAGTGGGTAGCGCCGTCCGTGGAAATTCAGCACGCCACTGCCGCCGGAGCCGCCGATCACCCAGCCCGCCTTGTAGATCGTAAGCTGCACGAAACCTTCGTCGGCACGAGCGGCGGAGGACAGCGTAACGCCCGCAACGGCCGCAAGCGCGAGCACGGCGGCACGAAGGGCGGATGGCATCTTCATGGATATTTTCTCCAAGGGAAATTGAGGGAAATTGGGGGAAATCGGCAAGCCAGCGCGCGGCGCCGATTGAG
>NZ_LLXX01000183.1:3501-8735 GCF_001440405.1 Bradyrhizobium valentinum
TTGATGGCCCGCGCGGCCAGCGCATGACGACGGGCATGACACAATTTCATCAAAATATGGCCGAGATACTGATGTGGCAAACGTGCGCAAGCGAACGAAAATTATCGCGCCTGTGAACTGCATTACGTTCGCCGCGATCGGATTGCGCTAGTATTTGCCCGGCGATCTCCTCCGGCGCTCGAGCGGCGATCGTACCGGCATCATGCTTTCCAAACCTATCGGCGGGTCACAAGCGCCGCGCCGCTGCCTTTCCAGCGAGGCAGCGGCGCGTTAGGCTTAGGGCAACGAACCGCTCACGAAGGTGTCCCATGCCCCCGATCCAGCACTTCGCTCCGCCCGCCGGCATCAAGTCCCCGCCGCTCTCGTTCGCCACGCGCACCGGCGATCTGCTGTTCGTCTCGGGCATTCCGGGGTTCGACGACAAGGGCGCGCTGGCGGACGGTTTCGAGGCGCAGTTCGGCTTCGTCGTCGCCAACATCAAGCGCATACTCGACGAGGCCGGCGCGACGTTCCGCGATCTCGTCAAGGTCAACGTGCTGCTGACCCGCGCATCCGACGTCGCCACGATGAACGTGCTGTACGCGTCGGCATTCGGGCCTGCGCCCTACCCCGCCCGAACCACCTGCGTGGTGCAGGCGTTGCCCGACCCGAAGATGCTGATCGAGATCGAGGCTGTTGCATCACTGGCGAAGGCATAGGGCGGATTAGCTCACGGCTTCGGCATCGTTTCCTTCAGCGTGTCGCTGACGAAGTTGGCGGCATGGCGATAGGCGGCATCGTTGTCGCCGCGGAACGTCACTGTTCGCCGCATCAAGAGTTTCTCGGCTTCGAGGTCGAGCAACTGGACTTCGCCCCATTGCACCAGCGTGCTCATCTTGCGGATGCCGCCATAGACCACGAGGCGCGCGCCGGCCTTGCGCGCGGCGGCGATGAAAACGTCCTGCGACATGCTGGTGGCGGTGCAGGGATGATCGGGGCATTCGATCGGCACCACGCGATAATCGCCCTGGGCCGCCAGATTATCGCGCAGCAACGCGGCAAACGATGCCACGCGGGCGCGATGCTCCGCGCTCTGGTCCGCGACCTCACCGGAGGTGTCGAAATAATCAAAATCCGCCACCGCCACCGCGAGCGGCGCGGCGGCCGGCGATCCACCCGATGGAAACGACACTGCGGCGAGCGTGCACAGCATGGTCAGCACGACGCTTGCGCCGCGGCGCAGGCCTAACGCGCGCCATCGAGTCGCTGTCTGCATCATGCTGTCTCCTTACCGCAACGTTGACATCGCCCCGCTGCCGCCGGGCGCGAACCATAACAGCGCGCGGGGATTTCGCTAAGCCATTCCACTTCCGCTTGGCGTCTTTTGAACCTTCTCGCTTTGCCCGCTACTCAAGGGGTAACCGGGCGCGAGAGCCCGTGTTGCAAACAGGAGATTGAAGATGCGTCGTATTTTTGCCCTTTGCGCCGTTGCCGGCATTGGCTTCACCGCACTTGCCGCCTCCAGCCCAGCCCAGGCCTCGTACCACCTGGTCCGCTGGCAGGATACCGGCTTCTGCCAGATCTGGGATCGGAGCATCCCGACCGCGCCATATCCGGGAAATTACAGCGTAATCGTCGGCTCGGAAGTGCCGACCTTCGGCGACGCGCTGGTCGTCAAGGATGGCTTCTTGCGCAACGGCACCTGCGCGTTCTGAGTAACTGTTGACCCTCATGGTGAGGAGGCGCCCTGGCGCCGTCTCGAACCATGAGGCCACAAACGGGCCTGCATCCTTCGAGACGCGCGAAGACGCGCTCCTCAGGATGAGGTCTGGCAGTTCCGTAGGATGGGTGGAGCGCAGCGATAGCCATCATTTCGTTCATCGGCACCAATTGATGGGTTTCGCTTCGCTCTACCCATCCTACGGACTGCTGTCCCCTACCACCTTGTGCGCGCGGGCACGCTTGCTATCCTCTGCCAAAACCAAGCAAGAGGAAATGCCCATGCCCCTTCTCCAGAATCATATCGCAGTCGTCACCGGCGCAGGTTCCGGCATCGGTCGCGCCATTGCGATCGGCTACGCCCGCGAGGGCGCGCAGGTCGTCCTGCTCGACAGGGACGAGAAGGCGGCGGCAGAGGCCGCGAAGGAAATTCGTGACGCCGACGGCAAGGCCGAAAGTTATGCGCTCGATGTCGCGAACCGCGAAAATTGCGTCGCGATGGCGAAGCAGATCGCCGACAAGATCGGCCAGGTCTCGATCCTCGTCAACAATGCCGGCATCGTCCGCCGCAACGGCATGCTGGGCGCGGCGGACGCCGTCATCAGCGATTGGGAAGACATCATCGCCGTCAACCTCACCGGCGTGTTCAACGTAACGCATGCGTTCCTCGCGCCCTTGCGCGCCAGCAAGGGACGCATCGTCAACATCGGTTCGATCCAGTCCTTCGTGCATGTGCGCACGCCGAGCTCCCCGGCCTACACCGCCTCCAAGCACGGCGTGCTCGGCTTCACGAAGGCGCTGGCCGCCGAACTCGGCAAGGAAGGCGTGCGCGTCAACGCGATCGGCCCGGGCTTCATCGCAACGCCGCTGAACGCCAGCGCTCGCGCGAACAATCCGGATCTGGTGAAGACGTTCATGGATCACACGCCGCTCGGCCGCGCCGGGACCGCAGAGGACATCGTCGGCCCCGCCATCTTCCTCGCCTCCGATCTCTCGGCCTACGTCTCCGGTTCGATCGTGATGGTCGACGGCGGTTACCGGGCGGTGTGAGCATATCATGTCCAACGCCCCGCATTTCGACATCGACGTCCCCTCCTTCTGGGCCGATCCCTACCCTGCGCTTGCGAAGATGCGGAAGGAGGCGCCGATCGCGTTCGTGCCGCAGCTCGGCTCGACCGTGTTCACCCGGCGCGACGACATCTTCACCCAGGAGAAGCGCATCGACGTATTCTCCTCGCACCAGCCCGCCGGGCTGATGAATGTGCTGATGGGCCACAACATGATGCGCAAGGATGGCGAAGCGCACATGACGGAGCGGCAGGCGATGTTTCCCGCCGTGTCGCCGCGCACGGTGCGCGACACCTGGGTCCGGCAATTTCAGGCCCACGCCGATCGCATTCTCGATGAACTGGCGCCAAAAGGATCGGCAGATCTGTGCAAGGCGTTTGCACTGCCGCTGTCGGCCGAATGCCTCAAGGACGTCACCGGACTGACCAACATGCGCTACCAGGACATGGATGCGTGGTCGCAGGCGATGATCGACGGCATCGCCAACTATACCGGCAACAAGGAGGTCGAGGCGCGCTGCCATGCCGCCACCGCCGGGATCGATGCCGCGATCGACGACATGATCCCTGTCGTGAAGAAACAGCCGAACACCTCGATCCTCAGCGTGCTGCTCGCCGCCGGCCAGAACATGGAAAGCATCCGCGCCAACATCAAGCTGGCGATCTCGGGCGGGCAGAACGAGCCGCGCGATGCGATATCAGGCGCGACCTGGGCGCTATTGACGCATCCAGAGCAGCTCGCGCTGGTGCGCGAGGGCAAGGCGAAGTGGATCGACGTGTTCGAGGAATATGCGCGCTGGATCGCGCCGATCCAGATGTCGCCGCGCCGCGTCGCCAAGCCGTGGACTTATCGCGGCGTCGACTTCGAGCCGGAAGACCGCGTGTTCTTCATGTTCGGCTCGGCCAATCGCGACGAGGCCTCCTTCAGCGATCCGGACCGTTTCGACATCACCCGCGACACCCAGAAGAGCATCGCCTTCGGCGCCGGCCCGCATTATTGCGCCGGTGCGTTCGCCTCTCGCGCCATGGTCGCCGACGTCGCGCTGCCGAGCGCATTCGCGCGGCTGAAAGGCCTGCGGCTGGACGACAGCGAACCGGTGCGGATCGGCGGCTGGGCGTTTCGCGGCCTGCTCAATCTGCCGGTGAAGTGGGAGGCGGGTTGACCGTTGAATCCACTTCGGCGCAAAAGGCGTTGCGCGACGGCGCGACTACATTAGCGCGGGCTCGCATGCGAAAGCCCGGCACATGTGCCGGGCGAACGCAAATATACGCTTTGTTGAGAAAGCCGCATTTTGAGCAATGATTCGCCATCGTCTAGTCCGGGCAAATACTGTCAGGTTTTCTGACGAAACATATTTCCACCGATTTGCAGGATCGATGAGCGCCGGAAAATGCGCCCCGCCGTCCTGACGTGACGAGGATTGCTGAGTAGCGATCAAGCCGACCGTTGCTTCGTTATCTCTTTGAGCGCGGTATGTGCGACGGCCCTCAATCCGCCCAAGGTGGCGTTTCCCCTCTTCGCACTGAGCTTCAATTTCCGTGCGATGTAGCGACGGCGTTCGTGGTCGCCGCCGTTAGGGAAGACGCGGCAGGTCTCCTCTAAAACGAAGCTCATGTTTGCAATCGTCCGATCATCCAGTTTGGTCATGGCACTACCTCTCCGGGCGCCCGCGCTAAACCAGCATCCTCTACGAGCGACAAGACAGTTTTGATAATAGCAAATTCGGGAAAAAGTGGAACGAAAACCGGAACCCGCTGCGCTGGGCGGCACTTGAATCGCGTTAGATCTACTGCGTCAGGGCCAATCCTCATCCTGAGGAGCCCGCGGAGCGGGCGTCTCGAAGGATGTAGGCCACAGACGGGCCTCATGGTTCGCCCGGCGATGCGCAGCATCGTCCGGAGACGCGCGAAGCCTGTCATCGGGCCGCGCTACGCGCGGACCCGTTGGCGCTCCTCACCATGAGGGGCTTATGCAGTAAGATTAGTGCAGGATGCGCGTCCATGCCAAGGACTGGCTGGTCACCCGGTACGGTACCCTACGGGGCGGATGAAACCGTCTACCTTGTAGTGGACAGCTTTTCTAGCGGCTCGGTTTACCGAGAAACCGAGATCGAGAAAGCCGATCTTGAAACCATCGTCGGCGATCTACTTTCCGGCCAATACAACAGCCCTGTCCGCGTCGTTGCGTTCAACACGCTGGAGCACTGGTCCGAAGACGTTTCTTCGGACATAGCGGCTGAAATCCAGATGCGCTGCGACATGGATGGCGTGCCGGTGCCGGATCATCTGACCGACTTTGTGCAAACTCACATCCATCCCGTGCGCCAGCTAACCCTTCGCCTTGCCTGATGGCTAGATCTCCGGTCGGCACAAGGGCGGGCATCTTGGAGCCTGACCGAAAAGACGGCCCGCATTCTCGTGGATCTTCTTGAAATGAGCGGTTTTATTTCGTCATGGCCGGGCTTGTTC
>NZ_LLXX01000183.1:8839-13313 GCF_001440405.1 Bradyrhizobium valentinum
CCCGGGACAAGCCCGGGCATGACGAGCTAATGAGTACATTGACTAGCAGCGGAAATCGGATCGGGCGGTGCAGCCCGGCCGCTGTCGATTCTTTGCAACATTTAGATTCCGCTAATGCTGCTGGTTTTGGCTTCTGACATCGATGAGCAGCTCACCGTGAATGCGCGGCGCTCGCCGTAGCGGTTCTTGATGCTCATTTGGCCGGTTCAGGTCGCGAACTTCCAACGGTACCCGGAATCTTGTACTCGCCGCGGAGTTCATCCCACAAAGCCGTGTCGCTGACCTGCACGACGTGGTACTCACCGCGGCCCGTGATCCCTGCATATTTTCCCGTGCCGCCAGTGAACTCGAAGGTACCGCGGAATTCTTTCGGCTTCGCGTCTTTCAGGACGTACTTGGCAAAGACCTTGGATCCATCGGCCTCTGTGAAGGTCTTGTGGCCGCCGCTGGAAGTGCCAGCATCCGTTAGATCAACCACCTGATAGCGGGCTTTGTCGAGGAAGGGCTTGCCGTCGGCATTGAACACAGCGCCGTCGAATTCAGTGACCGACACCGTATGGTCAGCCCGGTCTTCCAGCTTCACGCTCTTGCTGGAGAGGGTGACCAGAACGGCTCGACCGAACCATTGGCCCGCTTCTTGCGCCACGGCCGGAACAGCGGCCGCCGGAACTGCCAAAGCAAGCACAACACAACCAAACATCCACGCTGAATTGAGATGATACCTCATGGTTTCCTCCCAGATGGGTTGCGCGTTACACGTTGTCGAGCAAAGACCTCCATGTTTGAGTTTCCAATGCGTCTATTAGACGCTTGATTATGCAACATTCCGTTCAGATGGCGGCATTGGCAGAAGTCTCTAAAGCGAAAACGTAGTCCGTTTTTCCTGCAGCAACCGACATGAGCTAGTTCGTCCGGTTCATGTTGGCTTCCGGGGATGGAATAGCTCTTCGACGGACCGTTTCGGGTCCTTGATCCGAGAGCGGTCCCTGCGATCGGTCTTTTGTGCTTCGAGCTTCTGCAGGAAGCGGAAACGCGGCGATCGGGTCGCGTGCCCTGATCGGCCGTGCTTGGTCATGCCGAAGCCCTTTTGGCCGCTGTGCGCCATTTGATCACCAACGAAAGCTGTGCGGCTCATTTCTTGCCATTCACGCGCTTCGCCGAAACCACGGAGAGAAAGAATAGCCCTGATCATCAAAAGGCGCGAGGGGGCGGTCGGTTTGCGGGAGCGAATGCTGCAGGCGGCGCGCTCGAGTCGGCCAATAAGCGACATCACTCCCGTTTATTCGATCACCTCGGCTGGGTCACAAGCAACGCCGACGGAACCTTTAGGCCGAAGTCTTGGCGGTCTTGCCTCGAAGGTTTAGCCTGTCGAAATTCAGTGCCGTCTTGCTGCTGGGACTATCGTTCATTTGCAACGAGCGGGGCTGACGATGAAGACGATTTTGGTACCAACCCAAAACACTCCGACCATGCAATCCACGCTCGAAATGGCGGTGCTGCTCGCGCAGCGCACCGGCGCCTATAGGGCGTTCCGCGTCGGTCGGCATGTCTCGAAAGTCACAATAGGCGACATCGCGATCCTTTATGCACTCCTTAGGACTTTCGACCGATTGGCGATCCGCCAATTGGAAAACCTCTATTCGGATTCACTTCACTGCAAATATATTGTATCGCACGTGACTTCCGTCCCCGAATTTGACTGAAACCATCTTGCCGACGGCTTGGACCGCATTGAGCCAAGTGTATTTGTCGGATTTTGTCTGAAACGTCGGCGCGGTGATGAAGTAACAATCGTCCGCCTTTAGCTGCCCTCCGGCGTTGAGGCGATCTGCCTGCTCCTTGCTGCATTGGATGGCGCCGCCATAGCTCACGTAGATGAGTTCGCCATCATCGGTCTGGATCGTGCCGCGCACGTCAAGGCGGAATACACCGGACGGCATCACGCGCAACCAGTCGCCGGCAGGTGTTTGGAGCTTTCCTTTGATACGCGGCCCTTCGACCCATCCGCCTGGTTGCACATTGTAAATAAGAAGGCTTTGATCAATTGCCTGAGGAGCATCGAGTGGCGCGTGCAACGTCATCAGGTACTCGGTCCTTATGGAAGTCTCGGGTTCGCCGGCAGATGCTGGCACGGATGCGGCAAGCGCCACAAATGCGGCCGCGGGGATGATCCATTGACGAGATGATAGGCACTTCATTTGTACCTCCCATTCTGGTTGTGTTACGAGCACCAGGCACTCCTTCTGCATTCCAATCCGAACCCAACCTGATCGTTACCGAACCATCCCTCCTGGATGTACCGGTCCATCAGTTTCAACGACGCCGCCGCTAACCAGGAGACCAAGCGGGATGTCGCTTGTTTTGATAGAAAAGCGAAAGCGCCGCTTTGTCACGTTGATCTAGATCAATGGAAGACCGCTCTGGGTCGTTCGCTGCGGTTTGACCGACCACGGCAACTTCCCGTCTTCCCCGGCGAACGAACATTCTCAGGATAGGTGGGCATGTCTCAAAGGTGCCAGAAGCAGACGTCTGGTTATTGGCTGCACCGATAAAGCGGCGCGCAAATCGTGTCCAATCTCACTTCTGTACAACGTCGGCTCAAGCTATTCTGAAGAGCCTAGGGTGGAGATTTTGTAGCATGGCGAAGCTAGTCTTTGGAATGAACCAGTCTCTGGACGGCTATGTCGACCATCAGGAATTTGCGCCAGGTCCCGTGCTCTTTCGTCACTTCATCGAGCAAGTGCGCGGCCTGACGGGCAGTGTGTACGGCCGCCGCATGTACGAGGTCATGCGCTATTGGGACGAAGACCATCCTGAGTGGACCCCTGAGCTACGCGACTTCGCGGCGGCGTGGCGGAGCCAACCGAAGTGGGTCGTATCACGATCGTTGAAGTCAGTCGGGCCCAACGCCACTCTTGTCGAGGATGACTTGGAGGCGGTGATACGTGGGCTGAAGGCTCAGCTCGCTGGGGAGATTGATGTTTCCGGACCCGACCTGGCACGAAGCCTAACCGAGCTTGGTCTTATTGATGAGTATCAACTCTACCTCCATCCAGTCGTACTTGGTCGCGGCAAGCCATTCTTCGCAGGTCCCCGGCCGCCGCTCCGCCTTGTGACCAGCAATCTAATTGGCGAGGACGTGATTAGGTTGACGTACGTTCCTGCTTAATCACGCGACTTGCTCGACGGACTGCACCGACGCGTTTTGACCAATTTCGCCGCCGGCAACCTGGGCCGTCAGCGCGAGAGCTGTGGTCCGGCGGGAGGCGGCGGGCGAAGCACCGACGATGACTGCAGCGCCGATGATTGCGCCTTGGGTTGCGGAGGTTTGGGCTGAGGGATGGAGGCCGCCTGCGGGGCCGGGGCCGGGGCCGGAGGCGTGGATGACATCTTCTGTCTGATGTCCTCCTCAACAGCCCGTAGTGCCGCAATGTTCTGGGCCATCTGTTCTTGCTTGGCAGCGAGTTGTTCTACGCTGCGCCGCACGACATCGAGATTGGACGCCAGGGGCGCAAGCTGCTGCATCGGGTCAGTGGAAGTTGCAGCAACGACCGGCGACTTCGTCGTCGAAACGGATAACACCCAGGCAAGCGCCGGAGCCCGGGCTACGAGCATCTCCTTTGCTGCATCACCGTAGGACTGCCAGCCAAGCGTGGCGCCGACACCGATGAGAACCGCAATAGAGAACCGGGTAAGGGAGCGGAGTATTCGCCTGCCAATCGACGGCCGGCCGCTCGCCAGCGGCCCCTCCCCGAAGCGGTAGTGATGGGGAGGATCGATCGACGGCTTCATGCGCCGTCTACCAATGCGCTGATCGGATCGGACGTCCGAATCGCGCGCAAGCCCGCCGTACGAAGTTTCTTCGGCTGTCAGTGGTGGGCTTTGCGCGTATAACATTGGTACCTCCACCGACATTCTTGAGGGAAGAGGCGATCCTGATTTGACGGAAGGGAGGCAGCAGCAAAGCAGCCCTAGGGCGTTTGTGAGATCGTCGCACGATAAGGGAATCGACCTGTTTGAGGTCGATCAATCGTCAACCGTTAGGCCCGCACCCCTAGCCAAACCTCGCCCGCGAGCGCTCCTTCGCCTTCTCGGCCTCGACCTCGCGATCGCGCGGCGGCGAATTGGTCTGCAGTGAGGCCAGCAAGCGCCGCGCGCTGTCGGAAACTTCGGAAACCGCGCGGTTGAACGCCTCGGCATTTGCCTGCGACGGCGAATTGAAGCCGGAGAGTTTTCGCACGAATTGCAGCGCCGAAGCGTGGATCTCCGCATGCGTCGCCGGGGGATCGAAATTGAACAGGGTCTTGATGTTGCGGCACATGGTTTTCTCCTTTGCTCCGGCTGCAATCACAGGACGAACGGCCGGTGCAAAATCCGACAGCATGGCCTATTCTGTCATGGATCGCGCGGCGCGTTCCCCCCTGTCGGCACCTGCAAAGGGCGAGTTCCCGATGGCTCATGTGACCTACAAGAT
>NZ_LLXX01000184.1:0-10086 GCF_001440405.1 Bradyrhizobium valentinum
CGTCAACGCCGTTTCAAAGGCCGCCGTATCACTCAGCTCTGATTCCGGGTACTAGTTCCAAACCTCCTTCATTTAGCTAGTAGACCGCGCCGGACTTGCTTGGACAAGAGCCGCCATGTTTCCAGGCGGGTGCTGGTTTTTCCACATCTTCTTGTGTGCTTGCGGAATTTCGGCGCACCTGAAGGCTTGGGACAGACGGGGATCTATCCGCCGTTCAACAACAAGCCGATTCGCTTCCCACACTTGATATGGATTCGCGAAGTGGCTGCCCTGGACTCTTTTCTGTCGCATCCAGATAAAGCGCGCATCCATCGTAAGGTTGTAACCTGAGGTCGCACCGCAGAAGACAACCATTCCGCCTCGTTTCACGACGTAGCAGCTGACTGGAAATGTCATTTGTCCCGGATGCTCGAAGACAATGTCGACGTCGTTGCCCTTCCTTGTAATCTCCCAAATGGCTCTGCCGAAGCGGCGCACCTCCTTCATGTAATCGCTGTAAGCGGTCTCATGGACATCGGGAAGTCGGCCCCAACAGTCGAACTTGTTCCGGATTATCACGCCCTTGGCCCCCAATGACATCACATAGTCACGCTTCGACTCGTCAGATACGATGCCAATCGCGTTCGCCCCCGTGACAGCTACGAGTTGGACTGCCATCGAGCCAAGTCCGCCAGCCGCGCCCCACACCAAAACGTTTTGACCTGGTCGGATGGCGTGTGGGCGATGACCAAATAACATCCTGTATGCAGTCGCCAGCGTGCCCGTATAGCAGGCGCTCTCCTCCCAGGTTAGGTGCTTTGGCCGGGGTAATAGCTGACGCGATTGAACGCGCGCGAATTGCGCAAAGCATCCGTCCGGAGTTTCATAACCCCAAATTTTCTGAGAAGGCGAAAACATGGGGTCGCCCCCATTGCATTCGATGTCGTCGCCGTCGTCCTGATGGCAATGAAGAACCACCTCGTCACCCACCTTCCATTTCTTCACGCGATCTCCCACCGCCCAAACAATTCCCGCAGCATCGGATCCGGCGATGTGATGAGAGTGCCCATGCATGTCGAAGGGCGAGACCGGCTGCCCGAGAGACGCCCAAATAACATTGTAGCCGAGTCCGGCCGCCATAATCATGACCAGAGCGTCCTCCGGTCCTACGGAGGGCGTATCAACCACCTCCACTTGCATCGCAATCTCTGGATCCCCATGCCGCTCTCGGCGTATCACCCAAGCATACATGCGCTTCGGTGCATGACCCAATGGCGGAATCTGCCCGATCTCGTAAAGATTTTTCGCGACAGCCTGGGTATAGTTCGCCACGGACGGATCGTAGCCGCTATGTTGATTGATTCCGCTCATATGTACCTCGATGCAGATGAAAATGAACAGGCGCACCGGCGAGTCAGGCTCGTGACGCTCGGCTCGTCGCACGGACACGTCAGGCGAGCGCCTCCAGCGCTACTTGATTTGTTAGATGGTTGCAGGCCACTCGCCGGAGCACTTTGCCGTCGACTGCCGAGATCGCCGTCAGCGCCTCAGGCTCGGGAATTAAAAGCATCCGCGAAGCGCTCGCCCGGAAAATGTTTCCCAGGCCGTGCGGCCGTTGCTCAACGAGTGTCCATAGGGCTCTATAATCCCACAGTATCGGCGAGAAGCCGAAGCAACCGATTTGCGTCTTGAGCGATCGGCGACGCGTGCAATCAGACAAGATCTCTTCTCGCCGAGCGCTTTCAGCATCTACGGTTGGGCGATTCTCGAGAAGGCGTTGACAGGCTTTCAATGCATCTCGGATTGGCCGTGACGCAACGAGGACATTCGGCAGAGAGTCGACCGCCAAAAACACAGTCCGATCGAATTCGGCCGTAACCACATGAATCCCGAATTGATCGATGGCTTGCCACAACTCATTTAGGTAATATCTTGCGGTTACTATCGGGGCCATTGCCATGCGAAGTTCAGTCGACAGCGGACGCTCAACGGAAGTTGAGGCAGCGGCTGGTAATAGCCCGTATTCTGGCGATTGCTTTGGCAACCGTGAACTGTTTATCGATCGTATTATGTGCAGCCGATCTCCAGGTACTTTTTGAATATGCGGATCCCCGATACACATAAGCCTCGGGAGAGCTGCACGATCTCCGCGGTGACCTAACAAATCGCGGCACTTTTAGTCACGAACCGGTCGGCAGTCTCGATCGTGAAGAGTACAGCAAAAGGGAGGGGAAGTCGCCCTACCAATTCTGGAGGGACGCGCAAGATCGGTCCATCACTTTCAAAGGGTATGCTCCTCAGCCGACACCTGCCACATCCATTTTGGAGCTGCTCAAAGGTGGTCAACGGCAGGATGCTTGACTTACCGCGCTCGACCCCATCGAACATGAATTCGAGGGCAATGCCATGCCGATCTCATAAGAGCAGCACAACGCCACATCTTGCGCTAAACATCAGTGGCTTGATGGATGCTGTGACTTGAGCATCTCCGCACGTTCACGATTCGCGGTCGTTCTGCATAGCACGGGCGTGCCCATCGCGTACGTGAAGCGGCTTTCCGAAAACCGCGAGACCATCCTCGAACAGTTTCCCTCGGGGCTGGAGCCTTCGGCCGAAAGAAGCACCTGGAACGGCGCGGCTAGCGTGATCTGGCTGTAAAACTGTCGGCTTGCGCCGATGCTCAGCAGGGCCCTAAGGCCGGTTTTCCGTTTGAAAGCTACAGCAATCTCCTTGGCCGGGTCGGTGAAGTTCGCGGCAACCGCGATACTGATGTTTGCCGCTTGGGCGCTGCCTAGCCCGCATTTCTCAGTGCGCCCCAACGGCGCGGATCACCAGTGGAGGAAGGTACCACCCAGACAGTAGTCGGTTTGATCTGGTAGCTGGCAAGCGGCTTGTCTGAGCAATCGGGCGGGTTGAAGCCTTGCGACAAAGGCCGCCGTGGGCGGTTGAGCAATCCAGTGGGCCGTAACGTGAGTAAAGCCTGAGCAGGCCTCGAAAGTGAAATTGCGGATGCCGACCCGCCTGAGATTCGGGGAAGGCCGCGTGGGACAGGGAAGTAACCGACACGAGCACCTGTCTCGATCCGCCGGGGTAGTGGGCACGGCACGCCGGAATGGTGATTCGGGTAATTGGGGGAGACCCGCAGCGGGCGGAGGTCGCGTCTTCAACGTCGCAATTGGCGGCGGTCCGCAGCGGGAGTCGGACAGGGTTGCGGTACCGTTGAAACCGGGTAACGCCGGCGGAGGGAAGGACCCTGACTTCTGGCGCGCGTCTGACGGAGAGGAGGATCGGTGATTGGCGATGAGCCTGACAACACCAGATAGCATCCGGAGTCTTCAGAGGAAGCTGTATTGCAAGGCGAAGGCTGAACCGGCGTTTCGCTTCTATCTGCTCTACGACAAGATCTACCGCGAAGACATCCTGGCCCACGCCTATGCGCTGGCCCGTGCGAACGGGGGCGCGCCGGGCGTGGATGGAATGACATTCGCGATGATCGAGGCGGCGGGGCTGGAAGAGTGGCTCGCCGAAATCAGGAAGGACCTTGTCGCGAAAGCGTACAGGCCTGCACCGGTGCGACGGGTGATGATCCCGAAGCCGGGCGGCGGCGAGCGGCCACTCGGCATCCCGACGATCCGGGACCGGGTGGTGCAAACTGCCACCAAGCTGGTGCTGGAGCCGATCTTCGAGGCGGACCTTGATCCCGCAGCTTATGGCTACCGACCGAAACGGAGCGGGACCGAGGCGATCAAGGCGGTGCACGCGCTGCTCTGCCGCGGCTATACCGACGTGGTAGACGCCGATCTGGCGAAATACTTCGACACGATTCCGCATCAAGATTTGATGCGGTCGGTGGCGCAGCGCATCGTCGACCGGCACGGGCTGCGGCTGATCAAGCTGTGGCTCAGAGCACCGGTCGAGGAGCGAGATGCGGACGGGAAGCCGCACATGACAGGTGGGAAGAGAAGCCGGAAGGGCACCCCGCAAGGCGGTGTGGTCAGTCCGCTGCTCGCCAACATCTACATGAACCGCTTCCTTAAGCACTGGCGGCGCACTGGACGAGGTGAAGCCTACCGGGCCCACGTCATCTCCTATGCCGACGACTTCGTCATCCTCAGCCACGGGTACGCGGATGAGGCGCTGGCGTGGACGCGGATGGTGGTGACCAAGCTCGGGCTTGCCCTCAACGAGACGAAGACCGTGGTCCGGGACGCCCGGCACGAACGCTTCGACTTCCTTGGTTATAGCTTCGGCCCGCACCATTACCGGAAGGATGGTCATTGGTATCTGGGCGCGAGCCCGTCAAAGAAGAGCGTCCAGCGGCTCAAGGTCAAGGTGAGCGACATCCTGGTTCCTGGCAACATGGGTGCATGGCCTGAAGTGCGAAACCAGCTCAACCGCATGCTGCGGGGCTGGAGCGCGTACTTCTGCTACGGCACTCGGCTGCCGGCGTACCGGGCCGTTGATAACCACGTCTACGAGCGGGTCCGCCGATTCCTGGTTCGACGTCACAAGGTGCCGTCGCACGGCACCAGCCTCTTTCCGCGAGAGGCCGTGTTCGGCGCGCTCGGGGTCTTCCACCTCCGGCGCGTCCACTTGGGACCACTGCCGCGTGCCCTGCAGTGAAGCCAGTCGGAAAGCCGGATGCGGGAAATCCGCACGTCCGGTTTGATGAGCGGGGAGAGGAAACGGAGCGATGCCAACACGGCTCAAGCCACCGCGCCTCTCCTCGACTCTACCAGGGCCAATTGATTTGCGACGGCCATTGGTTGATCGGCGCGAAGGCGACGAGGACCGTGGCGCCGAAGGCGCTGGGGCGATTTGGTTTTGTGTGTCTCCGCTGGGGCTTGTTAATGATGCCGCGGATTGGGCGCGTTGCGGCGGCGCGTGTCAGGCCGGCGAGGCGCGGGCCTTGGCGGCTTCGGCCAGGCGACGGGCAGCACGGCCCCATTGTTCGGCGGCTGGGCAGGCCGAGGCCATGGCGATCTTGATGCGGCGGCAGGAGATGCGCACCAGTGCCCCGATCTTCAGCAGCTTGAGGCGGATGGTGCCGCAGGTGGCGTCGGCAAAGGCGGTGTCGGCAAGGCCGATGCGCCGCAGCGCACAGATCAGCACGTAGGCCATCGCGGCGAACCACAGCCTGAGCTGGTTGGCCCGCATGGTCTGAGCCGAGGTGCGGTCAGCGTAGAGATCGAGCTGGCATTCCTTGATCCGGTTCTCCATGTCGCCGCGGGCGCAGTAAATGTCCTCATAGAGCTGCCGCGCGCCCGCCTCGCTGCGCTTGAGCGAGGTTACGACGAAGCGCGGGTTGGCCTCGCCGTGCGTCCACTCCGCCTTGGCGACGACGCGGCGCTCCTGGCTCCAGCTATCAAGCGTCGTCCACTGGAAGTCCCTGAAGCGGCGCGCCGGGCGGCCGGTCTTCTCGGCCGCGGCTCTTGCCGTGGCAAGCTCCTCTTCGATCATGGCGACCAGGCGCGTGTTGCGAGCGAGCCCGAACAGGTAATCCACGCGGTTCTGCTCGCACCATGCCATCAGCGCCTCGCGCGCAAAGCCTGAGTCCGCCCGTAGCAGGATGCGCACGAACGGCCAGCGGGCACGGATCTGCCGGACGATCCGCTCGACCTCCGTGACGCTGCCCGCGCTGGCGTCGATGTCGGAGGGGCGCAGTTTGGCTGCCAACAAATGCCGGCCGCAGAACACGTATAGCGGCAGATAGCAGTAGCAGTCGTAATAGCCGTGGAAGAAGCGCCCCTCCTGCTGCCCGTGCAACGGGTCGTCGGTGGCGTCGAGATCGAGGATGATCTGGCGCGGCGGCTGCTTGTGCGCCTCCAGGAACAGCGTCACCGGCAACGCCTCGATCGCCGCCGCGTCGTAAGCGATCTTGTGATAGCGCGAAGGCTCGTTTCGGCTCAGTTCCAGCCGGTTCAGCGTCGACTTGCCGGCCACCGGCGCGCAGTCCTCGCGCCGGGCCGAAAGCTTGCCCGAAAGCACCGCCATCAGCGGATCGTGCCGCAACTCGTCGTGGTCGTTGAGATCTTCATAGCCGAGCGCGATGCCAAATACCCGCTGCCCGATCAGTGTCGCCACCGTGTGCTCGATCAGGTCCTGCCGGCGATGATCGCGAAAGCAATCCGCAAAACGCCCGACCAGATCGATCGCCCGATCGGCCGCGCCCAGAAGCAGCGCGCCGGCATCCGACGTCACCAGTCCAGCGTCAAAGGCCGCTTCCACGAGGCGTCCTTCCACCCTTCCAAAATCAAACCGCTCTGCGCTACACTCTGTCGGCATCGGGGCGCTCCTCGAATCATCGCAAAGTCCTTCTCGCAAAAGAACTTTCGCTGATTCGGCGCCCCGATGCGCCTAACTCTGTGAGAAATGCGGGCTAGCACAAACCTCGCCTCAAGAGCATCAATCGGGCAAGCTTCATCGGCAACTCCTGGCACGAACCCCACCTTTGCGGTGGCTCTTTCCTTCTCATCCAGCAATCGGCGTGCCAGTCGCTGAAGCCGATGCGCGCCTTCTTGACCAAAGAAACAAGCGTGCCTCCCGACGTCTCTGTGGGCCGCCCGTGCCGTTTTTTGTCGGCTTTCCGACGTCAGGGGTCTTCAATCCGAGATGGACGGCGAAGGACGAAAATGATGCCAGTCGCCTCTCATGCATTGGCTGAGGATGACGGCCCTGTGGTGTCTCGCCAGGACGCGCTGGCATGGTTCCGCTTTCTCCGGCATCACCCGGTTGTTCTCGTGCGATCCCATCGTGCCGCGCCGGAAAGGTGGCCGCTGACCGAGGCGAAAGATCTTTGAGATCGCGATGAGCTCGCCATCGCGGTTTTGACGTCATACAGGCGGAGAATTTTAGCTATTGGTCGGAACATGGGTCGCGCATGAAGGCGCGCCCAGTGAGTCTTCTGTTAAGGCTTGGCTCAATGGTTCGGCGCCAGGTCTGGGCATGGCGGCCGACTCCGCATTGGGAAGGAAAAGTCGTGGTTACGGGTAGTGTGATATCGAGTTTGCGACACCGCTCCGGTGAGCCGCGCGGGACCCGTCGCGGGATTGGTTCGAATTGAAGGTGGCGTGGTCTCCGAGGTGATCAGACTCGAATCATCCGGCGTCGGACGCCGGATCAGAGACCACGCCATGACCAGCAATATCACGAAGACGCCTTCACCGCAGTGTGAAGGAGAAACGGCTCCCCAGCCTTTCGACGATTGGCTCGATTCGATCGAAACTGCCGTGCGTGAACAAGTGCTGGAACTCATTGAAGAATTGATCCGCAGCCAGCCCGATTCGGCCCTTGCGCGCCCGCGCTACGAACGCAGCAAGCAGGTCGGCCGTGAGAGGGCGGCCGGCCTTACCGGTCATCGGCACGGTCGGCCGTCGGTCGCTGACCGGCAGCTTCGGGCCGATTTAGGTCGCGGTTGCCCGGCTTGACACCCCGGAGGGCGGGACGACGGAACGGAAGAGCCACGCGCTCTGGGCCGCTCAGCGTCGCACGCTGTCGGCCGACCCGCTGATCGCCGGCCGTCTACCTGTCCGGCACCAACACGCGACGGGGGCGCCGCGCTCTGGGCACGCTGTTTGCTGGCGCGGATCGTGCGCGTCTGTCGTCGTCGGCGTGTGCAGACGGTCAGAAAGTGTTGCTGGCGATCAAGAGTAAGCGGTGAGAACACCGAAGCCTGTGCGCCGGGGCTTGAGGCTACGATCGCCGCCGTGTGGGATGGCGTGCCCGTACAGCGCTGCAAGGTCCACAAGCACCGCAACCTGTTGGCGCATGCGCCCGAGCGCCTGTATGAGGAGATCACCGCGACTACAGCGACATGATCTACTCGGCGACGCGCGAGGAGATCGAGGCGCGGCGCAAAGCCTTCATCCCCAAATGGCGGCTCAAGCATCGTGCGGTGGCCGACAGCCTGCCAGAGGCCGTCGACCGGCTCTTCACCTTCACGCGATTGCCCGCCGAGTCATTGGAAGAGCGGACGCACCACGAATGCAATTCGAGCGGCTGCACGAGGAGTGCAAGCGACGACTCAAGACGCAGAGTTCCACCCGGTTGATTTCGCATCCGGAAGCGCATCGAAGGAGTATAAGGCGCTTGAGTGGCTTACCAACGATATTGACTCCCAGAGTTGATAGGTTGACCGAGCTGTGGCAGCGCGGTTTAGATTGCCTAATTGCCGTCGGAAGATGAGGAGCACGGCAGTACGACGGCGAAAATGTTTAGCTGGGCGGCGGTCACCATCGTGCCGTCCATCAGGGATGGCGGGAGACCTCGCAGCATGAATCAGGATCACAATGCCCACGAGACAAGTGGCTGGCTCTTCGTCGGAACATCCAAGATCAACGGATTTGGTCTATTCTCAAGCAGAACAATATCGAGCGGCGATGTCGTAGGAAAACTCTTTGGGGCTGTTTTACCTGTGGCACACAAGAGAACGATACAGATCGATCGTCATCGACACCTTTGTAGTGATTACATTGACTTCATTAACCACAGTTGTCGTCCCAACGCGTACGTCCGCGTCGAAGGCGCGAGCATCGTCTTGAACGCCATCGAGCAGATTCGTAGTGACACCGACGAAATAACGATTGACTACAACTGCTCCGAGTATTCGCTCGCCGAAAGCTTCAGTTGTCGATGCTGTCAGATTCCGAACCGTATTTGCGGATACAGATATTTGGTGGAGACAAATCAAAATGACTACTTGCGCCGCATAAATCGATTTGCACTGCTGCATCTCGCGGAAATGACGTCTGAAGTTAAGCGGGCTTCGATCAATCCACTATCCCGCTGAACGCGCGGACCTCAAGCGAATTCAATCTTCTTGGGAGGGTAGAGAAATGCGGATGAAACCCATCGCCGCAACGTGCTGTCGTGAGAGGCGGAGAGCATGAAAAGCATCTTAGACGCGATGCAACCGGTATCGATGGCTCAGAAGACCATCTTCGACCGTTACTTTGCGGAGTTTCCGCCCAAATGCTGTGAATGAGCTTTGCAAACACTTTCTGCTGGGCCGACATAAAGAACCACCAATTTTGTCTATATCGAAATCACCTCGTGGTGTCGTATCAACGCAAATCGGACAACGAGCCGCAGTTCTTTCCTCCGATAGGAGACCATCCGAAAGAGATCATGTTGGAGCCGCTTCCCAGGCTCGGGACATACCGATGGGTGCGAATCCCAAGGAACCTTTCGGATGAGCTTTCAGGAAGCCTGCCCGTGTGACAACAGTGACTAACTACTACAACGTCGACGAGTTGATCAGGTTGAAGGGTAAGAAGTTCGAAGGGAAGCGAAACCTCGTCAGGAGGTTTGCCGGTCTCAATCCGAAGGTACGGGCGCTGCAGGCACGGGATGCGACTGTTTGCATCGAGCTTCAAGAGAGATGGCTGAGCGAGCAAGATGCTGACCGAGATTCGGCAGAAGAGGAGACCTCCGCCGCTAAAGTCGCTCTCCAGCACTTTGATTCCCTGCCCATAGAGGGAGTAGTGGTAGAGATAGGTCAGAAGCTCGTGGGTTTTGCCGTTGGCGAACGACTCAACTCTAACATGTTCGTGGAACACCATGAGAAGGCCGAACGGGAGTTCAAGGGCGGCTATGAGTATGTCCTTCACGTACTCGCAGCGAACATTGCGGCCGAAGCAACGTTTATCAATCGAGGACAGTATCTCGGTATTCCGGGCTTGCGCCAAGCGAAGCTCAGCTGGCGGCCGGCCGGACTTGTGGAAAAGTTCAGTGGGCGGATATCCTTTTGACATGGATGGATGTAAGCTGCACTTGGATCAACTTTGGTCGTTAGTCGTTCGTGAAGAACGTTTCTGAGCACCGTTTTACGCAAGGTGTGGTTGCGCTAGGCGGCGACAGAGTATCCATAGCAGGACGCGTAAAAGTTCCGCGAACCAGTGGCGGAGCAGGCTGAAGTGGTAGCCGGCGGCGGCGAGAACGGCGTTGATGCGGTCGCCGTCGCGGCCCTTGAGATGGTTGCGGCGCATTCGGTGGTCGTCCTTGAGATGGCCGATCACAGGCTCGACGGCGGCACGACGCCGCATCTCGCGGCGGATGGCTTTGGTGACGCGGCGAACCTGGCCGCTGATCCAGACCTTGAACCGGTCG
>NZ_LLXX01000184.1:10174-18247 GCF_001440405.1 Bradyrhizobium valentinum
GTGGATGCGGCGCGCTGCGACGCCTGTGAGCTTTTCGAGATCGGCGGCAGAACCGAGGCGGCTCCCTCAGGTCGCTAAAATAGACCCTGGCTAACGCCTCTGCCTTCATGTCCAGGTCGACCTCAGCATAGATGTGCGTGGTGTCCAATGACACGTGGCCCAGCCAAGTGGATCGTGTTGATGCCGACACCGGCGCGCAGCAGGTGAACCGCCGGTGTATGCTGTATGTGGGCTCACGCGCTTCGTCGCCAACATCGGCACCGCTTCGCTCGCCATAGTGGCATATTTCGTCGCGAGACGGTGTATTCCGAAGCGCCTCAAAGGCTGGTTCGTCCGCCCGAGAAAGGACCGCTTCGTTCTTATTCCAGTCAGCCACAAGACGGATCAACGAGGTTGCCATCGTTGGCCACAATGGGCAGATTCGGAAACTTGTTTCCTCTGCCGTGAAGTCCAGTCGCCGGCGTATGCCCCAGATACCATGCTTGAAGTGCCTCGCTCACAACAGCGATCCCTCGTTCATCGCGACAACACAAGGGATGGGCCAAAGGCCATCCCTTGTGTTGTCCTATTCTGCGTAGCAGTCGAATGTCTCGACCTCGACCACGCGACCGTACCACCAACGTCCGGTGGCCTCGCTGGCGTCGCTCAGGTCCTCCATCGCGGTTGCATTCATCGGGGTTGTGTTCATGGACTTTCTCCTGACTAAGCTGACCGGCCCGTTGCCGCCGTTTGGAGTCTAGCGTTCTGATATCAAATAGGGCTTTTATATTTTGGATATAACGTCAATCGATGCAGAAGACTTGACGCGGCTTCGACGCGGCGCTGATGACCAGTCACTTGGGCAAACTTCGTGAGATCTTTACAATCGCCGCCGTACACGAAGCCGCCTCGCTAGGTGCACGTGGTGGCATTGATCTGGACCGCTCGCGTAGCTTCCGCATGAGCTGCCTTTTTAGTCGACCGTGAAGAATTGAGATTTCAGGCCGGGATGAACCGCATTTGGAGGCCGAGCTGAGCGAGGATTTGGCAGAGCAAAAGGCTCAGCCAGCGGAGGAGGCGCCGGAAGTTGTAGCCGGCGGCGGCGAGGACGGCGTTGGTGGCATCGCCGGCGCGGTGCCAGAGGTAATTGCGGCCCATTCGATGCTCGGACTTGAGATGGCCGATGACGGGCTCGATCGCCGAGCGTCGGCGCAACTCACGTTTGATCTTGGGCGTCACCCGCCGCTTCTGGCCTGATGTGAACACCCTGAATTTGTATTCTGGTGGTGCATTGTGGCCGCAGTAGCCTTTGTCGCCAAGAAGGCGCTCGATGATGTTGCCAATCAGCGCTTCCATCTCGGGGATAACGGCTTTGAGCGTATGGCCATCATAGGGGTTGCCGGGCAACGCCTTCACGTGGGTGACGAACTGGCCGCCCTTGGTGCGCCAACGTGGTGGCGATGGAGACCTTGACCCCGAACTCGTAAGGCCGGTGCGCCTTGCCCTTGCCGATGCACTCCACCTCCGGGGCGTGCAGCGAATAGACCTTGGGGCCACGCTGGCGCTGCTGTTGGTCAAGCACCCGTCGCGCCAGTGCCAGCATCCGTCCAAGCGCAATCTTCCCGAGCAAGTCGGCGTTGCCGTCAAGCTTGCGGGCGATGTCGCGGATGACGCGGCCGAGATAGGTTCGAAGCTTCCCTAAGGCTCGGTTGGCTCGCTTGAACTGCTTGGCGTGGGCGTAGCGCTGGTGCTTGATCAGCGCGAACTTGCCCACCCGCGCGTAGGACTGGCGTACCTTGATGTCGTAGCGCTTGGCGAGCCGCACCAGGATCTCGCGGGCGCGGTTGAGAAGCCTGGCGTCGGTCGGGAACATCACGTTCTTGGGCTGCACCGTGGTGTCGACGATGACGCGGTTGAGGTCGGACGGTTTGATCGCCTCGGTCTTGGTGGCGACCGAAAGGCTCTCCTGCAGCAACGCTTGCAGCTTCTCCTCGCCCATGCGCTGGCGCCAGCGTGTCAGTGAGGAGCGGTCAAACACCAGGCGATGCTGGAAGAACTCCTCGCCGCAGAAGAACTGGTAATAGGGGTTCTCCACCCAGCGCTCGCACAGCACTTCATCGGAGAGGTCGTAGGTGTGCTTGAGGATGGCAAGTCCGGCCATCAGCCGCGTCGGAAGCGGCGGTCGGCCCGGCTTGTCCTCGTAGACCGCGCCGAACCGTTCCTCGAGGAACGACCAGTCGATCGTCCGCGCCAGCTTCACCAGCGCATGGTTCATGTCGATGATCGCGTCCAGCCGCGAGCGCAGAAGATCGGCCTGTCCGCTGTCCCGTCGTTCCTTGGGTCGCATCGTCCCCTCCGATGCGACCACGGAATCATGACCCGTGATTCGAGGGAATCGCAAAAATGAAATTGCAAGCTTTGCGGCCTTCAAATCCAAAAAGCTTGCAATTTCAAATGTCGTCCTCTCCGGAAAATAGACTCCCGCTCAAGAGGTTGGGAGATTCTTCACGGCCGACTTTTTAGTTTGCGCGCTACCTGCCGTGAAAGGTCTTCAAGACCGCAAGGGTATTTTGATCGCAGCGCTTCGTATTGGCAACCCGTCACATCGCGACACAAAATTTGCTCTTCCTGCCGCCCTACAGTCCGGACCTCGATCCGATCGAGCAGGGCTTCGCCAAACTCAAACACCTGATCCGAGCCGCCGAGCCTCGCCATGTCCAGGCAACTTGGCGAAATCCGGCGAGCTCCTGATCTTTTCTTTAAGGAGGAGTGCGCCATCTATCTCTAGAACTCAGGGTATGTTTCCGTATAAGAACATCATACTCTAAATTGCACGAGGCCAATCCCCCCGCCGCGCTGCAATCAGGATGACAGTGGCTTCCCAGCCAGATTGTCGCGCCACACATCCCGCTTCCGGTTGATGGCCTTGATGTCCCCAGCCAAGGTCAGGATGGCGTTGCTGGTGAGTTCGCTGCCGTGTCGCTGACCACCATCTTCGGCTTTGCCACGCTTAATCACCAGCCGCTCCAGTTCCCGCGCCCCAGGTGCCGGAAAGCAAGGTGTCGGCCACCAGCGCCAGGCAGTCGCGCGTGCAATCATCGACCACGGCCAGGATGCGGAAGCGGCGTCCATATGTTGGAATCCTGCGTAATGGCGCGAAAAACACTGACTTTCTGCGCCATTTGACGCCTTTTTTGCAAGATTGCAGGAAAACAAACTGCTATCCCGATTAAAAAAGGTCGTCCAAGTAAGGAGATTGCTAATAAGGGCCGGTGTTTCCAAAAAACTATGCGCGGCGCTGCGCTCCCCCTGTGGGATAGAAACGGGCCTTACGCCTGGAACCGTACGCGAATATGTGGCGGCCGGCCGGAGCGTGGCAATCGAAACCAATGCCGGCGCTGGCATTGGCGCACGCACGGCTGGTGCAACGATTCTGGACTCCGCCCGCGAGGTATTTGCATCGAGCGAGATGATCGTAAAGGTCAAGGAGCCCCAGCCTTTCAAACGGGCGCAACTGCGAGGGAACCAGATCCCCTTCACTTACCAGCATCTTGCGCGTTTTTTCCGCAACTAAGACTTACAGAGCTGAGCAAATAACCGCATGACGATCATCTATAGCGAGCCTGTATTTGCAACGGCGCGGGAGCACTCCATTTTAGGACTCGGCCCTATCGGCGAGATCATCGCGGCCGAGCGCCACGGCCCGGACGCGCAGCGGGACGTCGCCCGCCGCGTGATTGAGCAGAAGCTGGAGAGTCTCTACGCGCGCTGCGCCGCCGTCGAGGACCTGCCTTTCCGGGTGAGCTGCGGCCTTTCGGGCGCTCTGCCGGCTGCGCTCTGCGGCGAGGGCGCTCCATGAGGATCGACTGCGAGGTCCACGCCTTCCGCCGAGAGGCCCGGCGGACCGCGCCCATCGTCGACGGCGCCTTGGAACAGCTGGAAGGCGCCGCGCGCGCCTGCGCGATCACAGGGGTGGTCCTGATCCAGCCCGCCTTCCTGAACGGCGACCCGACGGAGCTCTTCGCCCAGGCGAGGCAGGCCCGAATGCCGGTGAGACTCATTCCGCCCCTCGTGCAACCGCTGGCGCCTGATGTCCTAGAGGAGTGGGGCCGATCAGGTGCCGCGGGTTTGGCGCTAACCCTCGACGAATCCGATCCACTCGCCGAGTCACTCGAGGCTGTCCTTCAGCTGGGCCTGCACTTGGAGGTGTCCGGTGGCGTCGAAGGACGTGAGCGCCTGGCAGAGCTGCTCCTGGCTGACGGCCATCGCCTGGTGTTCCGAGGCTTCGGACTTGCGGACAGCGCCCGCGATCCCGCCTGGGATCCGCGCCTGGACCGGCTCATGGCGCTCGCTAAGGGCGCCGAGGCGTGGGTCAAGCTGTCGGGGATCGGGCGCGTCCCAGATGGCTGGGCCCAGGCAGCGGCGGGTAGGATGCTGGGGGAGATCGGGCCGGAACAGTTGCTCTGGGGGTCGGAGTGGCCGCACGTGACGGCCGACCACGCCTATGCGCCATCCTATTCGGAGACCTTGGAGCGGCTTGAGGAACTCGTCCCAGATGAGGACGCCCGAGGGCGGATCCTCGGCGAGACGTCTGCTGCCCTCTACGGCTTTCGGCAACTCGGACCTGTAGACCTGCGGAAATAACGAAATGAGTATCTCCACGGCGGGCCCGTGTTCAGGGCTCCGGTGGCGCCGAAAAAAACTCCGCTTGAGGGGAGTCGGCTGATCGAGGCGGTCCATCAAGGCTTTCTAAGAACCTACATGGCAGTGCGCGTAGAACCAGTAGAGCGCAACAGGCAGGCCGGCACCGGCGTAGGTTGTGCTATGGATGCAGAAATGCAGACGACGGGTGGAGATTAGGGGCTGCATGCCATGTTTGATCAATTTCCAGTCTTCGAGGTTTTCTTAAAACAGCGCGGGCGAACGTGGTTATGGTCGGTCTGCACGAGCGAAGGCACGCTGGTAATGACGGGTTCAAGAAGCAGCCGATCCGCTGCGAGCTATGAAGCCAACAGGGCGCTTTTTCTATTGCTGCTGAGCGCGCCGTATCGTTCGCGCCTTTCGGCTCGAGCGATCCAAGCTCACCAAGAGGCTCGCCCTCGGCGCTCGCTTCCGCCCAAACTTTAGAGCTACGTGACCTTCAAGAAACGGCCCGCTCGTAAGCCGTTCCCGTCCGCAGCCCCTAGATTGGCCAGCGTTCGGCGCTTGCTAAAGGCTCCCCTGATCCATACTCGGTTTATTCTCAGTCGAAGCGACGCAGAACCCCCACAGAAGACGATCGGCACGATCTCCTGGGCTCGGAAAAAAAACTTCACTTGAGGGGAAGCCGGCAGATCGAGGCGGCCCATCAAGGCTTTGTCAGAACCCACACGGCAGGCCCGTAGAACCAGTAGCCGCTGGCGGAGGCCCACAGTGAGAGGGTCCTGGGAGGACACGTGCATCCTTTACTTTAACTGCATTGACTCGGAGTTAACGTGACCTAGACAGTGCGCCGATTCTGGGGATTGTGCGTTTTGGTCCTCAGAAATCCAGAGCGACTTTCAAGCGAGCTTTCTCTAGGCGATGCCCGAGTGCAGTGAGCCTGCTAGCGAACTCGGTCAATTCGCGAAAACCGAATTCACCAAAGCGAACTCATCGAGTGCTTCCTGTTGTACTGCGAGGCTCGCAAGATGCTTGTAAGTCTTGTCCGTCAGCAACATCTGTACGCGAGCATCGCTTGTGGAGGGCTTGGCCTTTTTTCTCTCGCAGCTTTGATTGGTCCGTGACGAATGAAGAGGTCGACGTGCATCAATAGGTTAACTTGAACACCGTTTCCTGTCCAAGTCCGCCAAAGGCCATCAGGATCATCCACTGTCGCCCAGTGATGCCAAGTACATTAGCCCGGAATTGGCGAAGTTCCTCCAGACCACATTGATGGATCTGATCTCCCACGGAATCGCCTGACCACCTTCTGACTCTCAGCAGAGCTACTCACCCAGCGCTCTTGCTAGGTTAGGCAAATCCGGCGGAATCGTATGTCAGCGTTTCCATCCTTGGCTTGTTTCCCCTTAGCGCAGATTAAGAATAGGGAAAATGCCGCCGGAGGAAGCAGATCAAATCGTTCGTACGCTTCGAACAAAAGTGAAGCGTCACGAATACAGCGACGGAATAAAGACGCCTTCCGTACGTTGTGTACAGACATATTCCTTCGGCTTCGGGCTCGGCCGATATCGAATCGGGGCGCTAAGATTTCGCGCATCTTGATCAGATAATGGCCACTACGGCACTGCAACGACCTGCAGAGCCGTTCGCACGAATCCATCGCCAAATCAGAACGGTCCATCGCATTAGTTAATCTCTGTCACCGGTTTATTGCTTCCCAACGATACTGGGGCGGCACAAACGAGTTCCGCCTAGGATTAGGGGCATGGCATTTCGAACTAAGTGCGTTGGCGGAGGGTCTTCCTGTGCTCCTCCAGCTCGGCTGCGCGCCCTCGTGGGCGTGTCTCGAGCGACCTACGAGGCCGGACGGATCCTTCGCCAAATGCGCTGCGAGGTCATTGGGAAGTACGGCGATTTTTTTCAAATGGTAGAGCCGGAATGAGCCCGCTCGAAAGCATCTTCCAGGAATTCATCGATGCGATCCAACCAACGCGGATGAATTCGAGCGTGTCGCAACGCGGCTAACACAGAGACTGGGCTTTCAGCGATTTGCCTATCTGCGCCTGACCGGCGAGACGCCGATGTTGATCTCTTCCTATCCAAAATCCTGGACCAGCCGGTACTTCGAGCTTGGATATCAGCAGCTCGATCCTGTGGTGCGCCGCGCGCGTGCCGAGCACGCGCTGTTCAGCTGGGGAGGCGAGGCGTTAGCCCTGGCCGGAAACCGCGAGCAGCGCCGGTTCTTTGATGAAGCGACGACCTTCGGGATTAGATCAGGCATCACTGTGCCGATCACGGGCGGATTTGGGCGGATGGCCGCATTTACCCTGGCGACGGGCGACCGCGACGTTCACCCGGAGTGGCTCGTGGCCGACTGGAAGGATCTCGTGCAACTCGTCGGGTTGTATTTTCATAGTCATGTCGCCGCCAGACTTGACATACCCTCTACCGGTAAACTCGCGGCAAGTGAACTCACTCAGCGCGAGCGCCAATGCCTTGCATGGACCGCGCAGGGAAAAACGGTCGCGGATATCGCAGTGCTGGTCCAGATTGCGCCGCGCACTGTCGTGTTTCATCTTGAGAACGCTCGCCGCAAACTAAGTGCAGTATCTATTGCCCAATGCGTCGCCGAGGCCATGCGACGCGGTTTGTTGTCCTAATCATCCACACCCTCCGATTTCGCGAGCGAGATGCACAAGAGACCTGACGCGCGTCTCGCCAACCTGATCTACAGCTCTGTGCCATCGGTCGATCTGGGTGTTGAGTATCTACATGGATCGCGCACGCTCGTGGTTCCCGACGCGAACGGGGTTGTCGGTGGAACAGCTAACCGTATTCGCGGCATGGTCCTTGTTCGCATCTAGCCACCATGATGCTTGAATATCACCCATGAACGCTCTCTTACGAGAGAGCGTCATTGATAGGAATAAGCAAGGGAATAATCGGGCCTCGACAAGGCTTGAAGGAGACCAAAATGGTTCGTTGTCATTGAAACGGGTATCGAACGAAAACTTCTCTTCGTTACAGCCAGCTAGGATTCAACAAACAGGTTGATGCGGCTACCGCAATACAGTGTGAGTAGCGGTGTTCCTTCGGCGCAAAATCTCAAGACCTATCTTTCAAAACTGGCTCATGCAATGTCGTTTTAGGGGTGCCGCGATGGTCTCATGCGCATTAAGCGGCTTCCGGAAGGGCGGCCTTTTTACAAAGGCGGACTAGCCAACGGCAAAAAGCACGAGCGATTTCGGGATTGTCACTGCGGTCGACCGAATAGGCCCGATATTGCATGCCGCTGGGAGTACGTGACCCTGGTATCACCTGTAGAACGCCCCCGCGCACCAGATCGCCGACAATAATTTCGGGCGCTACCAAAAGGCATTTTCCAGTCATGACCGCTGGCAGAGCAAGGTAATTGTGATCATATCGCGCCCCCGACCTTATGTCTTTAGAGGT
>NZ_LLXX01000185.1 GCF_001440405.1 Bradyrhizobium valentinum
GCAATCCTCATGAGATTGTTGGCGAGCACCGCGGCGCCGACCCACAGTTCGAAGCGGTCACGTCCCTCGGCGAGACAGCGCTTCATGCCGCGGCCTCGGAACAGCACGGAGATGCGTTCCTCGATGCCGACGCGAAAGCGTTGACCATTCTTGAAGACCACGCTCTTTTCGTACGCCTCACGTCGTCCCGTCCTCTTGCCACCACGCTGAGGAATGCACACCACCTTCACGCCGGCGTGCTTGCACGAGGCAAGGTTCTGCTCGCTGAAGAAGCCACGATCCGAGCCATACAGCTGCGGGGCACGGCCAAAGGCCTGCCTGTGGCGCTGGAGGGAAGATGCCACATGAACCTCGTCGGGCGGATTGCCTTTCAGCACCTCGTATTGCGTGATCAGGCCCTCCGCGCTTTCGGCGAGGAAGACTTTGTGGCCGAACTCGACCGGCGTGCGCACCTTGCCGCGTTTGATCAGGTCGGTATGGGGCTCGAAGATGGAATAAATCTTCTCGTCGGTAGCCACCTGCTCACCAAAGAGCACACGATGACGTGCCTGATCGATGACACGATCTCCCAGCCCGCAGAAGTGCTCGATCTGACTGCGCAGTTCCTCGATGGCCATGTCGGCGAACATGTCCTTGCCGCGCATCGTGCGGGTCCTCTCGAGCCCCGCGCGTGCGTTTCCTACGACCTCCTCGGCAATGTCGATGAGCGCCCGGTATATCCGGGTCTGCTGCTCGTGACGCTGCCTCGTCGTCATGCGCTGGATCTCGTACATCCGGCGCCGCGCCGCGCGCGTGCGGTCGCAAAAGCCCTTGATTCTTCGCAATTCCAGCGCTTTGGCCAGACGGCGGACCAGGCGTGTGACGACGCGGACCACATCCCATAGCAACGTGTTGTCGGTCGGATGATGAATGTCGGTCTGCACCACCGTAGTGTCGACCCGCAGCTTCGTGCCATCCTCCAATCCGAGCTCGACCGCTGCCCGAACCACCAAATCGTTGACCGCTTTCAGCGTTTGTGGGGTCAGACGGATGAAGCCACGCTGGAAGGCGTCGTGCTTCGGCACCGGCGCGCAGTAGAAGTCGGTGAACTGACGAAGCGTCAATCCATCTGCGATGCGTTCACGCAACTCGCGATAGTCCCAGTTCTTGAGCCGCATCAGAACCAGCGAGCGCAGAACCTGTGTCGCCGTCAATCCGTGACGACCGCTATCTGGCTGCTTCAGGCCACGCACCAGATCCCGCCGGACACGCTCGATGACGTCCCGCTGGTCGTCGAGAAAGCCGGATATCGCCTCCAGCAGCGGCTCCAGGCGAATGCCCTGATCACGTTGCCGCATCAGCTCCCAATCGGCAAAGCTGATCTGTCGCGCTGTCGCTCTCACACCGCTCGGCTCTTCTTGCTTTTGGATGCTTCGGCGCGCTGTCGCTTCAGCGCTTTGATGTATCGCGGTGCCGCCTGGTGCAGCAGATCCTGCAGAGCGCGCCCGTTGTCCAGGTTGCGCTGAACCTCCGGCACAAGCTCTTCCGGCACGTAGACGGCAACGCGACGCCCGTTCGCGCGACCGTAGAGCACATAACTTTGATGCTGTTCGCCAGACTGGCACGCAGGGCAATTCTTGCGGATGCACCGGCTACGACGCAGGCTCAGCGAACCCAGAAGCGCAGGCCAGAGATTCGTCGATTCGCTTCGCAGCCAGCGCGCGACATCGCGAAGGCGACTCCGAATCAACATGCTTCATATGAAGAATGTGATACCATGCACATGTACGCCGCAAGAAAAAACGT
>NZ_LLXX01000186.1 GCF_001440405.1 Bradyrhizobium valentinum
TGCCCGCCGACAGGTTTTTGGCGATTGATTTCGGGTAGAAACGCGGGCGATAGCCCGGGATGTTCGGTAGCGGCCTGCGCCAGACCAGGAACTGCCAAAGCTGCCGTGCGGCGATGGCGGCAGCACCAATCAGTGCGAAATTCATCATAGTTGTCCTCGACAGATAGCTTACCGAACCACATGGAAAGGCGGCGTCCGCTCTACCATTAAATAGTATTTTAGAAAGGACTTCGGTGCGGACGTTCGAGCGATCATCATCGGGCGCGTAAGACGCTCGCAAAAGAAGGTCGCGGAGTGGAGCCGCTGCCACTGATCAGGCGGTTCGTAAGCTCATGAGCATCGAGCACATCAGGCGACGTATCACGTTAAGAATTCAACGTCGGTAACAGCGTCCAGAAGGTTGGCGAGGCCAGGCCGCTCAAGTCTACCAACTGAGGACGCTTGGCTTCTAAAATTCGTTTTAATGGTGTCTGCAGATTGCGAACCGCACATATCGACGGCGGGCAATTTACATCCTCCCCAGCGGCAGGTTCATTGGAGCAAATGCGATGCGTTCCGTTTTGGCCTTAGGCCTGTTGATCACCCTCTGTGCGTCTGCCGGTGCGGCAACGGCGCGGCACTCTCGACATGTCATCGTCCATCAAGGGCACGAGTACGCCATTCCGGGCTGGACCTACGCTGCGCCTCGGCCGGTCCACTACGACGACGCACCGAGCTACAACGATCCATCCAAGTCTGGCTGTTGCAATTAATCCCTGTGGGCCCGGACCATGGCCTTGCGCTTCGTCCGCTGCGTCAAGTGCGGCCGCACTGGCACCGTCATTCGCGCCGGAGATCATCGCCCGCGCGCCGCGTCGACCGAACGGACGCAGGGCAAGAGCCTGGTGGCGAGCGACGAGGGCCGCCGCCTGCGGGAAGGCGTCTCGGGGTTGCCAAGGGTTTGAACCTTGAGCCGCTGGCGGCGACTACCTACAGAGGCATTCTCTAGGAGGCTGTCATGACCCACTGGCACGACAGGATGGTCGATAGACCTGAAACGGGTGGTGCGGTCTACGTCACGGGCTGGACAATCTCCGGCCTAGCCGTGCTCGGGGCGGTTGTTGCGGTTCCACCAAAGCGATCACCTTGCGACCGAGCTAATCAGAACAGCGCCCAGGTGATCTTCCGCAAGCGGGGGCGAGCAGCGACGCGGCACCGGGAGTCCCAGCGGGCTACCAGCCGCGAATAGTGAACCTTGGTCCGCCGTAGCCGCGATCGTAATAGCCGGGGCCAGCGTAGTAATTGTAGCCGCGGCCGGGGATGTAGCTGGGGTCGTAGTAATAGCGCAGGACATAGCGCGGTCCTCGGGTCCGCCAGCAGCGTCCATCATACTCGTTGCAGACCAGACCGACCTGGTCGACGTTGGAGACTTCGGCGGAGCCGGTCGTCGTCGCGTTGAGGGGCGCGGCGGAAGCGGCGGACGCGAGCAGCGTGGCACCGAATGCACCCAGTGCGATGGCCTTCATGGAGTTCTCCCTTCGGTTGGGCGAGACAATCGATCTCGATGACGCGGCGATCCGGGACTCAACCCTCGCGCCGTCTCATGCTCAGCCTCTTTGTCGGGACGACCATGATATCGAATCAAACCGCCTCATTGAAATGGGGCCTCGCACCCGAGGTCAGTCAATGGCAGCTAGACTGTATGTCCCTTCCACAAATGAGGCGACTCACCCTCGATCTTGCGACGAGGGTTACCCGGATGGGCCGGGCAGAGCCTCAAACAAGGATTCGTGATCCAGCCTCAGAATCTTGCGGTGCTGCATTCTCACGCGGCCAAATGCCGAGTTTTCGGCGACCTGTCATGATTCTAAATTTCCGCTGTTGGAACGATGCGCCTCACAATGGAGTGAGTCCCGGAAAATCACCGCTAATTCAGAGCGGTAGCGTCGTGTGACATTGAGCCGCCGCGACAGCATATTGCATCGCAGCAGTCACTCCCTATCCTGTTTCACATCAACCGTGAGTACCAAGACCTCCTACGACAACGTCGCGAATGCTCAATTCGCGCTTCAACTTGAACTGGGGCAAAGCTTTCAATGTCCGCACTACGAACGCAATCGGCCTGCATCGTTTTGATGTTGGCTGCGATGGCGCCGCTTTTGGCGGGCTGCAATGAACCGGTGGTCGCGACGGCGGCGGCAAAACCGCCCGAGCCCGAAGTAGGCACCTTCACCATACGGCCTCAAGCCCGCGCAATCACCCGTGAACTGCCTGGCCGGATCTCGCCGACGCGCGTCTCAGACGTTCGTGCGCGCGTCTCGGGGATCGTCGTCGAGCGCCTGTTCCAGCAGGGCACCGAGGTCAAGGCCAGCGATCCGCTGTACCGGATCGACCCCAAGCCGTTCGAAGTGGAACTGCAGGCGAGCGAAGCCGCGCTGGACAAGGCAGAGGCTGCGCTCGATCTTGCCGCACAGCACGCGCGGCGCATCGCGACGCTGACCAGCCAGCGCGCGGCGCCGGAGGCCGAGAACGAAAAGGCCATCGCGGCCCAACGCCAAGCTGAGGCTGAAGTTGACAGCCGCAAGGCCGATGTCGCCCGCGCGAAGCTCAATCTCGATTATGCGACGATCCGTGCGCCAATCAGCGGCGTCGTCGGCGCCGCACTGGTGAGCGAAGGCGCGCTGGTGGTGCAGAACGAGACCACCAGCCTTGCCACGATCCAGCAGCTCGACCCGATCTACGCCGACTTCACCCAATCGATCGCGGAGATGAACAAGCTGCGCCGTGCGCTCGAAAGCGGCGACCTCGACCGGATCGCGCCCGACGTGGCCAAGGTCCGCCTCGTGCTCGACGATGGTCCGGCCTATTCGATTCCCGGCAAGCTTCTGTTCTCTGATGCCAAGGTCGACGCCTATACCGGGCAGGTCACGCTGCGCGGACAGTTTCCGAATCCGAATCGCGAACTACTTCCCGGCATGTATGTCCGCGTTCTGATCGAACAGGGCATCGATTCCGATGCTATGGCCGTGCCGCAGCAGGCGATCCAGCGCGATGCCGGCGGCGCCAGCGAGGTCTTCGTGGTCAAGGAAGACGGCCGCGTCGCAACGCAGCCGGTCCGTACCGGCGCGGTGCAGGACGGCTTGTGGCTGGTCAGCGAGGGCCTGAAGGAAGGCGACCGCGTCATCGTCGACGGATTCCAGAAATTCGTGCCCGGCGACAAGGTCAAGGCGAAGGCGTGGATCGACGCGGATGCCTCGGTTGGTACAATACCGGGACCGCCGGCGACCCAAGCATCCCGCTGAGATCGGGAGATGCCTAGTTTCTTCATCGACAGGCCGATCTTCGCCTGGGTAGTTGCGCTTTTCATCTGCCTGATCGGCGCGATTTCGATTCCGCTGTTGGCGGTCGCGCAATATCCGATCATCGCGCCGCCCTCGATCTCGATCTCGACCAGCTATCCCGGCGCATCGCCCGAGAACCTCTACAACAGCGTTACGCGACTGATCGAGGAGGAGCTCAACGGCGCCTCCGGCATCCTCAATTTCGAATCCACCAGCGACTCGCTGGGGCAGGTCGAAATCATCGCCAACTTCGTGCCCGGCACCGAGACCGGCGCGGCATCGGTCGAGGTGCAGAACCGCCTCAAGCGCGTCGAGGCGCGGCTGCCGCGCGCGGTGATCCAGCAGGGCATCCTGGTCGAGGAAGCTTCCTCGGCGGTGCTGCAGATCATCACGCTGAACTCGACCGACGGTTCGCTCGACGAAATCGGCCTCGGCGATTTCATGATCCGCAACGTGCTCGGCGAAAT
>NZ_LLXX01000187.1 GCF_001440405.1 Bradyrhizobium valentinum
CATGCTTCATATGAAGAATGTGATACCATGCACATGTACGCCGCAAGAAAAAACGTGCTCGAAAATCGCGAAATAGCCCTTATTTTAAGGGGCGAAATGTCTTTCGCGACAGAAACTAGCTAGAGCGCCTCTCTTCATTTACTCGGCTCAATGCGAGGGAGGGTCATATGATAGGCGTCGATGGAATCGGCGTCGACCATGGTCTGGCCCTCCATTTTGTAGGCGACGATCTTTCCCTTCTTGATCAGCTTGTAGGCCTTGGTCCGGCGGAAACCGCCCCGCTCCAACGCCTTTTTCAACGTAATCAGGTTCCGCTTCTGGCGGGGGTCATCCGTCATCGCTATCGATCCCTCCTGTGCTCGGCTGTTCATCCTTCTCCGCCGCCGCTATTGAATCAGAATCGGCGGTCTCGTGCAGCTAGCCGCGGCGTCCTTCGGAACGGCGCGCGCCCTGACATCCGCCTTTGTGAGTTTGGATCTCGATACCAGGTTGGTGACCGCAAGATAAAAAACGAGTGGCAGGGAAGAAAGCTCTGCGTCGATTCATTCAATCATGGCGTTCGCTCCTCTCTCCAGTGAAAGCTAAGAAAGCTTCGAGTATTATGGGACAGCTGAAAGAGCCGAGGATCATTGTGAGCCGGTGAGATCGGAGAAGAACACAGCGATCATTTTCCGGTGACTGGATGTTCGCATCACTTTTTTGGTGTGACCGATTTTGCTGAACGTGTATCAAGCCGTCGCCTTTGTTGCTTTAGCTCGCCCAAGTTTGGCCATGACGGGGCTGGACAGGCCAACGGTTGCTCTCGCTGGCTGCTGTTGGATCACGTGAAGTGATAATGTGATGGCGGCGAGATGGCCAAAAAATTGCGCGTGGTGGTTCGCGGGCGGAGAATTCGCCCGCGGCGCCAAGTCTGGATACATGCTGCCTGAAGTCTTGCCAGTTGTTGAGGCAGGTCGAGCGCCCATTCTGCGGATATGAATAATTTCCGACCCGCCGCTCGATGCCCCTAAAACACTACAGTAAAGGATCCCCAGTAGGGTCAGCTAATCTGCGTCCCGACTCTCGACATTAGAACTTTGCGCTGGCTTCTTTTTCGCGTGACCGCGCGTTGTCTGCGCTCTGGTGATGCCGTCGTAATTGTTCGCAACCCTTTCTTAATCAAGGGGTTTCTGCCTCGTCCGCAAGCGCCACGAGGCGCGCTCTATCCATGTAAAATCGGTCGTCCATGCTGGTCCCCTTGAAATAAGAGGTACATGCCCGTTTTTGCGACCGACAACAGTAATCCAGATCACATATTTAGCTGTCAGCCGGCGAAGTCGCATTCACATTCTCGCAATAGAAGCTTGTTCATTGTCGCCAACGCAGACTGTCATGATAGAAGCCCGGCTCTGCCCCAATCCGATTCGGAGAAAGAATGGCAAAAGCAAAGAAAGTAGTTCGCCGCGCGTGGACAAAAGACGATGTCCGAAAAATGAAGACGATGGCAAAAGCAAAGTCAGGCGCCGCCAAGATCGCAAAGGCGCTAATGCGAACTCCCGGTGCCACCACTGTGATGGCAGCAAAGCTAGGAGTTTCATTATCAACGCGCGCTTAACTTACAGGCGACGGGCCGGAGTGCGGCCTGTCGCCCATTTCCGCATCGCTGAATCTGAGCAGTTGGCGGTCACGCCGCGTGCGGATTGACGTGGTTTAGCCTCGTAGTGAGCGGGCGTGGATTCTTGTTGAGCGCCCACCTGAGTTCGCATCATACGCCATCCAAGTGTCACCTTCGACGTGCCGCTCTAGAACGAAGACGTGCCCACGTCGCGCGGCGTGTGGTGGCCGACGTTCGGGGAGCAATTTCGAGGACGGCGAGGTGGCGGTCGGCCGCCTGATGCTTATTGTCGCATGGTGTGAATGCCGCGAGCGGATTCTTTCACCAGCCGAGCCGGCGGTCGATCGGTCGAAAAATGCGAGAGCTTTCTTGCGATGGAGGACGACATGCAGGAAGAGGCGCCGGCGCCGCCCAGGTCCCTTGTTTTCGAAGCGCCGCTGTTCCGGCTGCTCGCGATCAACTTTGCCGCGGGCGTGTCGCTGGCGGTGCTTCTGGTCGGTGGCCTCATGCTGCTCAATCCCGGCAACATACGAGACCTCATCCTGGCCGATAACACCCCCGGCATCGCGCTCGGGCTGCTCCTGTTCGGCTTCATCATCACCCTCAGCTCCAGCGCGATGGGCACCGCCATCATGGCGATGGGGCGACGGCAGCCCGAGGGCCCGCCGCGAGGACCGGGACAGTTCGTGGCTGAGACGGCCGGCGACAAAACGCGCAGCCGGCAGCTGCATGATCGCTTCTGATTGAGTAAGAGCCTATGCTCCAGCCGGTCTCAAGGACGAAAGCGGCACCTACGCTCAGCTCTGCTTTCGAGGGCGAAGCGGAATTGTTGTCCTTGGATCTGAGACTAATTCATTCGGCGTGCGTTGCGCGCTGCGTGTCACCCGAACATCGATTTTGAGGCTGACCTTCGCCTGATCCAGAAGTGCCGACAGGAACATCCCGATCAGAGGAAACTTCGGAATCTGGCGAGCTCCGTGATGTGATCGGCTGACAAGACTTCCGTTACGAGCGGAGGCTGTGGCGCTGTGTGGATTTCGTAAAGATGACGTGTGGCCTCAGGCTTGGTCATAAACTCTCGTATGCAGTCGTCCAGCGTGCCTTCCGCCAGCAGATAGGTGCTTCTGTCTGCAAGGCGCTTTTTGTTTATGGAGGGCCATTTGCGAAGCATGGCGGGCGCATCGAATCGAATGTGAATGTCGTTCGCGTCATCATCTCTGTACTCGATCGTTCAACGTGGCTGCTCTGCCTCTGAACAGTCGGGAACTGCCTGATTGCCTCATGCTGCGCCATAAGACACTGCCAGCCTTTGCCGAAGCCGCGTCGACTTCTTTACAAATGGCGCAAAGCGGACGCCCTCAATGATCAGCATTCGCTCGCAGGCAGCAACCCCGCTAAGGCCTTGGCTTCCGATTTGAGAGCATCGATTGCCGACTTGCGGGCGTCGGTATCGAAGCGCGTCCTGATCGCTGATACCGAAAGGGCGCCCCTCAGTTTGCCGTGTACGTCCATCAACGGGACGGCCGCCGCGGCGACCTCCGGATCCCGCTCTCCGATCGAAACATAAAAGCCTTTATCGCGGATCTTCTTCCCTTCTACGTTCGTTGGCTCGCGGTATGCAGTAAGAATTCGCCCGGCGGCGCCGCGATCAATCGGCAATCGCTGGCCTTCTTCGAGATGATGTCGAGCTGAACGTGGAGAATTGACGCGGTAAAGACAGATGCGTTCGTCGCCATCTGCAACATAGAAGGATGCAGTTTCCCCCGTTGCCTCAACCAGGCGACGAAGCGATGGCCGGATGACTTCGCCAAGATCCAGACCGCGCTGATAGAGCGCCCCAAGACGCCACAACTCCGGTCCCGGTCGAAACAACCGGTCCGCGCCGCGGACGAGAAAGCCATCAGCCTCCAACGAAGACGCCAATCGGAGTACTGTGCTCTTGTAGAGGTCCGTCATCTCCGCAATCTGCGTCAGCGTCATCGCAGACCGCTCCGCGTTGAAACTTTTCAGGATCGCGAGCGCTCTCCTGACCGCGTCAACTCCTGTCTTGCTCATCTCTGCTCCAGTTCTGGAGAATAGAATCACTGCCAGATTAAGACGTCAAAGTCCACTATGAAAGGCAGTAGACGGTTCTGTAGGGCAGAATAGATTGACTCTTCTCACGCACATGACTATGGATTGCATATAACAGAACGAGTTCTGAAGCGCGAGGGGCAGCCAACGCTGGCCGTTGACTTGCGCGAGGTAATGATCCGCTTCGGCGCATTCATCGCAGTCAAAAGCGTGAACCTCCAAGTAGGCGACGCGGAGTTCGTTGCGGTCATGGGACCAACTGGTTGCGGCAAGTCCATCATCCTGAACACTGTCACAGGTCTCTCAAAACCCGCGTCGGGAGACGTTCAGATCTTCGGCAAGCTGCTCACGGGACTGAATGATCAGTCCGGATACATGCTCCAACAGGAGGGCCTACTGCCGTGGAAGACCGCGCACGACAACGTTGGGCTCGGGCTCGTCTTTCAGGGCAAGTCACTCGAGGAGGCGCGCGCCGAGGTTCGGCCGTGGCTCGCCAAAGTCGGCCTGACGGGATTTGAGCAGCGTTATCCGCATCAGCTATCAGGCGGGCAACGCAAGCGCGCGGCGATGGCGCAGACGCTCATCATGGAGCCGAGAATCGTTCTGATGGACGAGCCCTTCTCGACGCTGGACGTTCACACGCGCCGGCTGACGCACCGCATCCTGCCCGATCGCTGGCAGGCCAAGCGCCGCTCCTTGATCTTCATCACCCATCATCTTGACGAGGCGATCACGCTGGCCGACCCGCGTCGTCGGGATGTCCGCAGGCCCTGCCAGCCGGATGGTCGGCGAGGTCAGGATCACGCTGCCTCGTCCCCGGGACGTCTGCGCGCTGCGGACCACGGACGAGTTCGTCGCGCTCTATCGCGAAATCTGGTCGCTGCTTGGGCGCTGAAGTGGAGAGGAGCTATGCCGCGCAGAAATAAGGTCGTTGTCACGCAAGTCGCGATCGTTCTCGCTCTTGTCCTGATCTGGGAGCTGGGGGTGCGATTAGGCCTCATCGACGCCTTTTTCTTTGCGGCGCCGTCGACCCTGGTCGGCAGGATAAGGAACTGGACGTCGACCGCGGATTTCTGGGGCGATGTTGGCATGACGCTGGTCGAGACGATCCCATCATTCGTGGTCGGGATTGCGATCGGCACTGCGCTTGGGATCTGGCTGGGATTAAGCCCGTTTGCCGCTGATGTCGTTCAGCGCTTCACCATGTTCAACGCGATCCCGCGTATCCTGCTGGGGCCGATCTCCGTTATCTGGTTCGGTCTGGGGCTGACCTCGAGCGTTGCGCTCGGCGTGACCCTCGTGCTGTTCGTTGCGTTCTTCAACACTTTCCAAGGCGTGCGCGAGGTCAATCCGGTCGTCCTGGCGAGCACGCGACTGCTGCGCGATTCGAAATCCTCGCTGTTGCGCCACGTCTATCTGCCCTCTGCCAACACCTGGATCCTGTCGAGCCTGCGAGTGTCCGTCGGCATGGCGGTCATGGGCGCCGTGGTTGCGGAATATCTCTGCTCATCCGCCGGGTTGGGGCACCTGATCGCGCAGGCCGAAGGGGTGCTCGATGCGACCGGCGTGTTCGCCGGAATCATTGTGCTGTCCGCATTCGTGGTCGCACTTGACGCGCTCGTCGATCGTGCCGAAAAGAGGTTGTTGGTCTGGCGGCCAGCGCCGCTTCATGAGGCTTGAACATGTGCTTGGCCAAGTATATGCGCATTTTTTTCCGATTGATCTTTGGTGTTGCGGCCGTTGGCCTCTGCCTCTTATCGGCTGACGCCGGCGAACCGGAAAGGGCGACACTGAAGATCGCCGTCGGCTCCCAGATTCTCAATTACATGCCTCTCGAATTGGGCGTAAAGCTCGGTAACTTCAAAGAAGAAGGGCTCGACGTCACTGTCGAGAATTTCCAGGCCGGCGGCTCCAAGGCGCTGCAGGCTCTGATTGGTGGCTCGGTGGACGGCGTCGTGGGGTTCTATGATCACACGATCCAGATGCAGGCGCAGGGCAAGGAGATCTCCTGCGTCTTTCTGCTCAACGACATACCCGGCGTTCTTCTCGGGCGCAGCGATCTCGCCGACAAGGTGAGGAGCGGCGCCGACCTCAAGGGCCTGAAGCTCGGCATCACGGCTCCTGGTTCCTCGACGGACACAATGGCACGCTATTACATCAAGAAGTCAGGATTGGGGCCGCGCGACGTCAAGATCATCGCAGTCGGCAGCGGCACGCCGGGCATGGTTGTGCTCGAAGCCAAGAACATCGACGCGCTGGTCTATTTCGATCCCGTTGCGACGCTGCTCTCGAGGAAGAATGCGGCCAAGCCGCTGTTCGATGCGCGCACGGTCGAAGGCTCCAAGACCGCCTTTAACGGGATCTATCCGACCGCCTGTCTCTACCTCCAGCAATCGTTCATCGACAAAAATCCCGAAGCCGTGCAGCGCCTGGTCAATGCCCTGCTGAAGACCCACCGCTGGATCAACTCGGTATCAACGGAACAGCTCGTTGACGCGGTCCCGGCCGGGTACAAGACCGACAATCGCGAGGTGAACATCGACGTCCTGAAGGCGTCGACGGCACTGTTTTCCCAGACCGGCCTGATGGACGCCGAGGCGGCCAAGATAGCGCTGGCTGTGTTGAGCGATTTCGACCCAGGATCGCCGCGGCCAACATCGACCTCAGCAAACCTTCACCAATCGCTTCGCCGAGCGTGCGGTCCAGCAACTGAAATAACAACCGCAGCGGCCGAAGATACGGCAAAGGAGGTTTCGTCAGATGTCCCTGCCGCTCACCGGCATCCGTGTCCTCGACCTGTCGAACGTATTGGCAGGTCCGTTCTGCGGCTACCACCTAGCGCGCCTCGGCGCGGAGGTTATCAAAGTTGAAAACCCCAATGGAGGCGATCTCGCGCGGCGCCTTGGCGCCGATCCGCAAAGGGCAGAGCGCCTTCAGGGCCTCTCCTTCGTCGGCGTCAACGCCGGTAAGCAGTCGGTGGCGCTCGATCTGAAGTCTGAAGCGGGAAGGGAAGTGTTTTTCAGGCTGGCGTCCGAGGCCGACGTCCTTCTCGAAAACTTCCGGCCCAAGGTCATGGAGCGGCTTGGTCTCGGTTTCGACGCGTTGTGCAAGCGCAACCCACGCCTCATCTATTGTGCGATCTCAGGCTTTGGGCAAAACGGTCCTTGGTCCGCCCGCCCGGCCTACGACCAGATCGTCCAGGGCCTTTCCGGCGCGATGAGTGTTACCGGTGATGCAGCCACGGCTCCGCTGCGGACCGGCTTCCCGATCTCCGACACCATCGCCGGGCTAACGGCCGCCTTTGCCATCGCCGCCGCGCTCGTCGAGCAGCAGCAAACGGGCAGGGGCCGCTTCATCGACGTGTCGCTGCTCGAGGCGACAATCGCGGCCATGGGATGGGTGGTTTCCAATCACCTGAACGGCGGAGTCGAGCCGCAGCCGATGGGGAACGAGAATTTCACGGCCGCACCCTCCGGCACGTTCCGCACCGCGACCGGCCCGCTGAATATAGCCGCAAACGAGCAGAAGCAGTACCGGACCCTTTGCGATCTGATCGGCCGGCCGGATCTGAAGACGGATCCGCGCTTCGCAAAGCGCGAAGCACGTAAATTGAACCGCGGGGTGCTTAGCGATGAGTTGAACGCAGCCCTGAGCTGCAGGCCTGCAGAGGAGTGGGAGGCGCTGTTGAACGCCGCCGGCGTTCCTGCCGGCTGCGTGCTGACCGTTCCGCAAGTTTTGCGCGAGCCGCAGTTGCTGGAGCGCGGCTTTGTCGAGATGCTGCCGCTCGATAGGGCTGGCGAACTGCCATTACGCGTTACGCGCCCTGGTTTTCTGCTGGATGAGGTGTTTCCTGTCCCGGCGCCTCCCCCGTCGCTCGGTGCGGACACGGAGCGATGGCTGGCTCGGCTCGGTTATACCTGTCCGGAAATTAAGCACCTTATCGCAAGCGGTGCCGCCGGAACGCCACATCAAGGAGGAGCGCATTTTCCACGGGTCCGCCCGGCGACGGATGGAGCGTGACGGGCAGGGAGTTGCGCGCAAGCAAGCCTCGGCCGGACATAGGCTGACGAGATTGGAAAACAGAATGAGCGAAACGGAGCTGCGAGAGCAGGCCGCCCATTGGTGGCGGACCTCCATATGCGACATTGCCCCCGGGCGGATCACCTACCGCGGATACACGATCGACGAATTGATTGGTCATATCTCCTTCCCCGCGATGATCTGGTTGATGCTGCGCGGCGAGCTACCCACACCGGCGCAGGAGCGGCTATTACAGGCTGCGCTGGTTGCATCGGTGGATCACGGCCCGCATGCACCTTCCATCGCCATCGCGCAGATGGCTGTCAGTTGTGGGCTGCCGCTCAACGGCGCGATGGCATCGGCGATCAACACGCTCGACGACGTGCATGGCGGAGCGGGGGAGCAGGCGATCGAGCTCTATGACGAGGTCCTGCGACGCAGCGAGACTAAGGACCTCGATGAGGCTGCCGCTGAGGCGATTGACCATTTCACCGCCACGCGCGGCAAATATCTGCCGGGCTTCGGTCACCGGTTTCATCCCGTCGACCCGCGCGCTGAACCGCTGCTCGCGCTAGTCGATGCCGCGATCAGTGATGGTGCCGTCACGGGTCGCTATGCCAGCGCTGCACGCGCGAGCGAGCGCGTCATGCGCGAGCGCAACGGCAAGCTCATCCCTATGAACATCGATGGAGCCACTGCAGTCATCTATGGGGAGCTGGGCTTTGCTGCACCCCTAGCCCGCGGCATCTTCTGCTTGTCACGCGCAGTAGGCATCCTGGCGCATGCATGGGAGCAGACCGGACGCAAGGACCGCAATAAAGGACCGATGCCCAAGCAGTTCGCCTACAAATACCAGGGGCAGCCAAGGCGCAGCCTAAAGGAAGCGCCATGATGTACCTTGAGGGACCGCCGCAGTTCATCGAAACGCGCGTCTTTTCGGCCATGCCCGCCAAATTGCGCCGGCCCGGAGTCCGCTCGGATTGGGCGGACGTCAACCGTGGAGGCAAGCCGGCTGACTGCTTCATCGAGGGCCGTCGTTCGACGCGTAGGGAAATCTCTATTTGATCGACATTTCCTTGGCCGCATCTTCAGGCTTGCACCCGGTGGCTCCTGGTCCTTGATCGTCAATAACGGTTGGCGGAATGGCCTGGCCGCATTCTCGCGTCCGACAACGTCTGGGGTGTGCCGTAAGATCGGCAGGTTTAGCTCATTCTTCGGGACGAGCGGTCCGGACGTGCTGGCAATGGACGCCAGACGCTGTTCGTAGCTCATGCATAGCTGGGCCACGTCTTCGTCCTGGCATCGGATGGCGAGTGCATCGCTCCGCATCAGTCCTGCGCTGGCTCGACGTGTACGAGCGTTGCCATTGGGTCAAGATGGCGCTTTGTTTATCACAGAATTAGCAACCGGTTCGGTACGTTCGGTATTGATCGCAGAGTTGGTGCCTTGTAAAGCCACGCTCAAAAAAGCGGCAGCTTCGGCAAGCTGCATCTTATCGTCATTTCGATCAGTTGTTTTTATCGAAGGAGAGCACGGGGCGACGCGTGATCAACCGCTGTATCGACCCGCCGATGCCGGGCTTTTTGCCGGACTCCCCGGCGCTCGGTTATCGGCAACACAGATACAGGACGCGAGATGATGCTGATACGCCTTGGCAGACCGCCATCGCCGCGCAACTGGCCACTGGTCACCAATATCCGTAACACCTCGTGGTCGCACTGACGCATCTGGCTCAAGCCGGAGAGCCGCTGCTTGCTGCCCGCCAAAGGTTCAGTGGGTGATCGCGGCACAGACGTCGCGTTGATGTAACTTGCTGCCATTCCGGCCAAGGTCGTGTGGACACTTATCGCATCCATAGCATGATGGCTGCGAGAGTTGCGAAGGCGCAATAGCTTCGGGCAGTTTTTTCGAAGTGGGTTGCTACGCGTCGGAACTGCTTGAGCTTGCAAGCAGCATTCCACAAGATGTTCCTCGGCATTGGATGCTTCGAGCGGATATTTGAGCGCCGGTGACGGGTTGTTGGGAATGACGGCCCACACACCGAGACTGCCTCCCGAAAAACCGGCCTTGGATCTGATTTGCCGCCTCAAGGGAATCCTCAAGAGTCCGCAGCACATGGGGGGCGAATCGCGGGAGAGCACCTTCGGCGGCCCATTCGCGAGATCGCACGCGAGAGGTGGGAAATATTCAGCTAGCAGCACGTCGGTAGGTACGCATCCGAGGGCGGCCGCCTTGCAGAGGTTGGCTATTGCGTGATTACAGGCAGTATGGACACCATATCCACTGCCAATAATGCGAAAGTTATGGAGGTTGTCGACACAGGACGGCGGCGGTTCAGTATTGAAGCGAAGCAGCGGATTGTGGAGGAGAGTTATTGCTGTGGCGATCCTGTTACTGTCGTTGCTCGCCGCCACGGACTTTTTCCTGGCCAACTGTTCGGATGGCGACGCATGGCGCGACAAGGCGCTCTTGGAGCGCTTAACCCAAAGATGGCGAACACGGGTTTATTGCGGCTCTGATTGAGCCGGATCCAACGAGAAGCGATGGGAGCCGTGACGCCGCTCGCTGCGAGCAGGTTGTTGGACGGATGGAGATCGTGCTCGGCAGCGGTGTTCGTCTGATCGTTGGAGTGGATGTCGACATCGCCGCTCTATCGCGGGTCTTAAGAGTACTGGAGGGACGATGATCCCGATTCCGACGGGCGTTCGTGTGTGGCTAGCGACCGGCTACACCGACATGCGGTGCTGCTTTCCGAGTTTGGCTCTCCGCGTGCAGGAAGTGCTCAAGCAAGATCCTCTTGGCGGAAATCTTTTTTGCTTCAGGGGAAAACGCGGCGATCTTTTGAAGGTATTTGGCATGATGGCCAGGGGGCATGCCTGTTTACAAAAAGACTTGAGAGAGGAAGGTTCATCTCGCCTTCGGTTGCAGGGGAAGCAGTGGCGATCTCTCCGGCGCAATTGAGCTATCTCTTGTCTGGAATCGACTGACGCAATCCTCAAGGAACGTGGCGTCCAACGCGAGTTGAATAAGCATTTTGTGATTGAACTTGCCAGCCAATCTGATTCACTCGCTTCATGAATTCGAAGTCGGATGATCTTCCTTCGGACCTCGCGAGAGCCCAGGCGGCGCTGCTGGTCGAGCGTGAAGCGCGGCAAAAGGGTCGAGGCTGAGCGTGATGCGGCCGTGGCTGAAGCCCGCCAGCGCGAAGGCAAAGCTGTCCGACACCGAAGCGCTGATCGCTCATCTGCAGCTCAGGATCGAAAAGCTGAAACGCGAGTTGCATGGGTCGCGCTCCGAACGCACGGCGCGGCTGATCGAGCAGTTGAAAGATCTGGTAATGTCGGCGACCGAGGATGAGCTTGCAGCTCGGGCCGCGGCGGCGAAAACCCAAACCGTGTGCGCGTTCACGCGCAAGCGGTCGGTACGCAAGGCCTGGCCGGATGACATCGAACGCGAGCGCGTCGTCATCGATCCCCCCGGGCCGCGCGGCAAACAGTGTGGAAGTGCGTCAATCGGGTTGTCGCGCTCTTCGCACCCAGATTGCCGCTCTATACCCCCGACCACCTGCGCCTGCTGTGGCGGGGCGCGGTTGTCGAAGCTGGGCGAGGATGTAACCAGGACATTGGAGGCGATCCCGCGCCGCTTCTGACTGGGCTGGGATGGGCGGCAGCTTCGGCAAGATTGTACTTTGGAAAAGAGCTGCGCAACATCGGTTCTGCTCGAATTCGGACGTGGGGCAAGAAATGTTGTTTTGACCGACGTTCTGCGTCTGGTCAGGATTGGTGCATCACCGCTGGATCAGTAAGCTCTTCGGACTCGCATCTCCTTCCCGGAGAACAGGACGTGCGGCAGCCGAAGGTCTGCCAATCGATATTCGCCGGCTATTTTTGCCTCACCACAATCCACCAGTCCGTTTCAGGACGCGAGCATTCTCGTGGCGGCGCTCCGGTATTCGGGATGGTCTTTGCCAAGTCCCTATAGACAAAGCAGCCGGCATAGGGCGGAGTCTCAAGGATCGCCGTCACGGCCGATTCTGTCGCAGCCTGACAGCGCGGATCCTTATGGCGGTCACGGCGAGGCAGCACCAGGTCGCGGTGATGCACTGCAGCTGACTATCCTATATGACGCGGTCATCCCCGCTGCCTCCAGCAGCACGCCAGACCCCATGGAATTGCAACCGACGGTACCTGGGTTTTCTTGTGCATCCGGAAAAACGCCCTTCGTCAGCTACTCGTCAGCCAGCCTGTCTATCAAGGCTGCGCATTCTCGCCCATATCGGAGATGGAATATGACGGGCATTGACCGACCTGGCAAATCGCACGTTGGGGCTGCAGGAGCCGACAGCACGTGGGGATCGAGCAGTTTGAGCCCGGAGCCCGGTCCCGCCCTCGGGCAAGGCAGGCAATCATTCGACTCCGTCGTGGAGCGGATGCGCTCCGGGCCTCAAGATAGAACGGCGCCGCTCGTGAGCCAGCCACCAACTTCGGGTGTGGCAGCCCCAAGAGGCGACCAGAACAAGGTAGCAAAGCGAAAAATGCGCAGCCTGCTTGAGGACCTTGATGCTTGTCGTGATGTTGCCACGCGAGCCCGGAACCCGTCGGAGGCGCAAGAGCTGATCGATCAAGTCGTCAAGGCAGGCTCAGCAGTTCTGGACTACTACGCGGGCCTGCCCCGAGATATGGCACGTAGCATTCTGTCCGACAAGCAGGCTCGCCGACTCCGCGACGAGACGCTTGATGCGGCGGACGAATGCAACGCCGTGGCCACCTGGACTATCCACGACTTGGAGGCGAGCAGGAAGAAAGCAGCAGCCGTGCTCGACCAGATGCGCCAATCCAACGCGCCGCCCGGCCAGCTGAGCCGAGCGGTTTCCAGCGTGGCGAAGCACCACCTGCCCTGCATGGAGTGGTGGGGAAAGAAGGCATTGCGCTCGGAACGGATGCAGTCCGTCTGCGCGGCCACTGCCAACTTGCCAAGCACTACGCCCGAGATGCGGAAGGCCGAAGAGGCCGCACTACGGCTGCATACCGGCTGGGCACTTAATACGAAGTGCATGTATCTGCAATCGCGGATCGCTCTCGCGCAGCTCATGATTGTGCCGCAGGCGAGCACGTTCGGACCAGCCGTGAGGGAAATCCTCATGGGTGAGAACGGGCGAGTGCGTCTGCTCGGGACCTTCATCGAGGATGTTTTTCCGGCATTCCTCTCGACGGCCGACGCGGTTCTAAACAGCAATGGAGCGGCACTCGACGCAGAGCACTGCACCGTTCTGGAAGGAGTCATGGAGCGGCTTTCGGAATTTGCGTCAGGGGTGAACGGCATCGTTGCCAGGCTAAGGGATGCCGGAACGGATGCCGACCTTCCATTGGAACTGTTGAACCAGATCGTGGAAGGTGCATGGGTCACCGCGCACGAAGTCACGCGACTTTTGGCAGTGCAGCCAAAGAGGCCAGTCCTGATTGAACCGCCTGCCCAGGCTGCGATACCGGAAAATACCGTCTTATTGGCTAAGGGCCACGCGGCGCGCAGGAAGGGGAAAGGCAAGCGCGCACCGGCCGCAGGCGAGAGGAGTTCAACTGCCGGGCTGCGCGAGCCGCAGCTCGCCAGGCCCGACGCTGCCACGGCCCCGACAGCCAAGGTTATCGTACTCTCGGATCTGGGTACGAAGAAACTCGCAAGTGCAGAGGAGGCACGCGCGAGGGCTTCATCATCGGCGACCGGGCACCTGGAGATGTGGCAGGCTCCGCCCTCCAGGAACGCACTGACGGGATTACTCAAGCGATTGGACGAGCTGCTGCAGTTCGATCTGCCGGCTCAGCAAAGCGCCGTCTCGCAAGCGCGCCAGATGAAGCCCGAGGACGCCGACCACGTCGTGGATCTCGTCGTTAGGCGCCTGCAGACGCAGGCCGCCGAGATTGAGCCCTGTGTAGCCGCGCTGGAGGAGCCTCGCCGACGTGGCCTACTCACGCCTGCGCAAGTGCCCGAAGTGCACGAAAAAATAGTCCGGCTTAAGGCGATGTTGTCCGAGGTTCAGGGACAGACAAACTCATTGAACGCGCGAAAGGCGGCGATCACGATCGATTGCATGAAGACCTACGCCTTTCCGTCGCAGAAGTACCTTGAACAGTTGCGGGCGGCCGAGGAACTGGCGTCTGTGGATCCACCGCGCGCCTTGAAGGGCGAGCCAGGGACGCTGTTCGAGATCAAGCTGCAGCCCAAGGCGCTGCGTAGTGGTGCGATGCCAAGCCCGATGTGGGTGCACATCCATACGAAGCGGCCGGTACATGCGTGGCAGTTGGCGTCGCTGGGTGACGCCGACTTCGCCGCTTGCCACGTGAAGTCCAATGAACAGCGTGGCTACAATCGGCATTGGCAGAGCGCCCAAGCTGCGACGGGGCACGAGAACGTTGTGATTCACCGTGGCAAGCTCACGCCTGCGTTCTGTAAGTCGTTGTTGAGCATTGCCCCGTGGTACCCCCTTCCCGAGGCGGAGCACGCGTCGATGCAGTTCGCGCGCCTCGGGATGTAGTTACCTGAGTGTCTCGCGCCAGAGCGTCGCTGTGGTGACGCCATTAAGCAGACCGTTATCACCGAGAGGAATCCTCGATGAGCTCGAAGCCGGCGCGGGCTCCCTCGAACAGATCGACAACGGGGTCCGACTGAAATTCGATCGGGAGCGTCGTGACCCCGACTTCCTTCCGCTTGGCAGCTGAACCGTCAAATGCCGGCGATCGGCGGCACACCGCTCGAGGATTGGGACGCCCGGAGATAATTTAGCGCGGTAAGGACTCTCCTCCTGTCGTCGCTGTCGCCTATGAACTGCCGGACATCATCGTTGAGCGAAGCGTCATTGAGTCGACCGGCGATGGCCTGCTTGTTGTTATCAAAGAGCCGGCGGCCCAAGCCGAGAAGATAATCTACATGGCCCTTGGCGGTGCGCTCAGTGGCCGTCTTCTTGAGTGCGTTCTCAAGCCCCAAATGAGGGACGCATCCTCGGCATAAAGAGGCTGCCTTCTGCGACGGACGAAAACCCCACTTGATTGGAGCGGCTGCGGCACCGAAATGCCCGGCATCGCCTTACCGCCGCTACCTTGCGACTACTCGGGAGTAGTCCTCCCAGCGCGGTTGCGTCATGGACATAGGTTCCGGTGGTGGCGCGCCGACTGGATCAGTGGGGGCTGCCTGCGAGGGTCTGAATTGGCAAATTCGCCCAGCTGGCGCCTAAAGGCCGCCACATCTGCGGACGAGAACTCCGGTGTCCTCTCCTGCGGGTCCGCGTTGCCCGATTGTTGATGTAGTCGGTTAGTTAAAGGGAGATCCATCCGTTCTCACTTTCGAAAATTTAGGCCGATCCGAAGCCAGGCTCGGATCTGATGTGGAATTTCAGACGGCAGACCGAGAACGATCAAGGCTTCAACTGCGAATCTGCTTCTGGACGTCGGACCTCAACAACAAACCACCGTACGTTCCCAAGGGGCCGCTTCCAAGCAGCTGAGCATCGGGCACTCCAATGTTCTTCCGGTGTCATCAGCCGTCTTTCGGGCGTCCGGAGACCACACTTTGCTATGTGGAGCTGTCGAGAACCTGACGACCCAGCGCTCTTCAGCCGTCCGGCGTCAGGGCAGCATCATGCGCGCGCCTACGATCAAGCGGAGACCTTAGCGTGCCGCATTGACTACAACCGAGCGCGCAGTTGTAAGTCCGCAAAACACCTTAAAGGATCATGATGCAACTTTCTCGCGAGGAGCGTCACAAAACGGCTCGCCCGATCGATGGCCTTGCGGTCTCATTTGTTGATTCCGGGGGAGCGCACGGGATGATGCCTTTAGCTCGGCCGCTAATCGGACGCGGCGAGGGGCTCTCTAGGATTAGGTGCTGTGGACTTTTGGGGATTCCCTTGAGGCGGCAATCAGATTCAAGGCTGCTTTTGGGGGACAGTCTTGAGTATGATGGACGGCTTGGTCTTGAGCGACGCGGCGTGGGATCGGATAGGGCCACTGATCATCGGCCGGCCCGATCAAAGGGGATCGACGGGACGCGACCACCGGATGTCGTGGAGGGCGTCCTTTGGATTGTGCGCACGGGTGCTCCCTGGCGTGATCTTCCAGAGCTGTTTGGCGATTGGAACAGCGTTTTCCGGCCCTTCAGTCGCTGAACACCCAGGTTGTTTGGTGGCGAATCTTCGAGGCGATGTCCGCTAATCCGGACTTCGAATACCTGATCGTTGATTCCACCATCGTCCGAGCCCATCAGCACGCTGCCGGGGCTAAAAAAAGGGTCTGAAGATCGAGCCATCGGCCGTTCTCGCGATGGCCTGAGCACCAAGATCCACATGGTCGTTCGAGGCTTGGGATGCCCGTGCGGTTCACACTAACTGCGGGTCAGAACGGTGATACACCGCAAGCCGCAGCCTTGATAGAGGGATTATCCGCCGAAGTCGTCATGGCTGACACGGCCTATGACGCGGACCACTTACGCCTAGCCAACGCCCGCCAAGAGCGGACTGTCATTCCCAACAACCGGTCACGGGGGCTCAAATATCCGCTCGACAAGCATCTCTACGCCCAGAAACATCGTGTGGAATGCGGCTTCAGCAAGCTCAAGCAGTTCCGACGCGTAGCAACCCGCCTCGAAAAACCGCCCGAAGCGATTGCGCCGTCGTCACTCTCCAGCCATCATGCTGTGGATGTGATATAAGTGTCCACACGACCCATCTGCTTAGTACCTATCAGACCCGCAGAAGCTGACGAATTCGCTTCCGTGCGTCCAGCTGGCAATTGTGCGACACGCTCTCCGATATCCTCACGATCTACGAGTCTCTGCGAGTCGCAAGAAGTTCATCAGTAGCAGCTGCCCTTGTTGAGTGAGTATCGATTCCGGGTGGAACTGCACGCCATAGGTCGGGTGAGAGCGATGTGCGAGGGCCATGATCTCGCCTTCGTCCGAACGCGCTGTCACTGCGAGTTGCGGTGCGCATGACCCGTCGAGCTCAACAACAAGCGAATGGTAGCGTCCAACGCAAAGTGGGGACGAAAGGTCCTTGAACAGTCCGCGGCCGTCATGGGCTACGTATGAGGACCGGCCGTGCATGGGACGACGTGCACGCGCCACGCGTCCGCCGAACGCGCTCCCAATGCACTGGTGTCCGAGGCAGATGCCCAGAATTGGGACGCGACCTGACAGTTCGCGGATGACGGCGGTCGAGATTCCGGCCTGAAGTGGTGTGCAGGGACCAGGGGAGAGGACCACGGCGCGCGGCTTGAGGCCGGCAAGGTCGCTGACGCTGACGGCGTCGTTCCGTATCACTGCCGTTGCTGCACCTAGCTTGCGGAAATAGCGGGCAATGTTGAAGACAAAGGAGTCGTAGTTGTCGATGATGACAATCAAAATGCACCACAGCTCCCAGCACGAAATGCGTCAAAGATTCGCTGCGCCTTGGCGAGCGTCTCCTCGTATTCGGCCTCTGGATCCGACATCGCCGTGATCCCGCTCCCTGCATAAAACACAGCCAAGTCATCGTCGAATGTGACCGTGCGGATCGCAATGTTCGTATCCATGTGCCCGTTGAAGCCGATAAAGCCGATCGCCCCGCAATAGACCTCTCGCGCCACCCGCTCGATCTCCGCAATAATTTCCATCGATCGCACCTTGGGCGCCCCGGTGATGGAGCCGCCGGGAAAGCACGCTCGCAGTAAGGTGACGGCGTCTTCATCTCCGGCAAGTTCACCCGTCACGGTCGACACGAGGTGGTGCACTGAGGCATAGGATTCCAGGGCACACAGCGCTGGAACCTCGACCGACTGCGGCGTGCAAACGCGTGACAGATCGTTGCGCAGGAGGTCGACGATCATCGTGTTCTCGGCACGGTCCTTTTCGGACGCGAGGAGGAGTTCAGCGCGGCGCCGGTCGTCCTTGGAATCAGCGGAGCGCGCGATCGTGCCCTTGATCGGGCGCGTTTCGACCTGCCGTCCATTAAGTTTGAGGAATCGTTCTGGCGAGCTCGAGGCAATGGTCAGCCTGCCATAGCGCAGGAGGGCCGCAAAGGGGGCCGGGTTCAACGACCGCAGCCGACAATAGAAAGCCAGCGGATCAAATGAGCTCGACAGGCGGGCGCTGAAGCGCTGCGCAATGTTCGCTTGGAAGATGTCGCCAGCCAGAATCAAGTCGATGACGCGCTGCACCGCCGCAATGTAGCCCTCACGGCTGAAGTTCGAATGCCATGCGCCCGCTGTGGCGGGGAGGTCATTCCGCGGCGCCCTTGGGCCGGCGAGCCGCGCTGCAAACTCATCGGCCCGACGGCGCGCACGCTCGCGCCGTCGTGCGAGATCCTGCTCCGGCCATCCGGTCGAGACGAGCCAGCATTTTTCGTCACGGTGGTCGAAGCTGATGACCACATCATAGAAATGCAGGATGGATTGCGGCAACCTCTGACCGGAAATTGCCGGCGCGGGCAGTCGCTCCAGTGTCCTGTTCAGATCATAAGCAAAGAAGCCGGCCGCACCACCCTGGAACGGCGGCAGATCGGGACGATGCTCTTCGCGGTACCTGGCGAGCAGGGTGCGAAGAGCTCGCCACGGATTGCCCGCAAGAGTCTCTCCGTTGCAACTCGCCTGTCCGTCCGCGACCATATAGGTGCTGAAGGGGTCGCAGGCCATATAGGAGTAGCGCCCGAGCAGCTGCGGTGCAGCGCTATCGAGGAACGTCAGGTGCGGTCGATGCGCGAGACAGCGCATCGCGGTGACAGGCTCAATCCACTGCAGTTCGCGGACGTGCATCGCCTTGTCACTCACCGACGATTGGCGTGCTGGTGAGACGCGCTCCGATTACGAATCCCCACCCCGACGAGAGCGACGCTCGTCTGGCCCCGCAAGGTCTTGAGATCGATTGCCAGGTTAACCCCCGCCGGTGGACCCGAAGCGCCCACTACCTTGGCTTACCGCTGCCGTCGAGGCGAACCGCGCATCTGTGGCTACATTATAGTCGGCCGCGAACCGCAGCTCCCGGAGGGATCGTACCCGCCTGATCGATTCCTGGTAGAGATCGTGCGCTTTGTATGCTGCGAGCTCCGTCTCGTTGTCGAACTCACCATAAACCACCACGTCGATCTCGTTGCCAAGCTGGTCAGTCTTGCGGTTGCGCGCAACCTCGAGCCGGCGTGCATGCGGGATTGTGGTGAGAAGCGAAAGGCCTTCGATGATTTGGTCGATATGGGCCTGATCTTTGGCGCTGAACAAGACGATGTGACGAATCATGGATGGCCTTAAGGAGTGATGTCGCAAGGAGGTCGCATAACTAGCTTAGGAACGAGCCCGCTGCAACGGCGGGCGGCCGCAAGCCGCCTCGCGCGGCAAGACGGTCGAAGGTTTGACCCTCTAGCGCTTCGCCCGCGGTCGGCAACGCAACTCGCCAGATCTCATTCCTGGTCAGGACGCAGGAAGGGCGAGGCGCTCAATCGTTTGAATGTGGCGCGCGAGCAGACTACAGGCCTGGTCGGTGTTGCGCGCTCGCAGGGCTTGCAGAATCAGGCGGTGATCCTGATTGGACCGCGGTCGCCAGCCGCTACTGCGCGCCACCGCGAACACGACTCGTGAATTTGCAAGCTGTAGTCCGTCGAGGCTCGCGAGCAGGCGCGGCATCGCGCAGGGCGCCACCAGCGCGTGGTGAAAGGCGCGGTTGGCCATTTCAAAGTCCTGAATCGTTTGGGCATTGTCTCCTTCAATCAGGGCAAGCTCGATCCGTGCCAAATGTCTAGAGGTGAGCTTTGGCGCCGCATTGCGCAACGCGACCACTTCGAGCGCGGCACGCATCTCGGCGATCTCCTTCACCGAATTGGTATCGAGCGGAGCAACCCGCATACCGCGACGGGGCACGCCGACGACAAGCTGTTGGGCCTGAAGTTGCCGAAACGCCTCGCGCACCGGGACGTGGCTGGAGTTGAATTCTCGCGCGACATGATCCTGCCGGAGTGGGGCGTCTGGTTGCAGCGCGCCGCTGACAATGCGCGCAGCGATTGCCGCTGCAATGCGACCCGCCATCGTCGTGTTCTCGTCGTCCGTCATAGATTATCTATCAAATTATGCGCCGGCCGTGCGCGACGACTCGGCCGTACCAATCGAGAATGGCCTCTTTTTGCAGATTTTCTGCAATCCGGGCAGATTTCCGGGGCCTTTGAGCGTTGACACATCTTTATGTTCGTCTTGGAGAACGCATAGAAGGGTCCAACGGACGGGCACACATAATAAATAATCGACGTCCTTATCTATTAAAACTTGGGAAGGCAAGTTATATGGTTGCTGTCGTGGGAGTAGAAGGGAATGACAGGGGCAACGGCGTGCCGGTCCGAAGTGACTGGGAGCGAGCCGAGGCCGGCGCGCTTTATGGCCTGCCGTTTGCCGACCTGATGTTTCAGGCGCAGAGCATTCATCGCGATAACTTCGATCCAAACCGCGTCGAAACAGCAAGCCTGCTCAGCATCAAGACCGGCGGTTGTCCGGAAGACTGCGGCTACTGCGCGCAGAGCGCGCACTACGACACCAGCCTGAAAGCCACCCGCCTGATGGATCGCGCCGATGTGGTCGCCACTGCGCAGCGCGCCAAGGATGCCGGCGCGACTCGCTTCTGCATGGCCGCCGCCTGGCGCGGTCCAAAAGATCGCGATCTCGATCAGATCTGCGACATGGTCACCGCGGTTAAAGGGCTTGGCATGGAAACCTGCGTCACGCTCGGCATGCTGACGCCTAAGCAGGCCGCACGGCTCTCTGAGGCCGGTCTCGACTTCTACAATCACAACGTTGACACCTCGCCGGAGTTCTACGACAAAATCATCACCACCCGCACCCTGCAGGACCGCGTCGACACACTTGCGCACGTCCGCGATGCCGGCATCAAGGTGTGCAGTGGCGGCATTATCGGCATGGGCGAGCGCCTCGAGGACCGGCTCGGCATGCTCGTCCTGCTCGCCAATCTGCCGAGCCATCCGCAAAGCGTGCCAATCAATCTATGGAACGAGGTCACGGGCGTACCGGTCTATGACACCGCGGAGCGCCCCAATCCGATCGCGCTGGTGCGCCTGATAGCGACGGCCCGAATCATGATGCCGAAGAGCGCGGTGCGGTTATCCGCCGGACGGCAGTACATGACCGACGAATTGCAGGCGCTGTGCTTTTTGGCCGGCGCAAATTCGATCTTTATCGGCGATGTACTGTTGACCACCAAGAACCCGCAGCGCGACCGCGACGCGAGTTTGTTGCACCGGCTCGGCATCACGTCCGGGCTTGCCTGATTGAAAACAGCTAAACGGGCGCTGTGCGCAAACTCCGGCTTAGGTGAGAAATGCAGATTACGTTGATGAAAGGCAAAATCCATCGCGCCTCGGTAACCGAAGCCGATCTGTACCTTGAAGGTTCGATTTCGATTGATCGGGCGCTGCTGGACGCGGCGGGATTCCTGATCAACGAGCGCGTCGAAATCTACAACATCGAAACCGGAGCGAGTTTCGCCACCGAGGTGATGGAAGCGCCCCGCGGGTCTGGCGCCATAGATTTGAACGGTGCGGCTGCGCGGCTCGCGATGCCCGGAGACAAAATTATTATCGTTGCATATGCCTCCTTTGATGAGGCGGAAGCAAAAATCTTCAGGCCGCGTGTGTGCTGGTCGACGGAGAAAATCGCATCTTGTCACGTTGAAAGCTAAGGTCGCTGCTGAAGCAGTTGTTCTTAGCGGCCAATGGAATTCTTGCGCGATGGATCGTGATCCTGGAGTGAAGAATGAACGCAAACCACGCGGCCAAAGTTGCCGATTATGTCGCGGCCTTGCATGCCCTGAAACACGACAATCGCCTGCGGAGTCTCAGGCCGCGCGCGGGAATTGATTTCGCATCGAACGATTATCTGGCGCTCGCGAGCGCGCCGCGTATGAAAAAGGCTCTCATAGCCGCTCTCCAGGCCGGCACACCAATCGGCGCTGGCGGGTCGCGGCTTCTCCGCGGCAATTGCGAGGAGCACGAAGTTCTCGAAGCAGCCGCTGCCAGGTTCTTTGGGGCAGAGACGGCGCTTTTCTTTAGCGGCGGTTATGTCGCAAACTTTGCTATCCTAACAACGCTGCCGCAGCGGGGCGATTTGCTTGTCCTCGATTCGCTCGTGCACGCGAGTATTCATGAAGGAGCGCGAGCTGGCCGGGCCGACTTTCGGATAAGCGCCCATAATGACCTCCAGTCGATCGAAAACACAATTCTTGACTGGCGGGCCAAAGGCGGAGTGGGCCGCGTCTGGATCGTGGTCGAAAGTCTCTACAGCATGGATGGCGATTTCGCGCCGCTCGAAGAGCTGGTCGCGATTGCGGACCGGCACGATGCATTCCTGATGGTGGATGAGGCTCATGCCACAGGCGTTTACGGCGAGCAGGGACGAGGACTCACCGCGCCCCATGAAAGGCGCGAAAATCTCTTGGTCGTTCATACCTGCGGCAAGGCGCTGGGTACGGCCGGCGCGCTTGTCACTGCCTCCGGCGTGCTGCGCGACTTTATGATCAATCGCTGCCGTCCGTTTATCTACGCTACGGCGCCATCACCCTTGACGGCTGTCGCCGTACGCGAGGCAATCTTGATCCTGCAGCAGGAACCCGAGCGTCAGCAACGTTTGGCCAACCTGGTCGCATTCACGCATCGGGAGATCGGCGTGCGCGGTTTGCGAAATACTTCGGACTCGCAGATCGTGCCCTATATTGTTGGCGACAACTCGCGTGCGATGCGGCTTGCATCGAGGCTGCAGGCTCGCGGCTTCGATATCCGCGGAATCCGGCCGCCAACTGTGCCGGCGGGCACAGCCCGTTTGCGAATTTCACTGACACTCAACGTTGTGGAGGACGACGTGCGCGCGATGCTCGATGCTCTCATAGAGGAGACGAGAGGTGAATCTCGATGAGTCAGCGGATCGTGGTAACAGGCACAGATACCGGGATCGGAAAAACGGTTTTTTCTGCGGGACTCGCCGATCTCCTCGGCGCGAACTATTGGAAACCGATTCAGGCCGGCCTCGAAGGGGAGACCGATACGGAGCTCGTCGCACGGCTGGGCAGCCTCTCAGCCGATCGCATCGTGCCGGAGCTTTACCGCCTTCGAACGCCCGCTTCGCCCTATCATTCCGCCGAAATTGATGGAGTTCGCATTGACGCGGATTCGCTGGATGTGCCGGATACCGGGGAACGACCGCTAGTGATCGAGGGTGCCGGCGGGCTGATGGTGCCGCTGAGTCTCGGCGCAGTTTATGCTGACGTCTTTGAGCGATGGCGGCTTCCAGTCGTGCTTTGCGCAAGAACAGCGCTGGGCACCATTAATCACTCGCTGCTGTCGATAGAGGCTCTGCGAAAGCGCCAGATCGAGCTTCTTGGGATTGCGTTCATTGGCGAGAGAAATTCTGAGACTGAGAGCGCAATTTGCGAGATCGGGCGGGTGCGTTGGTTAGGGCGATTGCCCTGGCTTTCTCCTCTCACGGCAGACACGCTGCAGGCCGCGTTCAAAGCCTCATTCCGCGGTGATGATTTCAAGCCATGATGCCAAAGACGAAGTCGCCGATCTGGCATCCGTTCACGCAACACGCGCTTCAAAACGAGATGACAAAGGTTGTGCGTGGTGAAGGGGCCTATCTCCACACCGCCGATGGTCGCCGCATCATCGATGCAATCTCATCCTGGTGGGTCGTGACGCATGGTCATTGCCATCCACATATCGTGAGCGCCATCCGGGAACAGGCAGGCAAGCTCAACCAGATCATCTTCGCCGGCTATACCCACGATCCGGCCGAGGAGGTTGCGGCGCTACTCTTGAAACTGGCACCCCGCGGCCTCGACCATGTCTTCTTCTCCGACAGTGGCTCAGCCAGTGTGGAAGTGGCCTTAAAAATGGCACTCGGCTACTGGCATAATATCGGCAAACAGCGAATACGCATCATCGTGATGCAAGATTCCTACCACGGCGATACGGTTGGGGCGATGTCGGTCGGTGCCCGAGGCGTGTTCAACGCTGCGTATGGGCCGCTGCTGTTCGACGTCACCTCAATCCCATTCCCCGCGGGAGGTCGTGAGCAGGCGACGCTCGACGCGCTCGAGTCCGCATGTCGAAACGAAATGCCGGCCGCCTTTATTGTGGAGCCTCTGATATTGGGGGCAGGCGGGATGCTGATGTACCCAGCCTGGGTGCTAAGAGAGATGAAGCGGATCTGCGAGGCCTCGGATGTCCTGTTCATTGCCGACGAGGTCATGACGGGCTGGGGCCGCACCGGAACGTTATTTGCCTGTGAGCAGGCCAATGTCACGCCCGATATTGCCTGCTATTCGAAGGGACTTACGGGAGGGGCGCTTCCGCTCGCCGTGACACTCTGCCGCGCAGATATTTTCGACGCACACTATTCGAAAGATCGTACGCGTACGTTCTTTCATTCGAGTTCATATACCGCGAATCCTGTAGCCTGCGCCGCCGCAAAGGCCAACCTGGATCTCTGGCAAGATCAGGAAACTCGCCAACGTGTTGCATCGGTCGCCACGATGCAAGAGCAGGCAATTGAGCCATTCCGCGCCGACCCTCGCTTTGCAAACATCCGTCAAACTGGTACCATTACAGCACTCGATCTGAAAACGAATGATGCTGGCTATCTCGCGGGCATCGGTCCGAAGCTTCAGGCTTTCTTTAAAGCCCGTAATCTGCTGCTGCGGCCGCTCGGCAACACGATCTATGTGATGCCGCCTTATTGCGTCACGGCGATAGATCTTGACCAAATCTATGCCGCCATCAGGGATTCTGCCGATGCGCAGGCTTGAGGACGCGCTTGGTGCGTGTAGCCACCATTAAACGTCTCCGCACGTTCTCTAAGGAACGCGAACACCTCGGATTCGCCTAGGCAGCCGCAAAATCTACATCTCACCCAGCCCACAGTGACCATGCATTTCGAGCAGCTGGAGATAAAAATCGGATTGCCGCCCTTTGACACCGCAAAGCACGAGGTGGCAGCGACGAGATCGGGGCGAGTGCTAGCACACGCACCCCATCAGCAAGGCCTGTTGAAATCGGTCGAAGAAACGCGTGCGAGCGCAGGATTTAACCGTCAACGCGCCGCTCATTGCATCAATCAAGACGAAAATATTCGTTACAGATTGGAAATCCCAGCGAAGGACTCCGATTGAGCCGTCGCTTCACCAGGGAGGCGCACATCAGGGTCAAACTCTTGCCCCCAGCGCCCGTACCTACCGCGAGACTTGGCATCGCCGACGCGGCTTTTCACGTGCGGGCGTGGTGCTGAGGCGAAGAAAGTGCAGGGGCTATCCACCTAACGCCGATAGGAGGCGAAAATGCGCAACTGCTCCCATATTCCCTACTACGGTCCAGTGAGGTGCTGTGCGATTTGCGGCGGAAAGTTCGGGCTGATCCGCTACTACTGCTGGCGAACGGCCCTTTGTTCGAACAAATGCGTCGACCACTTCAAGGCGCGGCGGGAGGCCGACCACAAATGGCTTCGCTGGTTGCGAGCGGCTTAAATGTGGCACCGAGTCGCGGGAGACAGGCGCGCGGCAGAAGCGCATTAGCGGAGTTGACAAACTTCTCATTAGAATTCGTTGTGACGCTAGAGTAGCATGGAAGCATCAAGTGACAGATACGTCGGCAACAATCATCGACTTCACTGCTTACAGGATGAACAAGCGTGCTGCGGCTGAGCTGTCGCGCGACGAAGTTTACTCGACCGCGCCCTATCGAGCGGTCGCATCCTTCTATTTCTTCTGGCCTTTTCTGGCCTGGATCCCGTTTGGTTTGCTGGATCTGCCCGCGTCGGACCAGGAGCCTTCGTGAGCAATCCCCGGACGCTGCGATGGGAATTAGCGACAGAGATGGTTGCGCGACGACTAACGTTTGTGCGTAGTTCTCCAATTTTAGGCAAGATCCTTCCTTCCCTCTACCATTGACGGTTTTCTCTCGACTTCCCTAGGAATCATTGGCTGCAGGGATACGGGGCGAGCGATCGACCGGGATCTAAAATGAGCCACAGTTCGGAGCAGCCTCTTGAACGTGTCGCCATCCAATGCTGCAGCGGTGGACAGTGGAGGGACGTCGTGTCGCCGGGGCACAGCGTACGAGGCTATTACGACACGCATCGTCGACGTCATCCTGGCCGGAGATAGCGTTGGCAACGTCTGCCTCGGATTCGGCAAACACAGTGCCGGTCAGTGGCCATGGGAAATATTACTTAGATGCGGTTGCGCGCACACAGGCCAGACCCATGCCTTGCTTCTGGCGGAACGCCGGAGGCTTCCTTCAGCGTGGCAGCGACGCCGTGAAGCTCAAGGGTGGTGCCAAGCGTGTCGAAATGGCGCGTGCCTTGGTCGATTCCGAAATTCCTATGACGAACCGTCTCGGCCTCACCCCTCGAGCGTTAATGTCATGGGTGGATCCAAGGTGCAGGGAAGGAAAGCCGATGAGAACCAAACGACTGAGTGCTAAGAAAAAACGGAAACTTGCACTGGATAGGTGTTTTCGTGGATGAGCAGTTTTTAAAGGACCGGGCCCAGATCATTCGCGATCTAGCGGACAAGGCAGACCCTTTCACCAGAAAAAGGCTGCTGGACCTAGCGGAACGGTATGACAGACGGATGAGACCGACGGTCTCAGATGACAAAGCACGGCGCAACTAATTGGTCGTCTGGAAGTATTCCGACGGATCTGGCGGCTCACGGTTTGATTCGATGTGGCCGATTTCGTGAACTCGATATACATGAGCGACGCTCTGGAGTCCGCTTGAAGATACCCGACCGCAACCTTTCTTGCAGAGCCGCTCGCCCGAAGACGCGAAGGCTGCTTATTACAATTACGAAGACGTCAATCGCCGGCCTTGCGGAGGCGTCCTATTCGCGAATCAAATCGAAAATTGGATGGGTGACCGTACGCCGGCATTTACGAACAACTCTTCGCCAAGGGGCTAATGCCCCTGTATCTGCGCGAGAACCTACTCGCACCATGCGTTTTTGCGTTCAAAGCCCATTGAATCCTGCAAGTCAATCTCTTGCTGGGGGCAGAAAAAAGGCCGCGCGAATGTTACGCGCGGCCAAGTCAGGGAGGAAACGCCCCAAGGGGCCGCTGAAGGAGCATCGAGATGAGTAGATCGATCACTCACCGAGAACTCCAAGCTTGTGAAAACATCAGTGTTACGAGATGCCCTTTTAGTCGTCTCTAGTCGCGCGAACAAATGATCGAATACTCGAGTTCTTGCGCCGTTTGGCGGTGATTTTTGCGCATGTGTCGCATCTTTTGTGCAAAGATGATCAACTGGACGCAGCGTGCAGCTCAACGCATCGGTCGGTCTACCGCGATAAGCCCGGATGCCTAGCAGGGCTATCGCATGTGGCCAAGGAGTTCGAAGAGGAAGGCATCGTTCCATCCGGCGCGCTTGAGCTTGAGGCGCAAGGAGGTGGTTGTATCGGGATGGGCTCTGGCGACATTGAGGGCAAGACGCCGGAGTACGGCAAGGTTGGCCGGGGCGTTGTCCTTGCGGTTGCGGGCCAGATCCTCGTCGAGGACGACGTCGAGCGGCCAATGCAAGCTGTTTTCGATGGTCCAATGTGTACGGACGATACGCAGAACATCGTTGGAACTGTAGGCTTGGCTCATCAGGAAGAAGCGCTCGATGGTCTTGTCTTTGCCGCGCTTGCTGGTGATCCTGGCAACGGCCTTGATGCCGGGGAAGTCGTGCTTTTGCGCCATGTCCTTGACCGGTGCGACAAGGGCAGTGCGCCTCTCCTTGCACCCATGATCGGCATCGGTGGTGGTGGTCGCTCGCGTTCCCTTGCGCGTTGCTGCACCGATCGCGGCCTTGGCGTCAGCCAACAACGCCGGCTGGTTCTCCTTTACCGCCAGCACGTAATCGCCGCGCCGCGCCACAATCGCTTTGGCCATGCCGCGATGGCAATGCAGCGCATCGGCCGTCACCACGCAGCCTTTGAGCTGCAGAAGTTCGATCAACTGCAACGCGCCGGCAGCTTCGTTGTTGTTCGGCGCCTGCACGTTGGCCAGCGCCATGCGGGTCTGCGCCGCCCAAGCGGTCACCATGACCGGCGGCATGTGGCTCTTGCCGCGCTCGTAGCCGCGCCGCAGCGCTTTGCCGTCGAGCGCGATCACTCCTTTTGGCCGTTTGATCTTCGCGCCTTCCGCAAAGGCCTTCATGAAGCGCTGGAAGGCTTTCTCGAACGCTGCCGGATCGAGCATGCGGAACACGCGGCTGAACGTGTCGTGGCTCGGCAGACCATGCTCGAGCACCAGCACCCCCTCCCAAAGATAGGCTTTCATCCGCGCAAACAGCGCCATGTCGGTGCAACTCGTTGCCCCACACAGCGTCGCCATCAAAGCGATGAGCAAAATTTCCGTCAAATCGTGCAGCGCATTGTCCGCGCGCGGGTCCGGCAGCTCCTCGAAGCACTCCGCAAATTGATTCATCGGCCGCTCCATCCGAATCAGGAGCTACCTTCAGAATCAATTTATCGCCGCTTCGCAATAACTTACGGAATCTCACATGCGATTCCCCTGGGATGCCTAGGGAGGTCACCGTTTCCCTTCGTTGTTCAGGCGGGATGGTCATCTCGGCGACACTCGTCACGGGTTTCGGTGATCTATTATAGTCTGTATGTAACGTACACTGCGAATTCAGAATCTTGAGCAGCTACGGGCCGATAGGAATGTCAATGTAGCGCATCGATGGGTCGTCGGCGTCCACCGGACCGAGCTCGTCCCAGGCCGACAGCCAAGCCGCAAGCACTGCCGATGTCTGCTCCAAGGCTTGCACCTGGCGAAGCGTCACGCGGAATATGGCGCAGGCAAAATGGTCGTTTCGGAGTGCGACGGTGGATGGTTCAAGTCCGCAGACGGCGGAATGGATGACATGCCGCTTGAAGGCCACGAGATCGGGGTTGCCCGTAACTTTCAAGCAAGGGCCTGAAAGCTGATGCGGCAGTCATGCCTGAACGGGCGTTTTTGGCCAAGGTGGTCGCGGAGCGGATCCAGGGGATAGAGATGCGCGCAGGTGGGCAACCCTCGGGCAATGGCTACGTCACTGCATGGGTACGGCGATGCGACAGTACTTTCGGCAAAGATATGGGTGTGCCTCGCGATACAGCACATAAGCGCGTGCAGAGTTGGAGGCGGGCGCCTACCGATTTTCCCGGCGCGCTCAACACCGCGGAAATGTTCCTGCCTTTGCCGAGCGGATGCCGGGCATGCCGCTGCTCGCCAACATGACCGCCTTCGGAAAGACGCCGTTGCTTTGCGGTGGCAGAATTCGAGGTAACTATTCAATGGTGATCTGGCCGGTGTCTGCGCTGCGGGTAGCTAACAAGGCGCAGGCTGCGATCGCGCGACCACGGCACCCACAAGATTGTCGATCGAATCCAGACGCGCGCCGAACTCTATGCGACGATCGGGCCGCACGAAGACGAGGCGCTAGATGCCTCCGTTGTCCAGACGATCGCTCCCGAGAACCGAACGGAACGGCCCTCTTGCAGGTAATCGGAGATGTCGAGGCTCTCCGGATTGATCCGGAGCTAGGAGGGAAGCCGGTGCAATGTCGGCGCTGCCCCCGCAACTGTAAGCGGCGAGCCGCTGTCCAATAGAAGTCACTGAAGCCTCGCGGCTTCGGGAAGGCCGGATAGCAGCGACGACCCGCGAGCCGGGAGACCTGGCCCGACAACATATTCGTCCACGGGCGGGGTGTCCCGGTGGTGCGCCAAGCAGTTGCCGCTTCGGCGGCTTTTTCTGCACGCGTCCGCCATGGCCTTTGCTCCCAACATAGGGTTGAAGCTATGTCTCTTCTCTCGATTCCTGTCGCTACCCTCGGCACGCCGCGCATCGGTCCGCGCCGCGAACTCAAACTCGCGCTCGAGAGCTATTGGGCCGGAAAGTCTGACGAAACGCAGCTTCTTCAGGCTGCGGCTGCGCTTCGCGCCGCCAACTGGGCGCGGCAGAAATCGCTCGGCGTAACCGTTATTCCTTCAAACGACTTCTCGCTTTATGACCATGTGCTCGATACCAGCGTGATGGTCGGTGCCATTCCGGAAATTTACGGTTGGAGCGCAGGCCCTGTTTCGCTCAAGACCTACTTTGCAATGGCACGGGGGCGCACAGCGCGATGACCATGATGCGAATTGCGGTCACGCCGAGCACGGCGCCGCAGCGCAGGAGATGACCAAATGGTTCGACACCAATTATCACTACATGGTGCCGGAATTTCGCAAGGACCAGACCTTCACGCTTTCCTCTCGCAAGCCGATCGAGGAGTATGAAGAGGCGAAAAGCCTGGGTTGTCAGACGCGTCCGGTGCTGGTTGGTCCGGTCACCTTTCTGAAGCTCGGCAAGAGCGCAGATCCTGCATTCGATCCGCTGTTGCTCCTCAATAGGCTGCTGCCGGTCTATGTAGATGTTCTCCGCGAACTCACCCTAAGGGGCGCCGAGTGGGTGTAGCTGGACGAGCCATGTCTGGTCCTGGACCTCGACGACGCTACACGCGACCTACGCCCACCTGGCCAAGAAGGTTGCCGACCTCAAGATCATGCTCGCTACCTATTTTGGAACGATCGGCGACAACCTGGAAACCGCTTTGACGTTGCCGGTTGCGGGCCTTCACATCGACCTGGTCCGCGCCCCAGAGCAGTTGAGCCCGATTGTCGCCGACGCTCGAAGGGATATTGTCCTCTCTCTCGGCGTCGTCGATGGCCGCAATGTCTGGCGTTCGAACCTTCCAGCGGTGCTCGACCGGCTCGAACCTGCCGTCGCAAAGCTTGGCGAGGACCGCGTGCAGATTCCACCCTCATGCTCGCTGCTTCATGTCCGATCGACCTCGATCTCGAGACCGATCTCGATCCCGATGTGAAAAGCTGGCTTGCTTTCTCCGTCCAGAAGATCGGAGAACTCGCAACGTTGGGACGCGTGCTGGCTAAAGGCTGGGAGGAAGCGGCGGATGTACTTGCGGCCTCAGAAGGCGCGGCCGTCACGCGCGAAACGTCGCCCAACGTTCACAATGCGAACGTCGCCAAGCGAAGCTGCAATCGATGACGGCATGCGGCGTCGTCGCAGTTCTTTCGCCCGGCGCGCCGAGGTTCAGCGCGCGCGGTTCGGATTGCCGACATTTCCCACGACGACGATCGGATCGTTCCCGCAGACGGCGGAAGTTCGCAAAGCCCGCGCGGCCCATGCGCGGGGAACGATGAGCGACGCACAACACGAGCAGTTTCTCAAAGAGGAGACGGCACGCCCGGTGCGCAGGCAGGAAGACATCGGTCTCGACGTTCTCGTGCATGGCGAGTTCGAGCGCAATGACATGGTGCAGTATTTCGGCGAGCAGCTGTCCGGTTTCGCATTCACCAAGCATGGTTGGGTTCAGTCCTACGGCTCGCGTTGTGTCCGGCCGCCCATCCTTTTTGGTGATGTCTCCCGGCCGAAGCCGATGGCGGTGGAGTGGTGGCGCTACGCGCAATCGCTGACCAAGAAGCCACTGAAGGCGATGGTGACAGGACCGGTGACGATCCTGAACTGGTCGTTCGTCCGTGATGATATTCCACGGAGCGAAGCATGCCGTCAGATCGCGCTAGCGATCCGTGACGAGGTGATCGACCTCGAGAGGTCCGGCGCGATGATGATCCAGATTGACGAGGCTGCGCTCCGAGAAGGATTGCCGCTTCGCAAGTCACAATGCAAGACCTACCTCGGCTGGGCCGTAGACAGCTTCCGCATTTGCTCGTCGGGCGTGGCCGACGAGACCCAGATCCACACCCATATGTGTTATTCCGAGTTCAACGACATCATCGACGCGATCGCGGCAATGGATGCCGACGTCATCTCGATCGAGACGTCGCGGTCAAAGATGCAACTGCTTGACGCCTTCAAGAGCTACAAATATCCGAACGAGATCGGACCCGGCGTTTACGACATCCATTCGCCGCGCGTGCCGGACGCGGCCGAGATGAAGAAGCTCATTGCGCTGGCGCGGCAGCGGCTTTCCGATGCGCAGCTCTCGATCAATCCAGATTGCGGCCTTAAAACGCGCCGATGGGATGAGGTGCGTCCCGCGCTCATCAATATGGTCGCCGCTGCCCGTGAATTGCGGGCGGCGTCCTGATCCCGAGGCAATCGCCGATGTCCGGCGTCTTTTTTCACAGGGAGCGCCGATGCGTTTCTGGATCAAATGCACCCGCTTTGGAAAGGAGGAGCCCTGTGGATTTCTCGCTTGTCGAGGAGATGGGCGTGATGGCGAGAAAACGATCCTGGAGTTTGTCGGAAGCAACGCCCAAACGATCGAGGTGAACGAGACGCCGGACGAAATCTCTCGATCCATCTCGGTGGGGTTTATTGAGTCGAGTGTTGCAGACCTTGGGAACCGGAACCGGCGAAGTGTCGGTCGATTTGCGAACGGGCGATGCGCATCCGGACTGGCATGCTCTTGCCTGGTCGCGTGAGATCAGGCGGAGAACGCTTTTGCTCCTCGTCTCGCGAGCGAACCGTCGTCGTTCGCCTGAGACAGGGCGATCTGTTCGCGCTGGAAGATCGCTGCGCCTATCCGGCAGGTGCCATTGTCGAAAGGCGTCGTCAGAAACTGCCGGCTACATTGCTGCTACCACGGCTCAACGCGGCGGAGTTGGCGCACTAAAGCTAATTCCGCAAATCACTTGAGGCGAGCAGGTCTGTCGAGTTTAATGATCTGATACGCCGTTAATTTATGTGATTCGGAGAGAAGAACATGCCCCAAGGCAAGGTGAAGCTGTTTAAGGACGATAAGGGGTTCGACTTTATAGCGCCTGATAGCGGCGGTGAAGACCTATTCTTCCACGTGAGCAGCTTGTTGCCCGGTGTAACGCCCAAGCAAGGAGACCGCGTCAGCTATGAAATCGGTGTAGACCGCAGGACCGGACGTAGTCGAGCCGAAAAGGTCGTGATCGGTTGATCATAGAGACTTGGGCAGAGTCATTCCCGGCCACCATACGAAGGCTTTCTTATCACCGGCGTTCCAAAGGGCCTCTAGCTTCTCTCACTCCATGAACCCGCAATCCCAGTCGCCCCGCAATCACGCCTTTTCATTAAGACCGAGCAAGTCCTTATATTTTCGGACAGGCATTAGTGGTTACCTCGCAAGGTAAGTGGCCAGGTCTCGGCAGGCGGTGCAACATCAAGCCCCTGCTCGCGGACCAAGCGGGCGGACGCGAGGCGGCGATCGCGTTCAATTGCGATCTCCCGTCGGCTGCGCTCCCATTACCTCGACCCGGTCGGATGCAACGTCCAATCGGGAACGCCATGCATCTCGCGAAACTTTCGTTTAGAGACATCTATAGCCTGCGCAGTGTTTTGGCCTCACGCCCGGCATCACTGGATCTTTGTCAACACGCCGGAACGCTTCAGGTTGGAGCGACTGCTTATTCACATCGGCCAACCTGAATTCGCTCGACTTGGCTTCGCCATATGAGGCCGATCAGATATCCATGTTGCGCAGGCGCTGGTGGTTGCGCAGCACGATCTGGCGGGCACCGGAAAAGCCCAGCACGCCTTCGTCGTTCAATTGCGACAGGGCACGTGACACCGTTTCCAGCGTAAGCCCGAGATAATCGCCGATGTCGCGGCGGCACATCGGGAGCGCCATCGTGCCGGCCACCGTAAGGCGGCGATCCATCTCCAGGAGGAAGTTGGCGACTCGTTCCATCGCGCTTTTGCGACCAAGCAGCAGGATGTGCTCCTCGGCGCGCTTGAGGTCATCAGCCGTTATGGTCCAGAGCTTGTGGGCGACCCGGACGTCGGTGCCGGCCGCATGTTCGAGCCTGCGGCGCTTCACCAGGCGCACGGTGCTGTCGATGATGGCTTCGGCGGCCAGGCGGTGCTTGGTGCCAGACTCTAGCCCGAACACGTCGCCAGGCAAATGGAACGCGCCGATTTGACGACGTCCGTCGGACAGCAGCTTGTACGTGCGCATCGCGCCGCGAACGACCTGGTAAACATACTCCGCCGGCTCGTCCTCACCGTAGATTTCCTCGTCCTTGCGGTAGGTGAACTCCGTGGCGATCAGGCCAGCATGGCCTGTGAGGCCGAAAAACGGTTCGACAGGCCCAAACGCGCCGGGAGCGGCTCGGTTGACGTTGAGGGACGGGGCGATCGATCGGGTGAGCATGAGCCATCTCCTGTGCAGCGGATGGCGAATTGGTAAGTGGAACAAAACGGCTGGGAAATTTCGCTTCATGCCTTAGGGGCAATGCCTTAAGTAGAATCCCGGAGCTGTGTGCCGGTTTTCAGGACGCCGAGGGCTGCTCCGTGTTGATCGCGTCCCGGGTATGGGAGGAAAGGCTGTCTTCGACATGCGGCTTGACCAGCACATGGCGAATACCGGCGACTGCTGCTTTGGCCGGAATGGACGAGTCGGGGTGACCGGTGATCAGGATGATCGGCGTATCGATATCGCGCCGGCGCAAGAGACTGGCAAGGTCGATGCCGCTCATGCCCGGCATCTTGTAGTCGATCACGAAGCAATCGGCGCCGCCCATAGTCATGGCGTTCAGGAGCGCCTCGCCGCTGCGGAAAGTGCGGACACAAAAACCGTCGGTTTCCAGGAGAAAGCGCAGCGATCCGAGCACATCGGTGTCATCATCGACGACGTAGACAAGGGGCGTTCTGTTAGGTGAGGGCATCACAGGTTTTATGCGGCTTTCTGATCAGCCATGCGGTCGATCAGAGCATTCATAAGGCCTTCCAGCGGGCCCGACTTGATTCAGCTCAATCTTTAAGCGCCCCGGCTCGCATGGCGAGGCGGACGAGTTCCGAAAGACTCGAAGCCTGCATCTTGGTCATCACGTTGGCTCGGTAGACCTCGATGGTGCGCGGGCTGATATTGTAGTCGCCTGCGATCATCTTATTGGATAGGCCAGCCACCAATCCCTCCATCACCTGCCGCTCGCGCGGGCTCAGCGAGGCGACCCGCGCGGCGATGTCCTGCGTCATTGCCTCGTCGCGGGCGCCGGCTTCAGCCTGCCGGAGCGCGGCGTCGATCATCGCGACCAGGCGGTCATCCTCGAACGGCTTCTCCAGGAAATCGACCGCACCGAGTTTCATCGCCTCGACGGCGAGGGGGACGTCGCCATGGCCGGTCACGATGATGACGGCCAAGGAGGCGCGGCTCACCTTGAGGCGCTTTAGCAACTCGACGCCATCGATGCCGGGCATGCGGACATCCGAGACTACACAGCCGAATTCGATGGTGGAAAGGTGATCGAGGAATTTCTGCGCCGTCTCGAACAGACTGACCTCAAAATCCGCGGAATCGAGCAAGAAGTGCAGCGAGTCACGCATCGCCTCATCATCGTCGATGACGTAGACATTTCCTCTAGTTGCCATCTGTCAAACTCTCGTTGGGTGCCGCCGGCAGGGTGAAGCGAAACGTCGTGCCCCCTGCGTGATCGGATTCGGCCCACATCCTGCCGCCATGGGCCTCGATGATGGAGCGGCTGATCGACAGCCCGACCCCCATGCCGGTTTCTTTGGTCGTAAAGAAGGTCTGGAACAGGTGCTTCTCCACATCTTCGGGGAATCCGTGACCGGTGTCGAACACCGAGACTTCGGTCATGTCCCCGTCGACCGGCCGGTTAGAGACGATGAGCTCGCGCCGTGCGGACTGGGCCATGGCTTCCAGCGCGTTGCGGAACAGATTGACCAGCACCTGCTGGATCTGGACGCGGTCGACCAGGACATGGTCATGCTGCGGGTCCAGGCTGAAGCGGATCCGCACGTCCTGTTCGCGCGCACCGGTTAGGCCAAGCGCGCCGGCTTCTTCGATCATCTTCGAAAGGCTCTCGACGCGCTTTTCGGATTCGCCGCGGGCGACGAAATCGCGCAGCCGCCGGATGATCTGCCCGGCGCGGATCGCCTGTTCCGCGGCGCGATCCATCGCGTTCTCGATTCTAGCGCGATTCGGATCGGGGCTCGCGGCAAGCAGCCGGCGCGAGCCCTTCACGTAGTTGCTGATGGCAGCAAGCGGCTGGTTAAGCTCATGTGCCAATGCAGAACCCATCTCTCCCATCGCGCTCAGCCGTGACATGTGGACGAGCTCGGACTGCAATTCCTGCAGCCGCGCCTGGGTCTGCTGATGCTCGGTGAGGTCGCGGACGAAGCCGGTAAAATAGGGCATGCCGCCGGATTGCATCTCGCCGATCGACAGGTGCATCGGGAAGGTGGTGCCGTCCTTGCGCTGACCGGTGACGATGCGGCCGATGCCGATGATGTGCCGTTCGCCGGTGGCGACGTATCGCGCCAAATAGCCGTCATGGCGTGAACGGTCGGGCTCGGGCATCAGGATGCTGACATTCTGCCCGATTGCCTCGCTCTGGACGTAGCCGAACTGGCGTTCCGCCGCGCTCGAGAAGAACTGCATGATGCCGCGGCTGTCGATGACGATCATCGCGTCCGGGATCGTCTCCAGAATGGACTGAAGGTGCCGTTCGCGCGTGCGCAGGTCCTCCTCGAGCCGCTTCTCCTCCTCGAGGTCGAGGACAACGCCGGAAAGGTGGGACGGAATGCCATCCTTGTTCCTGATGACGCTGCCGCGGGCGCGGACCCAATGGCTGCCGCCGTCCTCGCGTCTTAGCCGGTAGGAGAGGTCAAACGAGGCGCCGGTCTCGCGTGAACGGGAGATCGCCTGCTCGGTTCGCTCGCGGTCCTCAGGCTCGAGCAGCGAAAGGAACAGGTCGTAGCTGACCGCAGCGGCATTGGAAACGCCGAACAGTTTTCGCGCGATATTCGACCAGAACAACTCCCTGGTGGACAGATCGATATCCCAGCCGCCGACGCCAGCGCCCTCGGCACCCAGCCGAAAGCGCTGATCGTGGCTGCCGTCGTCACACGGGAAGGGGGCTATGCCGCTCAATTGTCCTTCTCCAATTCCGGAGCGCGGATTCGGTTGAGATTTTCCCGATTATGGGCCGAATGCCCGGCCGCACTCAAGGGCAAGAAAATATGTACGATCGCGCTGATTTCATCCGTTTGACCTCGCTCAATATGCGCGGCCGCCCCGCGTGCTTGAAGTGGCGCCGTCGACAGCGAGGATTTCGCCTTGTACAAGTTTCTCGAGCAGACGGTTGCCGATTACATGACGCGCGAGCCTAGGACGGTTGCGCGCGATATGACGATGTGCGAACTCGGCGATCTCTTCGAGAAGCAAGATTTCAATGCCTATCCGGTCATGGACGGATCGCAGGTGGTCGGCGTCATCTCCAAGTTTGACTACCTGTCCTGCTTCGTTTTCACGCCGGCGCGCATCATCCCGCGCTACCGCGACCTGATGCAGCGGACTGCCGTTGATCTAATGACAGCGGAATTCATTTATGTCGCTCCCGAAACCAGGCTGACCCGCGTGCTGGAGCTGATGGTCAACTACCGACTCCGCAGCATGCCAGTGCTCGACAGCGAGCAGCGGCTTGCCGGCATTATTTCGCGGAAGGACGCGATGCGGGCGCTGCAGGATTGCGCCACGGCGGACGCTGACCGAGTCTGATCGCAGCAGTGCCGCGTATGACCAGCAGTCGCTTGAGGGTCAATGAGTTGAGCGGCTCGTTCGGATCGGGCGCGCCATCCTCCGAAGTAACCCGGCGGCGAATGTGGGCCATCTGGATTGTCGTGTTGAACTGCGATGTCTGGTAGAGCATTGGTTCGTGTGGGTTCTATAGCGGCCTTCCCTCTCCGGGGGCCAGAGTTCAGTCGATTTCGAGCAACGCAGCCAAACGTTCGCAGCACTTCGATGAGCGCGAATCGGCTGCTCGCCAGGCATGTCTTGATCGGTCGTTTCTCCCAAGAGGTGCTGCGCGGTCGATCAGCCAGTACAACGCCAGGGTGACTGGGCACCATCGGCAGCATGGCCTCGAAAGGATAGTCGCACACGCGGCTGGTGACTCCAACACGAAATCCGAGATTGGATTGATCCGGACAGTCCAAACCAACACAATATTCCACAATTCGGATTGGTGAGGTGGAACGGCACTGCCGCCTTCCGCTCCCTCGCGGACCCCGCAGGGCGGCGACCCGATCAGACCGCCGATCGAGACATATTCGCCGGGAGCGAACGCTCGTCCTTGCAATGAATCGGACTTCGTGGGCCAGGCGGAGTGAGGAATCATAGTGTAACACCCAGCCACCTCCTTGACGGCGAACGAGTTGGCCGAGGGCGTTTTCCTCATAGGACCGCATTTTGCGAAGCGGCACGCTTCGCGGCGGGCCCGCCAGAATTGGCGTCGATCCTGAAGTCATCGTCCAGCGGCGCAACGATCACATGGCCGGTGCCCGCGCCGCCTTCGGGGCGACCTGGCTGTTGCGCAGGCTCCAGCCGGATCTTGCGATAACTGCGATGGGAGGGAGGGAGGGTTTAAGAATCGGCTTCAGGGAGGGTTTCTTCGTGGCGATCTTGCTCTGTTCAACAGGCAGCTTAAGTGGGAGCTGGCTAGCTGCGGGCTTGGTCAGGCCTTGATAATGATGCTGACCACCGGTACGAGCAGGCTGACTGTCCGTTCAGGGGATGGTGCAGCAGGCCCGAGACCAGCGATAGCTGGGCGCCTCGATCTGGAGCGCGTCAAGCGAGGTGCCGTGGATCTCAGTGGCAAGCTCGAGCTCGCGCCCTTAACGACCTACGCGGGGCGCGGAACGACGCAGCTTCAGGGCGTCTCCGGCGATTGATCTGCATCAACAACACCTCATCCCTACGGACGCTACACTGCATCGACCGGCAGGGAAACGCGCCCATGAGGCGCCTGCAGGCGGCAATCGGAGGGACGTGTGAAGATTTCGGTTTTGGGGGAAGGAACGCGTTGTCGATTGTGTCACGATTGCACGGCGAGGGGCTTTGCCATCTGCGCAGCGCTCGACAAGACCGAATTGCGCGAATTGGCGCAGCTGTCGCGGCATGTTCGTTTTGAATCAGGCGCCACCGTGTTCGCACAGGCAAACATAGCAACGTCGTCCTTCAGCGTGCATGCGGGTACCCTGCGCCTCTACAAGCTGTTGCCGGACAGCCGGCGGCAGATCGTCGGTTTTGCATTGCCAGGCGATTTCCTCGGGCTCCCCGGCTTGCCGCGCCACGAATTCTCCGCTGACGCGATCGGCCGCGTCACGCTGTGTCAGTTCTCCAAGGAGTCGTTCGCGACATTCGCCGAGAACCGGCCGCAGTTGCTGCGCCGCATGATTGAATTGGCGGGCCGCGAGCTGGCCCGGGCACAGGAACATATGGTCTTGCTCGGACGGCGCTCCGCCGAAGAGAAGATAGCGAGCTTCCTGATCGGCTGGCGCGACCGGCTGAGTGGAATTGGACGTGGTGGAGAAATTATGCCGCTGCCGATGAAAAGGCTGGACATCGCGGATCATCTGGGGCTCACCATCGAGACGGTGAGCCGTACCTTCTCGAAGCTCGAACGTGATGGTGTGATCCAAACCTTTGCGAGTGGCGTCGTCCTGTTGGATACCCCGCGCGCCGAAGCCTTGTCTGCGGGCATAAGTTGAAGCGCGTCGCGTTGGGTTCTTTTGTCCTAGTTTGATCAAGATCAAAGACGCCTCTGTTGAAACGGCGATATATTCGCATCAGCTTCAATGGAGGTCGTCATGCCCGCCGATGCGCTCTTGGTTTCCGCAGCCGTCATCTCGGTCTTCGTGATTTTCGCCGCTGCTCTTGCTTGGGCCAGTGTCCAATCACCAAGGTCGCATCAGGCAACACCGGGAGCGCGCAAGCGTCGTCCATTCTGATTCCTTCAGGCAGCCGCTGGAGCGGGTGCAAAATGCCCGCCGGTCGTGGGGGTAGCTGATCGGGTTGATCTCAATCAAGGACAACACAGCGAGACCCGGGCTGACGGGGCAGGCGCCCATGCAAAGAGAATCACACATGCAGCAAACTCAATCCACGAAATGGATGACCCACGGCGAAGCCGGGCTGATGCTATTCTTCGCGATGGCAGCCTTCGTCTGCGCGTTCGCAGCCGCCAAGGCGCTGGACGCGCCGTTCGCGTTTCATGCTTCGCTCGCTGCAGTGGCGAGCGGCGTCGCCTCCTTCGCCATCATGAATCGGTATCTCGACCGCCCCGCGTCGCTGCCGCCGGAGGAGATCAGCGGGAAGCCGAACTATAATCTCGGTCCGATCAAATTTGCCTCCTTCATGGCGATGTTCTGGGGCATCGCCGGCTTCGCCGTCGGGCTCTTGATCGCATCCCAGCTCGCATGGCCCTTGCTCAATCTCGATCTGCCCTGGACCAGTTTTGGCCGGCTCCGGCCGCTGCACACCTCGGCGGTGATCTTCGCCTTCGGCGGCAACGTGCTGATCGCGACCTCGTTCTATGTGGTGCAGCGGACCTGCCGGACGCGGCTCGTGGGCGATCTCGCGCCTTGGTTCGTCGTGCTCGGCTACAACTTCTTCATTGTGATCGCAGGCACCGGCTATCTACTTGGCGTGACGCAATCCAAGGAATATGCCGAGCCCGAATGGTACGCCGATCTGTGGCTGACGATCGTCTGGGTCGTCTATCTCGTCGTGTTCGTGATGACGCTGGTGAAGCGCAAGGAGCCGCACATCTTCGTCGCCAACTGGTTCTATCTCGCCTTCATCGTCACCATCGCCGTGCTGCATCTCGGCAACAACCTGGCGCTGCCGGTGTCACTGCTCGGCTCGAAATCCTACATCGCCTGGGCCGGTGTGCAGGATGCGATGTTCCAGTGGTGGTACGGCCACAACGCGGTCGGCTTCTTCCTGACCGCCGGCTTCCTCGCCATCATGTACTACTTCATCCCGAAGCGCGCGGAGCGCCCGGTCTATTCCTATCGGCTCTCGATCATCCACTTTTGGTCGCTGATTTTCCTCTACATCTGGGCCGGCCCGCACCATCTGCACTACACGGCGCTGCCGGACTGGACGCAGACGCTCGGCATGACTTTTTCTGTGATACTCTGGATGCCATCCTGGGGCGGCATGATCAACGGCCTGATGACGCTGTCGGGCGCCTGGGACAAGCTGCGCACCGATCCGGTGCTGCGCATGCTGGTGGTTTCCGTGGCCTTCTACGGCATGTCCACCTTTGAAGGTCCTCTGATGTCGATCAAGGTGGTGAACTCGCTGAGTCACTATACGGACTGGACCATCGGCCACGTTCACTCCGGTGCGTTGGGGTGGGTCGGCTTCGTCTCCTTTGGTGCGCTGTATTGCCTGGTGCCCTGGCTGTGGGGCCGCAAGGAACTGTACAGCCTGAAGCTCGTCAACTGGCACTTCTGGATCTCGACCATCGGCATCGTGCTCTACATCTCGGCTATGTGGGTCTCCGGAATCCTGCAGGGCCTGATGTGGCGCGCCTACACCTCGCTCGGCTTCCTCGAATATTCCTTCATCGAGACGGTGGAAGCGATGCACCCGTTCTACGTCATCCGTGCCGCCGGCGGCGCGCTGTTCCTGATCGGCGCGCTGATCATGGCCTACAATCTCTGGATGACAGTGCGGGCAAGCGAGGCGGACGTCGGCACAGAGCTCGCGTTGCAGTCGGCGGAATAAGGAGCGATCGGATGTCCTTTTGGACCCGCCATCAAATCTTCGAGAAGAATTCCATCATCCTGATCGCGGGCATTCTGGTTGTGATTGCGATCGGCGGCCTGGTCGAGATCACGCCGCTGTTCTACCTGAAAAGCACGATCGAGGTGGTCGATGGCGTCAGGCCCTACACACCGCTCGAACTGGCAGGCCGCAATATCTATGTCCGCGAGGGCTGCTATCTCTGCCACTCGCAGATGGTCCGGCCGCTCCGCGATGAGATTGAGCGCTATGGCCACTTCTCGCTCGCTGCCGAGAGCATGTACGACCATCCATTCCAGTGGGGCTCGAAGCGCACTGGGCCGGATCTCGCGCGGGTCGGCGCAAAGTATTCAGATGAGTGGCACGTCACTCACCTGACCAATCCGCGCGCGATTGTGCCGCAGTCGGTGATGCCGGGCTATCCGTTCCTCGCCCAGACCGAGGTCGACACCGCTGTTGTCGCCGACAACCTGAAGGCCAGCCGCATCGTTGGGGTGCCCTATTCGGACGAGCAAATCAAGAACGCGGTCGCCGACCTGAAGGCGCAGGCCGATCCGGATAGTGTCGGCACCGACGCGTTCGGGAAACGGTATCCAAAAGCTGTGATCCGCAATTTCGACAGCAAGGCCGGTGCGCCGACCGAGATGGATGCGCTGGTCGCGTATTTGCAGATGCTCGGCACGCTGGTCGACTTCAAGCTCTACAACGAAAAAGCCAATCTTCGCTGAGAGGCAGGACGATGAAAGCAATCTTGATCGTTCACAACATCGCGTCGGACCTCGTCACCAGTGTGTGGACGCCGATCTTCGTCGGCCTGTTCATTGCGATCGTGATCTACGCGCTTTGGCCGCGGAACCAGGCGGTTTTCGACCAGGCATCTCGGATGCCGTTGCGGGAGGACTGAGAGGTCATGGCGGAAAGCGAACTTGACGAGGTTTCCGGGAAGACCACCACCGGTCACCAGTGGGACGGCATCAAGGAACTCAATACACCGCTGCCGCGCTGGTGGCTGATCACCTTCTACGCCTCCATCCTGTGGGCGATCGGTTATTGGGTGGTGTACCCGGCCTGGCCGCTTCTGTGGAGCTACACCAGGGGCGCGCTCAACTATTCGACGCGCGCCGCGGTCGGCGTCGAGCTTGCAATTCTGGAAAAGATCCGCGGCGACAAGATGATTGCGCTGGGTGCTGCTTCGCTCGCCGATATCGAAAAGGATCCGGCGCTGCTGACGCTGGCGCGCGCCCGCGGCAAGGCCGCGTTCGGCGACAACTGCGCGCCGTGCCACGGCTCGGGCGGCGCCGGCGCAAAAGGCTATCCCAACCTGAACGACGACGACTGGTTGTGGGGCGGCTCGCTCGACCAGATCGTGCAGACCATCCAATTCGGCGCGCGCTCGGGTCACACCAAGACCCATGAGGGCGCGATGCTCGCCTTCGGCAAGGAAGGCATCTTGAAGCGGGACGAGATTGGCACGGTCGCCAACTATGTGCGCTCGCTCTCGGGCTTGCCGACGCGCCAGGGTTACGATGTCGCCGCCGGCGCAAAAATTTTCGCCGAGAATTGCACGAGCTGCCATGGTGAGGCGGGCAAGGGCAACCAGGAGCTCGGCGCGCCCAATCTCACTGACAAGATCTGGCTCTACGGATCGGACGAGGCGACCCTGAGTGAGACCATCACGAATGGTCGGGCCGGCGTGATGCCGGCGTGGGTGGGCCGGCTTGATCCGTCCACCATCAAGGCGCTGGCGGTCTACGTCCACACGCTCGGCGGCGGCAAGTAGCGGAGCAAAGGGAAGCGGCGTTGGGTTTGCGCTGGATCAACCCGGCAGAGAGGGAGGAGACTAAGAGAGCACGGGCCCATGAACAAAATCATCCAAACAGACCCCGACCAAGTCGAAGATGTTGGGCCGCTTTACGCGGCCCGCAAGAACGTCTACCCGCAGAGTGTTTTTGGCACCTTCCGTCGGATCAAATGGGGCCTGATGGCGTTCTGCCTGGGCGTCTACTACTTGCTGCCCTTCGTGCGCTGGAATCGCGGCCTTGGCGCCCCAGATCAGGCGGTGCTGATCGATCTGCCGAACAGTCGCTTCTATTTCTTTTTCATCGAGCTGTGGCCGCAGGAGGTCTATTACTTCACCGGCCTCCTGATCATCGCCGCGCTCACACTATTCCTGATGAATTCGGTCGGCGGCCGCATCTGGTGCGGCTATCTGTGCCCGCAAACGGTCTGGACCGACCTGTTCTATGCGGTCGAGCGCCTGATCGAGGGCGACCGGCGCGAGCGCATGAGGAAGGCGGCTTCCGCCGATCCCCTAAAACTCGGGCGCGTCTTCGAAATCGTGCTCAAGCATTCGATCTGGCTCTTGATCGCCTGGTGGACGGGCGGCGCATGGGTGCTCTATTTCACCGACGCGCCGACGCTGGTGAAGAAGCTCGTCACCTTCCAGGCGCCGGCGATCGCCTATATCTGGATCGCGATCCTCACCGCCACGACCTATCTGCTCGCCGGCTTCATGCGCGAGCAGGTCTGCGTCTACATGTGCCCCTGGCCGCGTATCCAGGCGGCGCTGACCGACGAATGGGCGCTGAACGTCACCTATCGCTACGACCGCGGCGAAAAGCGCATGTCGGTAAAGAAGGCGAACGAGCTGCGGGCGCTCGGCCTGCCTGCCGGCGACTGCGTCGATTGCTATCAATGCGTGGCGGCCTGCCCGACCGGCATCGATATCCGCAATGGCCCGCAGATCGATTGCATCCAGTGCGGCCTGTGCATCGACGCATGCGACAACGTGATGAAGAAGATCGGCGGGCCGACTCGGCTGATCGGCTACGACAATGACATTAACATCCAGCGCCGGATGGCCGGCGAGCCGCCGATCTACCGCATCGTGCGGCCACGCACGATCATCTACACCGCGCTGATCGCACTCGTCGGTGGGATCATGCTGTATGCGCTGCTCACCCGTTCGCTGCTCGACATCAACGTGCTGCACGATCGCAACCCTGTCGCGGTGAAGCTTAGCGACGGCTCGATCCGCAACGCCTACACGGTCCGTTTGCTCAACAAGCGCGGTTTTGACCGCGTGGTGACGATCGACGTCGATGGTCCGCAAGATGCCGTTCTCCACGTCGTGGGCGACGATTCGATCACGCCCGACCGGCCAATGGTCGTGCTCGGGCGCGACGGCACCACAGAATTGCGTGTGCTGGTGACTGCTCCGTCGGAGAAGAATACCGAAAAATCGATCCCGACTAAATTCCGGATCACCGATATCGGTCTCGGCGAGGTCGCTTCCGCGATCGACAATTTCGTCTCGCCATGAGAACAAGTGGAGCTGTCGTGAACAGAGCCAGTGCATCGCCAAAGCCGCTCACCGGCCGCAAGGTGCTTTTCATGCTGCTTGCGTTCTTTGGCGTCGTCATCGGCGTCAACCTCACCATGATAAGGCTTGCTTCCATGACGCTGCCCGGCACCGAGGTCGACAGCGCCTATGCGGCGAGCCTTGCCTATGAGAAGGAGATCGCCGCCGCACGCGAGCAGGATGCACGCAGCTGGAAGGTGGACGCGCATCTTGCGCGCAGTGCGGACGGGGACACGGCGCTGGAAGTCAAGGCACGCGACGGGAGCGGAAAGGCGCTGACCGGACTGAAATTCACCGGTCGCCTGGAGCGGCCGACCGACCGGCGGGCGGACCGGGTGATCGCGCTGTCGGAGGTGACGGGCGGCATTTATCGGGGCAGCGGCCGCGCCGTCGGACCGGGGCAATGGAATCTGGTGCTGGAAAGCGAAGCCGACGGCCGGCGTCTGTTCATGTCTAGGAACCGCGTGGTACTGAACTAGGGGAACGCGTCATGCAGGCGACACGGGACTTTTCGCATTATGTTAAGCATCTCGGCTCCGGAGTGGCGCATATTGACCTCGCTGTCGAAGGCATCAGCTGCGCCGGCTGCATCTCGAAGATCGAGCGTGGCCTTTCAGCCATCCCGGACGTGACGCTGGCGCGCGTCAACCTGACCGACCGCCGTGTCGCGCTGGAGTGGAAGGAGGGCGCGCTCGATCCGGCGCGCTTCATCGATTGCCTGGTCGAGCTCGGCTACAAGGCCTATCCGTTCGAGGCTGTCACCGCTGAAGCGGCAGAGGCCGAGAACTCCCGCTTCCTGCTGCGCTGCCTGGGCGTTGCGGCGTTCGCGACCATGAACGTCATGATGCTGTCGATCCCGGTGTGGTCCGGTAATGTCAGCGACATGCTACCAGAGCAGCGCGATTTCTTCCATTGGATATCGGCGCTGATCGCGCTGCCGGCCGCGGCCTATGCCGGCCAGCCCTTCTTCCGCTCCGCCTTCAACGCGCTGCGCAGCGGCAACGTCAACATGGATGTGCCGATCAGCATCGGCGTCATCCTGGCGCTCGCGACCTCGATCGTCGAGACCATCGGCCATGCCGAGCACGCCTATTTCGACGCGGCGATCATGCTGCTCACCTTCCTCCTGATCGGGCGCTATCTCGAACAGAACATGCAGCGGCGAACCCGCGCGGTGGCCGGCAATCTCGCCGCTCTGAAGGCCGAGACGGCGACCAAGTTCGTCGGTCCAGACGAGATCTCCGTGGTGCCGGCCGCAGCGGTCAAGGCCGGCGACATCGTTCTGCTGCGGCCCGGCGAGCGTTCGGCGATCGATGGCACTGTCATCGACGGCAGGTCGGAGATCGACCAGAGCCTGATCACGGGCGAGACGTCGCATGCGGCGGTCAAGCCGGGCAGTGCGGTCTACGCCGGCTCGCTCAACATCTCCGGCTCCTTGCGCATCCGCGTTTCCGCCGCCTCCGAAGGCACGCTGCTTGCGGACATCCAGCGGCTGCTTGATCACGCCGTGCAGGTGCGCTCGCGCTATGTGCAACTTGCCGACCGTGCCTCGCGCCTCTACGCACCGGTGGTGCACGCGACGGCCTTCCTGACCATGATCGGCTGGTTGATCGCCGGCGCCAGCGTCCATGACGCCATTATCACCGCGATCGCCGTTCTGATCATCACCTGTCCCTGTGCGCTGGGGCTTGCGATCCCGACGGTGCAGACAGTGGCGTCGGGCGCGATGTTCCGCGCTGGCGTGCTGCTCAATTCGGGTGATGCCATCGAGCGCGTCGCCGAGATCGACCGTATCATCTTCGACAAGACGGGAACGCTGACGTTACCTGAGCTCGATGTGGTGAACTCGGCGGCCGTGCCCGCCGATGTGTTCGAGCTCGCGGGCCGGCTTGCGCT
>NZ_LLXX01000188.1:0-17908 GCF_001440405.1 Bradyrhizobium valentinum
TGCCCGCCGACAGGTTTTTGGCGATTGATTTCGGGTAGAAACGCGGGCGATAGCCCCGGGATGTTCGGTAGCGGCCTGCGCCAGACCAGGAACTGCCAAAGCTGCCGTGCGGCGATGGCGGCAGCACCAATCAGTGCGAAATTCATCATAGTTGTCCTCGACAGATAGCTTACCGAACCACATGGAAAGGCGGCGTCCGCTCTGCCATTAAATAGTATTTTAGAAAGGACTTCGGTTCGGACGTTCGAGCGATCATCATCGGGCGCGTAAGACGCTCGCAAAAAAGTCGCGGAGTGGGGCAATGGCCGCTGCCACTGATCAGGCGGTTCGCAAGCTCATGAGCATCGAGCACATCAGGCGACATATCACGTTAAGAATTCAACGTCGGTAACAGCGTCCAGAAGGTCGGCGAGGCCGGCCGCTCAAGTCTACCAACTGAGGCGCTTGGCTTCTAAAATTCATTTTAATGGTGTCTGCAGATTGCGAACCGCACATATCGACGGCGGGCAATTTACATCCTCCCCAGCGGCAGGTTCATTGGAGCAAATGCGACGCGTTCCCGAGTGCCGCTACGGAACGTAGCAGACGTAGCAGGCATGTTCGCCCGATCGGGCACAGCCGAGTCTGAAGTAGTGCGGAGTGGTCGGCTTTAAGGGCGAGCACCATAGACCTTCGTATCATTCCGTGACTCCCTTTGGGTGCTCGACGATTACCTACGTTCAATTGAGCCGCTGATCGCGATCATCTTAAGCTGCATGTGTTGGAAAAGCGTACAGACTCATGAAGTGCAATGGTGAAACAAGGGATGATCGACGAACAGCGACAATAATACCAAGAGGAGACTACAATGCCTAACTGCTCCGAAAGCTTTGGATCCGGCAGAGCCGCGCGATGCGCAGTTTGTGACGGCAAGTTTGGTCTCGTCCGGCACTACTCGTGGCGAAGCCAGCTTTGTTCCAAGAAATGCGTCGATCGCTTTAGGGCTCGCCGGGCAAGTGACCGCAATTGGCTGCCTTGGCTCCAAATCGCCTTGGACTAGGCGCCGGAGAACCGCGCGGGGGCACTATGAGGCCCTTGCCTACGACTACCAGCAGCGAGCTGAGAAAGCTTCGTGTGTTGATGCGGCCAAAGCATTCGCTCGATCGGCTGCTAACGCTGAAGGCGAGTGGCGCACATGACTGATGGCAGCTTCACAGCTCAATCTGCGGAATATGTCTAGTGACATTGGGGAGCCCGGTGCGCGGCCAGTCCCGAGGTTTTATTCCTTCGTTACCGCCTGCAGAGCTTCAAAGTTGCGGGCGGGTATCCTAGGTCAATATGGCCTGATTATCGTCATATCATAGCGGAAGCGTTCTCTAACGGCGGACGTACTCTCTGACTAACGTCTGGAGCGAATATGGGTGAAATTATTCGATTTGTCCCGAAATCTGAGCGCGAGCGAGTCCGCCTAATTCGAGAGGCCCGCTCGAGATATGACAGCATCTTCCCGCCAGTTGATCCAGTCAGCGAACAGCAGGACAAGACACCGGTAAGTCATGCGTTCTGCGGCGCCAATGCCGATCGTAGCGACGGGGTTCTCCTGTCGTGATCAAGATCATCGCGGTGCTCTGCAGTCTCTCCCCTCCAGAAAATTGCTACGAGCAGACCGTTACCACCTCGGACTTCGCTGACGTGTCGATGCAGTCCTGCCTGATGGGCGCGCCGCAGCTCGCCGAGTGGATGAAGCAGCATCCCGCCAAGCGCCTGGCGGCATGGCGCTGCGTGATCGGCAAACAGCATGGCAGGGGAGCTTAGGATGGAGAGCAGCTTTCCTCGCGAAAGTTCGCGGCCAATCCGGCTCGGCGTCGCTCCGCACTTGCGGAGCTGTACCGCGGTCGTGGGCGAGCCTAAATGCTCAATTTACGGGAGCGGTAGGCGGTGCCATAGCCCGCTATTTTATCAGCGTCGGAGGCACGCTTGCCGCTCTTCTGTTGATAGTTGGCTGGTCTTTGTCGGAGACCCCGGCGAGTTTTCCTGATCGGCCGGAGATCATCGAAAGGGCGATCATCCGAATCAAGTCTGACCACAAATGGCCAGAAAAAGTCGTCCTGGACACCAGCCAGCCGACAATAGCGCCTCCAGCCGTCGAGGAGCCTCCGGCGGGCCAGTCGGTCCGGATACCGCCTGACGAAGCGGGAGATCAATCGAATCCTGAGGCCGTGGCCCAGTTGAAGCCAGAAGTAACGTCGGCCGCTGTCGGTCACCCAAACTTGCGCATGAAGCGCGGTTTGGCAGGGACCGCTCGATCAAAGCGTGTGGCCAGAGGTCCCGTTACACATCGGCTAAGAGCGGAAGCGGACGGGGGCTGTTGTCAGTTTGGGTGGATCGACAATGGTCAAACAAGCTCGAATGCTATGTCGCGCAGGCACGCCGCGTCGTCCTGGCCGCGCCCACCGGGAGGAATTGAAAGAGAAGCAGCTGCTGCCGTTGCGCATGGAACCCCGCAGTTACCGTCTAAATGGATCAGGAATGAACAAGATCGTCCGAAGTACGTCCGCTACTCTATTCAGCATCAACAGGAGAGACCTACATGTTCAAACTTGCAATCGTTGCAGCGAGGCTGCCTGCTGCCGCTTGGTGGTGGACATTTGATCTGTTATCAGCAGCGGTCTAGCGAAATCGGCCGCTTGCACGCTGTCACGTTCAAATGACACAGCTAACCGACATCCCGCATTGGGAGTAGTGCTTGCATGATCGAATACCTAATCGTCGTGCGCGCTGTGATCATCCTCTGGACCAGCCTTGCAGTGGTGGCGGCCGAGATCGTCTTTGACGCGATTGAAGCCGAGTTGGAGCGCCGCGACGTCGAGCTATAAAAGCTCCTGTCTGAGGCCATTCGTTGGGCGAACTGCTTGGAGCACGAAATGACAAAACACATTGTACTGTTACCGAGTTCCGATGGATCATTGCTTCTTCGCGAGCTGAACCACAGAATAAAAAACGACCTCACTTTCCGCCATATGTACGGTTTCAGCCAAAGCGGTGCGATCGGATAGCGTGGCGGTCAAGGCGCGCTGCCACGAAGAATTGCGAACCGTTCTGGGAAGGATGGAGAAAACTCGAGGGGGCCGCGATGGAAGACGATTGCTGGAGCATTTTAGCTTTGGAGAATGTGGACAGCTTGGCGGCTTCTATCGCGCTATGAAGAATTTAACGGTGTCGGTGCGGTTGTCTCCTATCGAAACGATAAAGAAGACAACTATGAAACTTACGACGGTCGCACTAGCAATTGCGCTCGTTCTCCCAAGCACATTCGCGCTTGCACGAGGCGGGATGAGTATGGGAAGTCACGTCAGTCGCTCCTTCGGGGGCACTACTGTCGGTACGGGCCGTCTTGCAACCAAGTCCAGGAATATCTCTGGGAATGCGCTTGCTCCCATCGCGCACGATCCAAGCGGATCAACACTCACTGGGTCAGCTGTGAACCGTGGGAGTTAGAATAAGGAAAAACCCGCATTTGCGCGGGGCCTACGGCCTAAGCAATCGCCTTTGGAAGGTGCCACATTGGAAAGGTGAAAACCCTTAGGGGATTCGCCTCAATCACTCCGATGTAGCCACAGTTCGCGTGTGGGGAGCCTGATAGGAATCGCGACGTAGCCCTTCATCATGCCCTTTGGTGTATAGCCGTACCCAAGCGTCGGCCGTCTCAACGCCGCATGCGGCCGACGCTTGTCGTGTCTCCGGATCGCGGGTTGGTGCAGCAGGAAAGCCCCGTCCTTCGCTGTTTCCCGACCGGCGTGAGCCGGGCTTCGAGAGAGCGTGCACGATTGCGCGAACCACCTTTACCCTTTCCACGAATTAACCTGTCCGACAGGCGATCGTAATGTCGGGTCCCTAGTACTCTGAAAAGGCCATGTGGCCTCATTCCTAGGAGCTTCGATCATGACAAACGACAAACCTGGCCATCACCTTTACGCAAGGATCTTCTCGCGACGACGATTGGTCCTGCTCACTTCCGTCGCCGGCATTGCCGCGATCGTCGCACTGGGAGGTCCGACGGGCTATACCCATCTCTCGCTGCCGTGGATGTCGAGCGCGCGAGCTGCGGATGCCCAGAGCCAACATTCAGCGGGCTTTGCCGATCTGGTCGCCAAGGTGAAGCCCGCGGTCATCTCAGTGCGAGTCGAGATGGATGAAACGTCAGACGCGTCGGATCTGAGTTCGGACAAGGAAGAAAATTCGCCATCAGGTCCCCCATTTGAGAAATTCTTTCAGCAACACGGTTCCGACGAAGCGCCAGGAGGCATGCCCCAGCGCCATGAGTTGATTATCGGTGCCGGGTCGGGCTTCTTCATTTCACCTGACGGCTACGCCGTGACCAACGATCACGTGGTCGATCACGCCCGGTCTGTTCAGGTCACCACCGATGACGGCGCGACTTATAAGGCCAAAGTCATCGGCACAGACCCCAAGACTGATCTCGCACTGATCAAAGTCGACGGAAAATCCAGCTTCGCTTACGTCAACTTTGAAGATCACGCGCCGCGCGTCGGCGATTGGGTCGTAGCCGTGGGCAATCCATTCGGTCTCGGCGGCACGGTCACCGCAGGCATCGTATCCGCACAGGGGCGCGACATCGGCTCTGGCCCATACGATAACTACATTCAGATCGATGCGCCGATCAACAAGGGCAATTCCGGCGGTCCCGCATTCGACATCAATGGCAACGTCATAGGCGTCAATACCGCGATCTACTCGCCCTCTGGCGGCTCGATCGGCATTGGCTTTGATGTCCCTGCGCAGACAGCGAAGGCGGTTATTGCCGAGCTCAAGGACAAAGGAGTTGTGACGCGCGGATGGCTCGGCGTCCAGGTTCAGCCTGTAACCACGGGCATCGCCGACAGTCTCGGTATGAAGAAAGTCGAAGGTGCAATGGTCGACGAGCCGCAGAATGGAAGTCCAGCTGCAAAGGCTGGCGTCCACTCCGGCGATGTTGTCACCGCGCTCAACGGCACGCCGATCAAGGACTCCCGCGACCTTTCCCGCAAGGTGGCGGCATTGGCTCCCGGCAGTTCGGTCAAACTCGATATTCTCCGAAATGGAGAATCGAAGACGCTGACCGTCACGCTCGGTGAACTGCCCAACCGGAAACAAGCCGATGCCGGCAACCGGGAAGCCCGGCCGGATAGCCGTTCGCCTCATATCGGGCTGAGGCTGGCGCCTGCGACTGAGGTAGCTGGTTCCGGCGGCAAGGGTGTTGTCGTCACGGGCGTCGATCCGGAAGGCTCCGCCGCGGAACACGGCTTCCAATCCGGCGATGTCATCGTTGATGTGGGCGGCAAAGCGGTCGGTGACGCGAGCGACGTGCGTAACGCGCTGTCCGAGGCAAAGTCGCAGGGCAAGCATGCCGTGCTGATGCGGGTGAAGACAGCCGATACAATGAAGTTCGTTGCGCTACCCATTGGATAAATGGGATTGGTGAGCGTTGCTGTTGCCGGCGCGTCGGAGGCGGCAACGAATGCTGATGACGCATTGCGGTCGGGTTGAAAGGGCGAATTTACCGATCATCTGGCAGCCGAGGGGCTTCTGATGACGGTTCCGTTCCGCTCCACGATAATCCGGCTTCGCTGATTGATTCCGCAATCGGCGTCGAGGTAAATTCGGAGGCACCGGCTGGCGAAGGAGATCATGTCCCGATCAGTAGTATTCCGCCCGGCGCAGAAAGCGCTGGTGGAATGTAAAGAGTGCGAAGGCGACTTTCGCCGAAACGTTCGACACGGCGTAACGCTATTGTGATTAACCAGGATATTGCGGGGCGAAGCTCATGAAGTTTTGTCAATCCGCCGACGCCATTATCGGCGCAACCTTGAGCTGCGGCTCGGTGCTGCGGACGTTTCCTACGCCGGCACCCGCAGCCGATCGAGTCGCCGCCCGAATTGATCGTTCCTCACGCGATTCCCACCGGCGAGCCTATCTGCGCCCCGGTTGAGGAGAACGTGTGATTTCGGCCGCTACTGCTGGCTGCTTCGCGAGGTTACTGGATGAACCTGTTGCGCGTGCGCAAGTCGAGTGTGCTCTCGCGCCATCGTCATCCGCAGCCGGTCCATGCTTACGTGATCAAAGGAGAGTGGCGCGATCTCGAGCATGCGTGACCGCAACTTTACGAGCGGGAAAGTCGAGCGGCGGCGCGCTTACCTACTTTGGAAGCTACACGTTGTTCAATGCGAGTGCACCGGCGGTTGCTGGGCCTCTGACTCCTTAAAATTCAATTTAGTGGTATCGGCGGGTCGGTAACCTACATCGGCCTGACGTCTAATGCCGATGTTTCTGCTTTATGTTCTCCGCGCACCAGGAGGGCGCGCATTTAGTGCAGCAGATCGAGAGCCAACTGCATGGTAAGCCGCTGGTGCCCTGCACATACCGGGACTTCGGCTCTCGAGTTTCGCTCGGCAATTCCAGCACCGTTGGGAATATCATGGGCTTTATTTGGCGGCAGATGGATAAAGCGAGTTTACGCCAAGGCGATACTGAGCGAATTGCTCACAATCCCGAACGGAAAATGAACCAATCTATTGTCGATGTGCCTTTCCGCGATGCCAGTCGTACTGGCGCGGACCACCCGCTCCAGCATGTCTCCCGGTCAAGTAGCCGGACACAAATGCGCAGCTGGATCGCGATCCTTGCACACAATGTGGGGGGTCTGTTCCATCACCCATGGACGGTTGCCGTTCTCGTCATCGCGGGAATCGTTGGGCTCGCAGCGCTACTGTTGGGCTTGCTGCGGGGGGTCGATCCGGCTGCGGTTACACAGGCGATGTCGCAAACGCCATGGACGCATATTGCTCTTTCATTCTTCTTCTCGGCAGTGAGCTATCTCACCCTGATAGGATATGAGGTACACGCAGCGCGTGCGTCCGCTCCAGCCAAGCCTGTCCCATTTCGAACGCTCGCGCTTGGCGCTTTCACGAGCTATGCGATCGGACACACGCTAGGCCTTCCTGTCGTAACCGCAAATGCTGTGCGTTGGCGCGTGTATAGCCCGGCGGGTTTGACGCTTGCCGAAATCGGCAAACTCGCGGCCATCACTGGCCTGACCCTTTGGTTGAGCTTGGTGCTTGCTATTGGCGCAGGTCTGTTGCTTGGAGCAGACCCGGTAGCCACGCTGGATCGCCTTCCCGCCGCAGTCCACGTCGTCACGGGTGCGGCTCTGCTCGCGCTGCTTGCCGGTTTTGTGCTGTGGTCCGGTCAAGGCAACCGTTCCATTGGTCGGGGAATCGCGCAGGTCCGCCTTCCCGGCGCACGCTCCACGCTCGTTCAGATCGGGCTCGGGTTTCTTGATGTGTCGGCTGCCGCAGCCGCGCTGTGGATACTCCTTCCGGCAGATTCCGGGGTTCGCTTCCTCGCATTCTCCGCGCTTTTTGCGTGCGCAATCATCGGAGCCGTCCTGACCCATGCCCCGGCGGGCCTCGGGGCGTTCGAGGCCGCGATGCTCGTCACGCTTCCGAACACGCCGCAGGTGCAGGTCCTGTCAGCCCTGGTGCTTTGGCGCGTTACCTATTTTCTGACCCCCTTTGTCCTTGCCATTGCATTGCTCTGTGGGCGCGAACTTCAGCGTCCTGGCTCGCGTCTCGCAAGCTGGATGCGGCGTGCACGGCTTTTCGCCCGGTCTCTCGCGCCTTCCATTCTCGCAGCGCTCACCTTCGCCGGTGGGGTCGTTCTACTGGTTTCGGGAGCCACGCCGAGCGAAGGGACGCGAATCCACGCCCTGAAGCATCTCGTACCACTCCCTTTTGTGGAACTGTCGCATCTGACCGGGAGTGCCGCCGGCGCGTTACTGCTGATCATCGCCTGGGGGCTCAAGCGCAGGTTGGATAGCGCTTGGATTGCGGCTGTAGCTGTCCTTGCCGCGGGCATTGTCGTGTCGCTCGCCAAGGGCTTTGATTGGGAAGAGGCCCTCGTGCTCGGGGCCGCGCTCAGTCTGCTCCTGTTGCATCGTACGAGCTTTTACCGAAAGGGGGGCATTCTCGCGGAACCGCTTTCGCCAGGTTGGCTGGCGGCCATTGCGATCGTGGTGGTGGGTTCGATCTGGCTCGGCTTCCTGGCTTACACAAACGTGGATTACAGCAACGAGCTCTGGTGGAGCTTCGCTTGGAAGGGCGATGCCTCGCGCTTTCTGCGCGCCAGCGTGGCCGCCGTCGTCGTGACGTCAGCGATCGCTCTACACAAGCTGGTTAGCCACCGGCCGCAGCGCCGCAAGGCCAATCTGGTGAATTCTGAGGCGCTTGCACTCGTCATCGCCAGCTCCGACCGCGCCGAGTCCAATTTAGCGTACCTGGGAGACAAGGAGTTTCTCACGCACGAAGCTGGCGACGCCTTCCTCATGTACGGCGTCCGAGGCAAGAGCTGGATTGCCTTGGGGGATCCGGTCGGCAACCCCGATAGAACCCGCGATCTCCTTTGGCGGTTCATCGAGGTGGTCGACGCCCATGCCGGCAGGCCAGTGTTCTATCAGGCGAGCCCCCGACTTCTGCCCCTCTGTCTCGACGCTGGACTTTCGCTGGTGAAGCTTGGCGAGGAGGCCAAGGTCGACCTCTCGAGCTTCACGGTCGAGGGGGGTGCGGGCCGCGCGTGGAGGCAAACACTTAGTCGGGCCAAACGCGAAGATCTGAAGTTTTCCATCATCCCGGCCGCCGAGCTCGGACCTTATCTGCCAGACCTCAAGGCGGTTTCGGACGCGTGGCTTACAAACAAGAGCGTTGGCGAGAAAGGCTTCTCCATCGGGTTCTGGTCCGATGCATATGTTTCGCGGTTCGACCACGCCGTAGTCCGGCAAGCGGGCGAGATCGTCGGATTCGCCACGATCTGGTACGGCCAGCCGGGTGGCGAGATCACCGTGGATTTGATGCGGCATCGTCCCTCCGCAAATGGCGTGATGGACGTCCTGTTCATTAATCTCATGCTTGAGGGAAAGAAACGCGGGTATCGTTGGTTCAACCTCGGTATGGCGCCGCTTTCGGGCCTGTCTGAACACCGCTTGGCGCCGTATTGGGGAAAGATCGCTAGTTTCGTGGTGCGCCATGGCGAGCGCGCTTATGGCTTCGCTGGCCTAAAGGCATACAAAGAGAAGTTCACACCGGTCTGGGAACCGCGTTACCTGGCGTACCCGGGCAGCTGGGCTATGCCGCGGGTTCTTCTTGACGTGACCTCGCTGATCTCCCGCGGCACAGCAAAAGCAGTCTGGAAGTAGGAACATCGCCATGTACAGAATCGCTATGGCGGCCGTCGGACTGCTCGTACTTCTTGGTACGCTCTGCGCAGCGATACTGATCGGGAGCCCGAGCTGGCGCTCAGCCGCTCTGCCGTTCGCCTTCTCTCCTAAGCCTGTTCATACGACCGTGGAGAGCGAGGTATTCGGATCTCTTCAGGTCGAAAGCCCGGGCAGCCCGCCTAAGGCGCTCGTATTCGTCGCCGCGGGTCCTGATGACGCGGTTGAGCGCAACGCATATGCCGAGGCGCTCGTCCATGCCGGTGCAGTCACCGTCACGATTGACTTGAAAGAAGTTCGTGCCCGGCTTGCGGCCGCGCCGCGCGAGGACTCGTGCCACTATGTCTCCGACAATCTTAAGGACGCCGCTCAAGCAGTCCAGCGCAAGCTCGGTCTCAAAGAGTATCTATTCCCGGTCGTCGCGGGGATCGGGGAGGGGGCGCCGTTTGCATTCATTGCGCTCGCGCAGGCGCCCGACAATACATTGGCCGGGGCCGTAACCCTGGGCTTCGACACGCGACTGCGTGCCGATCGGCCCTATTGCCCCGGTCCGAACATGAAAGCCATCGGCGACGGCACCTATCAATTCGACAATGTAACACCGCTTCCAGGCGCGTGGCGGGTCATTGCCTCACCAATAGAGCAGGAGCGGATCGATGCTTTTCAGCATCCGTTCGCCGATGCCAAAGTCGTCGTCGCTTCATCCGACGAGCGGGAGGCAGCCTTCGTAGCGGCGGCGCTCGAGATCGGCTCACGCGGCTCGCATGGCGTCGACGATTTTCCGGTTTCCGTGATCCGCCCGAAGGGGGAGGCGCGCGCACTGGCGGTGATCCTCTCGGGCGACGGAGGCTGGCGCGACATCGATAAATCGATCGGCGAATGGCTTGCCGGTCGTGGCGTCGCCGTGGTCGGCATCGACTCGCTGCGATATTTCTGGTCTGAGCGGGATCCCAAGCAGATCGCCACCGACGTTGAGGCAATCCTTGCGCACTATGGTCGGGAGTTTGGAACCACCCGTTATGCTTTGGTCGGTTACTCGTTCGGTGCTGACGTCCTGCCGTTTGTCTGGCCCAACCTCAGCAACCCAGTCAGGGACCGAGTGGTATTGATGTCCCTCCTCGGGCTCAGCACCACGGCCGATTTCGAGATCACCATCGGAGGATTCCTTGGAGGCGCCTCTGCGAAAGATCGGCCGATCGCGCCTGCGCTGGGCGGCCTCCCCCTTGCGAAGACGCAATGCTTCTACGGTAGCGATGAGGCGGCCGACCGGGAAACCTCTTGCACCGCTCCCGAAATGAAAGGTGCCGAGCTGATCGAAAGGCCGGGCGGTCATCACTTCGACGGCAACTACGACGCGCTCGCGGCCAGAATCCTCGAGCGCCTGACCGGGTCGGGAACATGACGCTCATTGGCATTGCTGTGGCTAAGACGTTCTGCAACGGCTCGTAGTAAAGTGCGCCATCCCTGGCTTGGCAATCTGCGCTGCTTGACCATGCATTTAGCGACACTTGAGGTTCGCGGGGCGGTGCATGTTTGGACTACTCAGAAAACTGACGCGAATTCATTCGAGCCCAGGTACTTCGTGAAGCGATCAGAAAGGAACTGGCGCGAACGCATTACAAGTACTGCGAGAGAAAGTTGAAATACCGTTTCTCTTTCTCCGCCATCGACCAGGGCAGTCTGCTGTCGAGCTCGGTCGACCAGCCCCAAAATCTCCAACCAAACTGAGACCTTCTGGGGACTGACCGTACTAGAGCTTGCCGAAGATTCTCCAAAGCTTCGTACTTCGTCAAACAGCGTCATGAATGCATCGCTTGCCTCAGGCCGCAGCAAGCCGCAATGCTACTCCAGGATCGCGTCAGCCGTAGACGCGCGGAATGCTTTCTGGTGCGCCGGCGAGGCCAATTAGCTTGCAGGAACTGGCGCGCCTGTTGCCCAAACAACAGAGAGTCACGCGAAACAGTGGCAACGAGGGCACTTACGGGCGTGTTTACTCAGATCATCCCCCCGGTCCCGGAATGAAGCAACGCCATATAGGGGTCATTCTTCCATCGGTGTAGGACGGCGACCACCAAACCATCGCGATGCCGCTGAGGTTCGGCTGGTCGATCACGGCGGAGTATGGCACGTCGAACCATTGCCCCGGCTCGGTTGGCCTATGCGGATCCTTCAATAAGACTTTATACCCGCCCTTCGTCATATCCCACTCGGCCTCCACGTGCTGGCCGTCGCCGGTGTCGCAGCACGGCTCGCCTACCTTATTCTTGAGACTCTTGAACCACGCATTGAGTTCTGGTCGCATCGGGTCATGCGAATTGGCCGTGCCAATCTCGAGAAGAGCAACCGCACTCAATCCCATCATGGGAGTTAGGATCAATCGATAAAGGCGTGTCGGCCGGCGTCCATTCGAACTGGTCATGGGAACCTCCGTTCCCCCAAACCCGTTTCTGTGGGTCATCGGCACTGCGAGAAGGTTCAACCGGATGGCCGACGCGATGGCTCGGTTGGCCACTTCGAATCTGGCACCGATGCGAAGTTCAGAGGCCTCCGAAATTATCTGCTTATCGGGGCAGACCGGAAATGGTCAGCGCACGGTTAGAAGGACGCGATTGGCCCATCTCGGAAATAGGCCCTAGTCCAGCAGCGGCCCAATATGCTTTGATGCCTTGGGGCTCGAACTCAGACGTATGGGTGGCCTCATGTACATGTTCATTCGAAAGTACACCAAGGTTCGTTCGGTTGCGGATGCTGCCCGCCGCGCCAAGAGCGGCATCGGTCAGATCCTAAGGGAATCGCACGGATTCAGATCTTACTATGTACTGGATGGGGGCGAAGGCGTCGGTGTCGCTGTGATGATATTCGAGGACCGCGAAAGCGCCAATGCGGCGAACGATAAGGTACTGGAGTTTGTTAAAGCGAGCCTGCTTGACCTTAATCTTGGAGATCCCGAAATCATCGCCGGGGAAGTTTTGGTCAATATAGAATCTGAAGCGTAATTGTTCGTAAAGGCGTCAGGGGCAGCGCGTCAAAGCTGCGGCTCGTGCCGAGCGCGCTACGAACCCAATCCGTTGCTCCCGACTGTTACAGCAGAATCGGCACGTTTGAGACATGCCGACGCGCTCCGAAGAAGTTCGCTCATCGGGGCAGACCGGAAGTTGGCCGCCCCCTAGTGAGAACGACGCAAATGACCCATTTGAGACATTGGTCGAGCCGAGAGAACCGTTCCTCAGGCCGGTGAGATCGGCTAGATTTGGCCCTAGCTCCGCAAGCGGACGTGCCGAAGTCTTTGTATAGGACAGCGGGCAGCTAGCCGTACCGTCGGCGGACATCGCGCTTCAAATAATCGACGTCTCCTTCTTGCCGGCGTGACCCATCGCAAGGTCGTGTGCGCGCCAGCGCCCGACACATATCACAACACCAGAAGAGTCATATGCAACCAAGAACGCTCCTCTTGAAACACATCGTCCTCGTGTCGGTAGCGGCCATGTTCTTCGTCGCGAGTCCGTCGTTCGCGCAGCAGAAAGGCACGCCCTCCTCGGAGATGAAAACAAAAGAGGCGCGAGTTAATGGCCTTACACTCCATTACATTGAACTCGGGCAAGGAACTCCAGTGGTGCTGGTGCACGGCACACTGGAGGACTACCGCACGTGGGATGGGCAGCTTGAGGCGTTCTCGAAGGGATATCGACTAATCTCGTACAGTCGTCGTTATCACTATCCAAATGAATCGCCCAAAGATGCAACAGATTTTTCTGTCACCATACATGCGAGAGACCTGGCTGCATTCATCAAGGCGCTTAATCTACCCCGGTTCATCTCATTGGTCATTCCTATGGAGCGTTTATTGCGCTCCTGGTCGCACGAGATCACCCGGAGGCCATTCGCAGCCTGACGCTGGGCGAACCGCCCGTAATGCCCTTACTAAAAACTACTCCTGAAGGAAATGATCTTCTTACCACCTATATCACGACATCAATCGTGCCTTCGAGCGAAGCATTCAAGCAGGGGAATGACGAAGAAGGAGTGCGTCGATTTGCGAACGGCGTGTTGGGCGAGGGTTCGTACGAGAAACTCCCACCTCCCGTTCAGAAGCGCCTCATGGACAATGTCCAAGAACTAAAAGGCGAGAGATTATCGCGAGACCTCTTCCCGCCCACCACATGCGAGGACGTGCAGAAGGTGAAAGCGCCGACATTGCTCATCGACGGGGAGCTCAGTCCTAAGATGTTCCATCTCATCAACGACATGCTGGAGCGCTGCTTACCGAGCGTAGAACGTGCAAAGATTCCGGCGGCATCTCATCAGATGGAGGTTGAGAACCCCCAAGCATTCAATGAGACGGTGCTTGCATTTATTGCAAGGCACTGAACTGTTTTATCTCGTTCAAGATCGTTGATGCCGTTTTCCGGGAGTTCGGCCGGGCGATCGAGCGCCTCCGGGCGGCCGCGGCCCACCCAACTTCCGTTTTTTGGCACGTTTGAGACATGCCGATCGGCACTGAGAATGTCTGTTCATCGGGGAAGAACGGAAGTCATCGGCCGACATCCAACGGCGCTTTTGACCCGAAGCTGACATCCGTTCCGAGTCCGGTGAACTACGCTGATCTCTTGCGCCGGCTAAGGTCTCGACGCTGAGCGAGCGCAAGGAATATCGCCGCGCACGCGAGCAGGATGAGAGCAGCACCGAACACGTTGGCCGCCGCAAGTAGCCCGATCTCCTGCGCCAAGTAGCCGGCGCCGACAGCAGGCAAAGCGTACGACAGATAGCCCTCGATATAGAAAGCCGCCATCAAGGCACCGCGCTCATGCGGTTCCGCCAGTGGCGCGATGCTGCCCAGCGCGCCGAGATAGGCAGCGCCGAAGCCGATGCCAGCGAGCGCGGAACTTGCCAACAGCAGGGAAGGCGACGCGACATTTGCTCCGGCGAGAACCCCGAGCAGGCCGGCTACCAACGCTCCCGCTCCTAGAATGAGAGCGGATGAAGCCGAGTAGCGACGGAGGACTAGAATGGCAGCGGCGGCGCCTGCCATCAACGCGGCGACCGCGAGTCCGCCCAACCAGGCGGCGGCAGGGTCGGTTATCGTCACGAGCAAGGACGGCATCAGCGCCAGGTAGAAGCCCGATAGGGCCCAAAGCGCTACATTGATCGGGGTCATGGCGAGGAATGCGACCCGCGCCCGCGCCGGCACAGCGACCCTCGGCTTGAAGGACCATCGTTGGAGCGATCGCGTAGTGATCGTTTCAGGGGCGTGCGCCGTCCGGATCGCCTGGACGATGACGAGCGCGAACAGCAGGACATAGCCGAGATGGAGTGGCGCAGGCGCGTATTGCGCCAGAAGGCCGGAACCCACTGCCCCGAACGCCGTGCCTGCTATCGTCGCGAGAGCGTTGGTCAGCGCTCCTCCCTGCCGGTCGATGTCGAGCATGGCAGCCCCGAGCGATGTGGTCGCAAGGCCGGTCGCGAAGCCCTGGATCAGCCGGGCAAACACCAACCACTCGATACCCCGGGCCGTGAGAAAGAGCACGAGGGCGACGCCCTCAAGCGTCAGCGCCGCTAGGATAACAGGGCGACGACCTGCCCGATCGGATAGCGACCCAAAGATGAGTAGGGCGGCAAGTAGGGCCAATGCATAAACCGCGAAGATCACGGTGAGCATCAATGGAGAGAACCCCCATTCTTGCTGATACAGACGATATAGGGGGGTAGGTACGCTTGCCGCCGCGAGGAACAAAATCAACGTCACAGCATGGAGGAAGCGAGGCTGCCGATCCTGAGCGAAAGCTTCGGCCGTAGACGTGGTCATGCGCGTGGCCTCGTGGTAAAAGGGCGTGGCAGTAGCGTGCGTCGTCGGCAGGAAGCGGATCGCGCCGGCTATCGCAACGCTGCACGCAAGGAGGAGCATGGGCCTTTGATTCTGTGTCAATGCACTCGTTCATGCGTGGCACAGCATCATGCCGACCGCTTGGTCGTTATGCTGTCTGTTTCAAGAATGTTCTCGATAACGGAGTTGCTCGACGCCGCATTTCTACAAATACAACGTCGCTTAGTAACTCTCCTTTGGTCCGCCGTGATGGGAAGGTCCGGGTACTTCGATTCCTCGCGGCATCTCCATTGAATCAAAGGCGGTTTCAGGGTCCTTGACCGCATTCTGGTCCGCCGAGCTAGCTTCGCTGCGCCAATACCGTTTGATTGTTGTTCCTGCATAGGCTTGTCCTGTAACCAACACCATCATTGACGCGGCCAGGACGAAACGTTTTGCAGCGTTGCTCCTTTGTTGTGTCATGCGAGCCCACGATGACCGTGAGAAACCATATTGCCGCTATGCCGACCGGATCGATTAAAAAGGAGTTTAGTTTTCTTACATCTTCGTCACCGCCATCGATGTTCACCCTCTCGGTATCAGCCATGCACGCATTGTAGGCGCGTGACACAGAGGCCTTGGATAAGGCTGCCCGATCGACGCAGAGACGGCAGGGGAGGGCATCGAGGTCGATGTCCTGGTGTGGCCTCCCCCGAGAGCTACGGTACCACACGACCAATCGCTTCGCCCGTTTCCGAAAGGCAGGGGATGTGTGAACAGATTTTGAATCGCCAAACGGCTACTTCCGAAATTGGCACCTTTGAGACATGCCCGCTGGCCCCGAGGACGTCCGTTTACAGGGGAAGACCGGAAGTAGTCGGGCCGCGGCCAAAGTGACGCGATTGACCCAAAGCGGTCCTGGCAGAAGACAAGCCGAATGGCATTCCAGATCCCTTCCGTGATAGGATGGCTGCCCAATGATGAGGGGGCGCGATGAGCAAGGTCGGCGCCGCTTTGCGACGAAGAATGTCGTTGATGGCCGCTGTGGTGTTGATGCCGGGAGATGCCGCCCGCGCTGACGACCGCAACCAGGCGGCGACGGATAAACCGCTGGTGCGAATGGATGAGCACGGGTTCACGCTGCGCTCCCCCGACGACATCGTGAACTTCCATCTCGGCGGCCGGCTACACATGGATTTTGGATCCGGTGGCAGCCCGGCGGTGACGGACGCGTTCCCCAATAACTTCGCGGTCCGACGCATGTGGATCGAACCGATGCTAACGATCAACAAGGACCTGATCTTCAATTTGCAATACGATGCGACTAGTGAGTTGACGCCAATCGGCAATCTCCTCGTGAGCTACAAGGGCTTCGCCCCCTTCACGTTCACGGGCGGCAACTTCAAGGAGCCCTTCAGCTTGGAGGTGCTGACGTCCAACAATAATACCACGTTCATGGAGCGCTCGCTCATGAGCACCTTCTCACCCACAGCCGGGCGCAGCACGGGCTTCGCAATCGGCACGCATGGCACGAATTGGACTCTGGCCGCCGGCGTCTTCGGCCGGAATATCAATTCTTCGGCCGACCACGGGGGTACCGCGGGTACGATCCGCGCCACCTACGCTCCGATCCTGACACCAAACGAAGTCCTCCATTTCGGCGTGGCCGGCAGCTATCGCTCGCTCGATCAGTCCAGGCCGGATGTCTCCTTCGCCTCGAGCCCGGAAAGCTTCCTGTTCACGGCCGCGCTCGTCGATACGGGCACGATCGGCGCGAACGCGATAGGCCGCCTCGGCCTCGAATTCGCCTGGGCGAATGGCCCATTCCGGCTGCAGGCCGAATACATCGCGACACAGGTCGAGCGCGTGGCAGCGGGCCACGCCGCCTTCCAGGGCGGATACTTGCAGGCTGCCTGGGTGATCAACGGCAAGTCCCCGCGCTACGCACTCGACGCGAACGTAGCGACCGAGATCGGCATGTTCTCGCGGGTGCAGCCGGAAAGCGACCAGCGCGTGTCGCACGGCGGAGTGGGCGTATTCGAGGTGGCCGCCCGCTACTCCGCTATCGACCTCACGAGCCGCGACATCCAGGGCGGCGGGTTCCAACAGGACGTGACGCTCGGGTTGAACTGGTACCCGGAGCCGTTTATCCGCGTGATGGCGAATTACATCCATGCCTGGGCCAATCCGACCGCCCAAGCGGTGACCGGCCGCTCGGCCGAGGCTGATATCGGCCAGATTAGGCTGCAGATCGCCTTCTGATTCGTGTGGCAAAGAGACGCGCGCGCCCCGACACGCACAGTAGTGGGCGCTGGGTACCATTGCAGCGCTGATCTGCCTACTTCCGAAATTGGCAGATACTGTTGCAAAAGTCGAAATTTGCATCAGTCCGAAGTTTTGGTGAAACCTTAAAACGCGAGGCGATTGACGATTCGGATAACCTCAATCGCGTTACCGAAGTCGCCTATGAGTTTAGCGCGAGGCGATGAGGTCCTTCAGATCTCTACACGAAAATCGCGCCTGCGGCCCTGAGAATTTTTTGACACCTTCGGCAGACGACTTTTGCAACACAATCCCCCGGTCAGCAGACATTCTCAGAATGGACGGGCATGTCTCAAAGGTGCCAAACTGAGATCCCATCGCAGATGTCCGCAATCTCGCCAGCGTTGCCACCACCATCCGCGCTGGCAGGTGATCTATCCGACGCCGTGAAGCACAGGCGACGCGCCTGAAGAATAATTTAGACTTTTGCTTCCTTGCGTTTTCGCGGCAGAGCACGACCTATGCTCCATGAAACACGCATCTATCATCCTTGGTGCACTCATGTTCGCGCTGCTTGCCAGCGGCCCAGCTTCCGCGCAGTT
>NZ_LLXX01000188.1:18209-36379 GCF_001440405.1 Bradyrhizobium valentinum
TCTAATCGATCACTTCGTTGGCAAGTCCGAGCAGGGTGGGCTTGATCGTGAGACCCAGTTCCCTGGCTGCCTTCAGGTTGATGGCAAGTTCGAACCTTGTTGGCTGCATGCTGGGCAAATCCTTCGGTTTCTCGCCCTTCAGGAAGCGGCCTGCATAGAGGCCCGCCTGCCGCCAGGTATCGGGCCGGTTGGTGCCATAGCTGACCAGACCACCAGCTTTGGCATCGTCGCGTGCGTTGTAAATCCCCGGAATCTTGTATTGTCGGGCCAAGCTGACCATGCGCTTGTGTCTACCGAAAACTCAAGCGCGGGCGTAGTAGTGATGAAGTCCGCCCAGGATGGCGCGTGAACTGATCACACCGGTCCGCTGAACCGGGCGAGAAACCGGCGCATCCTTGTTCAAGGATCGATGCTTTCTGACGCAATTGTAATAGGGGGGGTAGGATTTCAGGACCCGACGCAAATGCATCTCGCCCAGGACCATTCACGCCGGATCGATCCGATCAGCCGTTCGGCAAAGCAATTCTGCCAAGGCGACTCTGGTGCGGTAGGCTTGTCCCGGATGCCCATGGCGCGCAATCGGCGCGGACGACGCTGCCATAGATCCGGTCGCGATCGCGGATGAGGTAGTGCGGAGCCTCATCCCAAGGAAATGCCTCCGTGATCTGGCGTGCAACCCATTCGGCCGTCGCGGTTTGTTGTTCGAGGGGCGGATAGCGAGCAGATCACGCAGGTTCTCAGCGGGCCGCTCAGGTGGTCATACTCGCGACCAGTCTCCAGTACGGTGAAGCCAAAGCCATACGATGGTAAGCACGCATTCTACGCTACCAAGCGTTTTCCCGCTCATCGTCCACGATGCGCCTCGAGGCCGGCGGCGGTCCACAAGCCGCGAAGCGCCTCGATCCCGCCGGCGGATGGATTGGGAGGGAGCAGTGGAGCGACCCCCGCCGCGCGGGTTTCCTGCCAGATCGGATCGAAAGGGAATCCGCCGCCGAGCACATCCCACGCATAGGCCGCAACCAATCCACCCGGTCGGACCACCCGGGCCATTTCGGCCGTGCCCTTGGCGGGGTCGGGGACGAAAAAGATCACGAGTGCCATGACGGCGGCATCGAACCGCTGTCGCTCGAACGGCAGCGCCATGGCGTCGCCTTGCAGAAATCTCGCACCGTGCGTGCCGCGTCGCATGCGGGCAATTGCGAGCTGCGCTTCGCTTGGATCGACGGCCTGCACCTCGATTGGAGCACATCGCTCGACAATCAACCCGGCAAAGGTCCCCGTTCCACATCCGACGTCGAGCCATCGCAATCCTGCACGGGGCGCAAGCCACTCGAGGAACACCTGTCCCGCAAGCCGGCTCCACGGGCTCATTCCCCGCTCGTAAACGTCCCCATCCTCGAAACGAATGCTCTGCATGCGCGTTCGTCCCCATCCATCGTTTCTTGCGAGGCAACGAACCGCGGCGGCACGACCGTGTCGCCATGAGACCGCAGCTTCGAAATATTGTCAGTGCGACTGGATGTCGGCCGCTTATTTGGCTAGCGCCGCGTCGGCGGCCATTTGCTTTCGGACAAACGTGTCCAGCTTACTTGGAGACATGGTCAGCGAATCGACGCCAAGCGCTGCCACTTTGGACCTCACACTTGGCGTGGCCAGGGCCTTGGCCACCTCACTTTGCAGCTTGTCGACGATTGTGCGCGGTGTTCTTGCGGGAAGGAACATGCCGATCCAGAAAGGATACTCCGCATCAATGAATCCGGCCTCGGCGGTCGTAGGCACCTCGGGGAGCGCAGCCGACCGCTTGTGCTGTTCACAACAAGTGCCATGAGCGTGCCGTCCTTCACATGCGGCAATGCATTTCCGACGGGGGCGAAGAAGAAGTCGAGCCGGCCTGCGATAATTTCCTTCAGCGCTTCCTGCCCGCCCTTGAACGGAACATGCACTGCCTGCAGCTGGGGTGGGAGGTCGAGTTAAAGTTCTGATTTTCCGAAACGCTCGGCCGCTCGTTGGTCATACCCTCGCCAAGAGGACTTCCATTTCTAGCCACGAATCGGGCTCACGAAGGGCGAGATCACGCAGGGGAACGCATCATGTCAGCACAGCGTGTTTGGAAGCCTGTCGGTTCGGTGAACAGTAACGCGGAGATCGAGCGCCTTCGTCGGGAGCTAGCCTCATTCAACAAGCAGATCGAGCAACTCGAAAAGCAACATCCCGACGCACAGAAGATCGAGGCACTCAGGGTAAGCGCACTCGCGCTAGCGCGCCAGATTGATGAACTTCGCTGCTCGAATGCGAATGACTTGACCGATTTGCTCGCGAAGTAGCCGCCACTTACGGCGGCGATCGCCAGACACTGGTTCCATCACCTTCCCGCCCGAAGCGCGTTGCAGATGAATGGCTACCAGGAAGTCGATCACGATCAAACGAATGGTTGCAAACAGCCCTTTGGCGTACTTTGGGCGGTTCCTTGGCTCGTTAACCAACAAGATAGCACTGCCTCATTCTGGACCGATTTGATCCTGACGCTCGGTGCCGTCTCCGCGTAGGAGCGTGCCAAGTGATTCGGACCGTCGCGCTTGGAGTAGTTTGCCTGGCCGGCCTGGGTGCGATTGCCGCAGCCGCCAAGAAGCCGTCGCTGCCGCAACCGCCCGAGATCGTTTTCCCGAAGGTCGCCGGCAGCAAAGCAGATCGCCTGCCTCTTATACCCCGTCTGGGCACGCCAACTGACGTAGAGAGGATGGATGTCGCATATGTTCCACCCGTCGCAGCCCCTTCTGAATCAGCTGCGCCAGAAAAGGCAGCGAGTCCACCACTTCCTGGTATCGTTTCGCGTCATCGGCACGACCCGCATGACCGGAAGTTTTTCGAGGCGGCCAAACAGAGAAAGCCGACCGCTGACCGGGTGCCCAAACGGGTTACTGCTGTGAAGGAGTGTCGTTCAGATGGCTTGGATCCACTCTTGAGAAAGCTGAGCCTATCGCCACAGTGCGAATAGTGACGCCGCTCCGTCGGGTGCTTCAACAACGCTGGCAAGAGCCATAGCAACCTAAGGGCTCATGAATCCGCAGACGTTGGCGGACTTCCGCTTTTGAATCACCGCAACCTCTCTTTAGGAGGCTCCGCACTCGAAGAGCATATTGTCGTCCGCGTCCGCAACGATCACCACAATCGACTGCGAAAACTCTCCGCCCTTCTTTAGTTCATCAGCAACGACTTGGGCCATGCGTTTTGCGCACTCAAGACTTGTTAGGTCGTTTCCCACATCATCAGGATGGAGTTCAGAACCGTCAAAGATGTGAAAAAAATAGCGCATCACGGCCGCATTAATTCAGGCGACCGGTGACTTCCAGTGACAAATAGGTAAGCAAACGTCTAACTCGGGTCAAAATGCGTCCATGTCTAACGGCAGGACTTGTCGAGGTACCGCTGCTACGATTTTCGGGGAAAAGCGCATCTGCTAGCGGGCGAACGGCATTTCACAGCCGCAGCAGCTTTCCTACACGGATCGGACTGGCCGCAACTGTGGCCAGTCCGGCTCTGTGCTTACTTCAGATTCGCGTTGATAATGATACGCCAAGCTTCGCAGCCATCACCTGCGTTGCGCCCGGTGTTCGCTTTAGTGATTTGGCTATCTTTGAGACGCCAGCTTTGGCTTTGGCCATAGTTTTCATTTGCCGTACATCTTCTTTAGTCCACTCGCGGCGAACGATTTTCTTAGTTCTAGCCATTGTTACTCCGGTTTTGTGGACCGGCCTTGTATCACGCGACTCCGAATTGGCAACCGTGAAAGATATGAAACACGCAGCGTCCGCGCCCGCGTATATCGAGCGGCAGGTGGTGCACTACGCGCTTCTCAGCGCCGCAGTTCATTCCGTGCGAAATCATGACATGAGAAACAATGCAGCGTTCAAAGCAACACTCACGAAACTGTCAAGTCTAATACAGAACGGTAAGTATCCGGCTCCCTCAAGAGGATTACGATTTGTAATTCAATTCGAGGGACCGCCCAGTGGATTCAAGGAAGCGTTTCTCAGCTTTGGAAACCATGTGCCGCGAGCGTACGCAACTCGCGAAAAGAGAGTTTGAATACTGGCTAGCCGAAGCCGATGAGTGGGCGCGGTATAAAGGCTCCACCAATCCATCCATCGAGGCAATTCCAACCCAACTCGACTGGTGCGTGGAATCTCCGAGCATGATCAAAAATTCATAAGCAGACCTAACATGCCCAAACGCGCACGCATTTGCACCTCTGGCTTCCGCGTGGCTGGTGGCACCCATGCGTTTATATCCGTGCGTGCCAGTTCGATCCGTGTTGGTGGTCGCAGCGCTGTCCAGGGATTTTCGAACATCGCTCTTGCAACAACGGCTATTGCGTCGGCTGTCGCTCGCCGCGCGCGCCGTCCAGTCGCGATGATTCCGCCATGCCTGAAAGTCGGCCCGAAGCGATCAACGTTATAACCTTAATTGATCGGATGAATAAGCGCACAGGTTCAGGCGTTCGCGGGCACTACGACCTGATGTCAGAAAGATGCCATCCAAACTATTTGGGCCATCACCAATTGTACGGCACGCTCGATTGTCGAAACTGGTACGACGAGCTTCTCCGAGACGAAACATATTGAACGCCACCGTGGATGTTTCATATTGGGAGCGATTCTCCTTTTGTTACTCGATGAGCATTGCATCGACCGGCTAGACAACGAAGTTGATCGTGTCGCGGCACTTCAGAATGCATACCCCGCATTTCGCGGGAGCCTAAAAGTAACTGTAACCTTCGCGAAACCAAAGCTACCTCGCGGCGGGGCGACAAAGGTACCTCTTGGCGCGTCGCGCCAGACGGCTACATGCGAGCGATTACCCTATGCCCGAAAGGCGTCGACTCGCGTGGGCGATGAGGACGCTAAGGCATAGTCGATCAGGCATGCAATCGCGGCTTGAAACAGCGGGGTGAATTCAATGTGGCCACCAGAGAGCGGACTGCTCTAGTACGGCCGTCCCGGTGGCGGCAGCCGAAAGGCTCGTTGCAAATTTGCAACCCGGCGCCGCCGCCATCGCTAGGCTCACGTGTCAATTGCGATCGCGCTGATCGGTCGGATACCACGGCTCGCCGTCGTCTTTGCGACCAGATGGCTGCGCCTGATGAGCCACGTGATCGACTGCTGCGGGCGCTATGCTTGGTCATCACCATCGCCGCTAGCGCAAAAGGCAATGCGTTGGCCGATCCGCAAGCACGAGTCATTGATGACGGTGATGTCGTACTCAGTCATTTCGGCGTCCGGTGCGCTAGTATGCTACATCTTACGCCAGCAGCCTTGCATATTAACTTCAATCCCCTTGGCGCACTCGTCCCATCGTGGGGAGAGGTTGCCTACCGGTCCTCGCGCCCAAATCCTCCGCGCGACGGCCGCGGTGATCTGACCAATATCGCGCGTGCGATCGGCGAGCAGGAGAACGTGGCGCTGGTCCGGGGATAGCGACATGCGGTTGAGGATAGCACCGATCGTTGCGAGGCGCTGCCCTGGCCATGCGCGATCCGCAAATGATGCGCGCAATAGGGCAAGGCCGGCACCTTGCCGGCGCCGCAAAACTCGGTCGCCACCTCGTGCACTTCACCGAGCGGCCAGCGGCAGCGGGTCTCGTCGAGCTCGCCAGCACGCAGGGCCGCATGTCGAGCAGCGGCACGATACCATCGAGCGGCGGCGCCGGCTTTTGCGGCATGATCGACGTTACCGTTGTTCTGGCGCGACCCGGCCGCGTCTGCACCGGCTTCACCTCGAAATGCTTTTCTACGCCGTCTGGCAACAAATCATCGTGGCGCAGCCGCATTGCCTTTGCGCATATCGACGAGCGCGAGCGGTTCAACCATCTCGAGATTTGCGTGGCCGATGCTGTCGGCCAAAGGCTGACTAGCAAGAAAGTTTCCTCGGTGGTCCAGGGGATCATACGGGGGCCTCGCTCACTCGCCCTGTAAATTGGGCGAGTACTCGCCACGGGTCGAGCGCCCCGACGAGATACCCGCGCTTGCTCTAGGACGCGGAGGCGACTTGAACCAACGCGGGTTTCTCGCCGGAGACGCGCATAGTATGAAAATTGAAACGACGTTCGGAAAGCTAGCAATTTGGATCGCCGGGAAGATGCTGCTGGCCTTATCCTTGATCCGGTGGGGAGGTCCATCGGCGATCCGCACCCGAACGGCGGCAAACCAGGCTTTCAATCGACCCTTGGTCCCGTTTCGCCAACTTACATTTTGCCACTTCGAACCGGCGAGCATGTCTTCGGCGGCCCTCGACAGGATGTCCGGAATGTACCGCCCGCGGGGGCGTCCTCGCATCGCAACCGGCCAGATTAGCTTGACGTCGACCGGGTACACCTTCAGGTGACGAGGGATGCCAAGGCTCAGGCCCTTCCTGCACGCACGCACCCAGCTTGGCCATCTAGGCGATGCCTGAAGGGCAATTGCCCAAAATCGCCCTAGACTTTCCATCCTGCAGCCTTGCTTTGGTCAAAACGGCGGGGGGAAGTGTCAACAATCCGACGATCGCCCGTTCAGTTGACGGCAAAACTGGGAGGAGGCGCCCATGGATTCCTTGGCGAACACCAAGCAAACCGACGATCCGCACGATGCTAGTCCGGGACTGTCCGCGCAAGAGATAGAGCTGGTCGCGCACGCCGATGAACGGCTCGCGCATGCGTATGAACAAATCGCCCGAGCGGATGAACAGCTCGCGCGTGTCAATGAACAGATTTCCAAACTGGAGCAAGATGCTGCGCGGAAGAAGTCCGCGAACAGGTATCGTTCATCGCGTGGCAGGCCGGCGCTACGCGGCTTTGTCGGCCTGCTGTTGACAGCGGGCATTTGTATCGCTGCTTTCGCTTCGCAGTCCTCTGGAGAGACGGCCAAGCTGATGATCTCCCGGTGGGCACCGCAACTGGCTGCGGCTTCGCCGTTGCCGGCGGAAACACCGAAGCTCGCCGACCAGCAGAGTCCGCCTGCCGTTCAGGTGGCTGCGACGGACGGCGCACTTTCGCAATTGCCACCTCCGGCTCAGCCTGCACCGCAAGACGCGGCAGCCGCCCCGATCCCTCCCGAGCTGACACAGTTGCTCCAGACGATGGCGCGTGATCTCGCAAACGTGCAGCAAGGGATCGAGCAGCTCAAGACTAGCCAGGAAGAAATGGTCCGCGAGAATGCCAGGACCGCCGAGCAGCTGAAGGCGAGACAGGAGCAAATGGCCCGCGCGATCGCCAGCGCCTCCGAGCAGAACCTGCGGCGCAGGGCATCAGCGGCTTCGCCACCGCCGATTGCGACGCCTGCACGTGGGCCCGTGTCGGCGCTTCCGCCGACGGAAACGAGAACGCAAGCGCGCGCCAGTGCCATTGCGGCCCGGACAACAGTAGCCGTCATCGGCGCCGCCGTCGCCACGTGCAACACGTGTCAGCGTCCCTGACAATATTCTTTCGTCCGTTTCGAGGCTTTTTCAACGCTGTCTGCCAATTCCGGAGTAGGTCATTGGATACTAAATCGGATCGCAAGCTCGCGTATGTTCGATCGGGCGGGTTTTGTGAAGCATCCGGCGGCTAATTGCTGCATGAGATGTTGAAATTAACCACTTGTTAACCCTGCGGTCGCCTAATGTGAATGACTGGGGGTCACCATGTCGGCCCCTGCAACAACGCAACCCGAAGTTGATGCTTTTTTTCGGCCGATCCAACCTTTCGTTCGTTTGCCAGGCTGGCGGTTCGCGTTACGGCTGTCCTACGCGGAGCAAAAAAATGTTCGGAAAGGACGACTTAGTGGACAATCTCAGCCGCGATCTGGATCGCGCGCGCGAAAGACGCGACGCACTTGCGTCCGAAGTCACGACACTGACGGCTCAGATCGCTGAAGTCGAGGCCCGCCTTTCTGAAGAAAAAACCCGGCGGGAGCGTGATCGCGTTTTAGGTGAAATCGAAGCGATAAAAAAGCGAATCAAACAAGCGACCGGCGCATTTGCACCTGTCATCGGTAAGCTCTGCGAGGCCATCGAGATGGCTGCGACAGTCGTACCCGAAGCCCGCGAGCTTAGCAGTTTTCTATTATCAGTTGCGACCGAAGTCGATAGCGTAGTCGATCCGCTATTGCGCGAGATGGATCAACGAGCGGATGCGGTCCGAGCCGGCCACGCTACACTAGATCTCCTGTGTTCAGCCAATGGGGCTCCGATCGAGCCGTCAAAAGATAATAGGGATCGGCTACTTCGTTTTCCCGTATGGCTGTCTCGCAATAGGGAGGTAGAAAAAAATGAAACAACGGAGAAGCCGCGCAGCACAGCAGCGTGAATTAACGGCGCGCTGCGCGACCAAAGAAGATCTTCAGCCCAGCGTTTTGGAGATCAATCACGCTGTGTTTCCCGGACTGCGCACACTGAACTAATTCGTTTGCAATCGCTCGCGAAGTTTATTGCTGTCTGTATCCGCGGGATTTTTCTTACAAATGTAATTCAGAGCAGCGAATATTGGCAATCGTGTTCTGATCGAACTCAGTATCGGCAGGCGGTATGGACCGGCAAGGTCCAGTGAGGTTCTATCGTTCGACCGGAAACCGCCGATCAAATTCTAGCATGGTCCTCGCGCGCACGACCGGATTGTCGCGACGAACCGTCTGCTCCGCCATGAAACGTCTTGAGGACTTCGACGTGCTTGTCATCGATCACAGAGGGGGACGCCGACCAGGCTCATCCCTCTGCTACACGTTGAGGATGGACAAGCTCGACAGGCTGGCCCGAGCTGCCGCGGCCGAAGATGAGCAAAATTTTCACACCTGCGAAGGAGAACCGCCACCGGGTTGTGCAAACGACGACACTGACGTGCGAAAAGAAGCGCATCAAGGTGTGAAAGATTCGCACCAAGGTGTGAAAGATTTTCTACAGACTCCTCTTACTAGTCCCTTAAATAAATCCCTTCAACACCATGAGACGCTCTCAGGAAATGTTCAGAGAGCCAAAGCCTCCAACAACTCAAGTACTGACAAAATTCCCTCAAAAGCCGATCAGAAGCGTCAGCAAAGCGACCAGCAGTCCTTCACAGCCGAAGATGTGGCAGCTCTCGCGCAGTCTCTTGGAAGAGGAAACATCCAGCTGGGCTATGGCTATCTCATGTCTGTTCCGGAGGTCACTTGCGCGCGTTGGACAATCCTATTCAGAGGCGAACCGGAGGGAATGAGCACGATCTTCAAGGAAATCGGAGAAATTGCCGAAAACGCACCAATCTCCGAGTGAAATTTGATCCGTGAATCTGTGAAGCGGGTTGTGAAGTTGTGAAGCCGTTGGCTAGGCCGAATAGCTGCCGATGTCGTTCGTGGGCTTCAAAAAGACCCTCCACCTGCTAAGTGTGAAGTTGTGAAGTGTGAACTTTGAACTGTGAAACAAGTTGCAAGGTATTCACCGAAGTAGTAACGGCCTCGGGTTCCCTTGGGGTAAGCCCCATCCGTGATCCGCAACGGGTGTTCCACGCTACAATGTACACGACGATTTGCCCGCCGGTCCGGCCCGCGCTTTTATAGGGCGCAATACGCTTCATGATTGCGCGCTGGAAGAGATTATCGTCCGGACCGACATTCGCGTTAGCGCGCTTCGGACTTCTGGCGGCAATCCATCAATATTTTGGAAAGTGACGACAGGCGAGGTGGTGGCCTCTTTCGTTCCCGCTTAGGACACGTGTCAGGCTACGTTCCGCAGGGCGTGCGCCCATCTCACGGGAAGCCTGACGAGCTTTATAACAACCTTGTCGCCTTATTCTACCATCCTGCTCCGAAGGCGCAGCCGGCATACCTGATAGGTGAACTTCGGCTCCAGGTCGGACAGGCGAACGTCATCACCCCCAGCCGCAAGCGTCGATGACGGCGGAATGGGCACATTCGTAATCGCCGCAGTAGACGATGAGCCGGGTCGGGCCGGATTTGGGCCAAATGCTGGCTGCCGACCACAGCAGGGGCCTTGGATATGCCGAACCGTTGCGCAGCCACTGCGCGAACTGAAGTCTGGATGGGGAGTTCGGGAGAAGACGCGGGCCTCGTCGCGTCGTAGCCGCCGCGCTTACTGAAGAATGATTTTGGGACCCAAGGGGCAACCGTACCACAATTCTTCCTTGATCTGGTGCAGCTATCAGAGCGTTACGGTACGCATCACGTCTGTGGAGGCAGGAAGCATGAAATTGCTAACGGGGCTGTCGCGGCAATGCTCTTGCTGGCGGGTGCGGGCGCAAGCCATGCGGTGGTTCGGATTGTTAATGATCGGGGCGGACAGATCGGCCGTTACGTAGAACGATACGAACAATTGAGGGCCTCAGGCCAAACAGTAATGATAGACGGCCTTTGCGCCTCGTCCTGCACAATTGTCCTTGGCGCGATTCCTCACGAAAAAATCTGTGTAACTCGAAACGCTAACCTCGCTTTCCACGCAGCGTGGGATTTCGGAGCCTTCCTTCGAGGAATTGACTCGGCCGTCTTCCGTTGACTTGCTGGCAATTAATTGTTCGAGGTTTGGCGCTGCGCCGCCTCTTTGAAAGGCCAACAAGTCCAACGGTGGCGGCTCACCACCAGTGAGGATGGAGAGGCAGGCATGGGCTTGGCCGCGATGATGCGTCTGATGATTGAATAGATGCAGCAGAATATCCGCGAGAACCTGTGACTGTGGCATTCCGGATGTGGTTCTGTAACTGTGAAGACCTCTCAGTGCTGTTTCATCGTACTTTCCGGTGACCTCGATCATCCGATTGTCTTCTGCAATACGAGCCTTGGTTAGTTCGATCCGGTCTTCATACAAGATTGCATTAAGATCGTTTGGAAGGTCGCCTTCCCCGGTCTATCGGCAATGGACCCCCTGTAACCTAAAGGGCCAATTGTGCATGCAACCGGGGCGCGATCACAAGACGCGACGCAACAATTGCATAGCTCCTCCACATGTTTCGATAAGGTGGCCGTCTCGGCCATCTCGCGCCCATCATGCTATCCACCGAACCCGCAGCGTGCTGGGCTACTCAGTGCATAGAAGCCGAAGGATCTGACTCAATCTGGTCTCAAGCGGCGACCTTGTCCTCCTTCTCGGAGCCGCGCATCACGATCTTGAGCGCATCACCCGGCAACGGACGCTGCAACGCTTTTGCTTCGTCCCTGAACGCAGACAATGCGTCGTGAGGAGTGTGTGCGATCGCTAAGCCGGGGAATCCGATTCTTCAGCGGGGCAAAAGGGAGGGTCCGTTGGGCGATGCTTTGGCGGCTGATGGTCTAGATGCGCTATGAGTGCAGCTTCGTCCAAGCAGAACATCATGCGCCTCATCGAAACCATTGCTTGTTGGGTTGATCCCGAGACGTTCGACTATTGCCAACCTGCTACACCACAAACGTCCGTATAACTCTCCCGATCTCTTTCGGTATCGGACGCGTACCTACGTACGATTGAGCCATCAATCTCAATCGTTCTAGTCTTGCTGATAATCTGAAAGAGTCGATTGCAGATGGCACCCTTCATAACCATCCCGAGCCAGGCTCTTTCATAGGAAGTGCAGCAGAACCGGACTAGCCGGGCCGGCAGCTTGCAGGAAAGAAGTCGGCGGCGTAACGCCCGCCGGCTTTTTCTCTGAGCCTACGAAGGTCACGATGGCCAAAGCAATTGAGCAAATTGATGAGACCTACGTGCGGTACACTAACCGCGCCGCGCTCGAAAATCTCAGGTCGCACCGTCGGAAAATTAGGTTCGACATCAAGAGTCGGTCGTCCGCGTTCGCCTCCAGCCAGCTTGTTGGCCAAATTGACGAGGAAATCGCGTTTATCAATGCAGGGCCTCCGTAGCTTGTGGCCGGTCCTTTATATCAACGCCGATCATCCTCGTCCGGGCACGCGAAGCAGGGTCTGACCAGACGCAAATTCTTGGTTCGGTCGGCCTCTACAGTAGCGCTCGCCGGAGTGGGCGGTCTCGCCAGACCTTATCTCAGCCGGGCCGCGGATCGCCCGCAGATCGCCTGCGGGGTGCAGTCAGGCGATTTATCCGGCAACTCCGCGGTGGTGTGGGCGAGGGCCGACCGGCCTGCGCGCATGCAGGTGGAATGTTCGACCGTCGAAAGCTTCTGGACTATCATTCCCGCGGCATCGGCAGACGCGCTGCCGGATCGCGACTTCACATCGAAGCTCTTGCTCGAAGGTCTCCCGCCTGGACAGGATATTTTTTATCGCGTGCGGTTTGTGGACTTCGGTGAAGGCGGAGTTGCGGGAGAAACCCAGGTCGGGCACTTTCGGACCGCACCCGCGGAGAAAAAATCGATATCGTTCGTCTGGTCGGGCGATACCGCCGGGCAGGGTTGGGGCATCGATCCCGCACGCGGCGGCATGCGCATCTACCGGACCATGCTGCAAAACCGCCCCGACTTCTTCATTCATTCCGGCGATCACATCTACGCCGACTGTCCCGTTCAGCCTGAACTGAAGCTGCCGAACGGCCAGACCTGGCGGAATATCGTGATCGAGGAAAAATCCGTGGTTGCGCACAGCCTCGCGCAGTTTCGCGGCAACTATAAATACAACCTGCTCGATGACAATCTGCGCGCCTTCAATGCGCAGGTGCCGATGCTGGCGCAGTGGGACGATCACGAAGTAACCAACGACTGGGCGCCGATCGGCACCGCCGATGAGACCGGTTATGCCGAGGACGGCACATCACGGCTGGTGGCGCGCGCGGCCCGCGCGTTTCATGAATTCATGCCGATCCGCGAGTTGCCCGCCCAGGCGGGGCGCATCTATCGCAAGGTCAGCTACGGGCCGCTGCTCGACGTCTTCCTGATCGACATGCGCAGCTATCGCGATTCCAGCTGGAACAAGGGCGAGGACCGCAGCGGCTGCTTTATCCTGGGCTCGGCCCAGCTGGCATGGCTGAAGCGGGAGCTCGCGGCTTCGGATGCGACCTGGAAGGTGATCGCCGCCGACATGCCGATCGGCCTAATCAGCGAAGACGCGATTGCACTTGGCAATGGTCCGCCGGAGCGGCGCGAATGCGAAATCGCTGATCTGTTGTCCTTCATGAAACAGGCCGGCGTCAGAAACACGGTGTGGCTGACGGCCGACATGCATTATACCGCCGCGCACCATTACGATCCGAACCGCGCGGTGTTCCAGGAGTTCGAGCCGTTCTGGGAATTTGTCTCAGGCCCGCTGCATGCCGGCACATGGGGGCCGGCTGAACTCGACAATACGTTCGGTCCGGCGGTGATGTTTCAAAAGGGCTGCAGCGCGGAGCAGGGCGAGAATCTCGCCCCCTGTTTCGGACTGCAGTTCTTCGGCCGCGTCGATATCGACGGCCAGTCGGAAGTCATGACGGTGACTTTGAAGGATGTCGACAACAGCGCATTATGGTCGGTCGATATCGAGCCGCGACCGGACGCGCGGCCGGGAAGGATGCTAGCGCACCATATCTAGAGCTAATAATCCACGTGGGCGATGCGGATGTAATCAAAGAATATGCTGTGGACGTTCTTTCAAGGCCAATACTCGGGCTCATTGCCCGGTAAGTTGAGACCGTTGCGCAGCCAAAGCGCGGCGACTGGGGAGATCACGCCTTACAAGTGGGTGCATCCGGGCGAGGTAAGGTAGCCCGCCGGTTCACGCCGGCCGGTTTTTACTGAGGTAGGTTCGCAGATCCCACGGAATCGGCGCGGTTAGCGCGTCTGGGACGGCCGTAAGCCTCGCTGACTCATTTTCGATATACAACTGCCCCGCCACCAACATCACGGCGGCGAATGCTATCGCTAACATTGCGCTCGCCAACTCCGGGACTTCGTTCATTCTCTACTTTCATTTGCTACAGACCGCTGGTCGGCCGTGAAGTTTCGGCGTCAGCCGGACGAGGAGACGTGAGGGGCGGCCCCAGCGCGGGGCGAGCTGGGGCCGCAACACACGTGGAGTGCCGGAGGGACGCCGGCACAGGTCTGAGGTAGGTTCGCAATCCGCCGATCCCATTAAGTTCTGTTTTAGAATCGGGACCGGCCTGTATTGAAATGACGAGTGCGAAGAAACGGTCCCAGCGACGATACTGTATGTGGGTTCGCAATCTTCCGATCCCACTAGAGGGTGTCTCAGAAGCCAGCAGTTCGACTGCGATTGGTTCTAAATGGAACGGTAGCGGGCCTGCGCGTAATACGGAATGAACATCGATGCCGTCAGGCTGCATACGCTGAGAACTAAGTCCGGCTTGCAGAAAACGAATTAGACCGGCAGTCCTGGTCCCGGATCCAGAATACCCATCTGCTTAACAGAGGCCGATCACTTGAATCAATGATCTCCCGCGCGAAATCAGCGGGTTTATTTTCCCGTCTGATTACCCGTACCTTTGAACACGAACCGATTGGGCGGACGGGAATGACCAGATTAGCGCTGAAAGTTTCCCCATCTACGTGCTCCGGAAATTTTAATCGCCTCCCGCCCCGGCCCCGACATTGAAGGGCGAGATATTCCTCGCGTCGCCGTGGGCAGTGGCCTCGCGCAGATTGATCAGAAAGCGAGCGAGGCTGATTTGGGCTGGTAGCGTCAAGGAAGCTTCAACTGCTCCCCTATGGCCTTTACCATGCCGCTAGTCGCGCTTCCGCAGGTGGGCGACGTTGGATGAGCCCGTGAGGCGCGAGGGTGCTGGGCGTATCGCACGCGCTCACAAACTTGCCAGTCAGCGTAGGTAAGGTGTCGTTGCGGACCGCGGCCGCTTCGGCGCGACGCCGACGGTCTCACCGCTCGGCCACGGGCCTGAGCCTGAGCTCTTGCCCCCGTAGCCCCGGTAATTAGGATCGGTATAGGGGTTGCCCGGCCCTTTGTTCTGGCAGTTGGCATTGGGATGGAAAAACGCGCAATAGCCGGGTTCGGACATTACCGGCTGCGCGGTAACCGGAGTTACGATCGCGGTCGACAACACAGCCATCACTCCAAGGAGCCTAGGGGTCGACATTGTGTGTTCTCCTCCGCTGTGGATTTGTCGGTATGCGGAGAATAACACCCGGGCGAGTGCGGTCTTCCTGATGTTTCAATCACTCGGCCGTGATGGCGTTTGCGGTGGCCTCTCTGTTTCGTGCGTCCGAGCGAGAGTTAATTCATGCCGCTGCGGCTCGATCTTCTTTCGCCTCGCCGCGCGCCACGATTTCAAGGCATTATCGCGTAGGGGCCGTTCCAGTGCTTTCGCCTCATCCCATGGCGCGCGCATCTAGGAGTCGCATTCCTCTACCGTCCTCAGGATCACCGGCATGGCCTTTGGGTGGATCAGTTCAACGATCGCGTGCGGTGCCGTCGTTAGGAAACCATAGACCAAGTGAGGGCCGCGGATCGGTTTGGACTTGGTGCCACGGTCCGCCCCGGAATTCTGTCCAGATCCCGGCGAAGGAGAACCGGTCGTCGTTGAGCGATCACACCACGTCGTTTTTTGCCGGGCGTGTGAATTGGGTCACCATGGGAGTCCCAATTCCGACATCGAAAATCCGGAATCAAGACATCGGCGTGTCTCCATATCGCACCGGATGTTCCCGCGATATGCGGAGCGTTCGATCCGCCGATCGGCGCAACCGGCCTCGATTGGGGTTTTTGTACCGCGCCGTCCCCGGTCGAGGCCGCACCTTTTAGAAAATGGCGCTCGCAGCGGTCAGCCGAGATCGTCGGCCTGATCCGACTGCTATTCGGATCTGCCCGGTTCAAGCTGGCGCGCTGGAATATCCAATTCAGCCGCTGGCTTGCGAAGACCGGCGCAAGGCTCTGCTCTGACGACACGACGATGGCCCCGCTGGTTCACGCCGGCGGGTTTTCCTTGCCGTGAACCGTCGGGCCACCCTAGATTGTTGCCCGTTCAAAAACGGAGTGCGGACGTGGCGACAGGTATTGTGAAGTGGTTCAATGCAACCAAAGGTTAGGGTTTCATTCAACCCGACAGCGGCGGCAAGGATGTCTTCGTGCACATCTCGGCCGTCGAAAAAGCGGGACTGAGCAGCCTCAATGAGGGTGCCAAGGTGAGCTACGAAGAAATGAGCAACCGGGGCAAATCGTCCGCTGAAAATCTAAGAGGCGGATGAATTCAATCCGTGCTGATCGAATTCCAGAACGGCCAGGAGACGGAGATCAATATTCCAACGGATACGTGGGATCGACTGACGGAAGCCGTTCGAGCGCACTTCCGCACCTGACGCACTCGGTTCTTGCGATCATGCCGGCTCCGCTACTTCGCGACCAAGACGGCAAGATCCTTACGCACGATCATCCCGAAATTCTTGATGACGACTACGTGCTCCGGCACATCGTTCCTCCCCATGATTTGCATCCGGATACAGACAAGGGTGTCACGCGAGTTGCCTCAGGTGCCTATTCCGAATCGAGCGACGGAGGAATGTCTGCCGATATCCTTCGCTGGATGGCGGAGCACCATGGCGCCGTCTGGGGCATCAAACAATCGCACCGGCGCAGAATCGCTCGTGTCGCGATCACCGTGCGAAGAGCGCAAGGCGAGACCTAATGGCCTCTAGGTGCTGGTCCTGCGCGGAATCTACATGGAGTAGAATACACTCATCATCGACCTCGGCGTGGATTTGTCGCCACCTACGATTGAGCTCGCGGTACCATCGCTTATTTTCGAAACGGTAAACTCGCATCGGCTCACATCGTCCGGAACGTCGCGATCGCGGACGATGCTGATGTTCGAGAGAGCGCCTCGGCATGGTCTGCGGCACGCCATTCGAGCAACAGTCGGTCGTCCTCTACCGTCCACGATCTCTTTTATCTCCTGGGCCCTTCCCGAGTTCGGCCGAGACCTTGTGCCCGTGAACCAAGTGGCTGTCCGACAGTTCTCCGGAACCATGTTGGGAGCAAGTCCATCAACTAACCTCTCCTACGAAATGTGCAGAGATTTCTTTCTTGAATGACCTCTTGCGCCTCGAAAACAGGGCGGAACCTCGGAGGTGATGCCACTCTCACCAGCGGGAACAAGTGGCAAATTTTTTCAACTGCGTTACTTTGTGAACAGACGATCAGTTGACGCTCTTGTTCAATTGCGCCGTTCCTCGCAAGTATCCGCGAACTTGTCCCGATTGGGTTAACCAGTGATCATACGATGGCGCTTGTACCGTAATAAGCAATGCAGAACGGCAGGCCGGCCAGGGCGCCAAGCGTGAGGCGGAGATCGAGGCATTGCGTGCCGCAATCATCAAGGCCGAGCTGGCACGGGCACAGGCCGAGAACTACCTGTTACGCTACCGCATACTCTACCTAGAGACGGCGCTTACGCACTGGCAAAGTGCCGCCAAGTCTGCCCAGACCCGGGCGGCGAGCGAAGTTGCCGACCTCAACGAGAAGGTTAAGGAGCTGCAATTCAGGCTTCGTCAAATGTGGGACTGGTACAACGACGAGATCACCAAGGCAGGTGGCCTGACCTTCAAGGCAAGCAGCCTAATTGCGAAGGCGCTGCATCCCGACGCTCTGCCAAGCGAGGAGATCAGGTTGGAGGCGTTCAAGGCGTTCTCGGCGTGGAAGAGCGACAGGGATGCGGCGAAGCGGCGCTAGGCGCGCACCGCCTCAAAGCGCATGAATCTAGTAGCGCCTAAAGCCCCTCTCGCCACCGCAGCGGCCCTTGGCAGAGTGTATGGATCTGCACACAACCAGCCCAGCTTGACGGTTCAACCGTGGCACTGTGCCGCTGCTTCTAAGCTGAACTTTTCGCCTCGGTCCCCGTCAATGAGAAAATGGACCGAGAACGAGAAAACAGGCTCTAAGAGATGGCCAGCAAGGAGGTTTAGCAGGTATGTGCGGGGCTCCAGCCGCCTTCAAGCAATGTCAGAAATGCCTGAAGCGCCCAAGGATCAACAATCGCAGAAACAATCGGGCATGGCCATGTGCAGTTGCTGCAAGAACATGGCCATGATGGATGGCAAGAAATCCGATGACCCGCGCAAAGGCATGGAATGAAGTGACGAGGACGGCGGCGCTTGGCCGGTCCCGGCGCGAGTCAGCCCCGCACCGGGGCCGGTTCTCACAAGGGCAACCAGTCGGCAGGCGCAACCGGAAAAGGGGGGCGAGCAGCGTCTAATGTCGTCTAGCCAACACTGATGCGTAAGCTGGGTCGCGACCGCGGCAGACTCAATGAGGCCGCTGCAAAGCTCTTTCGCAAATGGAATCGCTGGGCGGC
>NZ_LLXX01000189.1 GCF_001440405.1 Bradyrhizobium valentinum
CGGAATGGGTGGTCACAATCCGTCGTAGCGGGTGGTCGCGATCGTCGGAATACGCAGATATCCCTGCTTTCACTCCCGGCTAGCAATGGATCCGCCTCGAACTTGGCCCTTCTTGCTAAGCCTCGCTGAGCAAAAAAGGCGGCCATCCTCAAACTGGCTGCACACCCCTAACATCGATGCGACAATTCATGGCCAGCCAAACACCGGCCATGAACCCTCGGCCTCGTTCTCGACGGTGAAGTGAAAATCCCTCAGGCGGCTCGTTTCAAGCATCCTCAGCATGATCCGAAAACTCGCCGCGCGTGAGGGGCTGAGAGACGGAAGATGCTCCCCCTTAAAGAGATGGCCCGCGTCCGGAAATTCCGTCACGGCAAACCAATCCGATCGCTTACTTGGCGGCTACGTTTCGAGTCCAACGAAACTCGCTTCCGCAAACGCACTTCTCTGTGCCGGTATCTGTTCGGTGCTTCCAACAGTCGCCAAAACTTGGTCGTACAAAACGGACACACAATCTCATCACGGCCATATGTGTTCGGGTAGTCGTCTGAGAGGTCGTACTGCTCTTTCCCTATCGGTTGTTCGAGGTCATACGGTCTTGGTGCGAGCTTTTCTTTACGAGTTGCTCAATCCACTCTGCGCCAAGTTCTCGGAACTCTGCTTCGGCGAATGACGAAATCAGTATCATCTCGTCTTGACCTACGACGCGGACGTAGTTCGGCCCCATCGGGCATCCATTGTGGCCCAGTAATCCCAAGTACATTGGCCTGGAATTGGCGAAGTTCCTCCAGACCCAAATTGATCGATCTGATTTCCCATACGAATCGTCGGATCACCTCCTGAATCTCAGCAGCGCCACTGCCGAGCTGTCTTGCTGCGCTGGGCAAATCCGGCGGCATCGATGTCAGGAGTTCCATCCTTGGTTCGTTTTCCCCTTAGCGCAGATTAAAAATGGGGACAATGCGGGTCACCCGAACGCAATTCTGAGCGCGCGGACCGTTGGGCACTTCGCCAAACTCGCGATCACCTTGACGTCGGTGAAACCGATCGCTGGGTCGAAGCCAACACAAGTGCATAATCGGCGTGGTGAAATCCGTCGAAAATGACGCTCGAAAGCGGAATCTAAGCGTCGACGGGGCACGCGTTGCATTAAACAATATCGACAGATCGTTACTATCGAGCGTTTAGCATGGCCCTCTTCACGACCGGGTTAAGCCCATCTCAATTCGGTGAAACAGTACAGGAGCCGTACATGGCTAGCCATTTCTACCAAGTTTGCATGGGTGCGTATGGGGAGACGTTGTTTCGGTCCAGCAAGCGCGACGCGCGGCAAGCGATCTGGTTACAGTACAACCTGATGCGGCTTGGGAGCGAAGCGTGCGGTCCAAGCACAGTTTCCACTGGGAGCGCACGTCGGCCTACTGGGCCGCTTCTGCCATTAATTTGAAGCCGTAGAGCCGCACCACCGGTTATCGCCGACGCTCAAAGCGTCTCCATTCTCGCTTCGTCCCCAACGGGGATTGAATTTCGCACCCAAGGAACATCTGCGCAACCCAATCGGCGCACATAGCGCCTGGATGCCTGAGTGCGGGAAAGAAGCAGCCCAGCCGAAGGGTGGCGTGGCTCAGAGCCAAAGAGTTTGCGCGAGTGCAATTTCTGGTTTGGGAGCCCGCTTGATTACCTGGATGAAGAGTAATTGTCTGTGCGTTCTGGACTTATATTTTTGATCTTTGTGGTGGGGCTAATAGCACTGCTGTATTTGCCCGAGCCTGAGAACGACGACACTGTTTTAGTTTGTTCCGTCGCGTGTCCCAATTAGGACAGCCGACGGGCCAGCATGTCAGCGGTGACTGCGCCGCTGTAATGGCGCAGCATTGACTGAAACCAAGATCGAAGACGACATGAGCGAGCAATGCTGGGTCGACCTCGGCAGCGAATTCGTTTCGGTCCTGCGACGCGCGAAGAAGGCCGGCGATAGAGTACGGATGCGGCAAAGTCCGATGCAGCTGCGAGAACCGGCGGCTGCATAAACAGAATTTCCCGGAAGAATATGCCGGACAGCGCGGGATCTCGATCGTGACCTGCTGTCGTATTCGCTAGCAGGCAGGAGAGCTGTTCAACGAGCGTATCGCGCGTTCGAACGAGCGTAAACGCATCGTCCCAGGTTCTTTCGACATTGCCCTTGAAGAGCTCGACAAGCAGTTCTTCCTTGGACCCGAAGTATAAGTAAAATGTCCCGGCGCCGACCCTTGCAGCCTTGGCGATCGCTGCCGTTGAAATCTTTTCATGCCCTTGCGCCGCGAGTACGGGCGTTGCTTTCTGCATGCAGCGCACACCGACGTTGCTGCCCTATGCACGTCACAAAGATGCTCACGCCCGGCAGCGAGAGTTGTTCTCCTTAAGAGGTGCCGCAACGAAATCGCAACGAATTCGGTGGAACGACCGTGAACAAAACGTGGCGGAAACACCTGCTACGACAAGAAAAATCAATAACTTAGAAAATATTCACTGCGGACGCAGGTGCCTCGGGTCGGCGCGCAAACTACCATACGCGCGTGAATGTATCCTTGCCCTTCAACTTACTGGGTCTACCATTCTTGTCGATGTAGAACAGCGTCCAAGACGTGGGCATTTGGGAGCCGTGAGTCTTTCCGACCCAGCGGGTGAAGGAATTGCATTGGGCAAAAGTAACAACAAAGTACAAGCCGGTTGGACCGAAGGCTCCCGATGCAGGGTAAGGAATGCCCTGGCACGCAAACCCTTGAGCATGGTTTGTGAAAACCCCCTGTATTGCCCCGTTGTTGTTGGACCAAACAAACAGTTCCGAACCTCGTTCATTCTTCCAGTACGAGGGAGCAGGAAGCCCCTGCGCCATGACCTCGGCGGAAAGCAAGAAAAACTGGGCGATCAGGAAAAGCCCTAGAAACTTTTTCATATTAAAGTCCCAAAAAAGAGTTCGCTTAAAGGTAGCAACTCTTAGATCATATTCTCGGCCGCCGCAATAACTTGTGCAATGCATCTTCGCTGCTTTTTTCTATCTCACAACTTTCTTCGTGCGAACCGTACGCAAGCCCTCACCAAATTTCTCTACTGCGCGCCCCGAACACGCATGAGCTGTCGTCGCGCTCATGGTTTCGCTGGGATCGCCGCTTTCGGTGCAAACCGCTTCGCGTGGTTCGGGTAATCTGGCCCGATATCCTGCCGAGAATGCATCAATTGGCGCTCCGAATACCCCAAGTCATCAACCCATGACACCCCCTAGCCAATCCATCGAGCCTGCCCGGATTGAGGCTGGGAAGTCGCCCGAACGTAGCTCAGCTGATTTCGCGAGAGTTGGCGATACAGTGCAGATAATCGTGCTTTCTTATCTGCAGACGCGTAAAATCGGTTGCTAACGCCGCTCGAACCGACTTATGGTTGGCGAAATTTCGCGCATCGATTGCTTTTTTTCTAGCCTTCCAATGATTTCAAAATCCATTGTCGAACTTCTGCGTCCGATAAGCCTTGGACACTATATCCGCTCGGCCAGAGAAACAGGTCGCGGACAAGTCGAGCCGTCCGGACGTTTGGAATTCGTGTCCGCGCTAGAACGTGTGGCACTCGTGTACGCGAACGCCGCAAACCTGGATCATGAAGAGGAGCGTTTGTCTCACCTAATCAGTGACGTGCTTCACTCAGAGCGCGCACTGCTCGACAATCCGATTCCGAGGTATCCGATCTATACAAATATTGCGATCTTGAATCGCTTTGTTGGTGTCTACTCGCATCTGAGTATCCAAGACACGTGGGCGCGATGTAGGAAGGCTCTGGCGATTCTCTGTGACGATTGGCTTTCGTTTGAACGGCATGCTCTCGACCGCTTCGAACGAAGCAAGGCTGGCGGGACTGAGACTACCGGGGAAAATTTTCATGAAAAGTTCGTCCGCCAACGGATCCAGAATCTTGAGCTTCTTTGCTCTTTCTTGGCGAGCGTCGATCGGCCAACGATCGCATCGGTCAATAACAGCTTACCCGCTAGGCATCCGATCGATTGGATATATTATGCACTTGAGCATGACGGTGCCGTCGCATTGGCTCACTTGAGTGCCTTGCCGCAATCGAGCTACCACGACGAGTACCTCTTTCTGCGAACTCTCCATCTCACCGAGACGTGCTTTTGGGCGATCATTACGGGCATCCGTGCTGCCACTCAGGCATACGCGAGAAATGAATTTGGCATAACTCTACTTGCGCTCAAGGAGAGCAACTTCTTCGCCGAGTTTATGGTGCGCGCATTGTCAGTATTTCGCACCCTCCCTTACGAGAGCTTCTTTGATGGCTTTCGGGTTGCAACTGGCGATTCGAGTGCGGTTCAGTCGGAAAAATTTCAACACTTGGAGATCATTAGTCGGGGCCTTTCTGACGAAAAGCGAGCTGCTCTGCGCAGCAAGAAAGAGTTGTCATGGCTAGCCGACTGGCGGCCCGGCGCTGAAGCGACGCTTGGTGGCCTATTGGCATCTGTTGAACAATCGCAGCTCGAGACCGCCTCCAATCTCCGTGCAGAGCTCTTTCGGCTTGATCGCAGCTTGCAGAGCTGGAGAAACATCCATTTGGGGATAGCGCGAAGCTATCTTCCGGAAGGAACCGTTGGGACCGGCGAGGAAGGGGTAACCTATCTTGAGAAGCACTTTCAGAATCCGGGACTATTTGCGCACGCCGATAATCAGAAAGTCGCTACGACGACAAAGCTCGTCTCGGAGAATGCTTTCGTCACCTCGAACGATTTGTTGGGCCTAAGGATCGGATTTATCATTGCGCGAGACGTTCCCGTGCCCGCGCTTCTCGATGCTGCACGGGCGCTCGGCGAACAGACTAAAGAGCGACTGAAGGATCTATCTCGCGACACAAATTACGCGCTGAGTAAACTCTTCGGCTATTACGATCCGATTTTTGCACGGTACAGCAAGCCGTTTCCACTCAAGAAGCAGCTTCAGGATGCAATGAAGAATGGCCTCCCCGACCGACCGATTCCAAAATTGCTGCTTTCGTTGGAGCTATCTACCGGATTGTTAATGGGTCTCCATGACGGTGGAGCCCTCAGGTTTCCCGTGCGCGTAACGACAGCTTCCGAGGGGCAGCACTTCGAGGCCATGAACGGTAAAACGTTGGCGCTAGGGTCGGAAGAGTTGATATTGGCCGACGAGGTTCGCGCGTTTGCGTCCTATGTTCAAGGACCAGATAAGCGCACTGCCGTTCAACTTCCGACGGAGCCGACGGGAAAGACCATCAAGTCGCTGCTGTTCGCCGTCTTCGGAGCTCCGGGATTGCCGGAAGCGGATTTTGAAGCTGCGTTGGATTTCGTACAGACCGCCGCCTTCTCCATGGCCGGACGAAAGCCGGACGTCTATCTCCTAACCACCAAGCTTGCTCATGTCTGATTCAGTGTTTCTAGAAAGAGGTGTCTCCGCGCTCAAGAGCGACGCTATAGTACACCTCGGAAATTTCTTCGGTGCGCTTAAGGGATCGCTCGACGGACAAGATCTCTATGCTCGAAGCAATTTCCTTTTTATCGCTGATCGCCATTACCTGGTGGATTTCGACGCCGACGTTGACTTAAAGGGACGCAATCACGCTCTCGTCAGGGACTTTATAGCTCTCGGTTTTGATCCCCAACGTACTGTCATCTATCGGCAATCCGACATTCGCGAACTGTTTACCATCATGTGGCTTCTAAATTGCCACACGCCCGCCAAGGAGCTGCTCGAAAGAAAGGACTTCACGGGAGCCGTTGACCCTTCGTTAGCTCAGGTCCTCTATCCTCAACTAATGGCAGCGGACGTGTTGGGGTTGCGGGCAACACAGGTCTATGTCGGCCCCGATGAGGCTGACCATGTGGCTTACTGCCGAGAGATTGCCGGCTTCATCAATGGCGCAGCGGAGAGCCTAGTCTTGCCGCCGCCGCGGCGAAGAGGCCCAATATCGGAAAACATGATTATGGGCCCGGGCGGGGCAAGAATGTCGCAGACTAACAGAAACATAATCCCGATCTTCGGAGACGAGCGCGCCATTCATCGCTGCTTTCAGCAAATCCCGGTAAGCAAGGTACGTAGGCGTGAACCGATCAACCCGGACGATGATATCTGCTTCAACCTGTTCGAACTGATGGCGACCGGTGACGTGGCCGCGGAGCTCAAAACGAAATATCTTGAAGCCGAAGTTGATCAGGATGAAGCGCGCGCGTTTGTCGAGGAGCAGTTCTTCAAATTCTTTTCGAACGCGCGCGAGCAGCGAAAGCAAAAATCGATGTCTGAAATTGATGTCGAGGAAATCCTGCAGTCCGGACAACAGCGCGTGAGAAGAGAAATGCGAAATACCATATCCATCCTTGAAGACATGTTATATTATAACGTAGGAAGCAAATCCTCCCGAGCCGTCTAACTTGGAGTCCATCAAATGCAGATATCAAAGCCGGACGAAGCGCTTCAGCTTCCGGAAGGATCTCTTGAAGTAGTAAGCAAAACGGAGCGAGGTCGCGTCTGCGAGCCCTACAAATTTACGAGCGCCGAAGTCGTCGATGCGGCGGGAGCCTTGCTACGCGAGAACGTTGAACTTGTCGGCTTTGCAGCTCAAGCAGAAATACTCGCGTTCAGGACCAATCATTTTGGGTGGAAGCATTTCGAGGAGGCGTTTGCCTTAAGTGGATTTAGGAGAAATCTTAAATCTCGCTAACGCCTGAAATTAAGCCTTTCTCCGGGCTTGCGATCAGCTGTGATGCGCGCTGACGGTGATTGACGCCTTTTTTGGAGTATGATGCCGAGGCTGTTTCCGGAGTGAGCATGGCACTGAGGCACTTAGCGGTGAATCAAATCGATGAAGGCCAGCTTCAGCGCCTGATAGACGGGAAAGCATCGGAAACCCGCGATTGCGAGTATAAGCGCGCCCCCTATGGCAATGCCGATAAGGATCACGGCGAGTTTCTTGCTGATATCTCTTCCTTCGCGAATGCAGATGGCGGCGACATCATGATTGGCATCGATGCGCAGTCGGGCGTGCCTAGCCGCGTAGAACCGGCAGGTTCTCGATGGCGCGTCGCGTGCGGATGTCGTCGGCGATCTCGTCGGCTTTTTTGGCAAGAGGCTTGGTGCCGGACAGACCGAAGATGTAGTCGATGCCGTTGTTCTCGCACCACGTCATTGCCTCCGGCCGAGCATAGTGCCCGTCGCCACGGAACGTAATTCGCGTGTTGTGCCACCGCGTCCGGATATGCCGTATCAGGCGGCGCAGATGGGCACGCACCTCGACGCCGCTCGGCGTCTTGCCGGGCCGCAGCACGACCGCCACGGGCCGGCTCTTCTCCGTGTCGTAGACGTGGATCGGCAGAAAGCAGCATTCGTCATAATGAGCGTTGAACAGCGAGAGCTGCTGATGGCCGTGGACGACGTCGCAGGTATCATCGATGTCGAGCGTGACAGATGCCGGCTCGCGTGGGTAGCTATCCATCCATGCGTCGACCAAAATGTAGGTCAGTCGGATCACGTCGCGCAGGCGCGGAGCATTCTCCAGCCGCGACAGCGTCGGTTGGGAACACAAATTCCCGGCCCGTGTCCGGTAGGCGACCGCAGGCCAGCTTGAATGCCGGATCGGACCTCAGATGATCGAGGTCGTCGGCGTCCTCGTAGCCGCAGCAGATCGCGAACATGCGAGCGCGGAACATATCGACAAGGCTGTGCACGACCCGCGTCGGATCGCGCCGATCCGGGAACACCCGGGCCAAATTGTCGGCCAAGCCGAGACGCCGCTCGGCCATCGCCAGAAGCATTACGCCCCCGTTCGAGGTCAGGCGACCGCCATCGAAGGCAGCTGTGACTTTCTTGGCGCGAACGGCTGGAAACGAGAATGGCAGAATCGTATCATCGGTCATGGCGGGCGTGGCGTTCGCGGTTGAAGGTGATGGGTTGGCTTCGCAACCGAATCCTACGCCGCATCAGCGCTTTACACCACGCTCGCCAGCCTCTCAGGCGCACTCTTGCGAATAAGACGAGTTAGAGACCTTGAGGGAGTCGGCTAGCCTATATGCACTAGGAGGCTGGTCCATGAAGGCTCTGATTGCTCTCATCGCTGCTATTGCAGGCGTTGCTGTGACCCTGGCGCACCTAAAGGAAGGTGTGCTGCACTTTCACCTTCCTAAAGATCTGACTTGGACGACCGCGGGAACGCTGCTCTTTTCGGTTATTGCGCTTGTTATCGGCCTAGCTCACCTCCGCCATTCCATTAAAGTGCTGATGCAGCGCAATGTCATCTGCACGGCTCTCGTAGTCGTGTTTGCTGTGTCCCTCCTTTCGCTTGTTGTGGGGGGAGCCTGGCTGTTTGGGATGATCTTTATCGATGCATTCCGTTCCGAGAAGCATATCGTGCTCGTGCTGAGCAGTGTGTGGGGCGGCGGTGGCCCTCACTCTTGCGAGCCTCTTCATTCTCGGCGCGATCGGGGAAAAGTACTCGCCTGTCGGATGGGTTGGAGCGAATGATAACCGCGACCCGAATGCGCCGGCTAAGGTAGAGCCGGTTGTCGTGGCCGATACCTATCTCAGTCCGAGAACATCAGAGCTTTACGGCCGACCAGTGCCTGCGCCGATGACGAAGTATGTGTCTTAACGACTTCGGCCTGAGAGAGCGCCCTTCGTCGTCACCGCCTTGACCGGCGCCTTCCATCAAGCTCAGTGCTATCGCGTCGATACTGGTTGACATGTTCAAAGCGGCGCATAGGCGAATCTAGGTGTCCTCTGGCAAATTCAGTTTGTATCGGGTGTGCCTGAGTTCGCCCGTTTTCGTAAACGCGCCCATTTCGACAAGATCTTGTAGGTCTCTTGTCGCGGTGGCGCGTGATGTCTTGGTGATGCTGATATAGTTTTCCGCACTCAGGCCGCCCTTGAACCGATCGATGCCTTCGTGGAACATACGCGCCACGACCTTTTCTTGGCGCTCGTTGAATTGACCGCGAAGGCGCTCATAGAATTTGGCCTTAGCGACGTAGAAATCGACCCGGTTAATTGTGCTCTCTTGCGCTTCGAGAATCGTCAGCGCGAAATATTTCAGCCAATCGGTGATTTCGAGGTCTTTGTTGTTCCGCTCCAAAGCTTCGTAGTAAAGCCGCCGCTTGCGTTCGATCGTATAAGCGAGCGCAATGAGCGTCGGCTGCCCGAGATTTTCCGCCAACGACTTTTCCGCTATGGCGCGTCCGATACGGCCGTTACCATCCTCGAACGGATGAATGCAAACGAAATAGAGATGCGCGATACCGGCGCGCGTAAGGGCGGGCAGGGGATTTTTTCCCTCTGGCGCGCCGTCATTGAACCAGATGATGAACGCATCCATCTCCTTTTTCATTCTGTTGGAGGGAGGCGCCACAAGGTGAACTTTGGGCTTTCCTGCAATCGGTGTCACAACCTGCATCGGTTCGGGATGGGTGCGGTAGCCGCCGATGTCCTGGATTTTCCGATCGCCGCTCATCAGCATCTTGTGCCACTCGAACAACATGTCGTGCGTCAGCGGATCGGCGAATCTTTTATAGAGATTCGCCATCATTTCCGCGATGCCGTGCTCGGCTTCGTTGACGTTGGTATCGTCGCCCTCAAGTCCGAATTGCTGACGCAGCGAGCATTGAACGCTCTCGCGCCGCAGTATCTCGCCTTCAATTTCCGAGGTTTTTACCGCTTCGTCGCTGATGAGCTCGATTTTGAGCATGTCACGGTCATCCTGGCCGACATGCTTGAAAGCGCCCAAGAACTCGCCGGATTTGACGAGAAACTTGGTTTCGAAGGGCTCTAAGAGCTTCGAATCAAAGGTAAATTTGGGCCAATCGGGATTTTCCCAGTTCCACATGAGCTATAGAAACCTCCGCTATACCTCAGAATAATGGCATTTATGAGCTATAGCAACGAATTCTATAACTCACGGGCCTGCTATTGAGGGACAAGCGGATGACGATGCTGCTTGGCATTGCATCACAACTCAGCCGTGCTTTAGTCTCGAACTCAATTGGGGCGTCAAACAAAAACTTGGAGACTCCGTTCGCCGGTGCGGCTTCATGCGGCCTAATTCATATCGACAGCACGGATGTGGGAACGACACTAACCGCGACTTTCTAAATGTTACCGGCGTCTCTGACACGGTTGTTGAAATCATCGTTCAGGCTCATGGCAAACCGATCTCCATTGGAGTTTCTGGTGCGTGGGGCGCTGGCAAGTCCTCAATGATCAGACTCGTTCGCGCTGGGCTCGAACAGCGCGCCGAGGGCAAGCGGTCAGATTTCATTTTTGTTGAGTTCAACGCTTGGCTTTATCAAGGATACGACGACGCGCGCGCGGCATTGATGGAAGTTATCGCGACAGCGCTCGCAAAAGAAGCCGAACAGCGCAGGACCGGGCTCGAAAAAGCCAAAGAGCTGCTGCAACGCGTGAATTGGTTTCGCGCCGTGAAACTTGGCGCAGGATCGGCCTTAGCGCGTTCGCTCCGCCTACCGCCGACAGGAATACCTAATGAAGCCATCGAACTCGGGAAAAAAATTGCGACCGGAAATGCTGGCGCTGACGACATCGCTAAGGCCGAAGGCACAGTAACAAGGCATCGGGCCTGATCAAGCCACGCACCGAGTCCTCGCCGCCTAAAGAAACTCATGCGATCCGCAAATCGTGCGAGGAAACCCTCGAAGTAATGGGCACGAAGCTTATTGTGCTGATTGATGATTTGGACCGCTGCCTTCCGCAAACGACGATATCAACGTTGGAGGCCGTTCGCCTTTTCTTGTTCCTGGAAAACACGGTGTTTGTCATTGCCGCCGATGACTCTGTCATACGTCACGCTGTCCGCCGTCACTTCGATGGGATCGTCGATGAAGGCTTGGTGACAAGTTACTTCGATAAGCTCATCCAAGTTCCTATTCGCGTTCCGCCCCTGGGGACACAGGAAGTAAGGGCGTATTTGATGTTGCTGTTTGTAGAGAACAGCACAGGCCTCAACGCGGATGAGAAAGAGGCCGTCCGCAAAAAAGTCTGCGAGCAACTCAGCCAGAGCTGGCGCGGCAAGCGCGTTGATCGCGCGTTCATGCAAACCGTTCACACAAGTTTGCCAGCCGATCTCGTGGCCCGGTTCAACACGGCTGATAGGCTTGCGCCACTGATGACATCGGCTACGCAGATTGCGGGCAATCCTCGTCTTATCAAGCGCTTCCTCAATGCGCTTTCCATTCGCATGTCCATCTCAAAATCGCACGGCGTTCGGGGTTGATGAGGCCGCACTGGCCAAAATGCTGCTATTCAAGCGCTGTGCCGATCCGGCGGCGTATGCCAGCCTTGTGAGCGCTGTCACAGCCGATCCAAACGGAAAGCCGCAACTTCTCGCGCCGTGGGAGAGTGCAGCCCATGCCGGAGAGACCATCGATCTTGAGAAGCCGTGGGACGATCCATTCGTCCGAGAGTGGTGGTCCATTGAGCCCCGGCTGGCTGATATGGACCTTCGCGAGATTCTGTACGTTGGCCGCGAGCATGCGCCGCTCATCTCGCCGGAAGATCGCTTGTCTTCGGAAGCGGCAGAGCTTTTAGGCGCTCTGCTTGAACACCCCGACATGGCGTCGCAACTGAATGAGCGCTTGCTCAAGCTGCCGCGCACGGAAACGGCAATTGTCATGGACCGCGTCCTGAGCAAAGCCATTCAGGAGCAGTCTTGGGGGACGCCCCCAATTCTCGATGCCGCGCTCGCCGTTGTCGCGGCAGACCCTTCGCAAGGTGCCCGCGTCGGTATGTTCTTGCGCGAACGTCCGCCCGCTCAAATCACACCCAGCCTTGTCCCCAAGATTGCGGATCAACCTTGGGCGAAAGATCTGTTTGTGCATTGGCGCACTGCAGGGGTCGACGGCACGGTGAAGCGCGCGACGATCCTGCGGCTGTAGAGGTCCATGACGGCAGCCAGATAGAGCCAGCCCTGACCGGTCTCAATGTAAGTGATATCGGCGAGCCAGATCCGGTTCGGCGCGGCGGCGGTGAAGTTCCGATCGAGCAGGTTTGGGGCGATCGGGAAGTCGTGGCGACTGTCGGTGGTCCGCACCCGACGCGGCTGCGCCATGATAGCCCGAACGCCGTGACGGCGCATCAGCCGCTCGATGCGGCCGCGGCTCACCCCACGGCCCTGAGCCTTCAGCTCGATATGGATACGCGGGCTGCCATAGCGTCCACGGGTTTCGTGATGGACCCGCTTGATGTCGTCGACGAGTTCGCGGTTGGCGGCAGATCGCCGGCTCTCCGGGCGCGAGCGCCAAGCATAATAGCCGGCCGGCGAGACCCAAGCACGTCGCACAGGATCGTCACCGGGTAGTCGGCGCGGCGATCTTCGATGAAGCGGAATCTCATTTCGGTCCCCCAGCAAAGATCGCGATCGACTTCCTAAGAAACAGCCGGATTGGTGTCCCCCGAAATGGCCTGCAACACGAAGCCCAGCGATTTGGCCCGGCGCTGAAGGTTGGCAAGGCTCCGAGCGCCGTATCGCTCCTCCCGACGGTTGTGGCTGCCAACCGCAACAGTGCTGCTGCCCGACTGGAAGATCTCCGTGTGCGCGAGGACAACACCTTACCGCCGGAGATTTTGTTGCCTGGTGCAAGGCACAGCCAGGAAGTGAAGTGCGTTGCGCTCGGCCATGCCTGCAGATCTGTGCCGCACTCACCGATGAGCTTCAATGCGAGCGATGGGCCCAACCCATGAATCTCAGTCAGATCGATGCCGAGCACACCGTACAGCGCGGTCCTGACATCGAAGGTAGGCGTGTTGACCTGCTTGGTCTTGATGCGTGGCTTAGATAGCTTTCCGGCCGGTCTTTCGCCTCTATTGTTTAGGGCCGCGATCAGGACCTCGAGCTTGCGGTCGCAGTCGAGCATCTTCGCCTGGTAGACGTCGTAGAGTTCCAGCGATTGGGTCAGCGCGAAGACATGTTCGTGCCGGTCGTTGCCCACAAGTGCCGCCCGGATCGTCTCGATGGATGAATGGTATCGCACGTCCCGATAGGTTGCCAAGACGGCAGGATTCCGCTCGCCTGCAACAATGGCTCGGATAATCCGCATGCCGGTCGCGCCCGTGATATCGGAGACCACATGATGGAGTTGCAGATTCATCTCCATCAGGGCCTTCTGCAAATGCTGGATATGGGCCGCGGCATATTCCACCAGCCGCTCCCGTTGGCGCAGATACGCGCGCAGAGTTGCAATCTCGGCATTAGGTCGAAAGCTGCCACGTAACAGGCCATAGGAATGAAGCTCGCGTAACCACGCGGCATCGCTGACATCGGTCTTGCGCCCGGGCACGTTCTTGGCGTACCGCGCATTGACCAAAATCACATCAAACCCGCGCTGCTCCAGGATCTCGTAGACGGGGATCCAATAGACCCCAGTGGATTCCATCGCGACGCTCTTCACGCCGCAGGCTTTGAACCAGTCCGCCAGATCATGCAGGTCTCGCGTAAATGTGCCGAAGGAGCGCACAGGCACGTCGGTGGAAGCGGGATTAACCGCAGCCATGTGCATCTTTGATCCGATGTCGATTGCGGCGGCCCCAACGTTGACCGGCTTTAGTTCCGGTCGGTCGCCGATCGTCCTCTTGGGCATGGCAATCCTCCAATCAATGATGAGTAGGAGGGTCTGGGCTATGCCAATCGTCATCTTCCTAATCGGGATCGCCGCCAGGGCGACGTCACCACTCTCAAGTTCGCATACACCCATGGACCATGTTTTTTAACGGGGTTTGTGCCTCCAATAATCGAACGGCCGCTACCCTCCCAGCCGCAGAGGATAGCACAAGGCTGTTTCTAGGCCGCAAGGCGCGCCACGGTGCTGGACAGTTTTTTAGAATGTCGCGCTCCATGCGCAGCCGCTCGTTCTCTCGCTGCAAACGGGCGATCTCTGCCGCGTGGTCCGCCGACGGCAGCGTCGCCTGCGTTGTGGGGCGCCGCGCCGCCGCCGTCGGCTCCCGCCCACCCCCACGTCGTTCCACCCAACGCCGCAACACGGAATCGCGCAGGCCAAGTTCCTTGGCGACCGATCCGATCGAGCGGCCGCTCGAAGCCACCAGATCGACCGCTTGCCGCTTGTAATCGTCCGTAAACGACCGACGTTGACGTCCTTCCATCCGACACCTCCTGACTCATCGAGCCTACTACAGGTGTCCATCAATTCGGAGGAGGTTCAGCCTGTCGCAGGGTGCGGTTACAGATCAGCTTCGATCACGGCAAGCGCGACTATTAGCATCGCGGCTTTCGGTTTAATCGGGTTCACGCTAACGGCCGCGCATGGTCATTATCCATCACGGCCACTTCGGGCTCGCCTTCGCGGCGTCGTCAGGCTCCGATTCATCGGGAAGGATCGGTTGTTCACCGAAAGGACGGTTGATGATGTTCAGCGCATCATTCGCGGCGTAGACGCGATTGCGCGAGTAGCCCGTCCGTTCGGCGAGAATGCCAGCCTCCTCCAACTGTGCGATAGCCTGGTGCGCTTGCGGCGGGCTGATCTCGAGGAGTTCTCCGAGCCGTTTGGCGGTTAGGACCGGGTAATGGGGAAGCTCGTCGAGCGCGCGCGCGGCCGCCGATCCCTTTCGGAATTTGCGACGGCTCCTCCACAGTTCTGACAGTTCGGCCAGAGCCGAGCGCGTTTTCATGAGCTCTTCGACGGTGCCGGTCACGGCCTCTGCCATAAAGATTATGATAGGCTGCCAGTCGAGGCGCTGCTGCGCATCCTCCAAGGAAGCGTAGTACGCGCCCTTCTTCGCCTCAATGTATGGAGATAGATAAAGGGGGACGTGCTTCTCGGCAGCCATCATCAGTGGAAGAAGAAGACGACCGACGCGGCCGTTGCCATCGCGGAACGGGTGGACCGCCTCGAAATGGGCATGCGCGATGGCCATTCGCGTAATGAAACCCTGGGTCATCTGCTGCATTCCCTCGTTGCGGAGGTAGTCGACTGTCTGAGCGAGGCAAGCCGGCACCTCATCGGGTGGCGGCGGATTTAGGCTTGAATAGGCGATGTTGCCGCCCCCTCCGATCCACACCACGCGCGTGCGGAGTTCGCCCGGAACGTCCTGGTAATCGGGATCATCTTTCATGACGGCGCGATGGAGACTCTTCAGGAGATCGATCGTGAAGACGTCATATCCGTCCTTCGCCGCCAATGGGATGAAATCGTCAAGAGCCACAGCGTAGTTGCCGACCTGGCGCGCGGCATCCTTTGCGTCGTCGCCGCCGGTCTCCTCGACCGAAAGGAGTTCATCGAGCGTACTTTGGGTGCCCTCGATCGAGGTCGAACTGACCGCCTCCCGTCGGGTCAGGATTCGGCTGACAATGTAGGGGTCCTTCATCTGAGTCGCGATTGCGTCTATTTTCCCGAGCGCGCCCTGGGCATTGTCCAAGGCCTTCATCGCTTGGATAACTGAGACCCCGTGCTCCGGGGGAGGTGGTTGGATGATACCGTAGTGCGCCTCATACGGGTGCGGGAGCCGTTTCAGGGTCTCCCGGATTGTGTGGCTGAGATCGCTGCGCTTCATGTTTGGAGCCTGCTTTGGTATTTATAATTAGGGTTTCTTATAAAAACCATAACAAAATCTGCTTTTTTGGCGCCCCCCTTAGGGTTCCCCGAGATCTTGGGGAACCTGAAAACAAGCGAGCTCGTCGTCTCAGTGGTTTCAGCTCTGCCGTGCCATCCTATGCGGACAAGCCGCTTTCAGCGTAGCGAAGGGAACTGAGACCTCCGGCTCCGCGATCAATCATCCGACTTCATCATCTGAGCGGCAGGCCGGCAGGCCGACATCGCGGGCGCACGGCTACCCTTCGCGGCAGGGAAGTGAGTCGAAGCGCCGGCGCACGTCGCAGGAAGAAGAGGAGCTGAAAGCTCATCGGCGATAATCGACCGGGTCCAGGGAGGCAAGTGCAATCGAGTGAACGCTCCATCCTATAAGTGCGATAACGCCTTCCACTCTTTCTAATGGAATTCGCATGCGCCCGTCGCGAAGAGCGAGATACATCGCTTCGATGACAGGTTGGTCGCCGAGGACCGCGATGGCCGTTGGATGACGTAAGATGTCTAACGACCAGCCTGGATTTCGCGTTTTCAATAGCGCGCTGGCGCGGCTTCGTCCGCGCCGTTCATCGATAACCGGCAGGAAAAATCTTGCTGCCGCGATGGCGATCGTTGCAGCTTCGCCATCGTCAAGGGAGGGCGAGGTAGACGTGAGTTCATGAAAAATCTCGTACTCGGCGTCGGTCATAGTGGCGAGCGTTACGATTCCACGCGTCACGAGATCAAACAGAAAGCGGTGCTCGCCGTTCTGCCGGCTCGTCTCGTGCTCCAGCTCTCCAGCCACGATCTCGGACACGACGACATCATTGGGAATGGACGCGAGGATGCGCTCGCCATATTTGCAAGCGTGAAGGTTGATCAGAACACTTGTGTCGAGAATCAGCGGATCCGCGATATCAATCAGGGAGCTTGTGCAACTCATCCGTGTCTCTTTCCTCAAGCTCGATCTGGTCGATAACGCCGCGAAGCTCCACTCGGCCCACCTTCAGCAGCTCCGCCAATTGTCCTTCCGACATGAGCTCGCGCTTCCAGGCGGCATGCGCCATCAGGCTCAGGCGGTGGGAGATGGGTCGGTCCGCGTCGCTCTTTGCGGGATCGCGGCGATCGGCCATTTCGCCGAGGACCTCTCGGACATTGTCATCGGTGATGCCGCCGTTGTTTTCGAACCATGCCCAAGTGCCTTTCTTGGCAAGGCCCAATTCCTCGAGCCGCAGCCCGCAGGCTTGGCGCGAGATATTATATTGCTGGGCGAGGAGAATGATCAGGCGCCGGGTCGTTTTGCCGGTGATCTCCTTCAGTTGGCGGAAGCTTTCCGAGAAGCTCTCGGCTGGCGTCAGGAATGCACGGCCAAAGACGTTGGCATAGCGTTCATCGCGTGAGAGGAACTTCTCATCGTCTTCGAGCACTTCGGGAATCCGACGGGTACCATAGAAGTGGCCGACCTCATGCGCCGCGGACTGGATGCGCCGCGGCAATGGGTGGCTGGCGTTTAGAAGTATGCAGGCGCCGACACTTTCATCGTAGGTGAAGAGGCCAGCAACCTTTGAACTGGATGAGAGACGACGCTGATACAATCGGATGCCAAGACCCAGTTCGATGACCGAGAAGATGTCGGCGATCGGCCCCGGACCGAGACCCAGCCAGTCGCGCAATTCCTTGGCATGCTTTTCTGCGAGGGCCGCAACGTCGCCCTCGTTTATACCGTGTTCCGGGGGGTAATTTCGACGTCGCTGGATGCCGAGGATATTCTCCATTTCAACGTCCGCTTTAATCAGGTCGTTGAATAGCTGAACGGCTTCAGTGGTGTGCGCGTCCTCCGTCTCCCGCAACTTGCGGAACCGAGGCATCAGATCGGTATGCACTGCCTCGCGGCGGAGGAGGGCGTTGACCGATACGCCGTAGTGGCGCGCGAGCGTCTGGATTTCCTGGATGCGCACACGGCGCACGCCCTTCTCGATGGATACAAGGGTGGGGCGGGACATGCCGATGACCTGGGCCGCGTCATCCTGGCGGACGTCTGCGTTCTCCCGTGCTATCCGCAGGCGGCGTCCTATTTCCTGTGCGCTCAGCTCATTCAGATCAGCCATTGCGCCCTCCATCCATCCAGCTTTTCAAAAAGCTTTGATCTCCTTGCGCGGACAAAAATGCCCGCCATTCCTCGGCATGAGTTACCAACATCGTCCTCAGTTTCTTCAGAGTGTCTTCGTAGTTTTCCGCTATCGCAGCTGAGATTTGCGAGGCGTGAACGCGAATGTTCTCGTCAGGCAAGCCGCTCATGTCCGCGAGATGCTGCAGGTGACGCGCACCGACGCTTCCGTATTCGACCATGATGTCCCGATCAGCCTTTTGGGGTATGACCGACAAGGCATCGGCCGCGTCAGAAGCGGCAAGGTCGGACACGATATACGTACCAGGCGCCTCGTTAACGCCAGCGGCATGCAGGCTGAGGCGTCTCAGCAAGCAAGCCGCGCACAGGCCACACTGCTTCCTACCTTCCTACCGCCTACATTGACGACCCGGCGCGTTTGCCAACAGGAATGGGTACTGTCAGATGCTGTTCGGACTTTCCGATCATGTCCAGAAACGCGCGCAACGTCTGACCTTTCGTCGACCAGAGGCGTGGCTGCTCAAACCGCACTCGGTAGCCCAGCACTGCCTTGATGAAGCGCTCCATCTTCCGAAAGAACGTCGGATGGTTGCGATAGTCGGCGTAGATGTTGTGCAGCGGGAGAAGTACCGGCCCAAGCGCGCCCTGGCCGCTCTCCGGAACAATGACGCGCGTCACGTTTGAGAGCTGTGCAGCAATCGCCGTCACCGCCGCAAACTGAAATCCCCGCGAGCGGAAGCTGCTTTCGTTCCCGCGATATCCCTTCACTTTGAAGGGAATCTGCGTGAAATAACTATCCCCGTTTTTGCGCCGCTGGCGATTGCCCGCGACCCGGATACACAGTGCCTCAGCCTCGCTCCCGCTCAGAGCGGAGACGGCACGCGAATCCAAACCATCGCTGTAAGCGACGGCGAAGGTCTTGGCCTTGCCGAAGTCCAACGGCATCTGCCGCGGCCGATCGGCGAGAGGTTCTTTGCCTGGACAAAGGTCAATCGCCATGCGTCGCCGGTCAGGTGGTTCAAGACGCCGTGCAGGGCCTTCAGAACCTCCGGCTTCTGCCAGGCCTTAAGGTCGATGACTGGGATCGCCACATCGAAGGTTCGGCGCCAGCCCAACGGACGCTTCCAACGCCGGTCAGCGAACTCGATGGCGGCGCAGAGAACAAGCATATCGTAGTGCAGCGGCTCGAAGCCCTTTACGTCAAAGCTATCCAGAACCGCCGGATTAAAGTAAATGTGACGGCCGACCTCCGCGATCACAGCACCCTTCGGGAGGGTGCGGCGGCTGCGCTCCTGTCCCTTCTCGATAACGATCAAGCGCTTTTCTTGCATCGGTGAGTATTTCGGATTGGCGCTCACTCTTCGGGCCCCTCATCTACGCCGGCTTTCTTCTCAACCGCCTGCCTGAACGCGCGCTTGTTGCCGGTGGCCAAGGCGTCGCAGAGTTCGCTGGGCTTGATAGCAGCGGACGTCTCGCGGTTCCGCTCGATTCCCCTTCTGGTAATCTTCGCGGCTCATGTCGCCGAGCTCGCGGGCACGAATGCATTCTTCGTCGAGCCGGTTTTTGATGGTGCCGATCCATTCTTTTGTCGTGCTGTCGAGCGCCTGATCGAGCGCCTTCTCGGGAGGGAGTTGATCCCGGAGATTCGCAATCAGATGTCTTTGCAGGGTATCCGCCAGTGGCGACGTCGGATGAGACTCGAAAATCGTTTCGACCGCCGTGACCGGGTCTAAGTCCATTTGGGGGCGGTCGGCATGAGCTTTGAGTTCATCGAAAAGGGGACTGAACGTCTTCATGTCCACGTCACCGATCATGCTGTGGCACGCCTGCGTCGTTCGCTCCTCACGGCTCGTGGCGTCGCTGACCAGGTCTTGGCCATAACGCTTCCAGCTGCTGGGCAACTCCGCATTTCTGAATGGGTCCATTGCTCATGGCCGCCTCCCATGTCGGCAAAATAGTAACAAAATCTGACAATGTCAATATATACCGTAAATTATCTGACATTGGAGATCCGTCTAAGCAAACCGCTTAATTCGTCTGATGCGGTCCTTTCGCGGGGCGGTTTGTTCTAGAAGTGCGCCGGAAGGGGTAATTCTTAGCCCATACGGCGCGTTTTCGCCATCAAAGGGACGGCCGATCGGCCCCTTTTCTCAGGAAGATTTGTTGACAAATTTGCGTCAGACTGGCTATTTATTACCCGCCTTGGCGCAGAATTGAAGACTTATGCAATCCCGCCAGCACAAAACGGCCAGCTTCCTGTCGGCTCATCCGGTCTTCACCCGGGCTGAGTTCGCGGCGGCCTTCGGCCATCCGGCGAGCGCGGCCAATGTCACCAGCCTGCTTAGGCATCACCTGCGCGCTGGCAACATTAAGCGGGTCAGTCGCGAGGTGTTTGCCGCAGTGCCGGCCCACATGGCGGCGGAGCGGATGGTGATCGACCGCTTCGCCGCGGCGAGCAAGCTGCGTCCCGATGGGGTCCTGGGATTTCACTCAGCCCTTGAGCTGCACGGCATAGCCTATTCCGAGTTCAACGAGGTTCAGCTTATCAGCGCCGGACGGACCGAGCGCGTGGACCTGCCATTTGGTGCTTGCCGATTCGTCACGCCGGCGAAGGCGTTGGCGGCGACAGGCAAGGCCAACTACCTGACCGCGACTATGGACCGGCAGGGAGTGACGGTCCGTGTGACGGCGGTCGAACGCACGGTCGTCGATGTCCTACATCGGCCAGAACTCGCGGGCGGCGGCGAGGAAGTTCTGAAGTCGCTGGATCTGGTGCGCTATCTCGATCCGGCGAAGGTCGCCGACTATGTCGAGCTGCTGGATAATCGGTCGCTCGCCTCGGTTTCCGGCTGGTGGCTCGAGAAGCGGCGCGCCGCGCTCGGCGTCTCCGACGATGTCCTGGCGCGCCTGCGAACACGGCTTCCACGATCAAAGCATTATGCGCTGGGTGCGGAACCCGGTCATGCGGTGCTCGTCGAGCCATGGCGCGTGCTTCTCCCAGCGCAGGCGGTCGACGCCGCCTTTGAAGGCGTTTGATGGTCGCGTCGCGAGAAACGCTTCAGGACATCGCGGCCGAGCGGCAGCTCCAGCCCGCGACGCTGGAGCGTGTGATCCGGCTGATCGACATTCTCGATGCCTTCGGCGCCGACACGCTGATCGGGCCGCGCGTCGCCTTGAAGGGCGGCACGGCACTCAACGTCTTTCATTCCGATCTGGACCGCCTCTCTGTCGATATCGACGTCAACTATGTCGGCGCGGTCGACAAGGAACAGATGGACGCCGACCGCCCGGGATTGGAAGACCGGATCGAGCGCTTGATGGAATCGAAAGGGTACGTCGCGCGGCGTGAGCCGTCCGAGCACGCTGGCGGCAAATGGATTTATCGCTACGCCTCTGCGCTGGGCGGCGCGGGGACCATCGAGATCGATATCAATTATCTCTACCGCGGCCCGCTCTACGGCGTGGATCGCATGCCATCGGTGGCAATCGGATCCTACCAGGCCACGAATGTTCCGGTCCTCGATATCCACGAGATCGTCGCCGGCAAGATGGTCGCGCTGATCACGCGGCGCACCGCGCGCGATCTGTTCGACGCCCACCGGATCATCGCCATGCCGTCTCTCGACTGGGCGAAGATCAAGGCGGCCACCTTGATGATCGGTGCGAGCGCCAAGAGCTTCGACTGGCGCACAGCCTCGCCCGAGGAGATCGGATGCGAGGTCGGCGACATTACCGGCAACCTGACCATGTGCCTGCACGATCGGTATTTCGACGGCTTTGGCGGCCCAGCAGCTTGGATCGAGAGCGTCACGACCGAATGCCGGGAGAAGCTCGCGCCGCTGTTTAAGTTCACAGCGGGGGAGGGCGCATTTTTGGATGCCGTGCTGGACCGGGGTGAGATCGCCGCGTCTTCTCTGGAGGTGCCAGCAAACGTGCGCGCCTCGATAGAAGCCAGTCCGGCCCTGCGGTGGAAAGCGCAGAATGTCAAAGCTTGGAAATCTGGCGACAAGTTGCTGGCGCCACGTACAAGACGAGCAGCGCGGCCACGTGGAGAGACTAGGAGCCTGTCTGAGTAGTGACTGGTCAAGAGGGTGCGAGTCTGATTCCTTGCGTGGCCATGAGCAAGGAATTTCGCCCCTGGAAGATCGACGAGGTCCAGCTTCTGCCGCCGAGCGCGTCAGGACTATGTGCCGCAGGACCACATTTGCGGTTGATCGTGTCGCTGGTCAAGGAAAGCCTTGATCTATCGGCGATCCTAGGCCGCTACCGGAGCGGGCTGGGTCAGCCGCCGTTTGATCCGCGGATGATGACGGCGCTGCTTCTACACGGCTATGCGAGCGGCATCTACTCGTCGCGGCGGATCGCCAGGGCGACGGTGGAGCGGGCGGATTTCATGATGATCGTGGCCGGCGACCCGGCGGACTTCCGCACGATCTCGGAGTTCCGGCGGCGGCATCTTAAGGCGCTGGCCGACCTGTTCGTGCAGGTGTTGAAGCTGTCCGGCTTGACGGCGGGCGAGGCTGAGACGCTTGTTGCCGGCTTCACTGCGAACTGCCCGATCTACGACACACTGAAACGTGGCGGCCCGTCGAGATCTCCTGGACTGTGAGCTGACCGATGCCTGACAAGAAACTGCACCTTGCCGCCTTTGTCTCTGCAGGTCCGGTCTCCGGCAGCCATGCTGGCTGGCGGCATCCGGAAGCGGACGGCGACCTGCTGTCCGCCGCCTACTACCAGAATATCGGCCGGCTGCTGGAGGAAGGGCGTTTCGATCTTCTGTTCATTGCCGACATTCTCGCGATCCCGGACACGCTGGGCGGCAGCCTCAACAGCCAGCTTCGCTACGGCGCGCTGGGTGCATTACGGCTCGATCCGCTGGTGGTGCTCTCGATCATCGCGGGCGCGACCAAGCATCTCGGTCTTGGCGCGACCCTTTCGACAACCTACGCCCAGCCCTATGTCCTGGCGCGCGCGCTCGCGACGCTCGATCATCTCAGCGGCGGTCGCGCCGCCTGGAACATCGTCACCTCGTTTCAGGAGGCGGAGGCGCGCAATTTCGGCCTGACCGAGTAGCTCTCGCGCGAGGGGCGCTACGAGCGCGCCGACGAATTTCTGGAGGTCGTGACCAAGCTGTGGAATTCGTGGGAGGATGGTGCGCTGGTCCGGGATCGCCAGACGCCGCTGTTCGCCGACCCTGCGCGGGTGCACCGGATCGATCATTCCGGCAAATGGTTCAATGTGCGCGGCCCGCTCAATGTCAGCCGGCTCCGCAAGGACGTCCGGTCTTCATCCAAGCTGGCGCTTCGGATCGTGGCCGCGATTTCGCTGCGCGATGGGCCGAGATCATCTTCGTGACGCCGGGCCTGATCGATGTCGCTGTCGAATTCCGCAACGACTTGCACGCCCGCGCGGTCCGTTTCGGTCGCGACCCTGATACAGTCAAGGTGTTGCCCGGCATCGTCCCGGTCATTGGCGACACGGAGAAGCAGGCCAAGGCGCTACACGACCAGCTCCACGAATTGTCGCATCCGGAGTCCGGTCTCTCGACTTTGTCCTATCATCTCGGCGTTGATCTCTCGCGCTTCCCGCAGGACGAGGTCCTGCCTGAGAATCTCGACGTTCCCGGCGTCGAAGGGCACTACCGTGAGGTCGCCGAGCTGACGCGGCGCTCAGGCTTCAGCCTTGCTGAGCTAGGACAGCGCTACGCGCGGGGAGAACCACCAGCGGCTTCGCCGGCACGCCCAGCACGGTGGCTGATCGCATGCAGGAGTGGTTCGAGGCGGGTGCTTGCGACGGCTTCATGTTGCAGGTCCCATATCTGCCAGGCGGCTTGGAGGAGCTGGTCCACGGCCTCGTGCCGGAGCTGCAACATCGAGGGCTCCGCACTGAGTACGACGGCTCGACCTTGCGCGATTCGCTCGGCTTGCCCCGGCCAGCGGGCTGAGGTCGCCCATGCCCACCCGACGCTATGCTCAAGCTTCAGCCACTCCCACGATACGCAGCTCATGAGGTATCGTGATCGTGCGATAAATCTCCATTTACGGCCTGAAAAAACACGGCCTGCGACCAGCAAGTCATTGATAATGCTCAGTGCGCAGATAACTCTCAATCAGTGGCCTGGTCAGCGTCCACTCAGGCAACAAGCGCAGGATCTCTTGTTCAATCAATCGCAATAATCGGGTGTTGCGCCTCCCCGCAACCAAGCTTCAAGCCCTTGAAAACGTATCGTTTTCGAGGGCTTTTTGTTGTTCGAGTTTTGATCCCAAATTTCGTTCATGGAAGCGCCGTGGAAGCGGCAGAAGGAAAGTCGCAGCGTAAGATCGATGGGGTTGCGCGCGACGAAATGACTCCAATTGTGATCGGAGGCCCACTGGGAGCGCCGCCATCCAAGGTTTTGCTGCGCCGACTTTGCCCACTCCACAGCTGGACTACGATTTGGGGGTGGTTAGAGTCTCTTCGGGCGCCAAATTGCCACCATTCAGAATAAGTCCGCGAACCCAATCATTATGTGGCCCTGAGATCCTCCAACAATGAAGCGGCTAACGCTTCTTCAGCAATGGAGAGCCGATGTTGCTGCATGGCCGTCATTAACCTTTCGTCCCATAACGCGGGCGCAGCCTTTCCCGTGAGAGCCTGTCCAAGACATGAGGTCTGTTCGACGGCGGACTCGTAGTCGCTCGCCCCAAAACGCCAGGGTTGGGCGCCGTGCTCGCGCATGACGTGGTTGCCGATCCGCACTCCCGGCCAATCGAAATCGCCATGATAGAAAAGCTGCGCCCGCGCTTTAGCCAGCTGCGACAGCAGGCATCGCTGTGCTGCGGCGGGCATGCCGTCAGTGCAGACTAGCGGCGCGCAATCGGAGCCCCAGTGATCCGCGGCGATTGCGACCAGGTTGGGATTCTCACAGACATAGACCTTGCGATCCGCCACGTCCCACGACGGTGGAGACCGCAACAGCGACCGCAGCGAAGCGTAAACAGGCTCTCCCTGCGACTGACTGTAATTTCCTGCATCGCGCATGGGCAGGTTCAGGAACAGCACCGGGCGAGCCAATTCATTGACCAGCACGCCGGCCTTGGCCCACACGTCGCGGTCGCGCTCCGCACCACCGCCCGGCTCCAGCTCGCCGTCTCCCGTTGGCTCGCTATCGACGTCATCATTGTTGTAATCGGTTCGAGCGATTACCTGACGCCAGACCGTCAGTGCCAGGGTTGCCGTGGGCTGTCCGATGTCGAGCGCGTGGGCGTCGCCCAGCACGTCGGCGGCCAATTGCGAACGTGTGATGCCGCTCGCGGGCAGGCGTTGCAATACCGCTTCGACACGGCGACAGAGTTGGAGCGCCGCCGGTGGGCTCTGTCGTGCAAGGCGCTTGAGAAGCCCGATGCCGGCCGGAGCCTGCAGCAGTCCGATCAGTTCGCGGTGAGTGCAGCCGCCCAGCACATCCGACCACATTGTTTGCAGCGCAAGGCGCGTCGTGGCGAGATTCGAAATCGGGCCATCGAGTTTTTCAAGTGCGTCGCGCAGCGAAGCGGCGATGCCGGCATTCTGGAAAGCGGTGTCGACGAGGCGAACGTCGACTTGTAAGGATTTGGTGTAACGGAGCGGACGACCAAGCAGCGAAGCCAATGCAGCATGTTCCTCCGCGGTGAGCTTGCCGATGCGAAAGTTTTCAACCGTGGAGCCGAGCGATGCCCGTTCGAAACGCTGACGCAGGCGCTTGCGCAGCAAGGCGTAACGGTCGCCGCCAAGTAGGCGTTGCAGGCGTGGGTCGGTCGAGGAAATCATGTCGGCGCAAATCTGCGATCTGGATCGTCTCGGCGTGTCTTGGCGCGACCGTCCCAGCTCCAACGCGACACGAACACCGCGTCGATGCCTTCACGCCGCTGCAACTGGCAAATGGCGACGCCGGGCAGTTCGGCATAGCAGGCCCATTCACGCTCGCTGGTGATGACGAAGTCGAGATCGAACTCGCGGATCAGCCCCATGCAATGGGCGCGCGCGGTATCATCGATGCCGGCGAACGCTTCATCGAGCAACATCAGGCGCGGCGCCAGCGCGTAGCTGCCCTGACTGTAGAAACTGGCGACCGCGGCGAACAGCGGCACGGTGAGGCCGAGCGCGCGCTCTCCGCTGGAGGCCGGACCGGAGAGTTTGCGCCAGTGCCCGTCCTGCCAGCGCTCGACGCGAAAGCGGTGCCAACGGCGATAATCCAGCGCGCGGGCGAGTTGCTCGATCAGGCTGCTGCCCACATCCTTTCCGGCGCCCGAATCGGCCCGCTCGCGCTCGGCGGCGATGCGCTGCTGCAACATCGCGCCGACCACTCTCCGGTCGTCAGAGGACCAAAGGTCTGCGCTGGTATTGAGCAGGCGTTTGCGCGCTGCTTCGAGGCCGACCGGAGCGCCTTCTTCTTCCGCCAGGGGCTGCCACAGCAGACGATAGCGTACCCCGGTGGAGGTCGGGCGATGGTGCAATTCTTTGTTGATCGCATCGCGCTGAGTTTCGGCCGCTTGCAGCAGGCGCTGCACTTCGGAAGCGATTTCGGCCTGCAGATGGTTCTCCAGCACAGCGCGCTCGTTCGCCGTCAGCAGTTCACTGCGCTGGGCGATCTCTTCGGCGAGGCGCGCGGCAAGGCGATCCGGCGGTTCGGGTCGGTTCTGGTAGACGACGCGGACGATAAGCCCCCAATCGCTCTGTTCTGCGTGCGCCTGGTGGCCGAGAGCGCTGAGGGCGCGTTGTAGCTCCGTCAGGTCTTCGCCGATCTGCCGTTGCAGGCGTGTCCAGGCGTCGTCGTCGTCCTTGAGTTCGAATAAGGCTTGTTCCGCGCGGCGAGCCAGAGTAAGCGCGGGGTCGATCGTCCACGGGCCGCCCAGGTCCGGCAGGTTGGCTTGCGGTAGCGCAGCCGCGAGCAGGCCGGTGGCTGCGAAGTGTTGGAACTTCGCGATTGCTTCGGCGCGCGCGTTGCTGCGTTGTCCGAACAGAGTGCTCGCAGTCGCCGCCTGTTCGTGCGCGACCGCGCGCGCCTCGCCGGATTTGCTCAGGACGTCGCGCGCGATCGTTAGTGCGGAATTGCTGGCCTTGACGGCGGTGCTGGCATCGGCCAGCCGCCGTTGCAGCTCCTCGACCCTGGCGCCGACGGATCCGCGCAACACCTCGAACCGGACGGCGGCTTCTTCCGCCTCAATGCGGGCAGCCGCAAATTGTTCATCCTGCTTCTTCAGATCGTCGCGGGTTTCGTTCTCGCGGTTGCGTTGCCGCTGCAGCTCGGGGAGCGCCAGACGTACCTCGTGAACAGCCTGGGCGAGGCGGAGTTGGGCATCGTGATAGTGGTTCAACGCCATCTCGACCGCCGGTAACTCGGCTGATAATGCAGGAAGGCGCAGATCGGTGGCATCGGCGGCGAGTCGTTGCCGCACCGTCTGCAGCGCTTGTGCGGCCTCCAGGTATTGAAGATCAGCCTCGCTCAATTGCTGGCGGGCCGTCTGAGCCTCGCGCGCACTGGCGGCCGCCGCAAGATGGGCGTTGCGCAATTCCTCTTCGGAGGGAGCCAGACGCCATTCATCGGCGGCTCGATCCTGATCGCGCGTGAGTTGCGCGTCCATCGCCTGGACCGCAATGAGCTCATCGGCGATTAGTGTCAGGCGGCCGACTACGTCGGCCAGTCGCTGCTTGCGGGCTGCGGCGCGGGCCGCATGGCCGATATAGACTGCCGCGGGTTTGGCCCAGGCGCCGACCAGCGCGGCGAGCCGAAAGCGACCGTCGGGGGCGACCCAGGCTTCGATGTCCGCGGGATCGTCATCGGTGCAGGCGATGCCGGACAGCAGGCGTTCGACGAGTGCGGCCGGTACCGCGATATCGGTGGGCGTGTCAGCGTGCAGCCAACCAGCGAGCGAGAGCGCGTGCGGCTGTCGCTGCAGCACCTGGGTGTCGTGCAACAGCTCTACTCCGTCGCCGGCCTGCAGGTGGCCATCGGGCGAGACCCATGCGTCGAGCAGGCCGGCGGCTTCAAGCGCGGCCTCGAGGCCGGCGCGCTGAGCAGCCGTGACCTCTTCGCGAAAATCCACCAATTGCCAGAGCGGCGCACCCTCGCGCGCATCTCTGGCATCGGCGCCGCGCGTATGCGGGTTGGGCGGCGTCGCATCAACCCCGGCTTCGAGACGGTTGCGTTCGTCTTCGAGGTTGTTGAGCTCCGTCTCCAGCGTCTGGCGTTGGCCGTCGAGCGCCACGCGACGCTGCGCCAGACGCAGGCTGGCGTGCTGCTGCTCCGTTTGCAGGCAATGTCGCGCCGGATTGTCGCCATCCAGCCCAACAACCCAGTCGGCGAGGGCCGTGAGCGCTGCGCGGCCGTCGTCGGAGCTGACCCGCAGTTGCTTCAGGCTGGCGAAGTAGCGCTCCCAGGCCTGAATCAGGTTGTGGCCCTCGTGATCGACCTCCGTATCGGCTTGCTCGCGTCGTTTTGCCGTGGCCTCTACCGTGCCCTGTCTTTCGTCGCGGGTGTTCTGGCGTTGTGTATGCAGGGCTTCGGCCTCCGTCACCTCAGTATGGCGTCGCCGCAACAATGCGATCTGTTCGCGTCGATCAACGATCAAGGTGCGAAGGTCGGCGCATGCATTGTCGAAGGCTTGTGGCGTCAATGCGACCAGATCGGCGGCGGCGAGCGTTGCGAGCGGGCTACCGGCGTGCAGGCCGACGATACCTGCGGCCTCGGCATGCGTCGCGCTGTTCTGACGTAGCTTCGTCATCACACGTTCGGCTTGCGTCATGCGCTGGACGCCGTGCCCGGTCTCCTCAGTGCTGCGCTTTAATCGCCGTCGCACCTCGTCGACCGCCGCGGTGGCGACTTGCAGCGCACGCTGCCGAGCCAGAGCGTCCCGCTCGGCGGATTCGAGACGGTTCGCGTCCTGCATGGTCGGGTCGGCACGCAGGATATCAAGCCGAGCCTGCTCGCGCTTGAGCGCAAGTTCCGCGTCGTCGTGAATTATCCGGGCGAGCGCTTCCGCGGTCTCGGCCCTCTCGAGCCGCGCCTGCGCGTCGCCGCGCGCCCGGCTTGCACTGTCGAACTCGGTCTGGGCCTGGCGCAGCGCGCGGGCCTGCCGCCGGCTCTGGGTGCCAGCGTAGATCCGGTAGCGTTGGTCGAAGCGCTCGACGGCTCTTGCCAGCGCCTGGTATTCCTCGAGTTGGCGGCGATCCTCCTCCAACTGGCCCAGAGCCTCGGCGACGTCCCCAAGCAGTTCGGGTGCGAGCGGTGGCAAGGCCTCGGTCAGTGCGTCCGAGAGCGCGGTTTCGTCAGGCTTTTTCGACAGTTGCGGCTGACGCAACTGAATCAGCGTATCCATCAAGGCGTCGTAGCGCCTGGTGCCGAGGTGGAACAATCGCTCATCGACCGCGCGCCGGTAGCTGGCGGCGGTATCGAACACCTGGCCGCGGCCGTGCAGCGCGTCACGCAGGCGTTCCCGAGTCAGGACCACGCGCTGATCACTCGTCAGCCAGATATCCTGATTGATGCGCGGAGCGCCAATGGAATCCTCCAACACGAAGAACCAGCTGTCCACCTGGGGACGCGCAGCGACCGCCGCAAGCCCGGCGCCGAGTGTGAGGTAATGCGGCGTGCCGTCATCGGCGAGGCGGCCGAATTCGATCCAGGCGTAGCCGATGCGCCGGTCATAGCTACCCATCAACAGGTTCCAGGACATCTTCTTGCCGCTGTCGCCGTCGGGTTCGATGCGCGAGGACTTGAGCTGTGCATCGAGCAGGAAGGGCAGCGTCAGCGACAGCACCTTGGATTTGCCGGTGCCGTTGTTGCCCCGCAGCAGCAGATGACCGTCGCGGAACCAGAACTCCTCGCTGTCGTAGTGAAACAGCTCCACCAGTCCAAGCCGCAAAGGCTGCCAGCGTTGCCGCGCCGGGATTGGCAGCGCGGGCCTCTCGGAGAGAGCAGCAAATGAAGCCGGCCGGTCGTTCATGTCGGACCGACCAGGGCATCGGCAGCCGCGGTCTGTACGCCGCGTGTTTCACGAACGTTGCGGACCTCGGCCTCACCGAGCGCAAACCGGGCGAGCGCCGGGCGCGGATAGACCGTCTCGGCATCTCGCACAATCAGTTGAAGCTTTTCCAGCCGATCAAGGGCGATCTCCGCAAGCTCGCGTTCGGCGCCGGGTTCACGCGCAGATTTGCGCCAATATTTGCCATAGCGGGGCTTGCTCTCGCGCAGGTAATCGACGACGTCTTGTTCCCTGATCATACCAGAGAATGGTTGGGTCGCGCCGGCGGCATCCGTCTGCCGCTGCCTGTAAACGGTGGCCAGGAACTCCGCGACCAGCAGCGTGACATGGGCGTCGGTGCCTTCTGCGGGCATCGCCACATCTGTCAGCGAGCCAGCCTCGTCGACCAGCGCCAGACCTTCGGCGCGTTGCTCCGCGACCAGCCCGGTTGCGTCAGACAGGCGGGCCGCCATGGCGCCACGCTGGTTGACAAAATAGGCCCGAGACTCGGCGTCCAGTGTGTCGGTATAGACTACCGGATCGTCGAGCAGCCGGCGTGCCAGTTGGCGGCGCAGAACGGTGCGTCGGCCCTCATCGCTGTCAGCCACATGCTCGTCGGCCAAGGCATGCAGTCGCTGGTCGAGCGTGACCGGCGCATCTTCCGGCCGGAAAGTCGACGGCCCGCGCACGGCGGCCAGCATGCCGGCGAGCGCGCGGCGCTGCACGTCGTAGAGGGCATCTGCCTGATCGCCCCCGGTATGGACAAAGGCGTCTTCGTCGCCGGCGACACGCTGCAGCACGCCCAAGTCGAGCAAGGTGCGGCATACCGCCACCAGTTCACGCCGCTCGTGGGGAGCGCCGAGCGTGAAGATGAAGCCGGAAGCCACCAGCGTCGGCTCGGCGGCGAATTGCAGCAGCCGCTCACCCAGCAGTCGCAACGTGATCTGCGGGTCAGCGCGTTCGAGCACCGCGCAAGCCAGGCACAACAGCACGTAACGGCGGCGATCATAAAACGGCAAACCGCGCATCGTGCTGGCGAGGTCGGCCGGTCGCTTATAAAGTCGAGCACCCTCTTGTTCGACGCGCAGCGCCCAGCCGGTTTCTCGCCCAAACCAGTCGCGCAGTGCGTCGGCCTGACGCCGGATCGCCGGAAAATCGTCGTGGTCCGGACTCATCAGCGGCGTCATCAGCAAGGCGCGCACGGCACTGCGAAATTCCTCGTTCTGGAACCGACGCTGTTGCTGGCCGATGCTGCGGCTGTCTCTACCAACGCTGGCGGCCATCGGCTGTCTCATGTCGGCGTGATCGTGATTAAATGGTCGCGCCCGGCAAATACGCCGCGCGGCGTATTGATCACAGCGCGGCTATCGACTGCGAGTGGCGTGAGGTTGATATGCAATAATCCGTCGCCGGTTCGCCGTTCCGCGCTGGTGTTCGGACCGGCCTGTTCGGTCAGCACCTCACCGAGCAATCCCAGGAACAGACCGAAGGCATGAATGTCCAGCTCGGCGAGATCTGAAAGGCGTGTGGGCTGACCGGTGGCGAGGTGCTTGCGCGCCGCCTCGACCTGCAGCGACTCCTCGGCGAGTTCGCGCGCCAGATGTGCGCGGGCCTCACCGCGATCACGCACCCGGGGCATCACGCCGCGCGGCGCGGCCTCACCGTATTCGCGTAGCCGCGGGTGAATCGTCAGTGGTGGCGCGTCGGCCCAGCGTGTCGAGGCCGGCAGATCGGCGTCGGCGTTGGGATTCAGCGAGAAATGTCGTGCCGGGTTGAGCGCGAAGGCTGCGCGCGCCAACCGGTGCGCCTCGCCATCGTTGCTGCAGGCAGAAAACCAGCAGGCGAGCATGCGGAAATCCGCGGAACGGTCGCTGCGCCCGCTGCGGCGCTCGTTGAGCGCGGCGATCGCTCCTAGCAATTGCGGAATTGCCGACCGTGCCCTCGCCCGCAACAGTTCGGCTTGTGAGGGTTCGTGGCCGGTACGGAAGAACCAGCCGCGCAGACCTCTCCAGCGTTCGCGCCAGGCATTCAAGTGAAGGGTCCGCGCGTCGGCCCGATCCTCCGCATCGCCGGGGGCTGCATCGCGTGCATCGCGCGTGGCGACCTGCTGTAGCAATGCGTCAATGCTCGGTTCCAGAGCGAGGATATGTCTGGCGATGGTGTCGGAGCGGCGCACCAGATCGCCCATGAACCGCTCCAAATAGTCGATTAGCTGGCGCTTGTAATTCGCTACCGCAATCGCCTCGGCCTGTTGCAACTCAATGCTGCGTGCGACGCCGGCCATGAAAGCCTGCGCATTTTCAGCAAGGCCCTCGAAAACGCGCACCAAATCCCGCAGTGTTTCGTGGATCTTCGCGACGTCGGCTTCCGCCTCGTCCGCCAGCGTTTGAAGCGCCTGCAACCGGTTTGCGATGTCTTCAAGCGCCACCGTTTGCAGTTCGGCGCGCCGTTGCAGTGTTTGCACGAAAAGCGCCAGCGCCGCTTCGACAGCCTCCCCGCCCTGCGAGAGACGATACAGAAAACGTGCACGGTAGAAATCGCTGAGGCTGGAAACCCGCGCCGTGTCAGGATGCGATTCAAGATTGCCCCAGGCGGCAAGCTGGGCGAGCGCGGTGTTGACGTCCTCAATTCGCGGTGGTGCATCTAACCATCGGGCTTCGCTCAGTACTTCGTCAGGTCTTAATTGCAGACGGTATTGCCGTTTGGCTGCTGCAAAGACGTCCATGATGCGGCGGTAAAATTCAGATTTCTCGGCACTCACATGCCTGAACAGCTCGGCTGAATCGCTGACGGCTCGCATCGGGCTTCTTCCCAAAGGTCTTCCACTGGAGTTGCCGGTTCGCGCGAACACGATAGTGCATTTGTCTGTTCGCTGCAGCCAAATTGGGTTCCATCCACGGTTCGTGGATCGGGCGCGGGCTAGCTTCCCTGCATGCGGCTGAATCGCGCTAGATGGTCAGCCTTTCATCTGAGGCGATCCGTAAATTATATAGTAATTTCAATTACGTATGAATTCGTAGTGTAGTCTGAGTGGCGTACCATTCTTCAATGACCGAGCGAACGCCTCTCCAGATTTGTCTCTTTTTCGTCTCCGCATTGCGGAGCTCCATGCTTCAGCCCACCTGTTAGTCCTATCCTCTTTCGAGGGACGGTTGCCGATGAGCCAGGAATCCAAGACGGCTGGCGCGCAATACGCTAGTTACCTGCGACTGCTGCCGCAAAGCGCGCAGGCACACGCGCAGAACGCGGCCGACGCCTTCGCTAAATTGTTCGCAGAGGGCACACCTTCCGGTATTTCGGCTCCGTACATTTTATGAAGGATCAGCAAACCTGCGCTCGCGCCCAAGGTGAGGACTCAGACAAAAAACTTACGAGCAAAAGGTACTCTAACATCGGACGCTCCCTGGACCATTTTTTGCGCCGGTCTGGGAGCAATTATCCGGAAGAGTCCTTAAAATTTGCCTATGTAAACCTGATCTTTACCTTGTTCGTTACCGTAAATCAATTCTACCCATTGATTCGGCTCATGAATCTGCCGGAAAACGTGAAGCCGGAACCGAATTTTGAGCATTCAAATTAACGATGGCAGGGATTTTCGATTGGCTCCAAGATAGCTTGGCTGTGGGGTAGGAGGGCCGGGCAGACGCTCGCCACCCGGGAGTCCATCTCCTCGTAGAGGGCGTGCCTATGATTTCTTCTTCGCGCGTTTCCTTGGGGTGGCGCGCTTTCCCCAATTGTTCATCGATGTCTTGAATGCATCCTTGCCGTACCAGAACGCAAGACCAGCGCTGAATGCAGCCGTGCCTGAAGCGCCCGATCCGCCGACTATGAGAGCCAGCGCTCCGGTAATGGCCAGCCGCGCTCCTTCCTGCGTAGCCAGTTCGCCATCCTTCGCTAAAGTGTTAGTCAGTTGGTCAAAATCAGCCTGCAGCATGCGCAGCTCGTCCGACCGACGAATTGCAGTCCTCAAATCCTCGATCGAGGTTACGCCAGCATCCTCTTGAAGTTGGCCGATGATTTCACGGGCTTCGCTACTGGAGTCGCGGCACGCGGCGATCTTTTTCTGTAGTCCGGCAATCCTCGGTATCGAACCCGCGAAGGCTGATCGAAATGGTCTCGGCCACGGTCGGCGGCTGCATTTCAGCCGCCGCACCAGGCTGGGTTGATACAACCTTTGACCCTGCATCAAGAAACTTAAGACCACAACCTGATTCTAGGTCCAAATGGTCAATTTTTGATGCAAAACCAGTGGCTTGGCGCGGGCGGTTAAAGCGCAAATCGCGGTCATTCGTCTACATTGGCTGCCGATGACAGATGACAGATGATCCTGATTTTCAGAATGAAAATCAGGTCATAGCGTGATGAAAGGTCAAACGAAATCGGGTTGGAATAAGACTCTCGAGCGCCAACGGTTGGACGAACGACTAGACGGCTCAAGCCAGCCCAGCGGTTCCGCATGCCGCCAAAAGTTGGATCCATACACGACGCCTTGGGCATGACGGGCGTGCAATTCGCCGGCCGGCTCAAAATCCGCCCGCAAAGCGTCGAGGCGCTCGGCTGCACGCTCGTCTATGCCCTTGTGCCGAACAGCTCCCTTGAGCATTCCGTGCGCGCGCGCAAAATCGCCATGTGGGACCGCGGCCGTGTCGCTCACACCATGAAGCGGGAAGCGGACCAGCGATGCCAATCTTGAAGCGCGCATCGAGGTGCCTATCCGCGACCAGATCAAGGAGCGCGGCCTATGGAACGAGCCGTGAGCGATCTCTTCGAAGAGCCTGACGATGCCACGCCACTCGCGCCGGCAAAACGCGATGCGCTGTTGCAGACCTGGATCATGGATCGCGACGATCTCAATGAGGCGGAGCAGGAAAACATCGTCAAGGGCGCGGCCCGGGCAGGCAAGCGGCGGGGCAAACCCGCCGATAGCGCCTTCATCAGATCCGCATCCTTCACGAATTCATCGAGAGGAATTCGCGTCGGAATCTTGATCTTGCGCATGGAAGGCTGGCGCCGCAAAGCTTACGATGGCCGCGCTGGCGAGTTGGAGCGACTTCCGGCTGTTTACGATCATTGTGCACCTACGAATTCGACTACCGGACTAACGAATACGCTCTCGGGCTGGCATAATATAGCTAGGCGATCTCCTAGGGCGTCGCTTCGATCCGAAGAACTCATCCTCATGGGCAAGAACCGGTTTCCTGTCTCTCTCGACTTCCTGCAAGGGAATCCCCTTCCCATTCCGAAAGAGAGGAAAATGCTCTAGCAGTCCGCTGAAAAACCATGAGATGGAGAGTTTTCTTATTCTGGCCGGTTGTTGTTGGGGCGACGCGGCGGAGTTGGATGTAAATTTCTAGCCTGGTGTTGGGTGCACCCTGACGCGGGTGGCTAAGCGGCAAGCAGTTTTGGAATGCGGATCAGGTTATAGGCGATCAGATTGAGCAGGAAGTCGGCGGCGACGCG
>NZ_LLXX01000190.1:0-417 GCF_001440405.1 Bradyrhizobium valentinum
CGCCCGCCCCGCCTGCGGCTGCACCGCCGCGTGGACCGTTTGCGCCGCCGCCAGGCGCGCCGCGCCCGCCGGGTAACGTCGGACGATCGGCCGAAGTCCCGCCTGGCAATTTCACACGATGATTTTTGACCGCTCACGGTGAGAAGCTAGTCTCGCGCATCTTTCGGACGATGCAGCGCATCGCCGGACGAACCAATGAGACTGCCCTCACCCGTAATAGCGCCACCGTGGCGGCGGGCGGCGCGGCGGGCGCGTCATCAACAGCGCAAGCGCAAATCCAATTCCGGCTGCAACCAGCAGCGCGCCGAGTGGATTTTCCTGCACGGTTTTCGCCACCGCCTGCTGGCCGCTGCGAACGGTGTCGCCGCTGCTTTCATAAGCATCCTTGGCGTAGCTGACAGCGGCGTCGGTGGCGTC
>NZ_LLXX01000190.1:488-50134 GCF_001440405.1 Bradyrhizobium valentinum
CCTTGGCCTGGCCGTAGAGATTTTGCACCGCGCCGGCCGCTTCGCGCGCACGGCCCTCGGCTTGCGTCTTCGCGTCGCCGGCCATGTCGCCGACGGTGCTTTCGACCTTACCCGCAAAATCCTTGGCCGATCCGGCAATCCGATCCTTGTCCATCGCGGTTGCTCCTGTTTTTCCAGTTTTTCTTGGGAGCTAACCGGCGAGCCCCGTTCGGGTTCCTGCCGCTCGGAATGCCTCAGTCAATACGCTTGGCTCACAGGATAAGCCCGCCATCGACCACAATGGTCTGGCCGATAATGTAGGACGAAAGCGGCGAGGCCAGGAACAGCGCCGCGCCCGCCATGTCGGCGGGCGTGCCGAGCCGCTTCAACGGGATCCGCTCGAGCGCGCCCTCGAGCCGTTTCGGATTTGATGTCGTCGCCTTGGTCATCTTGGTGTCGACCAGGCCGGGCGCGATGCCGTTGCCGGCCCACGCCTCGCCGAGCGTGCGCGTCAGCCCGACCGCGCCGGTCTTCGAGGCGTTATAGGCCGGGTTGCCCATCGTGGAATGATAGGCGGCGGTCGAACTGACGATGATCAGCGAACCCTTGCTGGCGCTCAGCATCGCTTGAAATCTGGTGGCGCACGCCATCAGGCTCATCAGGTTGACTTCCACGACCTTGCGAAAGCCATCCATCTCGAATTCGCCGCGGCGGTAGATCACCGCGCCCTGCGCCAGCACCAGCACGTCGAGTTTTTCGAACGGCGGTTGCAGTGCCTCGATCGCCTCCGCCTTGCTGATGTCGAGCTGGAAATAGTCGAGCCCTTCGAGATGCGATCCTTCGTCAGGCGAATAGTCCGCGGCGCTGGCGCGGGTGCCACAGACCGCGACGCGCGCCCCTTTGGCGCGGAAAGCCTGCGCGATACCGTTGCCGATGCCACTGGAGCCGCCGACCACCAGCACCTGCTTGCCGCTAAAATCCAGTTCGTTCATCCCTGCGATCCCTCTTGTTGTTTCTAATTCAAGCCTTCGTCGAGGAATTTGACCATCAGAACCTCGTCGTAATATCGGCCGTCGTGCTTGAGCGCTCGCTTTTCATAGCCGTACGCGACAAAGCCCATGGTGTCGTAAAGCCGGCGCGCCGCTTCGTTCTCGCTCACCACGGACAACTGGACCATCTCCACGCGCCCGCGCGCATGATCGAGAACGGCCGCGACAAGCATTTTCCCAAGCCCCGATTTTCGCGCAGCGCTTCGAACATACATGGCCCAAAGCAATCCCTTATGGCCGTGCTTCGTACCTTCCTGTGCGGCAAATCCGGCTATTCCCGCGAGCGTCCCATCAAGGAATCCGCCGAAAATATCCGCGCGGGAAATGGCCGCTTCGAACCACGATAGCGGTTGCGCGTTTTCTCTCTCAAACGTGCTGCCGAAAGCCTCGGGATTTCTCTGCAGAGCTTCGAGCCGTATCTCTCGATACAGGGCAGCGTCAGCAGGCTCCAGGCGACGAATCCGCAGGCCGCTAATGTTGGTCACGGTTACACCTCGCTCGGCTTCGTTTGACCTGTCTGCGGATCGGTGCCAGCCTTGTCAATCCTGCAACGCGACAGCATTCCCGCCGGGATCCCGCCATGTCAGATTTCAAAGAGCTCAGCCGTTCGGTCAAAGGCCTGACCGTTCTCGTCACCGGCGCCGCCAGCGGCATGGGCCGCGCCACGGCGCTGGTGTTCGCGGCCGAGGGCGCCAATGTCGCGGTTACCGATCTGGATGCCAAGGTTACCCAAGCGGTTGCCGGCGAGATCGCAGCGAATGGCGGCGCGGCAAAAGCGTGGACGCTCGACGTTGCCAATCCTGACGACATCATCACGGTCGTCAACGACGTCGCCGCACATTTCGGCTCCCTCGATATCGTTATTAATAACGCCGGCATCTCCGTTCGCGTGGCGATCGACGATGACGGTTATGAAGCCGCCTGGGACAAGGCGCTAGCTGTGATGCTGACCGCGCATCCGCGCATCATCCGGGCTGCGCTGCCGCATTTGCGTCGGTCGAAGAGCCCGCGCATCGTCAATATCGCATCGACCGAGGCGCTCGGCGCGACCGCGTTGCACAGCCCCTATTCGGCAGCGAAAGCCGGCGTCATCGGCTTGACGCGTTCGCTCGCCGTCGAACTCGGCCGCGAGGGCATCACCGTGAACTGCATCTGCCCCGGCCCGATCCGCACCGCGATCACCGAGCGGATTTCCGAAGAGCACAAGACGATCTACGCCAAGCGTCGCACTGCACTCGGCCGCTACGGCTATCCCGAAGAGGTGGCGCACATGACGCTGAGCCTGTGCCTGCCGGCGGCCTCCTTCCTGACCGGCGCGGTGATCCCCGTCGACGGCGGCCTGATGGCGCGAAACGCGTAGCGGGCATGCGTCCGCAGCGTTGACTTGGAGACGTCGGGGAGTAATTTTTCTCGCAAAGAGAGCGGGACGAACCGCCCGCCGCATACTGGAGAGACGCCATGACGGTCACGATCCGGCAGCTTCATCCGCATTTTTTCGGCGAGGTTTCGGGCGTCGATCTGCGAAAGCCCCTGACGCCGCAGGAAGCGGCCGACATCGAAGCCGGCATGGACAAATATGCCGTGCTGCTGTTTCGCAACCAGGACATCACGGACGAACAGCAACTGGCCTTTGCGCTGAATTTCGGCGAGCGCGAGAAGGCGCGGGGCGGCACCATCACCAAGAAGGAAGACTACCGGCTGACCACCGGGCTGAACGACGTCTCCAATCTCGGCAAGGACGGCAAGCCGCTGCCGCGCGACAGCCGCACCCATCTGTTCAATCTCGGAAACTGCCTGTGGCATTCCGACAGCTCGTTCCGCCCGATCCCGGCAAAATTTTCGCTGCTGTCGGCGCGGGTGGTGAACCCCAAGGGTGGCAACACCGAGTTCGCCGACATGCGCGCGGCCTATGACGCGCTCGACGACGAGACCAAGGCCGAGATCGAGGACCTGATCTGCGAGCATTCGCTGATGTATTCGCGTGGCTCGCTCGGCTTCCTGGATTATACCGACGAAGAGAAGGCGATGTTCAAGCCGGTGCTGCAGCGGCTGGTGCGGACCCATCCGGTGCATCGCCGCAAGTCGCTGTACCTGTCATCGCATGCGGGCGCCATCAAAGGCATGAGCGTGCCCGAGGCGCGGCTGTTGCTTCGCGACCTCACCGAGCACGCCACGCAGCCGGAATTCGTCTACGTCCATAAATGGACCGTGCATGATCTCGTGATGTGGGACAACCGCCAGACCATGCATCGCGTGCGGCGTTATGACCAGTCGCAGCCCCGCGACATGCGCCGCGCCACGGTTGCCGGTACCGAGCCGACGGTGCAGCAGCAAGCGGCGGAGTAAGTTGCCACAAAATCGGTGTCGTCCCTGCGAACGCAGGGACCCATAACCACCGGCTTCGGTTGTTTGAGCTTCGGTTGTTTGAACGGTAGCTGCCCCATCGCTTCACGGATGGGCCGCGGCGTATGGGTCCCTGCGTTCGCAGGGACGACGCGGCGAACGTCCCGAAAACACTCCTACGCGTGCCCGGCCTCGTTCGACAGCATGCCGGGGTCGATACCGATCTTGCGCAGCGCGCGCTGGTACTTGTCGTCGACGTCGTCGCCGAAGATCAGGTCCGGGTCGGCGTCGCAATGCAGCCAGCCATTGTGCTGGATCTCGTCCTCGAGCTGGCCCGGCGCCCAGCCGGCATAGCCCAGCGCCAGGATCGCGTGCTTCGGTCCGGTGCCCTTGGCGATCGCCTTGAGGATGTCGACCGTGGCGGTCAGGCAGATGTCGTCGTCGATGTTCAGCGTCGCGTCCTGGATGAAGAAGTCGCTCGAATGCAGCACGAAGCCGCGGCCGGTATCGACCGGGCCACCCTTGAGCACCTGCATGGACTCGGCGTTTTCCGGCAGCTTGATCTGGTCGGCCTTCTCGATGATGTCGAGCTGCACCAGCAATCCCGGAAAGTCGATGCTGCCGGCCGGACGGTTGACGATGATGCCCATCGCCCCTTCCGAGGAATGCGCGCACATGTAGATGACGGAGCGCTCGAAGCGCGGATCGCCCATGACCGGCATGGCAATCAGCAGCCGGCCGTCCATGTAACCGCCGCCGGACGAATTATCGCCAAAGCCGGCGGCTTTGCGGCGAACGGGCTTCGGTGTCTTGCCTTCAGGGCTCATCCGCAAAGGCCTCTCTTGCTGGCTCATATCCTGATATCGGGTTCGGTTTCTGTCAATCAAGCTTCCGGCGTCATTCGGCGGCCGATCACACGCAATTCAATGGTTTGCTGCGAAACTTGGCTGTAAAGACGTTCCATGATTGCGATAGTTCCCCTGCGCGCCGCGGTCGGCGTCGCCGCCTTATGTGTAGCGTGTGCGACGTCGGAAGTTCGCGCCGAGGATGCGTCGCCGTGGCAACGTGACGCCCATTCCGCGGTCCGGTTGCTGGCGGGATCACGCAGCGGCACGGTGCTGCTCGGCGGCGTAGCCATCCAGTTGCAGCCGGGGTGGAAGACTTATTGGCGAACGCCCGGCGATTCCGGCGTCCCGCCACGCTTCGATTTCTCCAAGTCGGATAATGTCGAGGCCGTGACCGTGCTGTGGCCGGCGCCGATGAAATTTGACGATGGCGCGGGCGGCACCGCGCTGGGATACAAGCACCAAGTCGTGCTGCCGTTGCGGATCGTCGCCAAAAATGCCGACAAGCCGGTGACGTTGCGCGCTCACATCAATTACGCCGTCTGCGACAAGATCTGCATTCCCGTCGAAGCCGATGCCGAGCTCGCTTTTGCCAGCGTGGCCAGCACCGAGGACGGCAACCTGTCCGATGCGCTCAATGCGGTGCCGAAGCCCGCCAATGTGGGCGACCCCAATCCACTGACCATCCGCGACGTCAAGCGCGAGGGAAAGAACGTGCTGGTCGACGTGACCGCGCCTGAGGCCAGGGAGGTCAACCTGTTCGCCGAGGGGCCGACGCCCGACTGGGCGTTACCGGTTCCCAAGCTCGTGGAGCAAGGCCCGCCCGGCGTCAAACGCTTTGCCTTCGAACTCGACGGCCTGCCGCCCGGCGCCAGTCCCGAAGGCGCCGCACTGAAACTGACGCTGGTCGGCGGCGACCGGGCCTACGAGTTCAACGTCAGTTTGAATTGACTCGACCTGCCGTTCCTGCGGACGTGCTCAGCCGCGCCACGATGCCGCAAGGTGTTTCCACCGGTGCAGCGACGCTTCCAGTCAGAGGAGAGCCGCTTGGCAGCTCTCCTCTTCAGCAACGTGTATCCTCCCTAGCTCTTCTGGCCGCTCATCTGCTGAGCGCGCATATAGCTCTTGCAGGCGCTACGCATGTCGCCCTTTGACATGGCGGTATTCGCCGCGCCCATCTCTTTCATCATCGCAAATTTGCCGGGGGTATCAGGCATAGCGTTACCGGACGCGACGAGCTTGGCCATGTTTTCGCTTGTGCAACCCGTCTTCTGGGCAGAAGCCTTCTGGGCAGAAGCCTTCTGGGCAGAAGCCGGGCTGACAGCCAGCGCGGTGGTGATCGTTACAGCGGTGACGAGCAGTAGTTTCATATTTATCCTCCCCGGCCGCACCATGCGGCCAGGGCTAAAAGTTGGAAAAGGTCGGAAAAGTTCCAGCGCGCTGGGTTGCGTGGGCCTGCTTGGGTTCGCGGAAGCACAGTCGCAGAGTTCAGTTGCAGGGCGCCACCTGCCGTGATGGAGCTATCTCGCCCTGAAACGTGACGTTACGTCGCGGCCCAAAGCCGCCGGATACGCCGCGCGGGAACGGCGCGTCGCTAGCCCGCAATCCAACCTAATCTTAACGAATGGTTGATACATCCGACCATCGCCGCCGCCTCGCGGCGCGTTTCGGGGATGCACCCTTGTGGCCGTGATGGATACGCAATCCGCAACCGCCTCGCCCGCCGGCGTGATCGCGCGCCTGCGCGCGCTGCTTGGCGGCTCCAATGAAGCCTCCGTCACGAGGCGGCTGGCCGGCACGATCTTCATCATCCGCGTCTTCAGCGCAGCCCTCGCCTATTTCTCGCAGATCCTGCTGGCGCGCTGGATGGGCGGCTCGGATTACGGCGTCTATGTCTATGTCTGGACCTGGGTGCTGCTACTCGGCAGCATGATGGATTTCGGCATCTCGGCGTCGGCGCAGAAGATCATTCCTGAGTATCGAACCCGCGGCGAACATGCCCTGCTGCGCGGCTTCCTCTCCGGCAGCCGCTGGATCACCTTCGCCGTCTCCTCCATCGTCTCGCTGCTGCTGGCGGGCGTGGTGAAGGGATTGTCGCCGTGGATCGACGCCAACGCGATCGTTCCCCTCTATATCGGCTGCCTGACGCTGCCGGCGTTTGTCGTCGCCAACACCCAGGACGGCATCGCCCGCTCGCATGACTGGATGCAGCTCGGCCTGATGCCGCAATTCATTGTGCGGCAGTCGCTGATCATCGGCCTCACCGCCGGCGCCTTCGTGCTCGGCTTCAATCTCGGCGCTACCGCCGCGATGTGGGCGAGCGCCGCGGCGGTCTGGATCGCGATGATCGGCCAGATGATCGTGCTGAACCGTCGGCTCGGCGGCCATATCGAGCCCGGTCCGAAGGCCTATGATTTCCGCGGCTGGCTCGCGGTCTCACTGCCGATCCTGATGGTCGAAGGATTTTACCTGCTGCTGTCCTACACCGACGTGCTGGTGCTGCAGCAATTCCGCTCGTCGGAAGAAGTCGGCGTCTATTTCGCTGTCATAAAGACGTTGGCGCTGGTCTCATTCATTCACTACGCGATGGCGGCGACAACGGCGCACCGCTTTGCCGAGTATCATGCGCAGGGCGACAAGCCGCGGCTTTCAGCCTATGTGGCGCACGCGATCCAGTGGACGTTCTGGCCGTCGCTCGCGGCGACCGTCCTGCTGCTGGCGCTCGGCAAGCCGCTGTTGTGGCTGTTCGGACCGCAATTCGTGGTGGGCTACGACATCATGTTCATTGCCGCAGTTGGACTCGTGGTGCGTTCCGCCATCGGCCCGGTCGAGCGGCTGCTCAACATGCTCGGCCACCAGCACATCTGCGCGCTGGCCTATGCGCTCGCCTTCGTCATGAACCTCGTGCTGTGCGTGATGCTGGTGCCGCGCTTTGGCGGCCACGGCGCAGCGGCCGCGACCTCGATCTCGCTGGCGTTCGAGACGGTGCTTCTATTCTGGATCGTGCGCCGGCGGCTCGGCCTGCACGTGCTGGCGTTCGGCAAACGCTGATCCGGAAGATCAATGAGACAGCAAGTGCGGCTGATCTGTTCGCCCTGAATTAGTTAGCAATCGGCTTTTTCCGTTTCCCCCCGCTCGGCCTACGCCTTGTATCTGCCTCATTTGAACCTGCAGGACGCAGCTATCGTCGATTGCCGGCATAATGGGGAAAATATCCAACGAACTCCCCTGTTCGCATGAAACATTCTTATTTCCTTCGATCCTTTGCGATCGATGGAACGGCTGTACCGACGTTGATATATAGTTGAGCATTGGAACCGAGATCTGATCCTGGAAATGATTGATCCACTGTACGTCGCATCGGGATTCGGCGTCGGCCTGCTGGTCGGGATGACGGGTGTCGGTGGCGGCTCCCTGATGACGCCGTTGCTGATCCTGCTGTTCGGCATTCATCCAGCAACCGCCGTCGGCACTGATCTGCTATACGCTGCGGCTACCAAGGCCGGCGGCAGCGTGGTGCATGGCTGGGCCCGCAGCATTCACTGGCCGGCCGTAATGCGCCTCGCCAGCGGTAGCATCCCGGCGAGCATGGTGACGCTGCTCGTGCTGTGGCAGCTCGACCTCAACGGGGCATCCGCGCGCAGCCTGATCAATCTGGTGCTGTGCTTTGCGCTCATCCTCACCGCGACATCGTTGATCTTCCGCAAGGCGATCATGGATCGATACCGCCGGCGTATGGAACGGCTCGATGCCTCGACGACCGGCAGCGCGACCGTGATGGTCGGCGTAGCGCTGGGCGTGCTGGTCTCGATCTCGTCGGTGGGTGCCGGCGCAGTTGGGGTAACCGCGCTGCTGCTGCTTTATCCGCGCCTGCCGATGGCAAGCATCGTCGGCTCCGACATTGCGCACGCGGTACCGCTGACGCTGGTGGCGGGCATCGGCCACTGGGCACTGGGTTCGGTCGATTGGGCGCTCATGGGTGTGCTGCTGATAGGCTCATTGCCTGGCATCGTTATCGGCAGTTACTGTGCGGTTCGGGTGCCGGAGACCGTGTTGAGGCTGGTACTGGCCTCGGTTCTGGTTCTGGTCGCCGGCAAGCTTGTCGTCAACGAGCTGCATTTCTCGACGGAGAGCGTCGCAGCCGTTACCGGGAGCACCGCCCGTTAGGGCGTGCTCCCGGCATGCATCTTCCCTATGCCGCGGTCCAACCGCCGTCGATCGAGAGATTGGCGCCGGTGATCTGGGCGGCATCGTCGCTGCACAGGAAAAGCGCCAATGCTGCGACCTGCTCCGAGGTCACGAACTCCTTGGTCGGCTGCGCCTCCAGCAACACGTCGTTGATGACCTGCTCCTTGGTCAGGTTGCGCGCCTTCATGGTGTCGGGAATCTGCTTCTCGACCAGCGGCGTCCAGACATAGCCCGGGCTGATGCAGTTGCAGGTGATCTTGAAGGTCGCAAGCTCCAGCGCCACCGTCTTGGTGAGACCGGCAATGCCGTGCTTGGCCGAGACATAGGCCGACTTGAACGGCGAAGCCACCAGCGAGTGGGCGGAAGCCGTATTGATGATGCGGCCCCAGCCGCGCTTCTTCATGCCCGGCACTGCGGCGCGGATGCTGTAAAACGCCGACGACAGGTTGATGCCGATGATGGCTTCCCACTTCTCGGGCGGGAATTCCTCGATCGGCGATACGAACTGGATGCCGGCATTATTGACGAGGATATCGACCGCGCCAAAAGTCTTCTCGCCAAGCGCGATCATTTCGGCGATCTCGGCGGGCTTGGTCATGTCGGCGGGCGAATGCACGGCCCGGACCTTGAAATCGGTCTCGATGCCGGAGCGCTCGCGCTCGATATCGGCCGGCACGCCCATGCCGTTGAGGACGACATTGGCGCCGGCGGCTGCGAAAGCGCGCGCGTAAGCCAATCCGATGCCGCTGGTCGAGCCGGTAACGACAGCGGTCTTGCCTTTTAAGGTACCCATTCCATTCACTCCTGCTTGGCTCCGGGGGCCCTCGAAACATCCCCCGTCATATCGTAAGCCGCCATGGTCTCGCCTGGTTGCGGACGCTCCAGCACATCCTTGTGACGCATCGAAAGATGAACGTCGCGGACGCCCGCGTTCCAGTGCTCGACCATCGCGACACGCGAAAAGTCGTAATCCTTGGATGAGGTTTCGTAGTTCTTGCTCTTGTAGATCAGGTGCACCACGGTGACGGTGTTTTCCCTGGCCGCGCTGCAAAGGACTGCCACCGATGGATCGCTCTTGAGGTGATCGGGCAGTTTTCCAAGCAGCTCGCGCAGCGCCTTTCGCGCGTTGTGCACCTGCTTGTTCTTGTCGGTGGTCATGCGAGTGCGGCTGGAATAACGGATGTCCTTTTCGCGCTCGGCGGCTTCGAGCAGCGATGTCGGCACTTCGCCGCGCGCGCTGAACAGGTCGACCTGAAAGATCAGAAGATCGCGGTTGTTTTCTCCAGCCAGCACATAGTCGAGCGGCGTGTTGGAGGCGATGCCGCCGTCCCAATAGTGCTCGCCTTCGATGATGATGGATGGAAAGCCCGGCGGCAGCGCGCCGGAGGCCATGATGTGCTCCGGCTCAATCTTCTTGCCGAGTTTTCTGAATTCGAAATTGTCGAAATATCTGAGATTGCCCGAGGCCACGCCGACTGCGCCCACGCTGAGCCGCATCTTCAGATCGTTGATGCGATCGAAGTCGACCAGCCGTTCCAGCGTCTTCTTCAACGGCGCGGTGTCGTAATAGCTCTGCGACTGCGGGCTGCCCGGCGGCCACAACGGCGCCGGGGGAATCCGCGGCGTGAAAAAGCCGGGCACGCCAAAGGTGGCGATCAGGGCGGCGCTGGTTTCGTTGAACAGCGAGCGCGCCCGATCGCCCGACGCGACGGGATTCCACGGAACCGGAGATGACACCATCTCCCAGAATTCCTTGAGGCGATCGACGCGTGTTTCAGGGCCGTTGCCGGCAATGATCGCGGCGTTGACGGCGCCAATCGAAATGCCTGCGACCCATTCCGGTTCGAAGCCCGAGCGGCACAGCGCTTGAAAGGCACCCGCTTGATAGGAGCCGAGCGCGCCGCCACCTTGCAGCACCAGCACGCGCTGCGCCATGGCGGGTGTCGTGGCTGGCGCAGGGTCGGAAAGATCCATCGTGACCGTCGGCGAGTAGATAATGACAGCAGCACCGTGGCGGCAGTTCGCGACGGCGTCAATCAGCGAGATCGGAAGCAAGGATCACGCCGAGTTTATCGCCTCGTGAGGCGTCGAAGCCCGTGTCCGGATCTGCTTCAGGTTGATGCAAGGATGAGCGTCCAGAACACCTTGTATTTGGTGCCTGGAGCATAAGTCGCAGCGATGCCCAATTTTGTGACACCGTTCTTGAGCATATTGGCCTTGTGCGGCGGCGAGTCGCGCCAGCCGGAGAAGGCCTCCGCCAGGGTATGGTATCCGGCCGAGACATTTTCGACCGCGAGCGTCGCCGGATAGCCGGAAGCGCCGAGCCGCTTCTCCAGCGGGCCCTTCACATTGTGGTCCATCTTGTTGCGTGCCGCCATCGCCCGGGACTGCTGCTCGGCGAGCTTGATCAGCTCGGGATCGACCACCACGGCGCCGAGGCCGTTGTTCTGGCGGTATTGCGAGATCATGATCGCCGCGGCGGCCGGATCGAGCGTGGCACCGGGTTGCGCCATGTCGAGATACATGGCCGGCTGATCCGGGATTTTGACGTCTGCCGAGCAGCCGGCAAGCAGCAAGAGCCCGATAATCGCGGTGGTCGCCCGTTTCACTGAAAGAATCCCCCAAAGCTGGACGGCCGTTGTTGCATACCAACCGTGGCTGAATGGTGAACGGGGCGCTGATTTTGGCCACCTACCGCTGTCATCGTCCGCGAAGGCGGACGATCCAGTACCCCGCGCCGTCACGCCTACGACGGACAGCGGCGATTACTGGATATCCGCCTTCGCGGGTATGACGGCGGCGGTTGTGGGCGTCATCCGGCCAAAAAATTATTCCTGGACCGCAAAAATCCGGTAGCGGCGGGGCTGCAGGCTGATGATCTCGCCGGCCTGGAGTTCCCGGTCCCGCGGGGCGTCGATCTCGATCACAGTCTTGCCCTCACCGCCCGAGAGCGCGATCTCCGCCCGCTGGATCGGGCCGAACGAGCGGACATGGCGCACCGCGCCCTCCAGCGAGCCGGTTCCGGCCGGCCCAATCTGCATGTCATGGCGGCGAACGAACAGCTTTGAGGCGCCGGAGGCCGCGCCATCGGCGGCGATATTGAGCGGCCGGCCGCCGAGCCGCACCGAGCCGCCGGCAACCTCCACAGGCAGCACAATGGATTCACCGATAAAGCCGTGGACGAAGGCGGTGGCGGGATTGTCATAGACATCGCCGGGCGTGCCGATCTGCTCGATGCGGCCCTTGTCCATCACCACGACGCGGTTGGCGACTTCGAGCGCTTCTTCCTGGTCGTGGGTGACGAAGATCGAGGTGACGTGGATTTCGGAATGCAGCGAGCGCAGCCATTGCCGCAGCTCTTTGCGCACCTTGGCATCGAGCGCGCCAAAAGGCTCGTCGAGCAGCAGGATGCGCGGCTCGATCGCGAGCGCGCGCGCCAGCGCAATGCGCTGCCGCTGGCCGCCGGACAATTGGCTGGGATAGCGGTTGGCCAGCCAGTCGAGCTGCACCAGGTCCAACAGCTCTTTCACGCGTGCGCGGATCGTGGCTTCGTCCTTGCGCACGGCGCGCGGCTGCACGCGCAGGCCGAAGGCGACATTCTCGAACACCGTCATGTGGCGGAACAGCGCGTAGTGCTGGAACACGAATCCGACATGGCGCTCGCTCGCGCCATGGCCGAGCGCGTCCTCGCCGTCGATCGTGACCTCGCCGGCATCCGGCCAGTCGAGCCCGGCAATGATGCGGAGCAGCGTCGTCTTGCCGGAACCGGACGGGCCGAGCAGCGCCAGCAATTCGCCCTTGCCGACTTTCAGATCGACATTGTCGAGCGCGGCAAACGAGCCGAATTTCTTGACGATGTTTTTGACTTCAATTGTCACTCAGATCGTCCTTCTGGGGTTTGTCCTTCGTCCAGACGCTGTTCGAGAACGGTCTTCACGACCAGCGTGATCAGGGCCAGCATCGCCAGGAGCGAGGCAATCGCAAACGACGCCACGAATTGATACTCATTATAGAGGATTTCGACCAGCAGTGGCATGGTGTTGGTCTCGCCGCGGATATGGCCCGAGACGACCGACACCGCGCCGAACTCGCCCATGGCGCGCGCGTTGCACAGCAGTACGCCATATAGCAGGCCCCATTTGATATTGGGCAGAGTGACGCGGAAGAAGGTCTGCAGGCCTGACGCTCCGAGCGAAATCGCGGCCTCTTCCTCCTGCGTGCCCTGCTCCTGCATCAGCGGAATGAGCGAGCGGGCGACGAACGGGAACGTCACGAAGATCGTCGCCAGCGCAATGCCCGGCACGGCGAACAGGATGTGGATGTTGTTTGCCTGCAGCCATGTGCCCCAATAGCCCTGCGCGCCGAACAAGAGCACGAAGACGAGGCCCGAAATGACGGGACTGACGGAGAACGGCAGGTCGATCAGCGTGATCAGAAAGGTCTTGCCGGTGAAATCGAACTTCGCGATGGCCCAGGCTGCGATCACGCCGAACACCAGATTGAGGCTGACAGAGATCGCCGCCACCAGCAAAGTAAGCTTGATCGCCGACAGGGCCTCCGGCTCGGCAAGCGCCGCGAAATAGGCGTTGATGCCCTTGGAAAAGGCCGATGCGAACACCACCACCAGCGGCAGCACGACGAAAATCGTGAGAAAGGACAGCGCGAGCGCAATGATGATGAACCGGATCGGCCCGGGCTCGCTTCGCAGATCCCTGGAGGCAGCAGCCTGGCGGACGCGGTCGCTTGCCTTGCGGGCGGATGGTGGGGAAACGGCGAGATCCGCCGTAGAGGCGTAAGCCTGCAGCCGGGCCGCCGGAGTCACAAAGCTCGTTTGCGTCGACATCGACCGGCCCTCAGTGCGCGGGAATGCGGGTTTGCGCCCAGCGTTGCAGGCGATTGACGGCGAAGATGATCACGAACGAAGCCAGCAGCATGACGACGGCGATCGCCGTCGCATCGGCATAGCGAAATTCGGACAACCGGATCACGATCAGGAGCGGCGCGATCTCCGACACGTTCGGCAGATTGCCGGCGATGAAGATCACCGAACCGTATTCACCGACCGCGCGGGCAAACGCCAGCGCAAAGCCGGTCAATAGCGCCGGAATCAGGCTTGGCATGATCACCCGGAACACGGTGTGCCAGCGGTTGGCGCCAAGACTCGCGGCCGCTTCCTCGATTTCGGGATCGAGATCGATCAACACGGGCTGCACCGTGCGCACCACGAAGGGGATGCCGATGAAGACCATCGCAATGAAAATGCCGATCGGCGTGAACGCAACCTTGATGCCGAGCTCAGCCAGCGGCGCACCTAGCCAGCCCTTCTGCGCGAACAATTGCGTCAGCGCCACGCCGGCAACCGCAGTCGGCAGCGCAAAGGGAATATCGACGATGGCGTCGAACAGCCGCCGGCCGGGAAAGCGATACCGCACCAGCGCCCAAACGATAATCGTGCCCATCACCAAATTGACGCAGGCCGCCGCAAAGGAAAGGCCAAACGAAATCTTCAGTGCATTCAGGGTGCGGCGGCTGGTGAGAATTTCCCAGAATTGTATTGGCGAGAGCTCGAGCGTCTTGAGAAAGAGACCGGCGAGCGGAATGAGGATAATAACGGAAAGCCATGTCAGGGTCAGTCCCATGGTGAGACCAAACCCTGGCAGGCTGCTTCGCCGCGCGACCGCTGTGCTCACAAATCCCCCTTCGCTACGGCTGGCCGTTGGCCAGATCAATTCTTGTAAATCTGGTCGAAAATGCCGCCTTCGCCGAAGTGATCTTTCTGCGCCTTGGTCCAACCACCAAAAACGTCGTCGATCGTGAAAAGTTCGACCTTCGCGAAGGATTTTTCGTACTCCCTCGCGATTTCCGAATCACGCGGACGGTAGGAATTGCGTGCGGCAATTTCCTGACCCTCCTTGGTATACCAATGCTTCAGATAGGCCTCGGCTACGGCGCGGGTGCCTTTTTTGTCAGCAACCTTGTCGACGACAGCCACCGGCGGCTCGGCGAGAATCGACAGCGGCGGAGCCACAATCTCGAACTTGTCCTTGCCGAACTCGCGCTGCGCCAGGAACGCCTCGTTCTCCCACGCCAGCAGCACGTCGCCCACCCCGCGCTCGACAAACGTCACCGTCGAGCCGCGCGCGCCGGTATCGAGCACCGGGACGTTCTTGAAGAGATCGGCGACGAACTTCTTCGCCTTGTCGGCGGAGCCGAATTTCTTTTCAGCAAAGCCCCACGCCGCCAGGTAGTTCCAGCGCGCGCCGCCCGAGGTCTTCGGGTTCGGCGTAATCACCTGCACGCCGGGCTTGATCAGATCGTCCCAGTCCTTGATGGCCTTGGGGTTACCCTTGCGCACCAGGAACACGATCGTCGAGGTGTAGGGCGAGGCATTGAGCGACAAACGTTTCTGCCATTCGGGAGCCACCAGGCCCTTGGCGGCGATGGCGTCGATGTCATAGGCCAGCGCCAACGTGACGACATCCGCTTGCAGGCCGTCGATCACGGCACGCGCCTGCGAGCCCGAGCCGCCATGCGACTGCTTGATCTCGACGCTCTTGCCGGTCTCCTTGCTGTAGGCCGCCACAAACGCCTTGTTGAAATCGGCATAGAGCTCACGCGTCGGGTCGTAGGACACGTTGAGCAGGGTGTAATCGGCAGCGAAGGCCGAGCTCGCCCAGAGCAACCCAGCAACGAGCGGCAGAATGCGACGGATCATCGTTGATCTCCATTCGGCTTGATGAAGCATACCATCAAGGCACGCAGGCATAAGTCGCGACGAAAGGTCGCTTAGTCAACGAAACCGCATTTCATTGTTTGCGGTTCCGCAGCCTCGTTGTCCTATGAAGGCCGAATTCTAGGAAGTTTTCATCGTGTGGATGCCGCATTCCGTCTTGGCTCTGCCGCGCCAGCGGCCAGCGCGAGCCTCCTCGTCCGGCGAGGTCCGGCTGGAGCACGGCATGCACCCGACCGACAGGTAGCCCGAGGCGACCAGCGGATGCGGCGGCAATTTGGCAAGCTTGTAGATCGCCTCGATCTCTTCGCGCGACACGTTGGCGAAGGGATTGAATTTCAGCTTCGCGCCGTCTTCCTCGACGACGGGAATCCCGGCGCGCGCGCCGCCCTGAAAACGCTTGCGCCCGTTGATCCAGGCCGAGAACGGCTTCAGCGCCCGCGCCAGCGGCTCCACCTTGCGGATACGGCAACAGGCGTCGGGATCGGAAAACCACAATTCGCGATCGGGATCCTGGCGTGAAAGCGCTTCTTCCAGCGGCTTGATCGAGCGGACGTCGCGAAGGCCGAGTGTCGCGATCAGCGTGTCGCGATAGGCGAGCGTCTCCTCGAACAGCCATCCGGTATCGAGGAAGATCACGGGAATCGCAGGATCGACGTCCGCCATTACCTTGAGCAGCGCCGCCGATTCCGTACCGAACGACGACACCAGCGCGAGCTGTTCGCGGCCGACGGTCCGGAGCGCCGTTTCAATGACATGCGCCGGCGACGCGTCGCGCAAGGTATGGTCGAGCGTCTGCGCCGAATGCAGGATCGCCGCATCCGCGCTGAGGGCGTTCTGTAAGATCATGGTCACTGGCCGGCACTCTCCGAATGACGCAACTGCATCCGCCGATTGAGCGCGGTGACGCGGCCGTCGCCTGTCGGCTGGTAAAACACCGAATAGCGTTTCATGGTCTCGGCGAAGGCGTCGGCATCGGCGTCCTTCTTCACCTCGAAGGCGTCGAAGCCGGCGCGCGACATGAATACGAACTGGTCGCGCAGCACCTGGCCGGTGGCGCGCAGCTCGCCGTCATAGCCATGCCGTTCGCGCAGCAGGCGTGCCTGGCTGTAGGCGCGGCCGTCGCGGAAGGTCGGAAACACCAGCGCGACAGCGGCAAGGCGTTCAAGATGGGGCACGAGATCGTCGACGGCGCGATTGTTCGGCCAGACCACGCCGGTTTTGCCCGGACGGCGCGACAAGATATCGGGATCGGCGAGAAAGCGTTCCGCCGAAATCAGGATGTCGCCGTCGCCAGGCAATTCCGCGCCGTCGGCGACATGGACGAACAAATCGGTGGTGATTCTTCCGTTCTTAACGAGTGGCATAGACCCGCTCCTTGAAAGGCTCGACGCCCAGACGCTTCACCGTATCGACGAACAGTTCCTCGGGACGGTCGCGCAGCGCCAGATAGGCTTCGACAATGTCTTCGATCACGTCGGCAACTTCCGCATAGGGAACGGCCGGACCGATCAGCGCGCCCATCTGCGCGTTCTCGTCGGCACGGCCGCCGATCGTGATCTGATAGAATTCCTCGCCGTTCTTCTCGACGCCGAGAATACCGATATGGCCGACATGGTGATGCCCGCAGGCATTGATGCAGCCGGAGATGTTGATGTGCAGACGGCCGATCATTTCGGCGGTGTCGTGATTGGCGAAGCGCCGGGTCAATTCCTGCGCGATCGGAATCGAGCGCGCATTGGCCAGCGAGCAGTAATCCAGCCCCGGGCAGGCGATGATGTCGGTGACCAGATTGACATTCGGCGTGGCGAGCCCAATGCGGTCGAGCGCCTTCCACAACTGCGGCAAGTCGCGCTTGGCGACATGCGGCAGCGCCAGGTTCTGCTCATGGCCGACGCGGATTTCGCCGAACGAGTACCTGTCGGCGAGATCGGCGACCGCATCCATCTGGTCGGCGGTAGCGTCGCCGGGCGGACCGCCCACCGGCTTCAGCGACAGCGTCACGATCGAATAGCCCTGAACCTTGTGCGGAGCCACCGAGTTCTTGCGCCAGCGCTCGAACAGCGGATCATGCGCGGCCTGCTTAAGCTCGTCCGGCATGTGCGGCAGCTTTTCGTAAGGAGGATAGGAGAAGCGCGAGCGCACTTCCTCGATGACGGAATGATCGAGCGTCAGGGCGCCGTGGCCCATCTGCTTCCATTCCTCCTCGACTTCGCGGGCGAACTTCTCGATGCCGAGCTCATGGACCAGGATCTTGATGCGCGCCTTGTAGATGTTGTCGCGGCGGCCGTACTGGTTGTAGACGCGCAGGATCGCCTCGACATAGCTCAGGATATCGCGGCCGGCTACGTACGGCTTGATGGTCTTGGCGATGAACGGCGTGCGGCCCAAGCCGCCGCCGACCAGCACCTCAAAGCCGGTCTCGCCGTCTGCGTTCTTGTGCAGGCGCAGGCCGATGTCGTGGACCTTGATCGCGGCGCGGTCATGCTCGGACGCGGTGATCGCGATCTTGAACTTGCGCGGCAGGAACGAGAATTCCGGATGCAGCGTGGTGTGCTGGCGCAGGATTTCCGACCAGATGCGAGGATCCTCGACCTCGCCGGGCGCGACACCGGCCCACTGGTCCGAGGTGACGTTGCGCATGTTGTTGCCGGACGTCTGCATCGCGTGGATGCCGACCTCGGCGAGTTCGGCGAGCGCATCCGGCAATTCGGAGAGCTTGATCCAGTTGAACTGGATGTTCTGGCGCGTGGTGAAATGGCCGTAGCCGCGGTCGTAGCGCCGCGCCACATGGGCGAGCCGCCGCAACTGCTTCGACGACAGCGTGCCGTAGGGAATGGCGACGCGGAACATGTAGGCGTGCAGTTGCAGGTAGACGCCGTTCTGCAGCCGCAGCATCTTGAATTCGTCCTCGGTAAGCTCGCCGGAGAGGCGGCGCTTCACCTGATCGCGAAATTCAGACACGCGTTCGTTGATCAGCGTGCGATCGAGTTCGTCATATGCATACATGATGGATCAGCCTTAGGCCGGAAGCAGGTCGATGGTGAGGCCCTTCGAGCGAATGCGTTCGCGAAGGTTGCCGGGCTTGATCTCGCCGCCGTCCTTGAGCTCGACCGGCGCGATATAGGCGCCGACCGCGCCGACGTCGTCGGCATTGGCTTCCGCCAGCAGCGCCCGCGCCTCATCGGAGGTGCGGACGATCGCGGCGTCCGACAGGCTCGCCGACCAGCCTTGCTTGGCGGTGCGGTAGATCACGATGCCATCCGACGTACGGTTGGCGGTAACCATCGACGGGCCCGTGATCTTGATTTTTTGTTGAAGCGGAGAGGTCATTCAGCAGCATCCAGCAGTTTGGAGATGACTTGGTTGAGGTTGGACTGGCGCCACGGCGCGGAATGCGCGACGACGTCGCCGATGACGAGGATGGCGGGACCGCCATCGATTTTCTCGACCAGCGCGGGAAGGTTTTCGAGCGTACCGACCACGGCCTGCGCGTCCGGCCGCGTCACCCGCGCAAACACACCGACGGGCGTTTGCGGCAACCGGCCAGCGGCCAGGAGCCCCGCGCGCACCGATGGCGCAGCCGTTATGCCCATATAGACCACGATGGTCATCTTCTTGTCGGTCAGCACCGACCAGTCGACGGTTTCAGCGTCCTTTGCCTTGTGCGCGGTCAAGAAGGTGATGCGCAGCGCCTCGTGACGGTAGGTCAGCGGCGCCTCGAATTGCGCGGCGGCGCCGAGCCCTGCGGTAATGCCGGGCACCACCGAATAGGCGACGCCGGCCGCGCGCAGCACTTCGATCTCCTCGCCGCCGCGGCCAAAGATGAAGGGATCGCCGCCCTTCAGCCGCACCACGCGCTGTCCTGCCTTGGCGGCCTCGATCAGCAACTTGTTGATTGCATCCTGCCCGATACCGGGCTTGCCGACGCGGCGGCCGACCGGAATGCGTGAAGCGTCGCGGCGCACACGATCGAGAACTTCCGGCGAGACCAGTTCGTCGTAGAAGACGACGTCGGCATCCTGCAGCGCGCGCAGCGCCTTGATGGTGAGCAGATCCGGGTCGCCCGGCCCGGCGCCGACCAGCGTCACCCTGCCCTCGGCCTTGCCGTCCTTGCCCGCGCCGGCGAAGGCGGAAGGATCGGCGATTTCGTTCAGCGCTTTTTCAGCCTCGTGCTTGCGACCGGCGAGAACCAGCGCGCCGATCGGGCCGTCGATCACGCGCTCCCAGAAACGGCGGCGCAACGAGAATTCGGGAATGCGCGCATGCATCGATTTACGAAAGCCGCCGATAAAGGCGGCGAGATCGCCGATGCGCGCCGGCAGCACCGCTTCGATGCGCTCGCGTACGCGGCGCGCGACCACCGGCGACGCGCCGCCGGTGCCGACGGCAACGACGACGTCGCCGCGATCGACGATCGCGGGAAAGATGAAAGTGGAATGCGCGAGGTCGTCCATCACATTGACGGGCAGGCCGACCGCTTTCGCGCGCGCCGACATCGCAACCCCGAGGTCGCCGGCGCCGGCGCAGAGCACCGCGATAACGCCCGAGAGATCGGCCGTGAGCGGATCGCCGGTTGCGCGTTCGATCCTGGCGGCAGCAGCCGCATCGAGCCCCGAAACGTCATGACTGCCATCGGTCGCAAACCAGCGAATGTTGGCCCCGGCCGATGCCAAGAGGCGCAGCTTCGCGCGCACGAGATCACCGGCTCCGACGAGCAGCACCACGCCGCTTTGCAGATCGAGAAACACGGGCAGGAATCGCATGCGAAACTCGCTTCCCCCACTTCGGGGTTGACTGGAATTATTTTCTATATATGTCTCATTCAGCGGTCGCAAAGAGAAAATTATTTCTTCTCGTTTGCACCGCAACTATAGAATTTTCGCCCCCCAAGGCCAAGGCCCAGAGATGCATCTTCTCAACCCCGACTCCGCCAAAGACCGGTTGCGTGGCGCCGACCTCAAAAACGGCTCCGCCGTCCCACAAATTTTTGCCGGCGGACGGCTGCCGCCACCCTCGATGGATCATCTCGACGAGCTCGAGGCGCAGAGCATCTACATTCTGCGCGAGGCGTTCGCACGGTTGAAAAAACTCGCGCTGCTGTGGTCGCTGGGCAAGGATTCCAACGTGATGATCTGGCTGGCACGCAAGGCCTTCTTCGGCCGTGTGCCGTTTCCGGCATTGCATGTCGATACCGGCAAGAAGTTTCCGGAGATGTACGCGTTCCGCGATCGCTTCGGCAAAGAGTGGGATCTCGATCTCAAGATTGAGCCCTGCCCGCCGATCGACGCGGTTGATCCGACCTTGCCGCCGGCCGCGCGCTCTGCCGCCCGCAAGACCGAGGGACTGAAGTGGGCGCTGACCAAATATGGCTTTGACGGATTGATCGCCGGCATCCGCCGCGATGAAGAGGCGACGCGCGCCAAGGAGCGGGTGTTCTCGCCGCGCGGCCTCGAGGGCGGCTGGGACGTGCGCGATCAGCCCCCGGAGTTCTGGGACCAGTTCAATGCTTCGCCGCCTCCCGGTGCGCATCTGCGCATCCATCCGATCCTGCATTGGACCGAGGCCGACATCTGGGCCTACACCAAGCGCGAAAACATTCCGATCATCCCGCTTTATCTCTCGAAGGACGGCAAGCGCTATCGCTCGCTGGGCGACCAGGACATCACCAATCCGGTGGCTTCGACCGCCTCGAGCATCGATGAGATCCTGACCGAACTCGACGGCACCAAGGTGCCGGAGCGCGCCGGCCGCGCGCTGGATCACGAGACCGAAGACGCTTTCGAGCGGCTGCGTGTCGCCGGCTATCTCTGACGGACATTTGGTGTGAGCGCTCTGATGAACATGATCCTCCCCACGGCCGTCTCGGCCACGCCCAACGGCACCACGCGCCCGCAGGTCCGCATCGTTATCGTCGGCCATGTCGATCACGGCAAATCCACTTTGGTCGGCCGCCTGCTGCACGAGACCGGCAGCCTGCCCGAAGGCAAGCTGGAGATGCTGAAAGCGGTCAGCGCGCGGCGCGGCATGCCGTTCGAATGGTCGTTCCTGCTCGATGCGCTGCAGACCGAGCGCGACCAGGGCATCACCATCGACACCACGCAAATCCGCTTTCGCACGCGCTCGCGCGACGTCGTGCTGATCGACGCGCCCGGCCATGCCGAATTCCTGCGCAACATGATCACCGGCGCCTCGCAGGCCGATGGTGCGGTGCTGATCATCGACGCGCTGGAAGGTGTGCGCGACCAGACCCGGCGCCACGGCTATCTGCTGCATCTGCTCGGCATCAAGCAGGTCGCCATCGTCGTCAACAAGATGGACCGCGTTGATTTCAGCGCCGATCGCTTCAAGGAGATCAGCGACGAGATTTCAGCGCATCTGACCGGCCTCGGCGTGACACCGTCGGCCGTGATTCCGATTTCGGCGCGCGACGGCGACGGCGTTGCCGAACACACGGCGCGCATCCGCTGGTACCGGGGACCGACTGTGGTCGAGGCGCTCGATGCGCTCGAACCGGCCCGGCCGCTGGAGCAGCTCGCGCTGCGGCTGCCGGTGCAGGCGATCTACAAGTTCGATGACCGCCGCATCGTTGCGGGCCGCATCGAGTCCGGACATTTGAGCGCGGGCGACGAAATCGTCATCATGCCCGCCGGCAAGATCGCGAAGATCAAGACCGTCGAGAGTTGGCCGGTGACGCCGCTCAAGGGCAGCCATGGCGCCGGCCGCTCGGTCGGCATCACGCTCGATCGTGAACTGTTCATCGAACGCGGCGATATCATCGCGCATGCCGGCGCGACCCCGCGCGACACGCGGCGGATTCGCGCGCGGATCTTCTGGCTGCACGACAAGCCGCTGTCGAAAGGCGACCAGATCCTGATCCGCCTCGGCACGCGCGAAAGCCGCGCCAGCGTGGTCGCGATCGAAAAGGCGGTCGATCCCGGCGAGCTCTCCAACGAGGAGACCAAGGCGATCGCGCGCAATCATGTCGGCGAAATCGACATCTCGCTGGCGCAGCCGATCGCGGCCGACCCCTATCAGGACAATCCGCGCACTGGACGGCTGGTGATCGAGGTCAACGGCCGCATCGCCGGCGGCGGCCTCGTGCTGTCGGTCGATGCCGGGCAGCGCGCCGTTCCGATCGACATCGTGCCGGTCGAATCCGCATTGCGTCCCGAAGAACGCTCGGCGCGCTATCGCCACAACGGCGCGGTGGTCTGGCTGACCGGCCTTCCGGGCTCCGGAAAATCCACGCTCGCGCGCGCACTGGAGCGCCGGCTGTTTTCGCGCGGCGGCTCGCCGATCCTGCTCGACGGCGACACCTTGCGCGCGGGCCTCAACGGCGATCTCGGCTTCTCGGCGCAGGACCGCACTGAAAATATCCGCAGGCTGGCGGAAGTCGCGACCCATCTGGCGCGCAACGGGCACATCGCCGTCGTCGCCGCGGTCTCGCCGTCGGCGGATGATCGTGCCGCGGCACGCCGCATCGCCGACAATTCGTTCCGCGAGATCTATGTCGCGACGCCGGCCGAAGTCTGTGAGAGCCGCGACCCCAAGGGTCACTACGCCAAGGCGCGCGCCGGCACGCTGCAGGCGTTCACCGGTATCGGCAATGACTATCAGCCGCCGGCTCGGGCTGAGCTGAGCATCGACACCTCGGCCAGGACGGTTTCGGATGCGACCGACGAGATCGAGCGGATGCTGGCCGAAACCGGCATCCTGTTCGACGAACTGGTGGACCTCGCGGCTAACATCTAGGCCTTTTGGGGCCTTCTCATCGACCCGGCTTTAGGGCTAAAAGGGCGGCCAATGCCGCCCCTTTGGCGCGTTTTTTGCTGCTTTTCGCCTGAAAACAGCGTGTAAACGCCATTTCTTTTGAGAAAGCCCATCATGAATCGTGTCGATGCCCACGGATTGAAGATCGCCCCTGTCCTGTTCGATTTCATCGCCAAGGAGGCGACCCCCAAGACCGGGATTTCCCCCGACGCGTTCTGGGCCGGTGTCGCTGCCATCATCAAAAAGCTGGGACCGAAAAACCGCGAGCTGCTCGCCTTTCGCGACGCGCTGCAGGCCAAGATCGACGGCTGGCATCGCGCCAACAAGGGCAAGCCGTTCGACATGAACGCCTATACTGCCTTCCTCAAGGAGATCGGCTATCTCCTGCCCGAGCCGGCGACGCAGACGGTCGAGACATCAAATGTCGACGAGGAAATCGGCAAGATCTGCGGACCACAGCTCGTCGTTCCCCTCACCAATGCGCGCTACGCGCTGAACGCGGCGAATGCGCGCTGGGGCAGCCTGTACGACGCCTTCTACGGCACCGACGCGATCCCGCATGATCCCAGCGAGAGCGGCAAGGGTTACAACAAGGCGCGCGGCGACAAGGTGATCGCGAAGGCAAAAGCCTTCCTCGATGCTGCCGTGCCGCTGGCGACCGGCAGCCACACCGACGTGACGTCCTATAGCATCATCGCCGGCCAGCTCGCGGTGAAGCTCAAGAGCGGCAACGCCACCGCGCTGAAGACAGCTTCGCAGTTCGCAGGCTTCCAGGGCGACGCCGCCCAGCCTTCCGCGATCCTGCTCGTCAACAACGGCATGCATATCGAGGTCAAGATCGACCGCAACCATGCGATCGGCAAGGACGATCCGGCAGGCGTCGCCGACATGATCCTGGAATCGGCTGTCTCGACCATTCTCGACATGGAAGACTCGGTCGCCGCCGTCGACGCCGAAGACAAGGTGCTGGTCTATCGCAACACGCTCGGCCTGATGAACGGGACGCTCTCGGCCGATTTCGAGAAGGGCGGCAAGACGCTCAAGCGCGCGCTCAACCCCGACCGCGTCTACAAGACGCCCGACGGCAAGGATATCACGCTGCATGGCCGCAGCCTGCTTCTGATGCGCAATGTCGGTCATCACATGTTCACCGATGCCGTGCTCGACGAGAAGGGCGAGGAGATTCCGGAAGGCCTGCTCGACGCGGCCGTCGCCGGCCTGCTCGCAATCCACGACCTCAAGGGCAATTCCAAAACGAAGAACAGTCGCACCGGCTCGGTCTACATCGTCAAGCCGAAGATGCACGGCCCCGACGAAGTCGCGCTGACCTGCGAACTGTTCGGCGAAGTCGAGAAGCTGCTGTCGCTGCCCGAGAACACCATGAAGGTCGGCATCATGGACGAGGAGCGCCGCACCACGGTCAACCTCAAGGCCTGCATCCAGAACGCCTCGAAGCGCATCTGCTTCATCAATACCGGCTTCCTCGACCGCACCGGCGACGAGATCCATACGTCGATGGAAGCGGGTCCGATGATCCGCAAGAACGACATGAAGGCGCAGCCCTGGATCAAGGCCTACGAAGACTGGAATGTTGACATGGGCCTGATCGACGGCCTGCCCGGCCATGCCCAGATCGGCAAGGGCATGTGGGCAGCGCCCGACAAGATGGCCGACATGCTGACCCAGAAGCTCGGCCATCCGCAGGCCGGCGCGACCACGGCATGGGTGCCCTCGCCGACCGCGGCCACGCTGCACGCGCTGCATTATCACCAGGTCAACGTGATCGCTCGCCAGCAGGAACTCGCCAAGGGCGGACAGCGCGCCAAGCTTTCCGACATCCTCACCATCCCGGTGTCGCAGTCGAACTGGGCGCCCGACGACGTCAAGCAGGAGATCGACAACAACTGCCAGGGCATCCTCGGCTATGTCGTGCGCTGGATCGACCAGGGCGTCGGCTGCTCCAAGGTGCCCGACATCCATGACGTCGGCCTGATGGAAGATCGCGCCACCTTGCGCATCTCCAGCCAGCATCTGGCGAACTGGCTCGCGCATGGCGTCGTCACCAAGGATCAGGTGATGGAATCGCTGAAGCGCATGGCGGTCGTGGTCGACAAGCAGAACGCCAGCGATCCGCTCTACAAGCCGATGGCGCCCGCTTTCGACGGCGTCGCCTTCGAGGCCGCGTGCGACCTCATCTTCAAGGGCCGCGAGCAGCCGAACGGCTACACCGAATACATTCTCACCGCGCGCCGCCGCGAGGCGAAGGCGGCAGGCTGAATCATGGCATGATGCCGCGGTTCCGATAGGAACGTCCGGCGCGGATTGCCGTTGATCGTCATCTCAGTTTCGAGGAGGAGATGATGATGGATTGGAACAGGGTCGAAGGAAACTGGAAGCAGTTCAAGGGTTCCGCCAAGGAGAAGTGGGGCAAGCTCACCGATGACGATCTCAACGTGATCGAGGGCCGCCGCGAGCAACTCGAAGGCAAGCTGCAGCAGCGCTACGGCTTTGCCAAGGACCAGATCCACAAGGACGTGGACGACTGGTTCAAGAGCTTGAAGTAAGGTGGCGCTTCCCGAACATCAAAAGCCCCGGCATCGGCCGGGGCTTTCGTTTGGGTCGCCGCCCTAGACCGTGATGTATCTCAACAGCGAGATCACGCCCAGAATGATCACGACGACACGGGCGATCTGCTTGGCGCGGCCGTCGAGCGGCAGGAGATTGATGAGATAGAGAACGAGGATAACGACCAGGAACGTGATGAGAATACTGACAAGCATGTGAGTCCCCCTCCGGCGCTCGCCGAAAATGCGCTGTTAGTGGTTTGTTAACGTGAACCGGCGCCGCGGGTTCCGGGCGGGGAACTGCAAATCTCATGGGCAAAATCGCAAGCGTTTCAATGCCCCCGTAGTACTACCCGGTTCCAAACTGCCTAAGTCTTTACCGTTCTCCCTCCAAATGGCCGGGCACCTGGGGGAGCATCATGTTGAACCGTCTGACCGTATCCGCGCTGCTGAAGACCGTCATCCTCGTCACCTCTTTCTGCGTGGTGGTTGGATTTTCGCTCAACGCCTGGGATTCCTGGGGCCGCCTGCAGGTGGCGAGCCGCATCGCAGTGATCGCAGATGCCTCCGCGAACATGTTCAAGGCGATGCACAATCTGCGCACCGACCGCTCCACGACCAACCGGCTGCTGAATTCCGATGCGCCGATGGAAGCCGATATCGAGAAATATCTGCGCAACATCCGCGACACCGAAATGCCCGCAATGGCCAACGCGCTCGGCCTGCTCAGCGGACTGCAATTCGCGCAGCAGCAGACGCTGGTGCCCGAGTTCGACCGTCTGCTCAAGTCGATGACCTCGCTGCAGAAGGAATTCTGGGAAGCGATGGGCAAGCCGAAGGCCTCGCGCCGCCCGACGCTGGCCAAAGAGTATATGGACACGACGACGACGATGCTGGAAACGCTCGACAAGCTGTCCGGGTCGGTTGCCGCCGCCATCAATCACCAGGACGCGACCATCGACCAGTTGCTGGCGATCAAGCAGATCGCCTGGCTGTTGCGCAACACCGCCGGCGAAGCCTCGCTGATCGTCGCGATCGGGCTCAACAGCGGCAAGATCACGTCGGAGGCGAAGCTCGCCTATACGAAATATGCCGGCGGCATCGACGCCGCATGGAGCGCCCTGGAGTTGACGGCCGCGGGGATGCAGTTGCCCCCGGCGATTTCCGCCGCCATGGCCGCGACCAAGACCGGCTATTTCGAGCCGTCATATCTCGCGTTGCGCGATCGGCTGTTGACGCAGATCGCGGCCGGCGAGAAGGCGGAATTGACCCCGAACCAATGGACTCCGATCACGGTCGGACGTCTCGCTACCGCCGTCGGCGTGGCGGAAGCCGCCCTCGACGCCGCCAGGGACCAAGCCGCGCTGCTGCGCTCCACGGCCCAGCGCTCGCTGATCATGCAACTCTCCCTGCTGGCAGGCGCGCTCGCATTGGCGTTCGGCGCCATGGCGATCGTCACCCGCCGAGTCATCAAGCCGCTGCACAACATGCGCGACGCCATGCTGAAGGTCGCGGCCGGCGACGTTCACGTCGATACGGGCTACGCCGCGCGCCACGACGAGATCGGCGCGCTGGCCGGCGCGCTGGAGACTTTCAAGCAGCAGGCCGCCGACAAGGCCCGCATCGAGGTGCAGGAGCGCGAGCGCAACGCCGGCGCCACGGCGCGGCAGCAGGCGATCGAGAGCTATGTCGGCGAGTTCGAGAGCATGGTGCGCCAGACGCTCAGCCAGCTCGGCGATGCTTCCGGCCAGATGCGGACCACCTCGGCCAGCCTGTCGACGATTTCGCGCCAGACCAACGAGCGCGTCCAGGTCGCCGAGAAGGCTTCCGGCGAGGCCTCGATGAGCGTCGAAACCGTGGCCGCGGCTTCCGAAGAGCTCAGCGCCTCGATCAACGACATCAGTCAACAGGCGGCGCACGCGGCTGATATCGCCAGCCGCGCGGTCGGCCAGGCGCGCAACACCGACGGCACCGTCCAGGGGCTCGCCCAATCGGCCGGGCGGATCGGCGAAGTCGTCGGCCTGATCAACACCATCGCCGCCCAGACCAACCTGCTGGCGCTCAATGCGACGATCGAAGCCGCGCGCGCCGGCGAGGCCGGCCGCGGCTTTGCGGTGGTCGCCTCCGAAGTCAAATCGCTGGCGAGCCAGACGGCGAAGGCGACGGAGGAAATCTCCGAGCAGATCTCCGACATCCAGCGCGTCGCGGGCGAGGCGATCGACGCCATCAAGGGTATCGGCAGCATCATCGGCGAGGTCAACGAGGTCGCGACCACGATTGCCGCCGCCGTGCAGCAGCAGGGCGCCGCGACGCAGGAGATCACGCGCTCGACGCAATTCGCGGCGCAGGGCACCAAGAACGTGTCCGACAACATCACCGGCGTGAAGGCCGATGCCGACGCGGCAGCAGCCGCCGCCGAGGATGTGAAGCAGGCTTCCCAGACGCTGGAAACGCAGAGCCAGCAACTGGGCAGTCAGGTCACCGCGTTCCTCGGCAAGATCCGCGCGGCGTAGCCGGATGGCTATAGCGGCATCCTCATTGTATCGCCGTCACCCTGAGGAGGCCGCAACGCGGCCGTCTCGAAGGGCGACGGCCACTGGCGGGGCCGTTCATCCTTCGAGGCTCGCTTCGCTCGCACCTCAGGATGACGGGTTAAGATGATGGCCCGGTCAGGCCCGGGCCATGACAGCCCGTAATTACTCCCGCGCCACGACAGGCACGCGCCCATACTTGGCGCGGACCTTCTCGGATGCGGGCGAGAAATTCAGCTCCGCGCCGCGCTTGTCGCCACCGCGGCCTGCGACCAAGAGACCGTTCTCGCCGGCGACGATGTCGCCTTTGCGTAGCGTCGGATCCTCCTCGATCTTGACCGGCGCGAGCCCGACCTGGTCCTTGCCGTTGCAGGTGCAGCCTGCCACGAGTTCGTTGCGATAGCGGAAGGCGTTCGGCAATTCCGAGTAGGACTGGCCGTTGTCGGCGGCGGCGTTGTCGATGCCGCTGCCGTAGAACAATTTGGTCTCGCTCGCAGGACACAGTTTGTTGCAGGAGGCCGCCCGGCTCGCATTATCAGATGCAGGCACCGGGAAATAACGTCCGTCGCAGGTCCGCACGCAGTACGCCTGGCCGCCGCCGTAGCGGCCACGCCCCTCGCCTCGCGGCGCGTAAATCTGCCCGTCGTCATTGCCGAAGGGCATCTGGATATGGGGCTGATGGCGCGGGCGGCCGAACCCGCCGAACAGTTGCGAGAAAAAGTCCTGGGCCTGCGCGGCCGGCGCCAGCACCGAGGCACACATCAGCGCGGCCGCCCCCCATGCTGAGAGTTTTCCCGATCGCACCAAGCTTCTCCTGTCGCGCAACACGACGCGTCCGTTCAGTTTACTTGCGGCGCAATAAGGTTCATCGCCTGGCGGCCCGCGGGCGTAGTCGCGACCGGGCGCGGATGCGCGCCGACCGGACGAGCTGTGATGCCGGTCCTGGTATCCCCACCTCGCGCCATGACCGGCGCGCGCTTCGGCAGCACCACGACCTTGGTGCCGACATCGACCCGGCTGAACAGATCTGTGACATCCTCATTGGTCAGGCGGATGCAGCCCGACGAGACGAACTTTCCGATCGTCGAGGGATCGTTGGTGCCGTGAATGCGGTACTGGCTGGTGCCGAGATACATCGCCCGCGCGCCGAGCGGGTTACCGGGACCACCGGCCATGAAGCGCGGCAGATAGGGCTGGCGCGCGATCATCTGGGCCGGCGGATGCCAGTCCGGCCATTCCGCCTTGCGGCTGATGGTCTGCACCCCGGACCAGGTAAAGCCTTCGCGGCCGACGCCGACGCCGTACCTGATGGCACGGCCCTGGCCGAGCACGTAATAGAGCGTGGTGTTGCCGGTATCGATGATGATGGTGCCCGGCCCCTCCGTCGTGCCATAGGCGACGACGGCGCGGCGAAGCCGTTCGGGCGTCGCGCCCTCGTCGGCGCCGATCACCTCGTCGGCGGGATACCCATTCGGCTGGCTCGAAGCGTAGCCGAGCATCTGCGCGTTCGCGCTCGAGATCACTAACGGCATCAGCAAGACGGCGCTGACGAGGACGAGCGCGCTTGCCACGCGCGACGAAAGCCGGCGATCGGAGGACTGTGTCATGGGCCTGCCCCGCTGGATGTGTGCATCGTTGGATGCTCTGCACCAACAAACGCGGCTGCGGGCCGGCGGTTCCGTGCGCCCGACACCGCGCCACCGCGCGCCTAATGCGACACCGCTCACGCCGGCGCGATTGGAACCCGCGCGCTCGCGTCACGTTATGATCGCTGTCCGGTTTGCGACGTCGCCGTTGCCATGTCATCGCCGCTTCGGGCGAGGGAAAACCATTGTGAGCGTCATTCCCACAAAGCCTTCGCCCGCCAAGCCCTTGGCCGTCAAATCCCCTCCGACAAAGCCGTTGCCCCATGAACGCCAGCTCCCCCACGAGCTGGAAGGCACGCCGGTCCCTGACAGCAAGACCGAATTGCCGCCGCTCATCCGCCGCACGGAAGTGGTGGCCATCTGCCTCGTTGGTCTGCTGATCATCTGCATCATCGCCGGCCTTTATCTTGCCAAGGCGTTCTTTCTGCCGATCACGATGGCCTTCATCGTCGGCACCATGCTCTCGCCCGCCGCGAATTTCCTGGAGCGATATCGCATCCCGCGCCCGGTCGCGGCCGTACTGATCGTGGCGGTCGTCAGTGCCGCCTCGGCCTTCATGGTCAGCCTGATCGCATCGCCCGCGGTCGAATGGAGCGGCAAGCTTCCTGAGCTGGGGTCGCTTTTGAGGGAGAAGCTGCACGTGTTCGACCGGCCGCTCGCACTCTGGCAGGAGTTGCAGAGCACGCTCGGCGGCCCCGACACGCTCACGACATTGCATCTGCCGAAGATCGACTGGGTGCAGCCAACCTTGGAGTTCCTGTCGCCGACCTTTGCCGAATTCCTGCTGTTCATCGCGACGCTGATCCTGTTCATCGCGAGCTGGCGGGACCTGCGCCGGGCCTTGATCATGAATTTCGGCGAGCGCGAGTGGCGGTTGCGGGCGCTGCGGATCCTCAACGAGATCGAGGACCGTCTCGGTGGCTACCTCCTGATGGTGACTATGATCAATGCCGGTGTCGGCATCGCCACAGGCCTGATCTGCGCGGTTACGGGCATGCCCAATCCGGCCAGTCTCGGCGCGCTGGCCGCGATCCTGAATTTCATCCCGATCATCGGCCCGGTGGCGATGTTCGCCGTCCTGGTCGTGGTCGGCCTTGTCTCGTTCCCGACCTTGAGCGCCGGGCTGCTGGCCCCGGCCATGTTTGCGGTGATGACCTTCCTGGAGGGCCACTTCCTGACGCCGACGATCGTCGGGCGGCGGCTGGCGCTGAACGCGCTCGCCGTGTTCTTAACCCTTGCGTTCTGGACCTGGCTGTGGGGGCCGATGGGCGCGTTCCTGTCGTCGCCGCTTCTGATCGTCGCGCTGATCGTGAAGGAGCATCTGACGCCGTCGGCTTCGCCGCAACTGCCGGAGGACTAGGCCCGGCATCAGACCTGGGAACTTCCCATCCGACGGGGCGTTTGTTCCGCAAATGAATTCGGTATCCGGGAGCTTTCGATGTCGACGACGAACGAAGCCACCAAAAATCTGACGGACAAAGCGACCTACGAACGCCTGCAAAAGGATGTCACCGCCGTGAAAAACGATATTGCAGCTCTGACCGAGCAGATCACCGATGCACTGAACAATTTTGCCGGCACCGCCGGCAAGCAGGCACGGCACGGTTACAACCAGGCCCGCGCCAATGCGGAAGCGGCGGTCGACGACATGTCGGAGCGCGGCAGCGCCATGATGGATGCGGCGCAGAACGCGGCCTCTTCGATCGAGGAGACGCTGGAAGACGTCATCACGCAGCGTCCGCTGGCAACCGTCGGCCTTGCGCTTGGCATCGGCTTTCTGATCGGCGTGACCTGGCGCAGGTAGTTTTGGCGCAGGCAGCTTTGGCGCCGATTGTCTTCGATGGCGCGCACCGGCGATCCAAACGTCGCGGCGGCGTTGTGCGTTGCGGCTTGTTTCGTTGACGTCGTTTTCAGATCGAGGCTTTCGGATCGAGGCTTGGCCATGTTTCAGCGATTGATCGATGATTTCAAGGAGTCGACCGGCACCGCGCTGCGGTTGACCTCGCTGGCGGCAGCGGCGGCCTTGGCGTTGCTGGTCACGACCGGCTTTCTGTGCGCGGCGGCCTTCGTGTTCGTGCTTCAGAATTACGGTCCGGTGCAGGCCTGCCTCACCGGAGCCGCCATCTTCTTCGTGGTCACCTTGATCGCGGCCGGCTGCTATATGATGCGCAAGAAGCAGATCGAGGCGCGCGCCGAACAGGCGGCGAAGGCGGCAAAGTCCACCGCACAGACCGTGCTGTCCGATCCGATGCTGGTCGCGGCCGGCATCCAGGTGATCCGCGCCATCGGCGTCAAGAAGCTGATCCCGATCCTCGCAGTCGGCGGCCTGGCTCTGGGATTTCTCGCCACCCGCGCTAACAACAGCAGCAGCGAAGCGCCGGCGGAGTAGGACGAAGTCAATCCACTCGTCGTCCCTGCGAACGCAGGGGCCCATAACCACCGTCGCCAATTGTTGAAGGAAAGTCGTCGACCATCGCAGCAAGGCAACACACGCCGCGGCGTATGGGTCCCGGATCGCGCTCGCTACGCTCGCTTGTCCGGGACGACGGAGATGGGAGTAGCCGCGATACAGTTAAGCGGAATATTTTTGCAACGAGGGCTGGACAGGTTTTGACTGATTTGCCCGTCGTGCCAGCCTGTCGCAGGCCGCTGCATGAAGTTGCGCTTGCGCGAAAAGCAAATCAGTCCGGAGAAGTTCGTAGGGTGGGCAAAGCGACAGCGTGCCCACCATCAAGAAGCGCGCTCGACGATCGATGGTGGGCACGTCGCTCGCGCTCCTTTGCCCACCCTACGGATCCAGCGCGATCAGGTCACGCAGCGGCCGGGCTGAAGCAGTTTTGCGACTTCGGTCAGCACACTGACCGGCGGTTCGCAGGCGATCGCCGTCTTCGATTGGGTAGGCTTGGCAGGCGATGGCACCGGCGGCGCGGGGCGGTTCCGCGCCTCGTCCTTGACGACGGGAACTCGAACGACCACCGACGTATCGTCGAGGCCGACGCCCTTGATGGTAATCGTCTCGGTCTGGCCTGGCGCGGCTCTGAGCGCCGCGCGGTCGGCCTTGCCGGTGCGGTTGATGTCCGCTGCAGGTGCAGTCGAGGCGAGTTGCCTAAGGCTGGCGAGATCATGACCCGATGCGAACTGGACGGCGCCAAATGTCGCGGAGATGGCGAGAGCGGCTAAAAATGCTTTGAAAATCTGTGACATGACGGTTTATCCCTCGCCCCGTGGCGATCACGGACACAACCGAACCGAGCCGCCGGGGGTCCGGCGCTTCTCAATCACTTAACCGTGTATGAAAAATATTTGGAGGGCGCGGGAACGAATCCGGGGGGCTCGGAGTCATCCCGGCAGCCGGTTATTCCCCCTGCCCCATTGACCGGCGACGTAGGGTGCGACCGTGGTGATGCCGGTCGCACCCTGCTTTTTTTGACTAGACCACTTCTTCAAGATGCCAGCTTCTTCAAGGTGCGTTCCAGCAGGTCGAGCCGGTCCTGACCCCAGAAGATCTCGCCCGAAGGCAACACGTAGCTCGGCGCACCGAAGACGCCCGCCGTCAGCGCCTCCTGCGTAAACGTCTCATGCAGCTCATCGAGTTCGGTGTCCGAAGCGCCGCCCGCGCGCAGCTCCGCAGCGTCGAGACCGGCGCGCTGGGCAGCCAACGAGATCGCTACGGAATCGGCGAGCGTTTCTTCCCGTTCCCACACCGCGCGCCCAAGCTCCAGCGACAGCCTGTGGGCATTCTTGCCTTGCAGCTTGGCCGCAATCACCAGACGGGTCGCCATGGCGTCGTCGCAGGGAAAATGCTTCGGCTCAAGATTGATCGGAATGCCGCGCACCTCGCGCCAGCGCTTCAACTCCATCATCCGGTAGGCGCGCCGCTGCGGCGAGCGCTTCGGCAGCGGCAGCCCGCCGGTCTGCTCGAAGATCGGCCCGAACTTGCAGGGCTTGATGTTGACGGTCGCGTTATTTCGCTCGGCGATCTCCGCGAACAGCGCGCTGCCGAGGTAAGTAAACGGCGAGGTGAGCGTCATGTAGTAGTCGATGGTGACGGGCATAACCCGGAATTTTCCCAAGCAGACTGGTGTCAAGCACGCTAACCTTGCGAGCTTATGCCAGCAACCTCATTGCAGACCGCCTTCAATGCAAGGCGTTCGTGATCTTGTGATCCAGATGACCGGTCTTGTAGTCGCGGCGGAGCTGGCTCAGCGATGTTTCGTTGAGGTTAGCCAGGATATCGCTCAGCTTCTCGGTTGCCGGATAGCCGGCGGCAAAGCCTTGCCCGTAGATCTTGCGCAACGTGCCGATCAGGACGGCTCCGTGCTTCTGGCTGATTTCGCCATCCTGGTTGCGGTGGCGATTGTCGAGACCAGGCTTGCTCATGCCGCTCTCCCTTGTGCCTACGTCGAAGCATCCTCCCACTGGGGCAATATGGCAATCCCCGGAACAGACATTCAAAGGCTCGTGCGTCGAATCTCGGTCGACGCCTCAGGCACGCGGAACACCCGCGATCTCAAGCCCATGGCACAGCCGGTCCATGAAATCCGGTCTGAATGGCCATGCCCGTCTCGCGACTGAAATCGTCAGATTACGATCTTGACGCAGAAGCGTCCGAGTGCGCCGACGCGCCTCCGCCAGCGCTCCTGAGGATGCGGCAGCAGCAATGACCACGCGCTCGGCCCAGAACGATTGAGGAAACGCCTCGACGCCGGTTTTGGCCCATGCCGCTGCGCGCTCGTAGCGGCCGGCAGCGAAGTGAGCGCAGCCAATGCCGATGAGTGCGAGATGCCGGATGGGCTCAAAGGGTGCGAGATGGAGCGTCGTTCTGAGTTCGCGCAGCGCGCTTTCGCTGTCTCCGAGATAGGCAGACGACCATCCACGGCGAACCCACGCGACGGCGGAAGTCGGTTCAATCGCCACCGCCCGCTCAATCAGCCGGTCCGCCTCCGTGACACGGTGGGCCAAGGTCAGCGCACCGGCCGAAAGCGAGAGCACCATGGCATCGTTCGGCGACAGGGCGAGCGCGCGATCGGCCAGCCGCCGCGCGCGGTCGATGTCCTCGGCTGGGTCCGATCCGAAGTGTTGGGCTGAACGCTGCGCCCAGCACCAGGCCGCCAAGGCCCTCGCAAGCGCAAACTCCGGTGCACGCTGCTGGGCCTGCTCAAGGAGCTCCAACGCAATGCAGTTCGAATCCGGCGCTACGGCGAAGGCCTCTGGAATTGCGCGCCAGGTTAGGCGCAGGGCTTCATCGTCGATCTCGGCAGCACTGGCTGCGACGCGTCGTCCCGCGCGCAGCGTCTGCGACGGCAGTTCTCCGAACCGGCACCGATATGCGTTGGCGAAACGGCCGAGCTGGCTGAAGCCGGCATCGAGGGCCACACCTGTCACCGTCGTGCGATCATTCGCATCCAGCAGCTCGCGCCTCGCCCTGGCGAGACGAGCATTGCGAACCCAGGCCAGCGGCGTCGTCCCCAGGAATTCCTTGAAGTGCGCTTCGAGCGTTCGTGGCCGTATGCCCGCAACGGCGGACAATGCACCGAGGGACACATCGCCATCCGGATTGCGGCGCAGCCAATCGAGAGCGCACATCAAGTCCGCGGGAAGCAGCCGGTCCGGCGGGTCGGGCCGGTCGATCGGCGCTTCACGGGATGCTTCTCGTTTCGCCATGTTCGATGGTGCTTCGCTGCGCCGCGCAAGGCGAGCCTAACAAATTCTGCGATTTCTGAACAGGTCGGCGAGAAGTGGATAGCCTAAACCGGCAACGTGGGCCACGTCTTCCCCGATGTATTGGATCTCTTCTATCGGAGTTTGACGATGCAGAAACTGATGGTCGCTGCGTTCGCCGCAACGGCGGCGCTCCTCCTCTCACAACCGGCTCGCTCCGCCGCTACGGTTGCGCATCTGGTACCTCGCGCCGAAGGGTGGCTCGTGAAGTCATATGGTGAGATTGACGTGCCCGCCCCGCCGAAAAATGTGGCGGCCGAGCTCAGGGAACTCGAAGTGATCGTGGCGAAGCGTACGCCCGAGGATGTTGCCCGCTTTCACTGGTGGGCGGCCGGGGGCCCGGTCTATCGCTGGAACGAGATCATCCTCGACGAGTTGCTCGACAACTTCGTTACCCTTCCTCTGGCAGCGCGTCATCTCGCGCTCTTCCACGCCGCCGTGGACGACGCCGTGGCGGTTTCTTGGTACCGTAGGAAATCCGCAAGCCGGCCTCCCCTGGTCGCGGCCGATCCATCAGTCAAGACACCCATCAGGGCTGCGGCTGGATCATCGTTCCCTTCCGACTACGCGGCCGCTGCGACGGCTGCAGCCGAGGTGCTTGGGTACATCTTCCCAGCTCGCGCCAGTGTTTTTGCCGCGATGGCCGAGGAGGCGATGCAGGCGCGCCTGCTGGCTGGAGTCGAGTACCCCAGCGATGTGGTCGCCGGACGCGCGATCGGACAGAGCATCGCGGCCTTAGCCATCGCCCGGGGCAAATCCGATCAATCCGAGGCCAAGTGGACAGGCAGCGTGCCCGAAGGACCAGGCCGCTGGAAAGCTGCAAATCCGATCGCACCGCTCGCCGGGACGTGGAAACCCTGGGTCCTGGCGCGTGCCGACGAGTTCCGTCCATCGCCGCCGCCGGCATTCGACTCGGATCAGGTGAAGGCCGCCTTGGCCGAGTTGAAGGCGTTCCAGCGAACGCCGAAATCGAACCATCGCGCGATCTACTGGGAGGTCTATGGCGGCGGAACGAAACGGCCCGCCTGAAACTGCTCGAATATGGCGAGGCCCTGTCACCACAAGCGGCCGCGCGTGCTCTTGCAGCGCTCAACATCGCCTTCCTCGATGCCGCCATCGCCTGCTGGGATGCCAAGTACGCCTACTGGTACATCCGGCCATCCCAGCTTGACCCTGACTTCAAGCCGCTCTTTCCGTCTCCCAATCATCCGAGCTACCCGGCCGCGCACGGCTGCCTGTCAACCGCGGCCGCGACCGTGCTGGCCGGCATTTTCCCCCACGACCGCGGCCGGCTGCTGGCTCACGGGAAAGAAGCGGCTGAGGCGCGCATATGGGCCGGCATCCACTATCGGTTCGACATCGATGCGGGCCAGACGATTGGCCGGAAGGTCGCAGAGAAGACTTTGGAGCGGGCGTTTGCCGATCGAGCACCATGAGCAGGCCCCAGCTCCCAAGGGAATGGACCTGACCAGAAGGCGCAGAACATGATCGACGGTCTCTCCGCCGGCGCGTCACGTCAGTCGAGTTGACCGCCCTCAAGGCCCGATCACCGTCGAGATCCGCCCCTGGCACTTTGCAGTCGTGATCGCCGTCTCGAACAATATCCGCTAAGAGCGAGGAAACCCATCATTCAGAAATCACTCCGCGAGGCCATTTCCATTGATCGTCCCGCGCGCGGCGAATTGCGGTGATTGCTGGCGCAGGCCCGGCCGCTCCAACGGATCGCGGCCGATGGTTGGCCTCAATTCGGCAAGATCGATGAAGGCGTCGGCCTGACGTCGCAAATCGTCGGCCACCATCGGCGGCTGGCTGGTCAGGGTGGAAACGACGGTAGTGTGCACGCCGCGGCGCTGCACCGCTTCCAGCAGCGAGCGGAACTCGCCATCGCCCGAGAACAGAAACATGCGGTCGATATGACCGGCGAGCTCCATCGCGTGAACGGCTAGCTCGACATTCATGCTGCCCTTGACCTTGCGACGGCCGCCGGCATCGACGAACTCCTTGGTGGGCTTGGTGACGACGGTGTAGCCGTTGTAATCGAGCCAATCGATCAGCGGCCGGATCGATGTGTATTCCTGATCCTCGATGATGGTCGTGTAATAAAACGCCCGCAACAGCGTGCCACGGCTCTGGAATTCCTTGAGCAGGCGCCTGTAATCGATGTCGAAGCCCAGCGCCTTGGCGGTGGCATAGAGATTGGCGCCGTCGATAAAGAGCGCGATCCTGTCAGACGGTAACATCAGGCACGGACCTCCCGTTCAAGCTGCGCAAGGCCCGCGAGAGCATCCGCTTCAGGCTTTGCCTGCAGGCGGGCAGATACCGATGCTGGCCGAAGTGACGAGGCAGGAGGCGCCGGCGACCGGAGCGGGAGGAGACATCGATGCGCCGGCAATTCGATCACGTCCATCCTGCCTCGACGCGCCAACGTTAAGATCCGCGCACGCCATGCTCAATTGTACTGAAGTAAATGACCAGCATCGAAACGGATGCACCGGCTATACAAAGGTTTGTGAGCCGGCCCGCGGTGACGGCCATGTGATTGCGGTCACGCTGTCGCGACGCATCGATCATGCCGATCTACCGGGTCTTTTCAGGGTCCCTCCAGTGGAGACCCTTGAGAGCGGCCATATGGGCCTCCAGGAAAGCAAGATAGTTTCGGTGGAAAACGAGCAGACCGAGATCGAATAGTTCGAGCGCGGCTTCCCAGCCAGGCTCGCCCGGCACCGACGCCGCGCCCCCGTTGATAACCAGGGGCCGGAAGCTGCGGCTATTCTGCGGCCGCTTTGCTCGCAGCGGGGTGCCGTTCGAACAGTGGATCAATTGCAGGTTCGGCTTTGACATATCAATAGCTCCGCTGCTTGACGGCTAACCAGCGAGCGTAATCGCTGATATGGCCCGGGCCATTGAACGGAGGTTGACGCGTACATTACATTCGGTTGAGAGCAACATACCCAAGTTTAGGATCGACTGCCTTTGCCGGATGTACAAGATACCTGCCGCAGCAACCTGGCGATGTCGGGCGAGGCCATTGCTCACCAGGGCGCGTTGCGCAATGTCCAGCACTGCGCTTGCCGCACGACTATCGGCCGACGCAAACGCTGCGATATCGCGACGCACAATACCCTCCGAACCTGCTAAGATGCCGTCCGTTGAAAGGGCCGCGTTGTCGCCGCCGATCATCGACAACGCAGCGCGGTCCCTGATGGCCGGATGTGTGCCGCCATGCGCAACCAGACACTGAAATCCTGGCCCTCGGCCGAGCTGTCGCTGCTCGGCGGCATGGCGCTGGCTTCGCTGGCCGCAGCCTGCATCTGGCTGGTGCTCGGCCCCGCGCCTGATGTCGCCGACCATTTGACTGCCATCGCGCTGCTGATCGCCTTGTCTTTCGCCGCGCTGGTCGTGCTTCACCTGGTAAGGAAAACCCGCCGGCAAATGGAAGCCGCGCTCGAGAGCCGCATTGGGGCCGAACGGCGGGCGACAGATGCACTCCGCCAGAGCGAGGCGCAGTGGAAGGAAGTCTTCGAGCATAACCCCGTCATGTACTTCATGGTCGACGCGGAAGGCACCGTGCTGTCGGTAAACACCTTTGGCGCCGCGCAGCTCGGCTATCCCGTCAGCGAATTGCGCGGGCAATCGGTGCTGAAGGTTTTCTTTGCGGAAGACCGGGACCTGGTCCGGAAAAGCGTTGAGGTTTGCCTGAGAGATATCGGCAAGACGCATAGTTGGGAGATCCGAAAGGTTCGCAAGGACGGTTCTGCGATTTGGGTTCGTGAAAACGCCAAGGCCGTGCGGCGGCTGGATGGCCGGTTGATCGTCCTGATCGCATGCGAGGACATCACCGCGCGCAAGCAGGCCGAAGAGAAGCTGCATGAAGCGCAGGCGGAACTTGCGCATGTTGCACGCATGACGGCGCTGGGGGAGCTGGCCGCCTCGATCGCCCATGAGGTGAACCAGCCGCTGACCGCCGTCGTCGCCAACGCCGCGGCCTGCCAGCGCTGGCTCGACCGCGATCCTCCCAACCTGGAGGAAGTGCGCCGCACGGTGCAGTCCATCGTCAAGGACGGCAACCGGGCCGGCGAAGTGATCCAGCACGTCCGTGCGCTGGTCAACAAGACAGCCGATGAGAAAGCGCCGCTCGACATCAATGAAGTCGTCCACGAGGTGATCACCCTGCTGCATTACGAACTGGCCAGCCGCCGGATATCGGTTCAGACGAAGCTCGCCCCTGCCCTGGGCCTGGTGCTCGGCGACCGCGTCCAGTTGCGGCAGGTCATCCTCAATCTCGTCATCAACGGCATGGAAGCGATGCAACCGGTCACGGACCGGCCGCGCGAGCTGGTGATCCGGACGCTCCGGGATGAGGCCGACCAAATTCTGGTCGAGGTACGCGATTGCGGAATAGGTTTGGCCGCCGCAAATGCGGACCGGCTGTTCGAGGCATTCTTCACCACCAAATCGGACGGCATGGGCATGGGCCTGTCGATCTGCCGATCGATCGTCGAGTCCCACGGCGGGCGGCTGTCGGCCTCCAGCCATGCCGGGCCCGGCGCCACGTTCCAGTTCATCTTGCCGCGGCATCAGGAGGGCAACACGCCGTGACCGACCGCTCGACACCGCCTCGCAACGTTGCCGGCGCAGAGGAGCCAATCGTCTACGTGGTCGACGATGACGCCTCGGTGCGGGAGGCGCTTGGAAATCTTCTCCGCTCGGTGGGCTTGCGGGTCCAAATGTTCGGTTCGGCGCCCGAATTTCTGCAGAGCAAGCTTGCCGACGTCGCCAGTTGCCTGGTCCTCGACATCAGACTGCCTCGAGTGAGCGGCCTCGACTTTCAGGCGGACCTTGCCGAGGCGGGAATCCATATCCCGATCATCTTCATGACGGGTCATGGCGATATTCCGATGACGGTCAGGGCGATGAAAGCCGGCGCCGTCGACTTTCTGACCAAGCCGTTTCGCGATCAGGACATGCTGGATGCCGTGACGGCGGCCATCGAACGCGACCGAAAGAGCCGCCATGAAGCAAAGATCCTCTCGGAGCTGAAAGCACGCTTCGCGACGCTGAGCGCCCGGGAGCAGGAGGTCATGGCGCTGGTCACGGCCGGCCTCATGAACAAACAGGTCGCGGCCGAGATTGGAATTGCCGAAATCACCGTGAAGATACACCGTGGGCACATCATGCGAAAAATGGGGGCGAAATCGCTCGCAGAGCTGGTGAAGATGGCCCAGGCGCTCGGAGTAAGGCGCACCGCGCCGCAGCCGTGAACTGGCGGATATTTGAGCCGTCCGCGTGAGTGCTGCAAACCTAAGTATGATTTTCCGCTTCCGGTCTGCGGTGCACTCTGCCGTTGAGCGGCATGCCGTTGGCGCTCCAGGAAGGACCACTTTGTCCAGCCCATCCGTAGTTTCAATCATCGACGACGACAGCTCCGTTCGCGTCGCCACCGACAATCTCGTAAGGTCGCTTGGGTATTCCGTTCATACGTTCGCGTCGGCCGAGGAATTCCTGGCGTCGCCTTACTTGAACGACACCTCCTGCGTGATCGCGGATGTTCAGATGCCGACGATGAGCGGTCTCGATCTGCAGGCCAGCTTGCTTGCCCAGGGATACCGCGTGCCGTTTATTTTCATCACGGCTTTCGCCGTCGATGACGCACGCGCGCGGGCGCTGAAGGCCGGAGCAATCTGTTTCCTGGCCAAGCCCTTCGCAGGAGAAGCCTTGATCGACTGCCTCGAAATAGCCTTGCAGGGCTGCGGAACGGGGAAATGACCTGATCGGGCTGGTACACGGCGCGTCCGGTTCGACGGCTCATACGCAGGGATGAGTAAACCAAACATCTGGACAAGTTGAACTCGAAGGCGGACGGGACGACACTGGGGCATCGTCGCCCTCCGGTATTTCGACGGCGAGATAACGCAGCACACCATGATCAGTGAATGGCAATTCCTCAGAAGGAGGCCGCCATGCGTACAGACCCACGTTGTTCTGAATGCGATTGTGAAGATCCAAGGATCATATCTTTACGAAGTCCTGCACGAGAACGTTACTGCGGACGCTCCTGTCTCGCCCAAGGTCAGGAACAGTTCACTCGCTGGGTACGGCGAACCAATGCAGAGGCCGCGTCATGACAAATTGTTGCGGGAATCCAGATTGCAAACGTCCGTTCGGGCTGGTCCGCTTCAGCCTATACTTCGAGCAATTTTGCTCGACCAGGTGCCGCGAGGTCTACAAGCGTCAGCGGGCGCGCAACAAGGCCTATTGGAAATGGCTCTACAAATGTCCTGAGCCGTCTGTCGCCGAGCAAAGATAATCCAGCAATGCTGCTCGAACTGCCGGGAGTCGATAATTGTCGATAGAGTGCGTGGGCATCAAGGAGCTGTCATGACAACGGCAACTGCGATGATCGTCGGAGCCTTGCTGGCGTGGGCGCCTCGCTTCTTGTGTTCGCCTGGATCGTGCGGGACATTCGAAACACCCGCGCCAAATAGCCCGATTGGCCTGAACTCGAGCCGGACCGCCGATTGTCTGACGAGGTCGGTTTCGCAGCGGCCTCAAGCGGAGTTACGCCCCGCCGCCCGCATTTCATCACTCGGCTTCACATCCTGCGAGCGGCTGTAGACCGCGAGCGCAACAATCAGCACCAGCGTCAGCGTGCCGAACAGCGCACGGTAAGCGTCCTCGGTGCGGGCGCCGTTCGCGAGCGGCTCGAAAGCGCCGACGATGACACCCGACAGCGTCTGCATGCAGGCGACGCCGAGCATAACTGATGTGTTCATGGTCGAGATGCCGCGCCCGATCAGCCGGTCGGGGAAGATGCCGCGGCCGTGCGTCATCACCATGGTGCTGGAGGCTGAGAAGAAGCCCATGGCAATGATGATGGCGACCGGCAGCCAGACCGGCGGGTGAGGAAACAGCGCCAGGATCGCGAGCAGAAAAATGATCACCAGCGTGCCGCCGATCGCTATGCCCTTGCGGGTGTCGAGCCGGCGATCGAGCGGGCCGAAGGCAAGCATGCCGGCCTGGTAGGCGATCACGGCGAACAACAGGACGTTGCCGGCCGCGATCGGACTTAGGCCATGCACCTCGCGCAGGAATGGACCGCCCCACAGACCCTGCACGGTGAAGGTGCAGGCATAGTTGCAGAAATTCAGCGCGAGGATCGGCTTCAGGTGCGGGTTGCGCAACACCTCCACCAGCCCCTTGAGCATCTCGGCGGGCGGCTCGACCTGGCGGCTCAGGAAGGGATGGCCGGGCGGCGCGTCGCGCACCACCAGCCAGATCGCGACGGTGGCGAGCGCCGTGAAGACGACGACGGCGCCGAACACCGGGCGCCAGCCGACCGCCTGCGACGCCCAGGCGAGCGGCGTGGTGGCGGCGAGATTGCCGAGCAGGCCGATGGACAACACCATGGCTGTAAGCGTCGAGAAGCGGTCCGGCGGAAACCAGCGCGAGATCACCACCATGCTGCCGATCAGCATCACGCCGCAGCCGGCGCCCATCAGCACCCGGCCGGTCAGCAGTACCGGCCAGCTCGGCGCCAGCGTAAACAGGGCGCCGCCGAAGCTGGCGACGATGAGCATGCCGACCACGGTGTAGCGCGGCCCGAACCGATCGAAGAAGAAGCCGCAGGGAATCTGCATCGCCGCGAAGCCGAAGAAGAACGCGCCCGTCAGTGCCCCCAGCGCTTCCGGCCCAATGGCCAGATCGCGCATCAGGTCGAGACCGATGGTGACGTTGGAAGCGCGGAAAAAATGGCTGGCGACATAAGCGGTGGCCAATGTCGCAACGATGATCAGGCCCCGGCGGTGGGGGAAAGGCCGCTCGGCGGACTGCATCGGTGAGGAACGTTTCCGTTTCTTTTCTTGTGGCTGCGGCGAGCCTATGCGGGCGTGGGGCGCAGTTCAACAAGCAATCCACCGATCGCCTTCTGCAAAGCCAGCGTCACGCCGAAGGTCAGCACCATTCGCAGCAAAAAAATCCGGCGCGCAGGTGGGGCACGCCGGATCAGTCCGACCAGCTTTGAAATCGAAGCTGGTGGCCCGAGCCAAGGGGAGAGATGCCTGGCCGCGAACTTGGTATCGCCCGTCCTAAGACGTCGTCTCCGTGTCACGCGAATGATAACTCCGACCTTGCCAAGCCGAGGTGAACTGGTTCACAGGGCACGGCATAAAAAATCCGGCACGCAGTCGGGAGCGCGCCGGAACTCTGCGCTACGACGCTTCGATCAGCCCGTGGCGCGGCTGCGAGCAGAAGCGGTTCTTCAGCCTCGCAGAAGACGCTTCAACCCTGTCCATGCAGGCGCAAGGGCAAACCCAGCGATCGGAATTGATGCTGCGCCAACCAACAGCCCAACAACACCGGATATGGCCGCCTCGACTATCCATTCAAGGACACCGGCCGCGGGCGGGACCGCGTGAGCTGCGGCCTCCTCCATGGCCTTGACGGCTGAGCCTATGGCCGGAGGCCCGTAGACTTCGAGGCCATGCAGTATGATACCGCCGCCAACCCAGATCATGGCGGCTGTGCCGACCACGCTGAGGAATTTCAAAAGCACGGGCATGCCACGAACGATGCCGCGGCCGACCGCCCGGCCGGCCGCCGAGGCGCCGTCGCTCCGTACCAGCGCTACACCGACATCGTCGGCCTTCACGATCAGCGCCACCACGCCATACACGGCGACAGTGATTCCGATTGCCACGACCGCCAGCACAAGCGCCTGCTTCCAGATGCTCCCTGCGGGGAGGGCCGCCAGCGTGATCGCCATGATCTCGGCCGAGAGGATGAAGTCGGTCTTGATCGCGCTTGCGATTTTTTCGTCTTCGACCGACTGCGCGTTCAATGCGACCGTGCCGAGCTGGGATTCGTGCTGGTGCGCCTGATGGGGCATAACCGCTTCCAGCACTTTCTCGACCCCTTCATAACAGAGGTACGCGCCGCCCAGCATCAAGAGCGGCGTGATCGTCCAGGGAAGGAAGTAGCTGAGCACCAGGGCCGCGGGGAGCAGGACCAGGAGCTTGTTACGCAGCGATCCTGCCGCAATCCGGCCTACAATCGGCAGCTCGCGCGCGGGCGTAAATCCGATCACGTAGCCCGGAGTGACGGCGGTGTCATCGATGACGACACCCGCGGCCTTTGCGCCCGCTTTGGCGGCCTGGCTCGCCACATCATCGAGGGAAGCTGCAGCCACCTTGGCAATCGCTGCGATATCGTCGAGAAGGCCGATCAGCCCGACACTCATCGATCCCTATCCCACATCATCAAGAGGTTCGTCGCCAGGAAGACCGTGGCAGGTTGCCCCAACAAAAATCCGGCGCGCACTGGGGCGCGCCGGATTTTTTCAACTCTACGCTACAACGCTTCGATCAGCCAGTGGCCGCCCGCGGCGCGCGGTTGCGCGAGTTGCGCTGGAAGAACAGCGCCTGGCTGGCGACCGCGGAGACCATCGCGGGCTGGAACGGCTTTGAGATCAGGAACGCGGGCTCGGGGCGTTCACCGGTCAGGAAGCGCTCGGGATAGGCGGTGATGAATACCACCGGCACCTCGAACACCTTCAACAGCTCGTTGACCGCATCCAGGCCCGACGAGCCGTCGGCAAGCTGGATGTCGGCGAGGATAAGGCCGGGCTTCTTGTTCTTGGCCAGCGCCACCGCATCGGCATGGGTGCGGGCGACGCCGATCACGTTGTGACCGAGGTTCTTCACCAGGCTCTCGAGATCCATCGCGATGAAGGTCTCGTCCTCGATGATCAGGACGTCGGTGGCGATTTCCGCCGCCATCTCGCGGCCTGCGGCATCCGTCAGCGCGCGCGTCTCGGCGATGTCGGTGTTGAGAATGAACGCCACCTCCTCCTCGGAGAAGCCTTCGAGCGACAGCAGCAGGAAAGCCTGCCGCGGCAGCGGCGTGATATTGGACAGCCTTCGCTCCGGCGGCAGCGCCAACGTCGCCACGTCGGGGTTGTCGTTGAGCGCGACCGAGTTCCAGATCTGGGTGAACAGCTTGAACAGCCCGGCGCGCGGGCCGAACCGTTCGTCCAGCAGGGAGCCGTCCTGCAGCAGGGCCTCCAGCATGGCGGCCACATAGGCATCGCCCGAGGCCTGGTTTCCGGTCAGTGCACGGGCATAGCGCCGCAACAGCGGCAGATGTTCAGCAACGAGCTGTGATCGGGACATCCCCATTCCATCCTTATCTTGGGCCGTATTCATGGCCGTACACTTAGGGTCTCAGCCGGGCGGACGTAACCTTAAGCGCCGCGTCGGGGCGTCAAATTTAGTTTCGGCGGGGGGACCCCGGTTCCCCAGTCACCCCGATTACTCGCGGAGGGCAAAAAAGTTCCAGAAAAAGTTCCCAGATTTCGGAACCTTCCGCACATATTCGCATTAGCCTTCGACCTATAACGCGGCGGCCTAGGCCCAATTTCGAGGTAACCTCTTGAAACCACAGAGACTTAACTCTCGGGGAAGCGTGGATGAGACCATGAAAGAAGTAAAAAAGCAGGGCGGGCTAAACGCCGAGATTCAATCTAGGATCGGCCATCAGCTCCGCGCCATGTACGACGACGTGGTCCGACAAGGCGTGCCGGACCGCTTTGCGGAGCTGATCCGTAAGCTCGATGGGCCGGAAGCGGCGGCCGCCCAGATCGACGAAACAGCAAAAACTGACGGGAGGGACTAATGCCTCTCACCGACTCTCTTCGCGACGACATTTTGGCGTCGGTACCCAGCCTGCGCGCGTTCGCGATCTCGCTCTCAGGCAATGGCGACCGTGCGGACGACCTGGTTCAGGAGACGTTGCTGCGCGCCATTGCCAACATCGACTCGTTCCAACCCGGCTCGAACCTGCCAGCCTGGTTGTTCACCATCCTGCGCAACCTGTTTCGCTCCGACTACAGGAAGCGGCGGCGCGAGGTGGAGGACGCCGAGGGTAATTACGCGAAAACCCTGAAAACCCAGCCGGCGCAGAATGCGCATCTGGAGTTCGAGGAATTTCGCAACGCGCTCGACAAGCTGCCGCAGGATCAGCGTGAAGCGTTGATCCTGGTCGGCGCCTCCGGGTTTTCCTACGAGGACGCCGCCGCCATATGCGGCTGCGCGGTCGGCACCATCAAGAGCCGCGTCAACCGCGCGCGCTCGAAACTGTCAGCGCTGCTCTATGTCGATGGCGCCGAGGATTTCGGACCCGACGAGACCGTGCGCGCCGTGATCGGCGGCAATGGCGGGTGATGACGCTATCGAAATGACATGGAAAAGGCGGCCCGCGTGGCCGCCTTTTTTGTTGGTGGTTTTGTAGTTGCTGTAGCGCGGATGAGCAAAGCGGAGTCGTCCCTGCGCACGCAGGGACCCATACGCCGTGGCCCGCGTAAGTGGCACGCGGACAGAGACAGCTTGCCTCACAATTTGCAGCGGTGGTTATGGGTCCCTGCGTGCGCAGGGACGACGTGCGGAGAGAGTGCGCCCTACTTTACCGGCCGCACGGGTGCGGAAATCTGCTCGGTGCGGTCGCGCTCGGTCATGTCGACGACGGTGACCATCGGCGCGGTGAGTTCGTAGACATAGCTCACCTCGGTGAAGTAGCGCTTCGCGGTGCCGCCCATCGCTTCCGGCGCGACGCGGTCGAGCAGGATGAGACCGAAATCCGAGTCTTCCCGCCGCGTCGCCGCGCTGGTGTTGAACTCCTCCCAGCGGAAATGAAAAATCTCGTCCGGCGCCTCGCCGGTGACTTCCCAGTTGGCAACGATGTGCGGGTGCTTGCCGACCAGCGACAGCCCCTCGTCGGAATGCGAGGCCAGTTCGAAGAACAACAGCGACAGCGACTGCGCGGCGCGCGCGCTGACGGCGATGTCCGGGCCGTTGACCACGATCCGGTCGGCATGCGGAATGGCGCGCGACTCGAACAGTCCCCTGAGCTTGACACCTTGCCACTGGCTTTCGCTGAGCAGCGTCACCACGTTCGACATCGCGTGGATGCGGCCGATTAGCAGTTCGCGCGACACATCCATGTCCGAGCCGTGGCGCAGCGTGCGTGTCACGATCGACTGGATCACGGCCAGGATGTTCTTGACCCGGTGGTTGAGCTCGTCGATGACGGCGGTCAATCGTCGCTCGAAACCGATACGGACCTGGATCTCGCGGCTGAGCCGCAGATTGTTGTAGGCGACATATCCGAACAGGCCGCAGACGATGCCGGTGAGCGCCAGGCCAATGGCCGCCACGATGACCGCTGTCTGCTGCGCGCGCTGTGCGGCATTGTTCTTGGCATAATAGCCGAGCGACCAGTCGCGGCCGCCGAACGTCACCGTCCGCACCACCGACGGCAACGGATCGCCCTGCTTCACCGGCCGCAGGCTGATGGCGCCCTGGTCGTTGGCGACATATTCGTCGCTGGCGTCATCGGGGTCCTTCAGCACCACCGCAAACAGCGAGCGGTCGTCATTGGTCAGCATCAACGGCGCCAGCTCGTAGGAAAAGGTGACGAAGCCCACGGGGTCCGCCGTGCCATCCTTCAGAATGGCGGAGGCAAGCACGATGCCGATCGGCCCGTCCCGCCGCTGCAGTGGAATTGGGTCCGACGCCACCGGCTTGCCGGAGGCCGCCGCCTGCGCCAGCATCGGCCCGATCACCGAATGGCGGTCGTAGGCGCGACCGGGAAAGCCCAGCGTATCCGCGCTGCGCGGCTCCTGGTCCATCAGGACGTCGAGCGGCCTGTCGACGGTCTTGATGTCGAGCGGCCGGTCGTCGAAATCGCGGATCGTCGGGTTGGTGAAGCCGGCGGTCTTCAGCTCCGCCTGCGCCGTGGCCAGATCGCCCGGCTTGAGACGAGCGATCCAGGACGCGATCACGAAATCGGTCTTGAAGGCATAGATCGCCGACCGCAGCGGCTGCAGCATGTTGGACTTCACTGCCGAGGGCGTGCGAAACAATCCGGATGCAACGCGGGCGAGCAATTCGCGCTCTGTCAACCGGTCCTGCACCAGGCTGGCATGAACGTCGATGGCGCGGGCGAGCGCGATACCGTCAAGCGCCAGTTCCTGCTCATGGACGCGATAGGCTGCGAGACCGGAGAGCAAAACTCCGATCAGCGCGATGAAGCCGATAATGAAGCCCAGCCGAACCACTCGCTTACTCAGGAATGACGTGTTGGCGAAGACGTATTGAAAGCATCTTTGGGTCTGCCGGGGCAGAAGCACATGGCAATAGCGCAAAGGCCAACCGCGGCGAATATGACGGAGCGATCATCAGCACGCAACAGGTTGGCAGCGGGCAACAACACGGGCCGCCGTTAACGCTGATTTGGCGGGGCCAGAAGTTGATAATCGGACGGAGCCGATTTGGTTCCGGCGAGAACGGACAATTCCGCGAAGCCGGCGCTGGGACCGGATATTAATCTTAACGCGGGACTCACCTGGGCGCTGGGCCTGGCCCCTTATCCGCCCCGCCCGGCTGGACCGTTCATCTAGCTTACATGGCCTACTTGGCCTTTGCCGCCGGGCGCAGGCCCCCCTTGGCCTCGATGAAGCCAATGATGCGATCGAGCCCCTCGCTCTTCTTCAGGTTGGTCATCACGAATGGCCGCTCGCCGCGCATCCTTTTCGCGTCGGTCTCCATCTTCTCCAGTGAGGCGCCGACGTAAGGCGCAAGGTCGATCTTGTTGATCACCAGCAGGTCCGACCTGACGATACCGGGCCCGCCCTTCGAGGGGATCTTGTCGCCGGCAGCGACGTCGATCACGTAGATCGTGAGATCGGCCAGTTCAGGCGAGAATGTCGCGGCGAGATTGTCGCCGCCGGATTCGATCAGCACCAGATCGAGATCGGGAAACTTCGCGCGCATGTCGGCGACCGCCGCCAGATTCATCGAGGCATCCTCGCGGATCGCGGTGTGCGGACAGCCGCCGGTCTCGACGCCGGCGATGCGGTCCGGCGTCAGCGAGCCCGAACGCACCAGGAACTCCGCATCCCATTTGGTGTAGATGTCGTTGGTAATCGCCGCGATGTCGTAGCGCTCCCGCATCGACTTGCACAGCAGGTCCATCAGTGCGGTCTTGCCCGAGCCGACGGGGCCGCCGACGCCGATGCGGAGGGGGCCGTGAGATTTAGACATTTGAGATGCTCTCTCGATTGTCGTCGTCCCTGCGAACGCAGGGACCCATACCGCGTGATCTATCAATAAAGCAGAACGGCCGACGTCGTTTGTAACAACCGGGGCCGGTGGCTATGGGTCCCCGCGTTCGCGCTAGTAGATGCACAGATCTTGACTGCGACGGAATGACTCGGCCGTTTGATTT
>NZ_LLXX01000191.1:0-309 GCF_001440405.1 Bradyrhizobium valentinum
CAACGCGCTGCGGCTGCGCAGGCTCCGGCACCGCCGCGGCAAGCTGGGCAGCCGGTGGGCTGCCACCGCCGCCACCGCCAAGCGAGGCGTTGAAGATGACGGCGCGCGTCGAGTCGATAGAAAACAGCGCGAGAACGGCCGCTATCGCCGACACCACCGCCACGCCGGCTACAATGCGCCCCGCGCGAGATTTCTTCAGCCCGCCGCTGCCGAACCTTCGGTCGCCGCTCGCGAAAGCATATTCGGAGAGCTGCTGATGATGCTCTTCCTCGTAATTGGAGAGGAAAAGCGGCACCGGCTCGTGTGGCG
>NZ_LLXX01000191.1:384-13291 GCF_001440405.1 Bradyrhizobium valentinum
ACGTCCGTCCGCTCAAACGACGCATCCCTCCGATCGAACGACAGCGCAAAGGGCTGCTCGTATTGGGGCTGCTCGTATTGGGGGAGCTCGTATCGGGATTGCTCAAGCCGGGGTTGCTCGTATCGCGGCGGCTCGTACCTGGATTGATCGGCCTCATACAACCGAGGATCGCTGATGGCTTCGTCGAACCTGTCAAACGGATCTCTTGCCTGAACCGGCCTGTTATTCTCGGCCATGATGATGCTCCCCACTACTGAACGCAACGACGGGCGTTCCCCTGCACCTGCTTCTTGCTCTTGTTGACGTACAGGAGCCCCTCTACCGGCCCCTAAAGTCGCACACGGATTGGGTTCAAAAAACGACGCTACCCGGGGCGAATTAGGATATTTTTTGGTATGATTAAGGCGGAGAAGCGGCATAACGCCCTTTAGGAACACGCATTGTTACCGAGAAATTATATCGGTGAGATGAATTATCACGGTGACGTGATGAAGGGCATGCGGCGCCGGCCCTCGCATAGCACGGACCGTCTGCGCTTCTTCAAGTGAATGGGATCCGGCATCTCCTTATCAGGGATGCAGGATCACCTTGCCCATTGCCTTGCGGCCGGCGAGCACCTTGAGCGCTTCGGCGGTTTGCGCCAGCGGGAATGTGCGGTCGACATGCGAGGAGATCTTGCCTTCCGCGGTCCACTTTACGAGCTTCTCAAGGTTGGCGCGGTTCTTCTCCGGATTGACCCTGGTCCACGCGCCCCAGAATACGCCGCGGATATCGCAGCCCTTGAGCAGCGCCAGGTTGAGCGGCATCTTCGGAATGTCGCCCGCGGCAAAGCCGATCACCAGGAAGCGGCCTTCCCAGGCGATCGAACGCAAGGCGGCTTCGGCGTAAGTGCCGCCGACCGGATCGAAGATGATGTCGACGCCCTTGCCGCCTGTGAGCCGACGCAAGCCCTCTTTCAGATCTTCCTTGCTGTAGTTCAGCGTCAACTCGGCGCCGTGCGCTTTGGCGAATTCGAGCTTCTCATCCGATGAGGCGCAGGCGATCACCTTCAACCCCATCAGCTTGCCCAGCTCGCAGGCCGCAAGACCCGTGCCGCCGGCAGCGCCCAGCACGGCAAGCGTCTCACCGGGTTTCGGGCTGGCACGATCTTCCAGGGCATGCAGCGCGGTGCCATAGATGATGATGATCCCGGCGGCGCGATCAAAATCGAGATTGTCGGGAATCTTCACGATTGAATTTGCCGGCAGCGCGATTTTTTCGCGCGCACCGTTATGGCCGCAGGACGCCACTACGCGGTCACCAACCTTCAGGTCGGTGACGCCGGCGCCGACGCTTTCGATCACGCCGGCGACTTCGGCGGCCGGCGAAAACGGGAATGGCGGCTTGATCTGGTACTTGCCCTGGATCATCAGGATGTCGAAGAAATTCAGCGCCGCGGCTTTGATCGCGATTACGGCCTGTCCGGGTTCGGCCACCGGATCGGGCACGTCGGCCAGCACGAGGTCGTCGGGTTGGCAATATTGCGAACAGAGGATGGCTTTCATGGGCGCACCTGATTTTCGGACGGGAAAGATAGAGGCTGGATGCTTCTTGCCGGATTTGAAGGCAGGCTACAATCCGATTCAGGCGCATGGCCTTGTGATGATCGAAGGGGATTCAAACGATGTTTGAAAAGGGCTTGCTGGCGGGAAAACGGATATTGGTTACCGGCGGCGGCTCGGGGCTCGGGGCTGCGATGGGACGCCGCTTCGTCGAGCTTGGCGCCGAGCTGATCGTTTGCGGCCGCCGGCTCGAATTGCTGGAGGCGACGGCCGCGCGGATGCGCAGCGAACTCGGCGGCAAGGTTGGCGTGATCAGTTGCGATATCCGCGACAGTGCGGCGGTCGATGCCATGATGGACGAGATATGGCGCGAGGCGCCGATCGACGTGCTGGTCAACAACGCCGCCGCCACCTTCATCGCGCAGACCGAACATCTGTCGCCGCGGGCGGCGGACGCGATCCTGGCGCCGACATTGCACGGCACCATGTATTGCACGCTCGCCGCGGGCAGGCGGTGGATCGAAGGCGGGCACCGGGGCGTGGTGCTTAGTATTCTCTCGACTTCGACGATCACCGGCCGCGCCTTTACGGTGCCGTCGGCGATGGCGAAATCCGCCGTGCTCGCGATGACCAAGAGCCTTGCGGTGGAGTGGGGACCGAAGGGTGTGCGCACGGTCGCGATCGCGCCTGGCGCGTTTCCGACGCCTGGCGCCTCGGGTCAGCTCCGCCCCGAGGGCCGCGATGAAAGCTGGTCGCAACGCAATCCGCTCGGCCGCGCTGGCGAGCATGGCGAACTTGCGAACCTGGCAAGCTTCCTGATTTCCGACCAGGCCGGCTACATCAATGGTGAAATGGTGGTGCAGGATGGCGGCGCCCATTTGCGCAGTTCCGGCGCCGAGGATCTGCTGCAATGGACCGATGGGCAATGGCAGAAGCAGCGCGAACGCCGCTCGAAGGGCTGAAACCAAAGCCAGTATTTTGTTCGTCAAAGGGACCTGAGACGAAGAGTCGCCACAGCGGTGAGCAACACCGTAACTGCCTTCCCAAAAAAGCATTTCCCGGCTATCCATCCCGGCGGCGCGAAGCGCGCGCTCGGGCCATCTTCCAGTCACAATGATGAGGGAACCAGTTGTCCGTGTTGCGAATACTGACATTTCTGGTTGCGATTGCAGCGCTGTGTGGGGCGACATCCCTCGCGCAAGCACAGGGCGCTGCTCCCAAGGGTACCAAGGAATCGGCAAAGGAAGCGCCCAAGCCCGCGCCGGCGCCGGCGGCAAAGCCTGGGGCCAAACCTGCGGAACCGGCGGCGGCCGCTGCAGGTGGTGCAGAGCCTACCTTGATCGGTCAGTACGGTACCTGGGGCGCCTACACGGCGACGCCGAACGGCAGGAAGGTCTGCTTCGCGCTGGCGAAGCCATCGTCATCCAAAACCAATCCGCCGAATCGGCCGCGCGATCCCGCTTACGCTTTCGTCTCGACACGTCCGGCCGAAAAAGTCGTCAACGAAGTTTCGATCATGATCGGATACGCGTTGAAGCCGGGCTCGGAATCCTCGCTCGAGGTCGGCGGCTCGTCCTATGCGATGTACACCCAGGGCGACGGGCTCTGGATCAAGAACGCCGCGGAGGAAGAGCAGATGGTCAGCGCCATGCGCAAATCCGCCGAAGTCACCGTCAAGGGCGTTTCGGCCAAGGGCACCGAGACCACGGACACCTTCTCGCTGAAGGGGCTGTCCCAGGCGCTCGACCGGCTGGCGCAGGATTGCAAGCGTTAGGTCCTTTTAAGCCCAGAATGACGTTGTTTACGGGCCCTTAAGGGCCTATTTGAAGCTGTCTCCCCTCACGGTGAGGAGGCGCTTGCGCCGTCTCGAACCATGAGGCCCGGCTCTCATCCTTCGAGACGCGGCGAAGACGCCGCTCCTCAGGATGAGGAGAAACCTTCCTAGAACAGAAACATCATGACCGCAGTTTCGACCGAGACGAATTCCACGCCGATTGTATCGGTGGCGCCGCTGGAGAAGGTTCCGCTCGAAAGCTACGTGCCGCCGGCAAAACCCTCGCTGATCGGCCTGTCGCGCGCTGAGATCGCCGCCCGGCTGGGCGAGATCGGCGTTGCTTCTGCGCAGCGCAAGATGCGCACGCAGCAGCTCTGGCACTGGATGTATGTCCGCGGCGCCAAGACCTTTGCCGAGATGACCAACGTCTCGAAGGATATGCGCGCCGAGCTGGAGCAGCATTTCACCGTCGACCGCCCCGAAGTGGTGGCCGAGCAGATTTCCAACGACGGCACCCGCAAATGGCTGTTGCGCCTGCCGAGCGGCGATGCGTTCCAGAAGGCGCACGAGGTCGAGTGCGTCTACATTCCCGAGACCGATCGCGGCACGCTCTGCGTTTCCTCGCAGGTCGGCTGCACGTTGAATTGCTCGTTCTGCCACACCGGCACGCAGCGGCTGGTGCGCAACCTGACCGCGGGCGAAATCGTCGGCCAGATCATGGTGGCGCGCGACCGCCTGAATGACTGGGCCGATCGCGAGACGCCGACCGGCAGTCGCCTCGTCACCAACGTCGTCATGATGGGCATGGGCGAGCCGCTGTACAATTTCGACGCGGTGCGCGATGCGCTGCTGATCGTCGCCGACAATGAAGGCATCGGCATTTCCCGCCGCCGCATCACGCTGTCGACCTCGGGCGTGGTGCCGAACATCATCCGCACCGGCGACGAGATCGGCGTCATGCTGGCGATCTCGCTGCACGCCGTGCGCGACGAATTGCGCAACGAGCTGGTGCCGCTCAACCGCAAATACCCGATTGCCGAATTGCTGCAGGCCTGCCGCGACTATCCCGGCTCGTCGAACGCGCGGCGCATCACCTTCGAATATGTGATGCTCAAGGGCGTCAACGATTCCATGGATGACGCCAAGCTTTTGGTAAAGCTGCTCAAGGGCATACCGGCCAAGATCAATCTGATCCCGTTCAATCCGTGGCCGGGCACGCGTTACGAGTGCTCGGACTGGGAGCAGATCGAAAAATTCTCCGAATATATCTTCAACGCCGGCTATTCCTCGCCGGTGCGCACGCCGCGCGGCCGCGACATTCTCGCTGCCTGCGGGCAGCTGAAGTCGGAGACCGAAAAACTGTCCGCGCGCGAGCGCCAGGCGCTCCGCGCCATGGCGATGACGGATTGAGATGAGTCTCTCGTCATTGCAATGACAGCAAGTGAATCATGGCATTGATCGGCCGTATCTTCGTCGTTCTGTTCGCCTTCCTCGCCGCCTGCTTCGTGGCTGGGATGATCGTGGTCGGCGCGGTGCTGTATCCTGAGTTCAGCGATCTCGGCGGCGAGCCGATCGACCAGAGCGCCATCAATATCGTGCTCGGCTTTGGCTTCATCTTCCTGTCCGGCTTTGCGCTGCTGCCGGCGCTGATCGTGGTATTGATCACTGAAGCCTTCTATATCCGCAGCGTGCTCGCTTACGCGGTGGGCGGCGGGATCGTCGGCGCGGCCTGCTATCTCGGCCTCATTCCGTTCGATCCCGAGACGCTGCGTTTCGACGGCATCGTGCACCGCCATCTCGAAATCATGACCGGCGCGGGCATCGTTGCGGGTCTCGTCTACTGGATGATAGCGGGACGGTCCGCCGGAGCCTGGCGCGAACCGCGGCCTCCGCTGCGGCCACCGCCACCATTGCCGTCGCAGTCCCGGCCGCAGGCGTGAATCAAGCACAGCCGTCATTGCGAGCCACCCGGTCGGCGCGTAGCGCCGCCGGATGACAGGCTCCGCGAAGCAATCCATCCCGCCGCGAAAAGAAAGAATGGATTGCTTCGCTTGGCTCGCAATGACAGGGGTTTTCATCCCCAACTGCCTCGGCTAAACCCCGCGCCATGAACCGGACCGGACTTTTCATCGCGTTGGGCCTATCGCTCGTCATCGGACTGCTGTTCGGGATTTTTCCCGAACTCGACCTGAAACTGGCGGCATTGTTCTATGATTCCACGAGCACATCGTTTCCGCTGAAGCAGAACGGGCTTGCCTCCTTCGCGCGCGATGGCGCGATGTGGATCGCCTGGGCGCTGGCGTTGCCGTCGCTGATTGCCATCGTCGCCAAACTGCTGCGGCCGGACCGGCCGATGCTGATACCAGGGCGCGCGGCGGTGTTTCTGCTGGTCACGATACTGCTGTCCGCGGTCATACTGACTAACCTCACCTTCAAGAGCTATTGGGGCCGGCCGCGGCCGGTGGTGGTAACCGAGTTCAACGGCCCCTGGCAGTTCGTGCCGTGGTGGGACCCGCGCGGGGAGTGCGGCCGTAACTGCTCATTCTTCTCCGGCGAGGGCGCAACCGCATTCTGGACCTATGCGCCCGCGGCCCTGACGCCGCCGGCGTGGCGGCCTTTGGCCTATGTGGCGGCGACCTTGTTCGGGGTCGCCACCAGCGGGCTACGGATGGCGTTCGGCGGGCATTTCTTTACCGATGTTGCCGCCGCGGGGCTGGTAAGCTTTTTCGTGATCTGGCTGGCCTATGCCTGGATTTACCGCTGGCCGTCCACAAGGCTGACGGATGCGCAGGTCGAGGCGGCGCTGGCGCGCTGGGGCTGGCCCGGCTACCGCCTGTGGCAGCGCTGGCGCGGGCGCGAGGTGGGGTAACCGATCCTGGCCGCCAAGGGCTATTAAAGAGAGCCATTAAACGCGTGCCCATTCGCGCGAAATTTGTTATTCGCGCCCTCAAGCCGCAAACGACATCCGCATTTCGACCGATTGGAAGCTCCATGAGTACGATCTTGAAAAGCCTGCCCAAGGGGGAAAAAGTCGGCATCGCTTTCTCGGGCGGCCTCGACACCAGCGCGGCGCTGCTGTGGATGAAGCAAAAGGGCGCCCGCGTCTTTGCCTATACCGCCAACCTCGGCCAGCCCGACGAGGCCGACTACGACGAAATTCCGCGTAAAGCGCTGGAGTTCGGCGCCGAAAAAGCCCGGCTGGTGGATTGCCGCACGCAACTGGTCCACGAAGGCGTTGCCGCCATCCAGTCCGGCGCCTTTCACGTTTCTACCGGCGGCATCGCCTACTTCAACACCACGCCGCTCGGTCGCGCCGTCACCGGCACGATGCTGGTGTCGGCCATGAAGGAGGACGGCGTCAACATCTGGGGTGATGGCTCCACTTACAAAGGCAACGATATCGAACGGTTCTACCGCTATGGCCTGCTGACCAACCCGAGCTTGCGGATCTACAAGCCCTGGCTCGACCAGCTATTCATCGATGAGTTGGGCGGTCGTGCGGAAATGTCGGCGTTCATGACTGCGCATGGATTCGCCTACAAGATGAGCGCCGAAAAGGCCTACTCGACCGACAGCAATATTCTCGGCGCGACCCACGAGGCCAAAGATCTCGAGCGCCTGGACAGCGGCATCAAGATCGTCAATCCAATCATGGGCGTGCCGTTCTGGCGCGACGACTGCATCGTCAAGGCGGAAAAGGTCGTCGTGCGTTTTGAGGAGGGGCAGCCCGTCGCGCTGAACGGCCAGACGTTCGCCGACCCGGTCGCGCTGTTCCTCGAAGCCAATGCCATCGGCGGCCGGCATGGCCTTGGCATGAGCGACCAGATCGAGAACCGGATCATCGAGGCGAAGAGCCGCGGCATTTACGAAGCGCCCGGCATGGCGTTGCTGCACATCGCCTATGAGCGCCTGATCACCGGCATCCACAACGAAGACACCATCGAGCAATACCGGATCAGCGGCATGCGCCTTGGCCGGTTGCTCTACCAGGGACGGTGGTTCGATTCCCAGGCCCTCATGCTGCGCGAAACTGCCCAGCGTTGGGTAGCTCGCGCCGTCACCGGTGAGGTGACGCTCGAGCTGCGCCGTGGCAACGACTATTCGATCCTGAACACCGAGAGCCCCAATTTGACCTATCAGCCGGAGCGGCTGAGCATGGAGAAGGTCGAGGATGCCGCGTTCACGCCGGCGGACCGTATCGGCCAACTGACGATGCGCAACCTCGACATCACCGATACCCGCGCCAAGCTGGATCTGTACGGACAGACAGGCTTGCTATCGAGCAGGGAAGGCGCCGATATCTTCAAGCTTGAGAGCGACAAGGGCTAGCTGCGCGGGCTGCCATTGTTGTCGTCCCGGCGAAAGCCGGGACCCGTACGCCGCGGCGAGTGTTGTTGACACACGCTGGGGGAGGGTTTTGTTCGAACCAATACCATCCGTGGTTATGGGCCCCGGCTTTCGCCGGGGCGACGAGCGTAGGATGAGCCCCCGTTATGGATACGTCATGCGGGGCAGATAGATTTGCCCGCCTGAATTCTTGCGGAGCAGCCGCGGACGCTGCCCGCTCCGTGTGATCCGACCGGAGCCTCGACCATGATCAAGCCTGTCACCATCACCCTCGGCCTCCTGCTTTCGGCGTCAGCGGCCAATGCCCAGACGATCTATCCCATCAACCGCGCCGAAATCCTTTCCGGCGCGCAGTTCGACTTCAAGGTCGAATTTCCCGACAAGGTCGATCCGGCGAAGCTGAAGGTGACGGTCAATGGCCAGGACTATGCCACCGCCTTCGGCCAGTCCGGAACATTTGTGGAGCGCGAAGACGGCAAGGATCAGTCGGCGCTGACGCTTCGCGGCGTAACCCTGACCAGGCCGGGCAACGTCACCGTGGAAGTCAGCGACGGTACGCGCAGCCGCACCGTCGGGTGGACGGTCTACGATACCGGGCCGCGCAAGGCAAAGAACGTCATCCTGTTCATCGGCGACGGGCTGTCGCCGGCACACCGCACGGCCGCCCGTCTGCTGTCCAAGGGCATCGCGGAAGGCAAGAGCCTCGGCAAGCTTGCGATCGACGACATGCCGCACATGGCGCTGGTGGCGACCGCCGGCTCGGATTCGATCATCACAGATTCAGCGAATGCCGCCAGCGCCTACGCTACCGGCCACAAGACCGCGGTCAATGCCATGGGCGTCTATGCCGACCGTACCGCAAGTCCGCTCGACGATCCCCGGGTCGAAACCATCGCCAGCCTGGCGAAGCGACGGCACGGCATGGGCATCGGCATTGTCACCAATACCGAAGTCGAGGACGCCACGCCGGCGGCGATGGTGGCGCATACCCGCAGGCGTGCCGCCTATGACGAGATTGTCGAACAGCTTTTTGCGGCAAAGCCCGATGTATTGATGGGCGGCGGAGCTGCGAATTTCCTTCCGCAAGCCGCCCCCGGATCGAAGCGCAAGGACGACGTCGATTATGTCGCCAGATTCCGCGACGCCGGCTACTCGGTTGCGACAACAAAGACCGAGCTGGATGCGCTGAATGCCAAATCCGACACGCGCAAGTTGCTCGGCCTGTTCGCCACGGGAAATATGGACGGCGCGCTGGACCGCAAATTTCTCAAGGGCGGCGGCGTCAAGAAATTTCCCGACCAGCCCGATTTGACCGAACAGGTGCAAACCGCGCTGAACGTTCTGTCGAAGAACGATACCGGCTTCTTCCTAATGGTAGAGTCCGGGATGATCGACAAGTATGCTCATCTGCTGGATATGGAGCGCGCGGTCTACGACACCATCATGCTCGACAACGCCGTCAGCCTTGCGCGAAAATGGGCGCAGGCGCGCGGCGACGACACGCTGATCCTGGTGCTCGCGGACCACAATCATCCCAACAGCCTTGTAGGAACCATCAACGACGACATGAGCACGACGCCCAACGTGCCGCTACGCGAGCGCGTCGGCACCTATGACAAAGCTGGATTTCCCAACTATCCGGCTCCCGACGCCGATGGCTATCCGTCACGCGTCGACGTCAGCCGGCGGCTTGCGATCTTCTCGGCGAGCCTCCCGGACCATTACGAGACCTTCCGCCCGAAGCTCGACAATCCCAACGAGCCCAGCGTCAAAGGCGATGCGCCGGGCACGTTCAAAATCAATGAGAAGTACAAGGATGTCCCCGGTGCGGTGCTGCGACCGGGTAATCTGCCGGCGATGATGGGCGCCAGCGTGCATTCGGGAGAGGACGTCATCCTGACCGCGACCGGACCGGGCAGCGAACGCATCCACGGCTCGATGGACAACACCGACGTATTCCGCATCATGGCGGACGCGCTCGGTCTCGCAGCCGCGGGGCGTTAGTCACTGTCGTCCCGGCGAAAGCCGGGACCTATACTCCGCGGCGGATATTATTGAACCTGCTGGTCGACGGCTTTCTCTCAACAACCGCCATTTGTGATTATGGGCCCCGGCCTTCGCCGGGGCGACGGCCTAGTTCGGCGTGAACGTCAGCTTCACAAAACTGCGGAACAGCAGGATCTGCCGTTCGAGACGGCTCGGATCGTTCAGCGTCTTGGACATGATGATGGCGCCGTCGACGATGCAGGACAGCATGTCGGCGACGTCGTCGAGATCTACCGGTTCCTTCGGCGGATACACCGCGGCGATGCCGTCGAGAATCTTGCGGAAGCGCGCGTTCCAGTCCCGCACCGACTGCGCGGTCAGTTCGCGCACTTCGCGATCGAACAGCCGCTCCTGATAGCAGATGCTGGCAATCAGGCAGCCTGGATGGCCGTTCGGCAGGTCAGCCATCGTTTCTGCGAGCAGCTTCAGCGAAATGAGGAAGGCCTGCAGCGGGTCGTCGGAGAGCTGACGACCGCGCGCGAAGATCTCGTCGAACAGATGGTCGTTGGTCGCGACATAGCGGCGAAGCATCTCGCGGGCGAGCGCATTTTTGTCCTTGAAGTGGTAGAAGAAGCCGCTCTTAGTAAGCCCGGCCTCGGCGATCACTTCGTCGATCGAGGTCGCGCCAAATCCCTTGGCGAGTACGGCGGCTTCTGCGATCTCGAGAATCCGCTCGCGCGTCGCCTCGCCCTTTCCCATCCGCTTCTCCAAAACTGTACTCACGGTACGGATTCTCCATCGCTGACGGTGCGGCGGTTTTGCGTCTTAAGCCGCAACCATTTGAATTCGTATCATTTTGCAGCTTTAGGTTCATCCGCACCACGGGCCGCCTAGGAAGCCGCGACACTATGAGGCACCAACATCGCCCGACCCAGACCGGGGCGGAAACGACCTACCGACGGCATGAACAGGTCCGGAGATGTTGAGATGGCCAAATACAGAGACGATCTTCCGCAACGGCGCGGCGGCATTTTCCTTACCGATGGCGGCATGGAAACGACGCTGATCTTTCACGAAGGAATCGAATTGCCGCATTTCGCCGCCTTCGTGCTGCTCGACAGCGCTGAAGGCCGGCAGCAGTTGAAGCAGTATTATGCCAGCTATCTCGCGGTCGCGCGCGAGCATGGGGTCGGTTTCGTGCTCGACAGCCCGACCTGGCGCGCCAATCCGGATTGGGGCGCAAAGCTTGGCTACGACGCGTCCGCGCTCAAGGCGATCAATGTCCGTTCGATTGAATTTCTCGAGGAGCTGCGCGCCGGTTGGGAGAGGCCGGGCGCATCTTGCGTCATCAGCGGTGCGATCGGGCCGCGCGGCGATGGCTACAAGGCCGGCAATATGGAAGCCGACGAAGCGGAGGAATATCATCAGGCGCAGATCGCCGCCTTCGTCGAGGGCGGCGCCGACATGGTCACGGCCTATACGCTCACCGGTATCAATGAAGCGATCGGTATCGCGCGGGCGGCGCGGGCGCAGCGGATTCCGGCGGCCATCTCGTTCACCGTGGAGACCAACGGCCGTCTGGTGAAGGGAGAGACGTTGCGCGAGGCGATCGAGACCGTGGATCGCGAGACCGAGGGTTCGCCCGAATACTTCCTGATCAATTGCGCGCATCCAACCCACTTTGAGGATGCGTTGAAGGCAGGCGAGGCCTGGACGGCGCGCATCCATGGCGTCAGGGCGAATGCGTCGACGAAGAGCCACGCCGAACTCGACGAATCAGTAACTTTGGATTCGGGAGATCCGTCCGACCTCGGGCGGCGTTACCTCAATCTCAGAGATGCGTTCCCGAAGATGCGTATTCTCGGCGGGTGCTGCGGCACCGATCACCGGCACGCCAAGGCGATTTGCGATGCCTGTGTGCCGCCACGCGCACTGAGCGCCTGATAGCGTTTTCGAGCGAAAGCCTGCCCCGGACTTGATCCGGGGTGGATGCCGGTTCGCGTAGCAATCAAGCTTGCGCAGATTGCGTAGACTTATCTGCGGTAGAAAACGCGTCAAAACAAGAAGCTCAAAAAAATGGCCGGGATTGCTCCCGGCCATTTTCATTTTAGAGAACGATCGCCTCAGCGCGGCGGCGCGGTGCCGGGCGGGGGCGGCGGCAGCGCCGCCTGACCGCCAGTGAGCAGCGGTGTGATGTTGCGGATGGTGACGCGCCGGTTGATCGGGCTCGGCCCGTCGATCTGCTCCTTCAGGTACTGCTCGCCATAGCCTTGCGAGGTCAGATTTTCCGCCGCCACGTTGAACTGCTGCGTCAGCAAGGTGGCTGCAGATTCGGCGCGGCGATCCGACAGCGACAGATTGTCGACGTCGTTTCCTACCGCATCGGTGTGGCCCTCGATCAGGAACACCGCGCGCGGATTTTGCTGGATAGCCCGATTGAGGCCGTCGGCGATCGCCTGCAGCTTCGCCGCCTGATCTGGCGGGATTTCCCACGATCCGGTTTCGAAGTTGATGGTGTTGACGTCGATGCTCGGCATCCGCTGCCGTACCGTGGGGCTGTAGCGGATTTCGTCCAGCGAATAACGCCGTTCGATCCGTTCCACCGGCGGCGCCATCATGGTCTCGTAGATCACGTCGGGGGACGCCTCCTCGGCGTCGACGATGTAGCGGTTGTAGGGAATGCGTATCGTCGGCGGCGGCAGCGCGACGAAGAAACCGCCGGTCGCCCGCGGATCGCGGTAGCTGTTGTCGATGATGATGATCTCGCGACCGCGCTCGTCGCGGCGGATACGCCGCAGCAACTGGCCGTCGCGGCCCATCACGGTGATCACCTGCGTGCCGTCGGGCCTGATGACGACCGTGCGGGTCTCGCCGCCGACCGTCTGGGTCTGGATGTCGCGTGCGCCGTAACGGAAGCGCTCGACCTCGTTGTGACGAACATATGCCTGTCCGCCGGGATCGCGAACGATGATCCGGCCGGGTTCGGTGATGACCGTGCGGCCGCCTTGCTGGACTTCGCGACGCTGGCCGCGGAAGTCATCCAGCCGCTGCGGACCCGCGGGCGCAGCGCCCGGGGCAATCACCCTGAGCCCTTCTTGAGTCGGAGGCGGCGCCGGTAATGGCGCTGTGACCTGAGGCGCGCGCTGGAAGGCCGGTGCGACCGTCGGCGGTGCGTTCTGGACGCGGCCGGCTGGCGGCGTCGCGGCTGGAGCACCTGGTACGGCGGTCGGCGCAGCGGGAGCGGTTGTGGTGCCGGGCG
>NZ_LLXX01000192.1 GCF_001440405.1 Bradyrhizobium valentinum
GGGCGGCCGACAGGCGCCGATCTCGCTACGCGCGCCGGCCGCCGGCCTCGTCACCGAAGCCAGGACCGCCGTCGGCGCGCCGGCCTCGCCGCAGGCAGGCCCGATGTTCCGCATTTCCGTGAACAATGAAATCGAGCTCGAAGCCGAAGTGCCGAGCGTTCACCTGCTCAAGCTCAATCCCGGCGCGACGGTGCGCATCAGCCGTGACGATGCGCCCGACGTTGTCGGCAAGGTCCGGCAGATCTCGCCGCAGATCGACCGCACCACCCAGCTCGGCAAGGTCCGAATTTCGCTGAACAACAATCCATCACTCAAGGTCGGCATGTTTGCCCGCGCCAATATCGACGCCAAGCGCTCCTGCGGCGTCGCGGTGCCGCGCACCGCCATCGACCGCCTGACCCTGCAGGTCGTGAAGGGCAACACGATCGAGACGCGAAGGGTGCGCGTCGGCCTGACCTCCGACACCTCTACCGAAATTCTTGAAGGCCTCGATGTCGGCGAAACCGTCGTGGCCGATGCTGGCACCTCTTTGCATGACGGCGACCAGGTCAAGACCATGTTCGCCGATGAACTCGAGCGGACGCGGGCACGCTAATGGCTTTGAATATCTCGGCATGGTCGATCCGGAACCCGCTGCCTTCGATTGTCTTTTCGATCATCCTGCTGGTGCTGGGCTGGGTGAGTTTCACCAAGCTCGCGGTGACGCGGCTGCCAAGCGCCGACATTCCGGTGATCTCGGTCGCGGTGGCGCAATTCGGCGCAGCTCCGGCCGAGTTGGAATCGCAGGTCACCAAGACCATCGAGGACGGCGTATCGGGCGTCGAGGGCGTGCGGCACATTTCGTCGTCGATCACCGACGGCCTGTCGGTGACCACGATCCAGTTCGCGCTGGAGACCAACACCGACCGCGCGCTCAATGACGTCAAGGACGCCGTCACCCGCGTACGCGCCAACCTTCCGCAGAACGTCAACGAGCCGCTGATCCAGCGCGTCGACGTGATCGGCTTGCCGATCGTCACCTATGCCGCGATCTCGCCCGGCAAGACGCCGGAGCAGCTTTCCTATTTCGTCGACGATGTCGTCAAGCGCGCGCTGCAGGGCGTGCGCGGCGTGGCGCAAGTCGAGCGTATCGGCGGCGTCGAGCGCGAGATACTTGTCTCGCTCGACCCCGACCGGCTGCAGGCCGCCGGGCTTACCGCCGTCAATGTCAGCCAGATTCTGCGCGGCACCAATGTCGACCTTGCCGGCGGTCGCGCCGAAATCGGCAAGAACGATCAGGCCATTCGCACGCTGGCCGGCGCCAAGACGCTGAACGAGCTCGCCGGCACCATGATTCCGCTGTTCGGCGGCGGTGAGGTGCGGCTCGACGATCTCGGCACCGTCACCGACACCATTGCCGATCGCCGGACCTTCGCCCGCTTCAACGGCGAGCCGGTGGTGGCGCTCGGCATCAAGCGCTCCAAGGGCGCCAGCGACGTCGTGGTTGCCGCCGCCGTGCAGAAGCGAATCGATGCGCTGAAGGTCGCCTATCCCGATGTCGATCTGAAACTGATCGATACCTCGGTCGACTTCACCAAGGGCAATTACGATGCGGCGATCTCGACCTTGTTCGAGGGCGCAATCCTTGCGGTGATCGTCGTGCTGCTGTTCCTGCGCGATATCAGAGCCACCATTATCGCCGCGATCTCGCTGCCGCTGTCGATCTTCCCGGCGTTCTGGGCAATGGACCTGCTCGGCTTCTCGCTGAACCTGGTCTCCTTCCTCGCCATCACGCTGTCGACGGGCATTCTGGTCGACGACGCCATCGTCGAGATCGAGAACATCGTGCGCCATATGCGCATGGGCAAGTCGCCCTATCGCGCGGCACTCGAAGCCGCCGACGAAATCGGCCTTGCCGTGATCGCGATCTCGCTGACGATCATCGCGATCTTTGCTCCTGCCAGCTTCATGTCCGGCATTGCCGGGCAGTTCTTCAAGCAGTTCGGCATCACGGTATCGGTGCAGGTGTTCTTCTCGCTGCTTGCCGCGCGCTTCGTCACGCCGGTGCTGGCGGCATACTTCCTGAAGGATCACCCGCACGAGGACCCGCCGCCCGGACGTATCCTGCAGGTTTACACCCGGCTCGTGACCTGGTCGGTGAAGCACTACTTCATCACCGTCCTGATCGGCTTCGGCGTCTTCGCCGCCTCGATCTGGAGCATCACGCTGCTGCCGCAAGGCTTCCTGCCGGCGCAGGACACCGCGCGCTCGCTGCTGGCGATGGAATTGCCGCCGGGCTCGCAGCTCGCCTACACCGAGAAGGTGACGGAAGAAATCGTCGCGCGGCTGCGTAAGCGCCCCGAGGTGAAGAGCATCTTCGTCGACGGCGGCCGCGTGCCGCCGGGAACGCAGGAAGTTCGCCGCGCCGCGCTGATCATCAATTACACGCCGAAGGCCGATCGCAAGATCACCCAGCGGCAACTCGAACTCGAGATCGGCCAGGAACTGGAAAACGTTCCCGATATCCGCTTCTGGTTCCTCGACGAAAACGGCCTGCGCGCGATCTCGCTGGTCGTAACCGGTGTCGACAGCAACATCGTCAACAACGTCGCCAGCGAGCTCGCGACGCAGATGAAGCGGATTCCGATCATCGCCAACGTGATTTCGGAAACCTCGCTCGACCGGCCCGAGCTTCGTATCCGGCCGCGGGCCGAACTGGCGGCGCGGCTCGGCGTCTCCACCGAAAGCCTTTCGCAAACGATCCGCGTGGCCACTATTGGCGACGTCGGCCCGGCATTGGCAAAATTCGACGCCGGCGACCGCCAGGTTCCGATCCGGGTCCAGCTCGAGGACAATGCGCGCGGCGACCTGCAGATGCTGCAGCAATTGCGGGTGCCGCTCGGCCAGCGCGGCGAACGCGGCGGCGTGCCGCTGTCGGTTGTCGCCGACATCCAGCTCGACCAGGGTCCGACCAGCATCAACCGCTATGACCGCGAGCGACAGGCGACCGTCGCCGCCGACCTCGTGGGCACCGCAGCCCTCGGCGACGCGACCAAGATGATCTACGAGCTTCCGGTCATGAAGAGCCTGCCCAAGGGCGTGAAGGTCAGCCCGTCGGGCGACGCCGAGAGCCTCAACGAATTGTCGGAAGGTTTTGCCACCGCGATCACCGCGGGCCTGATGATGGTGTACGCGGTGCTGGTGCTGCTGTTCGGCACCTTCCTGCAGCCGATCACCATCCTGTTCTCGCTGCCACTCTCGATCGGCGGCGCGATCGCAGCCCTGCTGCTGACCGGCAAGCAGCTCACTACGCCGGTCTGGATCGGCATCCTGATGCTGATGGGCATCGTCACCAAGAACGCCATCATGCTGGTCGAATTCGCGACTACGGCGATCCGCGAGGGCAAGAAGCGCGACGAGGCGATTATCGACGCCGGCATGAAGCGCGCCCGCCCGATTGTGATGACGACGATCGCGATGGCCGCGGGCATGATGCCGTCAGCGCTCGCGTTCGGCGCCGGCGGCGAATTCCGCTCGCCAATGGCACTCGCTGTGATCGGCGGCCTGATATTCTCCACCATCCTGTCGCTGGTGTTCGTGCCGGCGATGTTCATGGTGATGGACGATCTCGGCGCGCTGTGCTGGCGGCTGGGCAAGAAGCTGATCGTCTCCAGCGCGGAGACGGAGTCCGCAGGTCACGGATCGGATCACAAGGAGCCACCCGCCAAGGGCCCGCCGGCGATGTCGCCTGCGGCGGAGTGAGGGAACTTGTATGAGGTCGCTTGGTTGAGAGGCCTCGACAGGCAACCGATAGATGATAGATTTCACACCATGAACTTGGTCAACCGAACGCTTGAAATCGACGCTGAAACCGACGCGAGACTTCGTGAAATGGCGAAGGAGCGCGGGCAGGATGTTGCTGCCGTGTTGGCGGAAGCAGTCGCGTTGCTCGATTCCGTTGTCGATCTTGCCGGTCCAGACATTAGCGAGGATCGTAGTCGCTACGAAGAATTTCGACGGACCCGCGCCGCCGTACCGCTTGACGACGTCAAAGCGTGGGTCGCAAGCTGGGGTTCCTCAGACGAACTGCCACGCCCGCAACCCCGCAAGATCAGATGATTCTCCTTTCGCACGACGCCGTAGAGGACGTCGAGCGGCTCAGAACATTTCTCAATGATGTGAATCCGGGCGCTGCACGACGAGCGCTGGAGTTGATCTCGGCCGCGATCGAGAGATTGCAGGACTTTCCGACACTCGGAATGTCGACGGAGGATCCCGAGATTCGCCAGATTATCGTCCGCTTCGGGGCGTCTGGTTATATTATCCGCTACGTCATTCTTGCCGAAGCAGGCGACATCCTCATCACGAGAATCTGGCACGGTCGCGAAGCGCGCGTATAGCGCGCCCGCAGCTACTACTCGTTCCGCGCCACCGCCGTCAGCTTGGTCATGTTCTGCAGCAGGATGCGTCCGCGCTGCAGGTCCAGAATGCCGTCCTTGCGCCAGAGCTGCAGTTGACGGTTGACGCTTTCGCGGGCGGCACCTACGAAGACACCGAGTTGTTCCTGCGAGATGTGCACTTCGGAACCGAAATCGGAAGCCAGCGCACAGAGCCGCCGCGCGAGTCGAACCGGCAGCGGCTGCAGCACGGATTCCTCCATCCGCTCGCTCTGCCAGCGGATGCGCTGGCACAGCAGCTTGATGATCTTGATCGCGACCTTCGGCTCGCGTTCCAGGAACGCCAGGAAATCCTCGCGCCGCAGCACGAACAGTTCCGACGGTTCACCGGCGGTAGCGTCCGCGGTGCGGCTCTCGCCGTCGAGGACGGCGACCTCGCCGAACAGGTCGCCGGGCCCCATGAAATTCAGCGTCAGGCGGCTGCCGTCGGAGGCACCGGTCTCGATTCGGATCTGGCCGCGCCGGACCCCGTAAAGGGCGTCGCCAGCGTCGCCCTTCTGGAACAGCATTTCACCGAGGCCGAGCTGCTGGGTGTGGCAAAGACCGGAGATGCGCTGCAATTCGTCAGCGCCCAGATCGGCGAACATCGGGTTCATTTTCAAAATGACCGCAAATTCGGCCTGTTTACTCATAGTATTACCTTCCAAATCAGCCTGGACCCGCCCTATCAAGGCCGTTAGCAAGATTCCTGCGCCCACGAGTGTGTCATAAGTCACATAACTTTGCAGTACCCCCGGAATATTTTTGGCTTCTTTGGGCCCATCCCGTTTCCGGGATAAGCTCGCCTGACCGGTTGCGCCCGCGTATCGCGCCACCGAAATAAGAGCCGCTTGCGCGGTCTGGAATGTCGATATGAGAGCACTGAAAATTGCCGGCGCCGCCATTGCCGCCGTGATCGCCGTCATCGCGCTGCTGCTGGTGATCGGCATCCCCTCGAGCTTTGTGACGGCGCAGATCCAGGAGCGGGTCGAGCGCGAGACCGGCTACAAGCTTGCGATCAACGGCGGCACCAAGATCGGCCTGTGGCCGTCGCTCAACGTCACGCTGAGCGACGTCACGTTGCAGAATCCGAAGGACCGCGACATCAACCACCGCTTCACGGCCTCAAGCATCGAGGCGGACGTGACGCTCGCGAGCCTCTGGGCGGGCAAGCCGCAGATCACCGAGCTCGTCATCATCCGCCCGGTGGTCAATCTGCCGCTGCAACGCGAGCGCGTGAGGGAGGCCAGTTCGCCCTCGAAGCCCGCTGCCGGCAAGACGGCGGACGCCTTTTCGATCGAGCATGTCAGCGTCACCGGCGGCACCGTCGTGTTCTCCAATCTGCGTGACCGCGTCGAGAACAGGATCGAGAGCGTCAACGCCGACATTACCATCGATGCCGACCGCAAGGTCAGGCTGACAGGCAGCGCACGCAGCGGCGGCCATCCGCTGAAATTCGAGGTCAAGGCGTCGCCGCCCGCACCGCCGATCGAGCGGCAGAATATCCCGGCCGAGATCAAGATCGACGCGCCCGGCCTGCTGCACGCCCAGCTCACGGCCAAGGCCGAAGCCCGGCTCAACGGCTCGGTCGTGATGATCAACGGCGTTACCGGCGCGCTCGGCGACGGCGCGTTCAACGGCTGGGCCTCGGTCGATCTGTCGAGCAAGCCGCTGGTGAAGCTCGACCTCGACTTCCAGAAGCTTACGGTCGCGATGACGCGCAGCACCGGCGGCGGCTCGGCGCAGCCCTGGAGCAGTGCTACGATCGACGTCAACGGCCTCAATTACGTCGACCTGCAGGCGCGCATTTCTGCGGCCGAACTCAACGTCGGCGACGCGCGTTTCACCCCCGCCGCGATCGACGCCACGCTCACAAGCGGCGTCTTGAAGGCGCAGGTTTCCAACCTTGGCGCCTATGACGGCAACGCCAATGGCGATCTGACCCTCGATGTCTCCACCGCCAATCCCGCCTACACGATGCGGGCCGATCTCACCGGCGTGCGCGCGCTTCCGCTGCTGGACGGCCTGGCCGATTTCGACAGGATCGACGGCAAGATGCAGGCGAGGATCAGCGTGCGCTCCGCCGGCACCAGCCAGCGCGCGATCATGTCGAACATGGCCGGCACGGCCTTCGTCGTATTCCAGGACGGTGCGATCAAGGGGCTCAACGTCGCGCAGATGATCCGCTCGCTGACGGCGAGCACGCTGTCGGGCTGGCAGGAGAGCGAGGAGAAGGCGACGGACCTTTCGCAATTGTCGGCGTCGTTCAAGATCGACAAGGGCCAGGCGCAAACCACCGACCTTAATCTGGTCGGCCCGCTGGTGAAGATGACCGGCGTCGGCACCATCGATCTCGGCACCAAGCAGATCGGCTTCCGCGTCGAGCCGAAGCTCGTGATGACCACCGAAGGCCAAGGCCGCGCCGCCGATCCTGTCGGACTCGGCATTCCCGTGATGATCGAGGGCCCGTGGGGAAGCCCACGGATCTATCCGGAGATGCAGGGCATCCTCGACAATCCCGATGCGGCCTATGCCAGGCTGAAGGAGATGGGCAAGGGCCTGTTCGGCCAGAACGGCGCCGGGCTTGGCGCTGCGATCGGCAACCTGCTCGGCGGACAGCCGGGAGCCGCCGGCGGACAACAAGGCGGCGCCGGCGGACAGGGGGCTGGCGGACAACCGGCCAACCCGCTTGGTGGCCAGCTCGGCGAAAGCATCGGCAATCTGCTGCAGCAGGGCTTGAGCGGGCTGGGTCAGGGCGGCGCGCGTCCGGGCGGCCAACGCAGCATCCCCAGTCCGAATTCGCCCGAGCAGGCTCCTGCCCAGGCCGCGCCGGCTGAGCCGGCGGCTCCCCCGCCACCGAGCGATACGACCGCGCAGCCGGACAGCCCGCCGATGAACGAGGTCTTGCGGCAGCTTTTCAATCGGTGAGCTCTCTCGACGCGCACCATCTTTGCGGCCACCCCTCTCCCTAGCCCTCTCCCGCAAGGGGAGAGGGAACGCAGCGCGCCGCGGCTTTTTTGACCCTAGATTGGGCAATCGAACCTACTAACCATGTCGGCGGGCTCACAGCCCCGCCCCCCAATTCGTGCTAAACAGCCCCTCATGCCGGGGCTGCCGAGACAGGCCGGCCTGTGACAAACCGATGCGCGCGCCCCCGCGTGGGCCGGCACGAGGGTCCGGATGAATGAGGTCAAGGACAGAGTCTGGTTCCTGCGCGAGGGCCTGTTCGCCAAATACGTCGTCGCGCTCGTCGGCCTCGTCGTGTTCGTGCTGGCCGTCAACGGCGCGATGGAAATCTGGATCACCTACCGCGGCATCAAGAGCTCGCTCAGCGACGGCATGTCGGAGAAGGCGCAGGCGACCGCCAAGCGCATCGAGCAATCGGTGGCTGACCTCGAACGCCAGATCTCCTGGGTGACGCGGGCCTCCTCCAACACGCTGGATCTGCGCCGCGCCGACTACACCCAGTTGCTGCGTCAGGTTCCGCAGGTCAGCCAGCTCTCGCTGCTCAGCAGCAATGGCCGCGAACAGCTCCGCCTGACGCGGCAGACCGTGACGCTCGGTAGCAACGCCGATTTCTCGCGCGATGTCCGCTTCACCGAAACCGTCTCGCGCGGCACCAGTTTCGCGCCGGCTTATTTGCGCGACCAGCGGCCGTTCATGTCGATCGCGCTGTCGCATGCCGACGGCAGCATCACCGTCGCCGAGATCGACCTCGACTTCCTCGACGACCTGCTTGGCGATGACCAGGTCGGCAGGGTGGCATCCGCCTATGTCATCGATCCCAAGGGCGAGGTGCTGGCGAGTTCGGCAAGGGGCCCCGAGGTCGGCAAGAATCTCGCGGCGCTGCCGCAGGTCGCTGCCGTCATCGCCTCGGGCGGCAGGGCGCCGGCGTCGGGGACCGACAGCAGGGGCGACGCGGTGCTGACGACGTCGAGGCCGGTCGCAAAGCTCGGCTGGCATGTGTTCTTCGAGCAGCCGACGGCGCAGGCGCTGACGCCGATCCGCGATCAGCTTGTGCGGATCGCGATGCTGATCGCGCTCGGCCTCGTGGTCGCGATCATCGCCGGCACCATGATGGCGCGGCGCATGCTGGTGCCGATCACGGCGCTGCAGGCCGGCGCGCGGCGTCTCGGGGCCGGCGATTTCGGCCACCGCATCGAGGTCAAGACGTCGGACGAGCTGGAGGAGCTGGCCAACCAGTTCAACGGCATGGCCGGGCAGCTCGCCGAGACTTATTCGAACCTCGAAGCCAAGGTGAAGGAGCGGACGCGGGACCTGGCGCAATCGATCAACGAGCTCAAGGTGCTCGAGGAAGTCGGCCGCGCGGTCGCCTCCTCGCTCGACCTCAACGCCGTGCTGCCGACCGTCGCCGCGCGTGCGCTGGAAATCACCCACGCCGACGCCGTGCTGATCTACAGCTATGACGCCGGCAATCACCAGTTCAGCCTCGCTGAATCCATTGGCATCGACAAGGCGGCCGAAGGCAGCCACCGCGCCATCGACGCCGACAATTCGCCGCTCGGCGAAGCCGCGACGAGCGGCGAGCCGATCGCCATTCCCCAGCTCGGCGCGATGCGCGAACATCCCCTGCGCGACGTCGCGATCGAAGCCGGCTACAATTCCGTGCTGGTGGTGCCGCTGGTCGACCAGACCGGCATTCTGGGATCGCTGGTGGTGCTGCGGCAGAACGCCGGTGAATTTTCCGCCAATCTGATCGGGCTGATGAAGACCTTTGCGCATCAGGCGGTGCTGGCGATGCGCAATGCGCGGCTGTTCACCGAGGTGGACCACAAGAGCCGCGAGCTGCTGGCCGCCAACGACATCGTGCGCGAGCAGGCCGACAAGCTGCAGGAGCAGACCGACCAGCTCAGGGACTGGAACCGCTCGCTGGAGGAGCGCGTCGAAACGCAGCTCGGCGAGATCGAGCGCATCCGGCGGCTGGAGCGTTTCCTGGCGCCGCAGGTGGCGCAGCTGATCGCCTCCTCCGACGGCCATGAGGGCCTGCTCGACAGCCACCGCCGCGAGGTGACGGTGGTGTTCTGCGACCTGCGCGGCTTTACGAGTTTCACCGAGACCACCGAGCCGGAAGAGGCGATGAACGTGCTGCGCGAATATCACGCAGCGCTCGGCGAACTGATCTTCAAATATGAAGGCACGCTCGACCGCTATGCCGGCGACGGCGTGATGATCCTGTTCAATGCGCCGATCCAGTTCGACGACCACACCGCGCGCGCCGTTCGCATGGCTGTCGAGATGCGCGACACCATCGGCCAACTTACCGAGAAATGGCGCAACCGCGGCCACAATCTCGGCTTCGGCATCGGCATTGCGCTGGGCTACGCCACGCTCGGCCAGATCGGTTTTGAGCAGCGACTGGAATACGCCGCGATCGGCAGCGTGACCAACCTCGCCTCGCGGCTGTGCGACGAAGCCAAGGCCAACCAGATCGTAGTGTCCAGGCGCGTCTACGGCATGGTCGAGCCATGGGTGGAAGGGCGGCCGATCGACGATTTGAATCTGAAGGGATTCAATCATCCGATTTTGGCGGCGGAGATCATGAGCTGGCGCGAGGAAGTGGACAATGTGGTGGATGCCGCGACGGCCGCGGCAAGGCGGAAGAAGAGTTCGTAGTCCCCGTCGTCCCTGCGAACGCAGGGACCCATACCGCGTGATCTCTCAATAGAGCAGAACGGCAGACGCCTTTCGCAAAATACCCGCCGGTGGTTATGGGTCCCTGCGTTCGCAGGGACGACACTGTGTGTGCCGCGCGTTCGCCTCACATTTCAAACAGCAGCAATCCTCCCGCGGCGCCATGCGCCCGAGGATTTGCATCTTCATCCGCCCACCGAAAAAATCAGAGGGCGCAGGGAAAGCCGGGTGCCCTCAGCACCCGCGATCGTGCGCAAAAATGCACACGGGTGACCGCAAGGTGCGCCGGAACACCCGGCCTTCCCTGCGCAATGGTTTTACGGCTTATGGCGCGCTCTTCCCGGCGACGAATTCCTCTTGCCACCGTCGCTGACGAATTGACGATTTCTCGAAGCCCGGTTGGGCCCGACAAATCTCCATCAGCTTGACACCAGCCACGGGTGCCAGAACCACACGCCTTTGCCGTCCACGGCTTCCTCTGCCAAAACCCTTCGACCGGCTCATGTGCTGCCGACCAAAATTCTGGCGAAGGCGTTTAAGCGCCGGTCGTCTGCGCGCCGGCTAATCGCTCACGGAAATCCGCCCTGCGACCCCTCGCGCGCCCGACGCTGCCGCGTCCATCGCATCCCGCATCCAACGTCCGTGACGATCGCGATACGCCCCTCTTGGTGGGACGGGATGCGCGGAGTTGTACGGGTGATTTGGGTCAATCGAGAAGCGGAATATTTTTGCGCGCAGGACTGGACCGGGCAAATCACGTTGAAACCGTTAGAGAAATTTGCTCGACCGCGCACGCACCGCGTTGCTGCAACCGTTGCGCCCGACTGACAACAAGCGACGACGATGCATCCGCCTGTCAGTGCCAACCGGGCTGCTGCATTCGCGCGCGGGTCTGCGCCAGCTCTTCGAGATTGCTGTCGATCTGCGTGCGGTACATGCCGAGATCCTCAAGCTGGCGGTCGTCGAGCTTGCGCAGGGCCTCACGCGCGGCGTGACGCTCGTGGCGCGCGATCACCGCCGCGAGGAAGCGGTTGATGAGACGGCGCAGGCGCGCCGGCCAAACCGCCATTCGCAAAGCAAATGGCCTGGTGGCGGAGGTCGGAATGGTGGTCAGCATGGTCATGGCAATGCTCTTCAAAGAGAAGCCGGAACTCGGTCAACTTGCCGCGCATCCTTTCTATCGAAGGCCTGCTGCCAGCATGGTGTCAGCAGTCTTCGGCGCGTACGCCTGAAGGCGCGACGCGCACCCGGCACGGCTGGATCGAGGATCTAAATGAGGAAACGATGAGCCACACCGCCGCCAAGGCTAGCCCGCCGGCGATGCAGGGCCGGGAGCTCGTCAGGCCACCTTTCGTCCGGCTGCGAGATCCTTGACGGCTTCGGTGGTCAGCGGCTGACCGCCGACGCCCCAATCGCCGCTGGCGACTTCGGAAATCTTGACCCAGGTAACGCCGCGCATGTTCTCGCCCTCGATCGACACCATGGCGTCCGTGAGCTTCCTGATCATCTGGCTCTTCTGCTCGGAATTGAACACGTTCTCGATGACGTGAACCTCTATCAATGGCATGTAGTTCTCCTTGATGCCTTCCTCGCGGAAGCGAGGGCAGCATCAACATGCCCGCTACGACCGGCCAAGACTTTCAGATAGCTCTGATTTGCCGTCCAGACCCGCTTGAGATATCGACGCGACGCTATTGCAGACCGGCGCGAAGAAACCCTTCCAGATAATGCGCCTTGTCCGCCTCGTACTCGAACGGCAGTCTGTTGGCAGCGAGGCAAGCGAGATGTTGGGCTGGGCGCGGCGGAGGCCATCGAGATCACCTTCACGTCGATGAACTTCGCATCGGCCGCCTGCTCTTGTTGATTGCTCACGCAGTATCGGCCACAACGCGCACCTCAAAATGCACGCCCGTTTCGATTTGCAATGCGCCAATCATTCGTCGACGAAAACGCGCGGGTCCGGTTCAGCCGGCGGTTCGTCGCGTATACCGTCCGGCAAGAAATCGCGTCCGCCGAGTTCATCGAGACGCACGAACCACGCCTCTGCATCGAACGGCGGCTTCTTCAGCGGCTCGGGGGTCGCTTTGTTGCGGACCTTGCTGACGGCCTATCCTCCGGATGGAAGGCAGATTCGTTCACGATCAACTTCAACTTCTAGGCGAAATCGGAGCTTTTCGGAAGCCCGCTGCCCATTGGCGCCCGAACGTGCCCGAGCACGGCGAACTATGGTGCGTTTTCGAGAAACGGATTGACGATGGCGAGGCCGCCGATGCTGCGGCCGTGCTGCATGTCTTCGCTAAACAGCGTGTCGCAACCACCCTCGATGGCAGCGGCGACGATCAGGGCGTCGTAGAACGGCAGGCCGTGCTCGCGGGCGAGAGACACGGCCCCCGTATGCGTGTTCAGCGTGACGGGCAAGACGTCATCGAGCGATGCGCGGAACAGCCCGAGCGCGAGTTCGATCTGCGGCCAGTCATGATGAAGCTTGCGGCGGGCGACGTGGACGAACTCGTTCAGCACCTGAACGCTGACGACGCCGCCGCGGCTCAGGCAATCCACCGCCCGTTGTTTCCTGGCGTCCGAAGTCGCGGTGTAGACGAGAATGTTGGTGTCGAAAAACGCCTTCACCGCTCGTTCGCCTCGTCCCGATCGAACTTGTAATCGGGAGGAAGCGACCAGTTCAGGGAAGCCAGGCGCTCGAGCGCAGCCTTGCGGCGGTCCTCCTTGTGGACGACCAGCGTTCGCTCGGCCACGTCGACGATCTCGAGTTCGTCGCCGGCCCGCAGACCCATCTTTTCGACCAGGGCTTTGGGCAGCCGCACGGCCAGGCTGTCGCCCCATTTCGAAACCTGCATGGCATCCTCCAACGAAACCAAGATGATATCATCTGTATGATATCATCTCAAGTGCTGGCGCAGCGGGACGTTTTCATTCGCCAGGCTACAGCCCGGCGGGTACCCGCGCAGCTCTCCCTACCCCAACCCCGCGCGCCGAAACCCCTCCACGTAATGCGCCTTGTCGGCTTCGTGCTCGAACGGCAATTCGCTGGCCAGCCAGGCGAGCTTGATGTTGGGCTGGGCGCGGCGGAGGCCCTCGAGGGCGGCTTTGGCAGCGTCGGTGCCGCCGGCCATGCCGAGGGAGGCCGTCAGCACGCGGTGGGCGCCGACAAAGTCGGTGCGCTGCCGCAGCGCTTCACGCGACAGGCGGATCGCCTCCGCGTAATTGCGGCCGACATACTGGCAATAGGCGGCGACGCCGCAATAGATCGCGGCAAAGGGATCGCGGGGCGAGAATTTCAGCGCCTCGCGCGCGGCGCGGTCGCCCTCCTCCCAGCGCCCGCGATAGGACAGCGCAACACCGTAAATGCCGCGCGCCGGCGAAAAATTCGGATTGAGCCGCAGCGCCAGCTCGAATTCGGCGATGCAATCATCAAAGCGCCGGTTGAACAGATAGACGCTGGCCAGCGCATAATGCGCCCACGCATCCTCGCTGTCGGCCCGGATCGCCGCCAGCGCCGCGCGCTCCGCTGTTGGCACGGCCCTGGACATTTCCTGCCAGCCCATATGGGCGCTGAACGTATGGCAGGACGCCAGCAGGCTGAGCGCCTGGCCGTAAGAAGGATCGACACTGATCGCCTTTTCCAGAAGCGCCTGCGCGACCAGATTGTCCTGCCGCGTCACGCGCCAGTAATGCGATAGCGCACGCATCACCAGGTCCCACGCATCCATGTTGTCAGGCGTCTTGCGCCGGGCCCGGAAATCCTCGGCCGCGTAGAGCTGCGGCTCGATCGCCGCGACGACGGCCTGGGTGATTTCGTCCTGCACGGCGAACACGTCGGCGAGATTGCGGTCGTAGCGCTCCGCCCAGAGGTGACTGCCGGTCGCGACGTCAACGAGCTGGGCCGTGATGCGCACATGGTCGCCGTCCTTGCGCACGCTGCCTTCCACGACGTAGCCGACGCCGAGTTCCTCGCCGATCTGCTGGTGGTGGACGGATTTTCCCCGGTAGACGAACGAGGAATTCCGCGCGATCACATAGAACCAGCGCAGCTTCGACAGCGCGGTGATGATGTCCTCGCTTATGCCTTCCGAAAAATATTCCTGTTCCGGCTCGCCGCTGAGATTGACGAACGGGAGCACGGCGATCGCGGTGCGATCAAGCGCCGGGAACGGCCGATGCAGCGGCTCGCCGGCGGGGGCGCGCGGCTCGG
>NZ_LLXX01000193.1:0-1023 GCF_001440405.1 Bradyrhizobium valentinum
GGTCCACGCTTGCTCGCCGCAGTCGCACTTGTACATGCGCAGCGTGTAGCCGTTGCGGGGATCAAGTATTTTATGAAGGAGCTTTGGCTGAATTCCGCACCGGCCGCACCGAATGGTGGGCACTTCTTGAATCTGAACAGGATTCGCGCTGATCATACGCTGCACTCCGATTGGCGGGAGCGCTGTAGCGTCTCTCTGTCACCGATAAATACCAACTGGCCGTGCGGTGATGGCGAACCTTAGACCTTTTGTCCGGTTCCCGACACATCAAATTAGGCCACTACTGAAGTCAAATTAGGCCAGTGGGCCCGGAAACAATCCGGTACCGGGAACTCTTCAAGCCGCACTCGAACTCGAAGCCGACGCTAAGCATCGCCTCGCCGACGAATACGATGCGGCGCAGGAGCGGGGGGAAGTCGCGACAGGTCGCCCAAAAACTCTTCCAGACGCGCAGCGCGCCGAAGTCCCGCCAGTGGTAGCGACAACATCCGTGAGCGCGTGCTTGAAGCCATAGCTACTCTCTCTGGCCTCCCTCCTGCTCATGAGGTCGTCACCTACTTCCTGGCACCGACTATTCATGACATTAGTCGCAGCGGCGCTCCCTGCGCGTGATCTTGCGGCCGTCGTCCCGTTCAATCGTGGTGGTCTCTGTGCGGCAGCGCTGTCGTGGGCCGATGGTGACACCGCCTGGACCGACTCCAACTGTGGCGTTGGAGTCATAAGGCCGGCGGTCCCTATAGTCGCGGTCGTTGCGGTCCTCGAAGTGCCGGCCGGTCTGCATATCGACTTGGGCCATCTTGACGCCCTGGGCCTTGGCCGGAGTGGCGAGCGGGATAGTCGTCAGCACACCTGCCGCCACGACTAAAGCGATTTTCATCATGAGGAGTCCTCCTTGGACTTGAAGAGGCGTAACGGGCACGAACACTGAGGGGTTCCACTAGGCATTGTGTGGAAGGCGGCTTGGATTCGCGCATCTGGCCGAAGTGATTTCATGGTCGTCTTGTCAGCGTTCTGTCCGCATAT
>NZ_LLXX01000193.1:1107-1611 GCF_001440405.1 Bradyrhizobium valentinum
ATCAGGATCGGCACTCAAGGATTGCGACATTTGCAGCCATGCCGGGCTCTTTTGGGGACGCTCCGCGACGAGAATCCACCCAATCACGAGGAAGGGCACAGGGCTGCTACCGTCCAAGGATCCCGCATCATTTGCGTCCTCCTTATTCGCGTATCAACGTTCCGATCAGGTTGAGCAGCGCCTGGTGCTCCGGACCGTTCGCACCGTCCCGCAGGAATTTGCCGATTTCGATGTACGAAGTCTGTCCCCCTGAGTTTGCATTCGGCTGATGCTTTACTACTGGCGTGTTGGAAGCCGGGTGGCGTACCAAAAGCCACATGTCGCCGTTGCTGCTCTCGTACAAGACCCGATCGCTCATCACGAGCTAATAGCGCTAGGGCTGTTCGGTTCCTGTCTCTGGATCGTGGCGATCTTCTTCGGCCGGCTAGTCGTCGAGTCCCGCGAGATAAGCCTTCCGCGGAAGATCCTGCGGTTCATCAATGAAGCTTGACGGGCTTCCTCGCG
>NZ_LLXX01000194.1:0-173 GCF_001440405.1 Bradyrhizobium valentinum
CCACAACTCACGCTGTCTCTGACGCAGGATCATCCACTGATCCGTCCCGCAGACGAATACGGCGAACTCTTTCGCCTCGGCGCCCAGAACCGTGCCAGCATCGAGCGCCGGCCCGGAAACAACGGCAATGATCAGCCCGCACCAAACCGCGCTCGCGTCGTCTCCGCAATCCC
>NZ_LLXX01000194.1:423-21769 GCF_001440405.1 Bradyrhizobium valentinum
AACCGTTCCTCGAGACCTTCTGCCTGCTCCTGCAGGACGAACTCGATCGTCGTCAGTCCCGTCTCATCGCTCGCCGCTACCAGCAATCCGGGCTTGAAGAGAAGCTCACGCTCGCGGAGTTCGACTGGTCCTTCAATCCCAAACCGCCGCGTCAGGCCTGCTTCCAGCTACATGCGCTGAAGTTTGTCGCGGTCGGTGAAAACGCTCTGTTCATTGGCAAGCCCGGCACCGGAAAATCGCACGTGGCCAAGGCCGTCGCCTACCAGGCCATCCTGCAAGGCCACAAGGTCCAGTATCTCGAGGCCGATGACTTCTTCAACCGTTACGCCCTCAGCCCCGCCGCTCAGCGCGAAGCTCGACTGCGGAGCATCTCTGACTGCGATCTGCTTGTGCTTGACGATCTGTTCCTCGCTCGCACCATCCCCGACGAAGCCGGCGCCAGCAGCGTCAGCGTCCAGCGTTTGCGGCCGGTGGGCGGCTTGGCGCATGCGGTCGCGACCAGCAGGGCCTCTTCCTTGCCCGTCAGCTTGCGTTCCGCGCCCGGACGCGGCTCCTCGCTCAAGGCCCGCTCCAGATTGCCTTCCACGAAGCGGCGCTTGGTCCGGCCGACGGTGGAGAGGCTGACACTCACGGTCCGGGCAATCTCCTCGTCGCGGCGGCCCCGATCGGCCGCCAGCAAAATCTGCGCCCGCTTGAGCTTGCGGGCGGCGTGTTTGCCGCCGCCGAGCATCGCCGTCAGTTGCGCTCGGCTTGGCTCAATTCGACCCGATAACGTACATTCATGCTTTGCCTCCTTGTCGGAGGCCGGGACGAAGCCAACGATGAGTCAAAAATCAGGCGCGCGTTTCACCGAGAAGCAGGGGCACTACCTCGCTTTCATCCATACCTATTCGTACATGTTCGGACAGCCGCCCGCCGAAGCCGACATCCAGCGCCATTTCCGCGTCAGCCCGCCGACTGTCCACCAGATGATCGTCACCCTCGAACGGAACGGCTTCATCCGACGTCAACCCGGCGTCCCCAGAAGCATCGAGATTCTCTTGCCACCGGAAAACTTGCCCATCCTCGAATGGCTCGGTATCAAAACGTCAAAATCACTATGATGAACCACTAGATTAGCGTTTTCTTGGTTCGAATCATATCAGGCGGCGTCGGCGAGTTTGTAGGACCATGTGTGGACGACCGGATGGCGATTGACGTCGTCGATACCAGCCATGATGCGCTCCTTGAGTTCGTGTTTTGAGGCCACCCGGATGTGGCGGAGGACTGAACGGGCGAACTTGGAGAAGAACCCCTCGATGAGATTGAGCCATGAGCCGTGCTTGGGAGTGAAGGCGAGCTCGAAGCGTCCCACCGGCGAGTGGCGAGCCAGGCTCTGGTTTCTCGCGAGATGTGCGCGGAATGATTGTCGAGGATCAATTTGATCGCAGTGTTCGGCGGATAAGCGGCATCGATAAGCCTGAGGAGTTCGATGAACTCTCGACTGCGGTGACGATCTTTGACAAGGGCGTGGACCTTGCCGGTGAGCAGATCGATCCCAGCCAACAGGCTGAGCGTGCCATGGCGTTTGTATTCATGGTCGCGCGCAAAGGTGGCGTGGACGCCAGGCTTGGGCGGCAAATCCGGCGCCGTCGTTGCGATGGCCAGGAGACGATCGTCACCGGCTTTCCCCGCCTCCTTCCTTTGGCAGAGGCTTTCTTCAGGACCTGGACTTCACGATAGACGCACAGGACCTCCGCCATCTTCTGTTCGAACTCGGCGTCGCGATTTTCAAGATAGTAACGCACCTTGTGCGGCTTGATTTCCTCCCGGCCGAGGATCTTGCACACCGTTCCCTGGACCAAATTGGCCAAACACGCATGCCCCGCCGCCGGCCCGTGTTCACGCGCATGGCGCGCCAAAAGCCGCGTCGTCCACAACTCATGTGGATAGCCGTGGTCCTTGGCCTTGTCGCACGCCAGCGACACCAACCAGGCTTTGGCTTCCGGCGTGATGGTCGGTTCCTTGCCCGGTCGCGGGCGGTCGTCGAGGGCTGCCAGCGGGCCATCGGCCAGCGCCCGCTCGACACAGCGCTGCACCGTCTGATGATGGACCCCAAGTCTCTGGCCCACCGCGCAGAACGAAGGGTTTTCCCGATACGCCAGCAGCATCTGCGCCCGCGACACCCGGCTCGCCAGTTCGATCCTCGACCGCGAAAGCGTCGTCAAGGTCGCAATCTCTTCATCACTCATGGCCAATTCGACCGCTCGCCGCCATCCTGCCATGATTCAGCTCCTCGTTTCGCCGACCGCAAACGAGGAATCCGCCACAACCCGTCCGTTCCATCAATTCAGCCTGCTGCAGCACGCGGGTTTCATGGAATCGGTCGTCTAGTACCTCGTCACAGTGGTTCTGACTGGTTGATTCCGAGCCAATTTAAGATGGGCAGGTCTTCCGGAGGCACGAGGATTTGGATGCTTCGGGCGATGCCGGGTTGACGGCTGATGAGAGCATTTCGTTCGAGCGTCACGATCATCTGGTGTACCGAGGGCGGACTGACTTGAAAGTGGCGCTGCATGTCGGCCTCGGCGGGCGGGCGCCGGAACATGTGGGCGTAGGTGTAGATGAAAGCCAGGTACTGGCCTTGCTTTTCGGTGAAGCCTTGAGCGCTGAGGCTGCGCGCGGCGCCTGATTTTCGATTCATTTGTCGATTCGTCCGGTCCTCCAACAGGGAGGTCGGGATGAATGTACGTTATCGGGTCGAACTGAGCCAAGCCGAACGCAGTGAACTCACCGCGATGTTGAGCAAGGGCAAACGGGCCGCCCGCAAACTCAAGCGTGCCCAGATATTGCTGGCAGCCGATGCCGGCTGCAGCGATGAAGAAATTGCGCGCACGGTAGCGGTGAGCGGTTCCACCGTGTACCGGACCAAGCGGCGCTTCGTGGAAGGCAATCTGGAGCGGGCGCTGAGCGAGGAGCCGCGTCCTGGGGCGGAGCGCAAGCTCACCGGCAAGGAGGAAGCCCTGTTGGTGGCAACCGCCTGCGCGAGTCCCCCGGAGGGCCGCGCTCGCTGGACGCTGGAGCTTTTGGCCGGGGCGATAGTCAATCTCACCGATCACGAGAGCCTGTCGGGCGAGACGGTGCGCCGGCGGCTGGCCGCAAACGGTCTTAAGCCCTGGCGCAAGGATATGTGGTGCATTCCAAAGGTCGACGGCGAATACGTCGCCCGTATGGAAGACGTGCTCGACCTCTATGCCGAGGCGCCCGATCCCGACCGACCGGTGGTCTGCTTCGACGAGAGCCCGGTCCAGCTCATCGGCGAGGTTCGCCAGCCGATCCCACCCGAACCGGGCCAGCTCGAGCGTTACGATTGCGAGTACCGCCGCAACGGCACCGTCAATCTCTTTGTCTGCATCGACGTCCATCGCCCTTGGCGCAAGGTCAAGGTCACCGAGCGGCGGACGGCAGTAGACTACGCCCACTGCATGCGCGAACTCGTCGATGTCCATTATCCCGACGCCGCGTGCATCCGGGTGGTGCAGGATAATCTGTCGATCCACTCCGTAGGCGCCCTCTATGAGGCATTCGCACCCGCCGAAGCCCGACGGATTCTGCGCCGCCTGGAGTTCCACTACACCCCCAAGCATGCCAGTTGGCTCAACATGGTCGAGATCGAGATCGGCGTGCTCCGCGGCCAGTGCCTGGACCGCAGAATCGACGACCCACACTGGCTCCGCCGCGAAATCGACGCCTGGGAACGACAACGAAACGCCGCCGGCGCCCGAATCAATTGGATGTTCACAACCGACAAAGCTCGCGCCAAAATGGGCCGCGCCTATCCCGTCGCGGCCAAAGAGTCATAATCACTGTGACGAGGTACTAGTCGCTTCTCAAGCGTTCCCCACTCCGATCTCTCTGTCTCGCGGATTACACGTATGGATAGCTGCGAAGGCGCTCTAATACCCGAGCCCAAAAAAACAGAGCTCTGTTCGTTCTTTATTGGCTGGAAATGGACAATCTCGTGCGTCATCGATTGTGCACCTAACCAGAGAGTCAGCTTCAAAGCTGCCCCTTCAATCGATATGGTCGCTATTCGGCAGAGAATGAAGCGATGGCATCCTCACCGATAAAAAACTCGACACGACTACCCGCATAATATGAGATCGAGTAGAAGATCGCCGTTCCATTCTCGGCGGTACTCACAGAGTTCGTTTCGACTAGGGTGTCCATAGACGTCAACTTAAGCGTTTCCGCTTCATCGGGACTAGGAAACCTAGATTTTAAACGAATATTCTTTCGTCCAAACGATCTGATGCCAGCTGTTTTAAGGACCTTGGCTGGCGAGAACGCCTTTGCCCGGTTGGCCGAGATCTGCCGATATGCCTTCTCAAGTCGTGGAATGCGCGAGACCGGAAAGTAGGTCTTTACCAAGGCTACGGGAACGTCGTCTGCTTTTCCTAGAGTTACGACCAATAATACACGATCACCAGCTTGGATCTCCAGCTTTTCAGCAATGCCCCTTGTCGCGGCCAGTATCTCACAGGAAATCAACTGCCTGCTTGGCGTCATCGAACTATCAACTAGATTTTGTTCAAACGTCTTCTGAGCCGCGATCTGATACTGGAAAACCTTGTTCGCCACAAAGGTACCGCGACCGAGCTGAACATCGAGAATCCCCTCATTCCGCAGGTGCGACAGCGCGCGCCGGACGGTCTGCCGAGCCACCCCAAATCGCTCTTGTAACTCCATTTCCGCCGGAAGCTTATCGCCAGGAGCTAGAAGACCTTGGTCGATCTCTCGCATGAGAGTCTCGCCTACTTGTCTCCATCGAGTGATACCAGCGCCGCTAAGCGCTTTAGCCATTTGCGTATTCCTGTTTTTCGGCAAATACTGTGTTGTTGCAGAAGCCCTTACCTGACTAGCCACTCATTTCTATATGTCACCCACCTTTAGGAGGGTAATTGACACCAACATCGCGGCTCCGCTGCAGATCGATGCTGCGGAGCTGACCCGTACCGCTGCCGCTTCGCTACCAAATGGACTAAACAAGTCTAGGCAGGCTGAGGCTCTCGATTTGATTTTCCGCTGTACGCGATAAGGGGATAGGGGTCGAGTATGTCATGAAAATGTAGGGCACTCTCTTCCCCGTCAACCAGAAGAATCCCGATTTGAGCCGGCCCTCCTCTATAATTTGGTTTCGCCGGCAGCAATTCAAAATCATTCTCGTAGCACGTACCATGTAAGGCGGTCCAAGTTATTTCCTTCCAGCTTCCCGATGTAGCCCTATGAGTGTGTCCGACGAAGATGTGCCTCACGTTACCAGCCTCGCTTATCACCTCCAGTATCTTTTCCGGCTCGCGCACCATCGAATGATCATTCCAGAAGCCGGTTCGGAAGGGCGGGTGATGCATAAAGACATAGACTGGCCTAGAACCAGCGAGTTGCAACTGCTCTTTCAGCCAAACAAGCTTCACGCCCGAGTAGTCTCCGTAATGCTCGCCAGACTTTCCGGTGTCCAAGAATAGGAAGACACCGTCCTTAGTTTGCAACATGCTTTGGACATGGCCATCCCTGTCTCTCGGCAGATTTGGCGATACCCTCACGAACATATCTCGATCATCATGGTTTCCGATAAGATACCGGATCGGCATCTTCAATGGACTCAAGCACTGAAGAAAGGTTCGATATTCCTGTTCTGAGGGCGTGTCGACGTTGTCGCCCATCATCACACAAAGATCAGCGTCGGGCACGAGTCTTTGAATCGCTCTGACGCACGCGTCGAGACGCTCTACTGGATCGATTCCCCTGACCTTTTCACCACGCACTGTGACGTGGGTATCCGTAATCAAGACGACTTTCATCATCCTCTTAATCTCCGTGCCCCGTTACATTAACCATGAAATACACGCGGAGTTCTTCCGCTCATTCGAACCAACACGTCTGTCAGACCAGCCGCCTGCCATTTCGCTATCTCGTCCAGGGTGATTGTGTCGCTCAAGCCTTCGCCCATGACCACGACCTCTTCTCCGATACGCGGATCGTCCACTTGGGACAGGTCAATCACTGACAGCTCGGAATTCACGGCTAGTACCGGCGCTCTCTGTCCCCTAACCAACACGTAGGCGGTCTGCCCCGCCGTTGCTGACGCGTAGCCATCTCTTCGGCCGAAAGGAATGACTCCGGTTGTCCCGGAAAATAGAGGGGTGGGCCGCCCGTGGGTACCAGTGGTCCGACCGACGGTTTTCCCCGGATAGTCAGGAAGAACGTGGATGAGTTTCGAGCGGACACACTTCAGAACAGGCCTGAGTTGCGAAAAATCAGCCATATCTCTTCGCGCAGATGATTTGCCATATAGAATGCTACCCGCCGCGATTGCATTACAGTTGTCTATCAATCCCATCATTACCGCATTACTAGCCCTCGCTTGCGTAATCGGAATGGTCAACCCTTCTCGACGCAGATCTTCGATAAATTCGCAAAAAGCGGTCGTGCGTTGTTGGGCATAGGATCGGCCAGACGCATCCGTGAACGGCAGGTGCGTATAGACAGCCTCGATCTCAATCCGTGGCATTCGCGCGATCCGCAGAATAGACGGCTTCGCCAACGGAAGCGGAAAACCCAATCGCCCCCAACCGGAATCCACTTTTATATGGATCTTCGTCGGCCCGGCGGAATGCTTGGAGACAGCCTGAGCAAGTTCTAAATTATGAATCGTCGGCGTGAGCCCATGCTTGAGGTAATCAGACACACCGTCGGGAAGCGCCGCCCCAAACATGATTAGCTGCGCTTTCGGTAGCGCCGCGCGGATGGCGACAGCCTCCTCGTATGTGCCACAGCAGAGTGCTTCCACACCGACACTGTGGAAGCGTTTTGACACTTCAACGACGTCACAGCCGTACGCGCTGCTCTTCACGCAAGCATGAATGCGTGTACCGGGCTGGAGCAGCGACCTCGCGACTGAAACATTGTGGTCGAGAGCAGCTAGATCGATATCGATCCAGTTCGGCCGAGTAGAAAATGGAGGGTGCCCTCCGTCACCCACATTCCCTTTTTGAAGCCTCGATACCATCGACATCTCGTCTCTCCTTCGTGATGTTGGGCCAGATAAAAAACTAAATCTGCACAAAGGAGACCTAGCATTTGGACCCGCCGGGACCTGTGTACGGTTGTCCGTATTTACGGTTGTCCGTATTTACGTACAGCTCGCCTCATGTTACGTCAAGCCCAGCAGGGCTCTGGTTGGGCTCTTAACCCTTTGCAAATTCGGACAAGCAGCAATGATCAGCACGGACCAACCGACATGGCACATGCAGCCACCTACAATGCTAGAGATTGAACAGTCAGCCGAGCGGATAACTGGTCAGCTTCGCGTAACGCCACTTCTAGAAAACTCGATATTGAATCGGGAGGTCGGCGGAAGAGTGCTTGTCAAAGCGGAAAGCCTGCAGATCACCGGCAGCTTTAAGGTTCGCGGAGTGCTGAATCGCTTGGCGACACTCACGGATCGTGAAAAGAGTATTGGAATCGTCTGTTTTTCATCGGGCAACCACGGCCATGCTGTGGCATGGGCAGCAAGCCAAATAGGCTGTCGAGCAATTATTGTGGTCCCAGCCGATGCCCCTCCTGTTAAAGTCGAGAGCATACGCGACTGGGGAGCGGAGGTCGTTGCATATGATCGAGCAACCCAGGGTCGCGAACAAATTGTTGGCGATCTGGCTATGACTCACGGTCTGACTATCGTTCCCCCATTTGATGATCGGCGCATCATCGCGGGCGCCGGGACATTGGGTCGCGAGACCGCGGCGCAGGCAGCGGCAATGGGCGTTCAGGCCGATGCCATCATAGTTGGGTGTGGCGGAGGTGGCCTTGCCGCTGGCTGCGGAATTAGCTGGCAGGCCCTTGTTCCAGAAGCGGGGCTATGGATTGTCGAGCCACAAGAGTTCGATGATACCAGCCGAAGCATTCAGCTCGGCTGCCGCGTCCGGAATGTTCGCGCCAGTGGAACCATCTGTGATGCATTGCTTGCACCGACCCCAGGCGAGTTGACGTTCTCAATTAATAGAAGGCTCGCGCGCGGCGCCATCACTGTCAGCGACGACGAAGTGTTGTCCGCTATGCGTGCGGCGGTCCGTCTTTTTGGCTTGGCTACCGAACCTGGCGGAGTGCTACCACTTGCGGCCGTCTTATCGGGGCGGTTCGACACGCGAGGGCGGGAAGTCGTTCTGGTTCTGAGTGGATCAAATGTGGATCCATCACTTCTGTCGTGTGCCCTGAGTCGCAAGGTCTAAACAATTCTACTCACCCTACGCGTTCGCGCTTTTGTCCCAACGGCTATGTGAACCTTCAATCAACAGTTCGCGGTAGGGACGCCCATTGCTGGGGCGCCCACCGGGTCGCCGGAGGCAGTCGCCCGCCTCCGGCTCCCACAGAACGTAGCATGCGGATTTACCGCACTACGCTCTTCGGCAGTTGATTCACAGCACCGCAAGAGCCTGCAGCTCCGGGTAACGGAGGCGCAGCTTTGGTCTCAGTAACGGCGTCCGTTCTTTGATCTGGTTGAACATGCTCCAGTTGAGGGCTCGTCCGGCCCAGCTGCGGCTGCGCAACATCCGATGCCAGTAACGCTCCACGGCGCGGTACACCTTGGCGAGACACCGAAGATTTCCGGCGACGCCGTAGTAGGCATAATGGCCGCGCAGGAAGGCGTTGATTTCGCCCACCTGGTCACTGATCGTGTGATGTCGTATTTGCCGCATAAGCTCCTGCAGAGACGTAAGGCTGCGCCGCAAGCGAGATTTTTCGGTGCGCATCCCAACCTTGAAGTTACCCTTCTGGTTTCGCGTGCAATACAGCGTCAGGCCCAAGAAGTAGATGGTCTCCGGGCGTTTTCTGCCGCGTTTGCCTGCGTGTCGCTGCGCGAACCGACCTAACTCAACCAATTTGGTCTTGGTCGGCTCAAGAGTGAGGCCGAACTTTCCCAACCGAAGGCGAAGCGCGTCCTGGACACGGATGGCGTCCGATCGATATTGGAAGCAGATCACAAAGTCATCGATATAGCGCACCAGCCGGGCTTCGCCCCGCAACCGGCTCTTCACCACGCGTTCGAACCAGAGGTCGAGCACGTAGTGAAGATAAAGGTTGCTCAAAAGTACGCTGATCGATCCCCCTTCCCGCCACCAACAATTTAGTTCTCCTGTTGAAGCAGTCGTCACGCACCTATTCTGTCTCGACCGGCGCGCAACCGACTGTAAAGCACTGCTGTTAGGTTAGACGCATTTGGTCCTAGATAGGCGAAGTTGGGGCGTGGCGCGTGCCGAGGATCATCTCGAGTTCCGTCCGAAGGCCCCTTGCCTCATCAATAAGACTAGCGACGTGGGCAACCGTCGCCTCAGCGCCGCGCGCACCGACGAAAAAGAAATGGCCTCCGCGTATCTCCCGGTGGAGCCGCGACGGCAACGTTCCAACGAGTGTGCGCAAATTCGTCCACTGTTCGCCACGCAGGTCGAGAGGCCCGGCCTCGGAGCGAATCCTCTGGGTGTTGAAGAAATGCCAAGCCGTTCGATCGCTCAGCGCGTGTTTCTCATCGGCCCGATCGGTAGGCACGATGACGGCCGTCAGAGGAAACTCGGCAAACCGAGTGGCGCTCATGTCGCCTTGGGCGTCTTCAAGATCCCAACCCGGTCCCGAAGCCGAGTAGCGTTGTGCTGTGCCCCGAAGCATGATTGGCGTGTTGCACAGATAATGCTGCAAATAGACTCCTTCCTCCAAGATTGGGCGACCGTTGTCGCGTCCCTGGTCGGCAAGCCCAGCAAGAAACCACTGAATCCGGCGATCGCACATCCCTCCGGGAGCCGCGGCGGCAGTGCGCGCCCACAGACCTTGAGAGGTCAATGGTTCGCCACCCGAGTCGACTGGAACGAGACCGGGGAGCGGTGGCACGGCGGCAAGCGAGAGAAAGCAGATCGCGTCGACACCGCGACGGAGGAGTGCGGCATTCACCGCCGCGACTGAGCGCCCGGCCATGCTCCACATAGCGACCGCGACCTGGCGCCTCGGAGTCTCTCGCAACACGGCCGATGTGACCGAACCGATCCAGTCGGCCCAAGCAGCGATGGTCAGATCGGACAAGCCGGCGTCGATAGCGGGGTGATCGCTCGGATAAGAGAGTCCGAGCAACCCCATCCCTTGCCGTTCGAGCCAATAGTCCAGGAAATCGGCGCGGCGGGAGACTGGGTCGCCGTAAGCAATGCGCGCGAGATGGCTGCCGCCGGGGAGAAAGACCAAAAGCGGACGATCGGGGTCTCCACGCCTGAGATACCTCAGACCTGTGATACCGGCGTGCTCGCTGCGCTCCTCTCTGGCGAACAGGGCGGATTGCGTCTTGGCTTCGAACATGTGCGGGACCTAAATGGGAGATCGGATCTCTGCCGGCGAGGCCCCATACTGGTGATTGCGTCGCATCCGAATGCTTCCAAAGAACGTTTGGTCAATAGGGTAAGAGAGCGTGGAGGTTTTCTCTGTGTAAAAGCGCTGCGCTGTTGAAGTGTCCTGCTTGTGCGAGACAACGACGTAGCTGCCATCATCGATGGTGTTTGCAATCTTGAAGTTCTTCTCGGCAGGGAACGAGAACCAACCCGTCACCAACTGAATGCGCCGGGCTGGGACGCGTCGTACGGAGATCAAGCCCGCTGTGATCCTTGATGGCTGCGATGTTGGCGCATAGCCAGGCGTCTGGATGACGGCATCTGCGCGGGTATACAATCCGCCTAGATAATTTTGCGCGGTTGTCATGACCTTGTCTCCAATTTCACGGCAGGTTGGCGCGTTGACGGCGCGTAAAACTTGTTAAGATTCAAATCTTTTGTGCTGTTTCGAGCGGCGACGGCGTTAGCCAGCTCTTCTGGAGGTTCTACCGCCTTATATTTACGAGCGGTTCGATTTCTTTCGTTAGAGCTTTGACCGCAACTTCCGGCGCTTCTTTCAATCCAACGACGCGAAGCAGATGGTCGGTCACGATTGTAAAAATGCGTGGGGCGTTTGGTCCGGGTGGTGCATACCAGCCTGTGGCAACATCAAGGCGACTAAGCACCGCGTTTGCGTTAGGGCGCTGCGCAAGCAGTGACTTCAATTCAGGCGATGCATTAATCGACCGCTGGTTCAGGGGGTAATAACCACTGCTTTCGGCGACTATCTGTTGCCCTCTTGGTCCAAGGGCAAACTCAATGAACTTTAGAGCAAGCTTCTGTCTTTCTGGATCCTTGGTCAGGATCGAAGTTATCGGTCCAGCCGTCGCGATCGTTCCCCCTTCTGGCTTCACAGGAAAAGGTTCCGCGAGCACTTTGAAGCGATTGCCCGCGGCCTTTTCAGCAAAAGCGATTGTTGAACTCGTGCCGGCCAAGACACCTATTGTACCTGCGGCAAATGCTTGGCGCGCCTGATCTCTTGTCATGGCAGCCGTTGCTTGCCCGGCTTCACCAAACCCCTTCAGAACGTTCATTGCGGCGCGCCCCGCTGGCGTATCGATTTGCAGGCGCGTCTCATCTTCGTTCATCAGACTTCCGCCGTTTGATTGAAGAAGCCAGAGTAGCGAGATTGCACCTCCTCCATCAGCTTCGATATAGCCCCCGACGATCGGTGGTCCGAGGCGATTGATCTTTCGTGCCAGGGCCAATACGCCATCCCAATCGGTTGGCAAATTATTTGGATCGCTTCCCGCTTTGCCAACGAGGTCAGAGTTGAACAGGATTGTGGGAGTCGCCACGCCAATCGCGGCGCCATAGATTGCTTTCCCTACCCGTCCTTTTTCACGGACCACGGGGCTTGCTCTTGCTATTTCGAGTTCTGGGTTGGCTGCTATGAATGGGTCGAGTTCAACCGCCAGACTGCGCTCGGCGTACAGACGCTGACCGCTGCCGACCACAACCAGATCAGGGAGTGGCTGGCCGATCGTGGCCCGCCGAAGTAGGTCTTGCGCGAGATCGTCATAGCTACGGGGCCCCGGAGGAACGTTCACTTTGACTCCAGGATTGGCGATTTCGAAGGCAGCCCCGATATGCTCCAACAACTTCGTATTGTCACTTCCGGCCGCAATTTCCAATGTTTCGGAAAATGCAGCGTTCGCCGCAAGCAATGCCGCGACGAAAGAGATGCTGCAAAGCACTCGCTTGAAAGAACTCATTGTACGACTTCCTTTTTCTTTCTATTGGAATCGGCAGTTTATTTCACGGCTCCGCCGGTTAGTCCTTCGACGAACCAGCGCTGGGCGGCCAGAAATGCGATGACGAGGGGCACGACGACGAGGGTTGAGGCGGCCATGAGGGGGCCGTAGTCGTTGCCAGCCTCCTCGTTCTTGAACGCCATGATGCCGAGTGGAGGCGGCATGAGAGACTGGTCGCGCACTGCGATAAGCGGCCAGAACAAGTCGTTCCAGTGGCCGACCACCGAGAAGATCGAGAAGGCGATGACGGCTGGCAGCGCCATCGGCACCATGATCTTCCAGACGATCGCGATTTCGGAGAGACCGTCGAGCCGCGCGGCATGCACCACGTCATCGGGGATGGTCTTGAAGAACTGCCGGAACAGAAAGATGCCGAAGGGCGAGACCACATAAGGGAAGATGAGCGCCGCATAGGTGTTGAGGATGCCGAGCTGGTAGGCGAGGATGAAGAGGGGCAGCGAGAGCACCTGATGCGGCAGCAGCAGGCCGATCAGCACCATGCCGAAGAGGAGGTCGCGGCCTGGAAAGCGCAGCTTGGCCAACGCATAGGCGCACGGGGCGCAGACAAAAATCTGGAGCGCCAAAATCATTGCGCAAACGATGAGGCCGTTGCCCATGTAGCGCGGCAGCGGCGCTTGCGTCAGCGCCCTGGTGTAGTTTTCAACCCCGTAGAACTGGGCAGGCCAGAAGGAGAAGCTGGTCCGGAAGATCTCCCCCGGCGGCTTGATCGACAGCGACACCATCCACACGAAGGGCACGAGGATGAGGGCGCCGGTGACAAGCAGCACCGCCTGGCGAAGAATGGCGGCCGGCGGCAACAGGCGGTGGGAATGCGTGTTGGCACTCATTGGTAATGCACCTTCCTGTCCATGAGCCGGGCTTGAACGAGGGTGAGCGTCACCACGATGGCGAGGAAGACGACGGCAACGGCGGCGCCATATCCGGTGCGCAGATACACAAAGCTCTCTCGATAGAGCGTGTAGAGCAGCACTTCGGAGGCGTGGCCAGGCCCACCTTGGGTAAGGATCTGGATCGTATCGAAGGCCTCGAACGCTCTCAGCGCGATGACGATGACGATGAACATCGAGACCGGCCCCAGCATGGGCAGGGTGACGGTGCGCAGCTGGTCGAGCCAAAGGTCAGCACCGTCGACATCGGCAGCATCGTAGAGATCCTGCGGGATGCTCTTTAGGCCGGCCAGGAATAGCACCATGGCGTAGCCGAGATTCTGCCAGACGCCGATGACGGCCAGCACCGGGAGGGCCGTATTCTCGTCGCGCAGCCAGTTGGCGGTCGGCAGGCCGATGGCAGCGAGCGTCTGGTTGACGAGGCCGATCGTGGGGTGCAGCAGCGCCTCCCAGGCGATCGCCATGGCCGTGAGCGTCGCCATGAAGGGCAGGAAGTGAATGGCGCGGTAAAAGGAGCGGCAGGACTTTCCGCTCTCGATCAAAAGCGCGATCAGAAGACCGGGGATGAGCGTGCCCGGCACGACGATCAGAACGTAGATCACGGTGTTGAGGAGCGAGGTCCTGAAACCGTCGTCGGCGAAGACCTCGCGGAAGTTGGCGAGGCCGACAAAGGAGAGCGTCCGTGCGCCGAACTGCCAATCGGTGAGCGCGATGACAAAGACGCCGATCACCGGCAGGAAGAACAGGACGAGCAGAAAGCAGACTGCTGGCCCCGCCAGCGTCCAGGCCGCCATCGCTTCTGTAAAGGCACGCCTGCGGCCCAGTGAGGCGGCGGCTGTTGGGAACGTTCGAACGCCACGGGTCGGGGACGGCTCGTCAGGGGCGCCGGAAAGAGCAAGAGGCTCGCTCATCGGGCGATCTCCCGGATCGGCGTGACCGATGCCCGGCCAGATTCCACTTTCCGGCGCAAACGCCGCCCATCGCCGGCAAAGAGAAGCACGCGGTCCGGCCTGACGCCGACATGCAAAGTCTGGCCCGGGACGATATGAGGGGCGCGTTCGGCGAGCAACCTAGCGATCAACGGATGATCGAGGCCCGCCAGATCAAGATGAACGAAGAGATCGGAGCCCATATGCTCGATCATGCGCACGGAACCGGTCAGCGCGCCCGGCCCGCCATAGTCGACGAGATAAAAAGCTTCCGGGCGAATGCCGAGGGTGAGAGGCGCGCCGGGGAGTGCGTCGGCCTCGATGGTGAGCGTCGATCCCGCCAGATCGATCAGGCCGCGTTCGCGCACCACGCCCTCGAGCATGTTGATCTTGGGCGAACCGATGAATTCGGCAACGCGCCGGTCGTCGGGATCGGCATAGATGTCCTGCGGCGGATCGACCTGCAACAACTCGCCGTCTAGCATCACCGCGACCCGGTCCGACAGCGTCATGGCCTCGGCCTGGTCATGGGTGACATAGACGAAGGTGACCCCGAGCCGCTGGTGCAGTTCCTTGATCTCAGCGCGCATTTGCACACGCAGCTTGGCGTCGAGGTTGGACAGCGGCTCGTCCATCAGGAAAACAGCCGGATGGCGCACCATCGCCCGGCCGACCGCGACGCGCTGGCGCTGGCCGCCGGAGAGCTGCCCCGGTTTGCGGGCCATCAGGTGGCCGATACCGAGGGACTTGGCCGTACGGGTGACTTCCACCTCGATCTCGGCAGCGGTCCGCGCCGTTCCTGGCAGCAAGTGGCCGAGGAGAGGAAGCCTCTGGAAGGCGGAGAGCCGGCTCATCCGGAGCGGCAGCGCCATGTTGGAGGCGACCGTCATATGGGGATAGAGTGCGTAGGACTGGAACACCATCGCCACGTCCCGCCGCTTCGGCCTGCGGCCGTCCACCGCCCGCTCGCCGATCGAGATCGAGCCCGCGTCCTGCACCTCGAGCCCCGCCAGGATACGCAGCAGCGTCGACTTCCCACACCCCGATGGCCCCAACAGCGTCAGGAACTCGCCATCCGCTATCGACAGCGAAACACCCCGCAAGACCGACGTCGGGCCGTAATTCTTATCGATACCGTCAATCAATACGGATGCCATCGCCCTACTTCCACATTGGTCATGAATCTTTGCGGAGCACGGCAATGAGATTCTGTCTCGTTTGGACGTGTACGCCGAAGTGTGAGGACTTCAAAACCAAAACGACTACAGTCGGATGACGCTCATCGAATAATTCGATCTAATCATGCGAACATGCGATGCATGGTGCTCCTGGACGAGAATAATGTCGTCGGAAGAGCTGTCGCGCACCGTCGTGAAGATCGTCCGGAACAGAGCGTGCCGCCCGCTGCGAAGAGCCTCGGTATTACTCAGAATTCGGTCAGCCGCGCCTCGCTGTCTTGGAAACCCATCTCGGCTCGAAGCTGATCGAGCAGCGCGGTCGCAACAGCGAATTGACCGACTCCGTCGGCTCTTCGCCAATGCAGTCGCCGGGCCGCTGCAGGCGATCCTGCTCACCGCTTTAGGGCATACGCCGACGAGACGAAGGCGAACCGCATCGTGTGTGCACCTCATTCACAACCTTTGCCACGACGTTGCTTGTTCCCAACGTCCAGACATTCACATCGAAATTCATGGGGGCGGTGATCGACGTCATCAACTTTCTGTCCTTATCCTTATCCTTATCCTTGTCCTCGACCACGGACAACTTCGACATGTTGATCATGCGCGAGCTTGCGCTGTCGGATCCTCCGGACCTTTGGAACATATATGACGAACTGGTCTCGCGTCGGCGCGCCGCAACACGTCGCCGGACGTGGACATGCCGCGCGACCTCTATCCCGCTGTTGACCGTTACCTCCGGACCGGACGCGCTCCCACATGGCTGCGTGCCATGAACTTCAAGAGCGGCGATGGGTGGCTCGGCCAAGCGCTGCGACCATCACGACCTCGCGCTTCCGGTGGTGACGACCGGCAATTGCCTGCTGGTTGCCTTGGCGAATCCGTGTCTCTCACCCGTTCCCCGGGCCTTCTCGCCGTGCTGCCGGACACGCGGGTCCCAACCGGGATGCAGTACCGCGCCTATCGTAGCCGCACAGGGCGTCAGCGACCTGGCTCGTGGGGTCGTTAGTCACGCAAGGCTATCGCGGCATGTCATTGCATCGCACACACCGGTTTTGGAAACAAAGGTCTTAGACACCAAGAAAACACCGCCATTGCTCGCACACTCGGCATATTGCGGTATCCCGCTTCAAGCTGTTGGTTGAATACTAGCTTGCTGCAACGAACAGAAGTTTTCGTTCATCCCCTGTTTCGACGCCGAGGAACCATTCATGGTCTCCCCGCAAGCCTTCCCCAGATCTGAGACCATCCCCTTGCTTATCACTGTTGGCGACGCCCCCTCGTAAGAGAGCGCTTCTGTTGTGCGCTCAGCCAGCAATGCTCAAGCGCTATCGCGGCTAGAAGCGAACAAGCACCATGCCCTGAACACGGTCAGCTGTGCCACCCACAACCCCGTTCGAGTCGGTAACCAACAGCGTGCGCGATCCATGTTGATACTCAACACCGAGGTCGACGGAAGGCACGGGGCTGTAGATCAGATTGACGCTTGTAGCCCACAAGCTCCTGTTGATCACACTCGAGGTTGTGATGAATTGGGTGACATAGTTGGGATAGTTGAGGCTGGCGGCTGCAACGATGGCATTGCTCTGTAGATTTGGAAGGAACTTGTACTGCAGGCCAACAAGCCCAGCCGTCGCTGTTACCGTATCAATTTGAGCCCTTTGGGCAGTTACGCCGGACAAGCCAAAGTTGGTTACGGCGCCAAATCCTGTACTGACCGTGCTAAGATAACGACCGATACCGGATCCATGGTTTGCCGTCGCAAACAGTGTTAGACGCTTATCCAAAAGGTTGAGCGCACCGCTCGCGCCAATGCCATAACCCAAAGTCGACGCGTCATATCGTTGCGCAGGAACAGCAGCCTCATTGTTGATCTCGATATTCCGAACCATGCCTCGCAGGGCGAAAAACCCACTTTCTCCACGCCACAGGACTCTCGCGGTAACATCTGGAGTTCCGCTCAGCGTAAAGCCCGCGCCACCATTCGAATCGGGATAGCTCGTTCCAGCGGTACTTGTGACATCGTTATACGTGTTCTCCACGCCAACACTAAACGTCGTCGGTCCAACGCTCTTACTGTATTGAACCGCTGCTTGGCGGATGGAACTGGTCCCCGGCATGGTCCAATCAGATACGCTACGTATCGGGTTTAGTGTTGCGTCGCTGAAGAGCGAGGAAGTTTGCCCCGCAACGACGGACCCCCAACCTTCCGTTTTGCCAAATTCTCCAAATGCTAACCTAAGTCTTGTAGTGAAGTTCGATGAAGTTGCCTGACTCGTAAGATCATACTGCCCGCCCCAATCGATCTCGAAGACGGTGCGAACAGTTCCAAAGCTTTCGCTAATCGGCCTCCTTACATCAAGATTCAATCGCGAATATTGAGCTCCAGCACCAACGCCTCCTGGCGTTCGGGCGCCCAGCACGCCACTCGATAGCGGAATCGATGGGACGGTAATTGTGGCAGATCTGTTGCGCGGCCCGAAATCTCCGTAGACATTGAGCTTTGCAAAGCCGGAAAACTTGAAGGACGTGTCGGTGCCCGGAATGCGCATGCTCCCGGGAAAGCTTCCTTGCAGCGGATCTGCTCCATTCTGCGCTGCTTGCGCTTTCGCACGAGCAGCTTCGGCCTGCATTCGCGCCTCCTCAGCACGTGCCCTAGCCTCCTCTGCCTCCTTTTGCGCCAATTTCGCCGACTTAGCCGCTGCACGATCAGCGCGCGAGCCAGCTTGCTCGGCAGCTTCAAGTGATTGGACCCGAGCTTGCAGACGTCTCAGTTCTTGCTTCAGATCGTCCGAGGACTCGGCATGAGCTACGGAATGTGAGCACCAAAATGTGCAACCAATCAGGGCGCTGGTCGCGATCCATCGTGATGCCATTGACCTGCTGGATGGCCGCGGCCGCGAAAATTCAGATACATCTCGGGTAGATATTTCTCCGACCAACTTGTTTAGCACTGAAGTCCCCCATAAGTACGCAAACATAGGCAGCTATGTTTTTCATGTAGGAAAAGAGAAATCGTAGATGTCTGTGTTCGCCCGTAACGCGTCGTGCCCAGCTAACGAGCGAGAGACGCATTCCTATCAAGGCCAGCTTCGGGATCGGCGTGACTGACGCGACGTCTGATCCCGGCTGCGTAGCAATGGACGTGTTCAGGCGTGTTGCCGACGTGCGGCGTTTGGCCATCAACGACATGAGGCGCGCGTGAAATAACCGTACGCCGTCTACACGCTCGGCTCGTGCGACGATCGATCAGCGTGCTCGCAATTCGTCCAGGACGAATAGCACTGGCTGTGAATTCAGACTGCGCAAAGTCGCGACTATGTAAGTCAACGCGCTTAGTTGAAAATGCCATGCCCCTGTCCTTAGGCCGAACTTGTTTCTGCCGAGCGCAATATCGTCGGGAAGCAAAGGGCCGGTGACAGACATCAACTAATGCGATGGATAGTTCTGGTTTGGCGATGCATTGACGTGAGAACGCGCCAGCGTGCAATTCCACCTCTTGCCTGAAGGCTGATCGCGCTACCAATCACGGGCTCTTGCCGGCAATGCCATCCGACGGCTGAAATCTGCTCTGAACAGGTTCAACAAAAGCGCGACGGAGCGCACCTCGCCAACTGGTGGACGAGGCGAAGCCGTGCACAAGGTGTAGGATGAGCGCTGCCAAGTGTATGGCGCACGAATGTTGGGGCGCGTCTTTGCCTGATCGCGCGTCGCGGCACATGGCGCAGCGGCGGCAATGCCCGACGCCTCATGTGATCGCGCTTGCTCCAAACGCCGGCGCACATCCGTTCACGCGCGAGCTTATGCTTTCGGATCCTTCGATCCTTTGGGGCATCTAGATCAACTGATCTCGCGCGCGCCGCAATGCGGAAGATATCGCAATATTCGATCATTTCATTCTAAAATGCGATAACTGGATTGGTTAGCCCGTGTGAGAGCGAGTAGACGTTCTCGAAAATCTTGCTTCGAACTTCGCAGGTTTACGATCTTGTCTCTCGTTGCAGAACGGCTGAATGTCGTCCGTCCCTCTGAAACCAAAGCCATGACGGCCCGCGCCGCCGAACTTCGCGATCAGGGCGTCGATGTGATCACGCTCAGTCAGGGCGAGCCGGATTTCGACACGCCGCCCGCTGTCTGCGAAGCCGGCATTCGGGCGATTCTCTACGGGCGAACGAAATACACGGCCGTCGCCGGGATCAAGCCGCTGCGCGAGGCGATCCGCAAGAGCTTCGGCCGCGATCACGGACTCGATTACGGGATCGACCAGATCACGGTGGGCTGCGGCGCCAAGCAGGTCGTCTTCAACGCGCTCTTCGCCAGCCTCGATCCGGACGACGAGGTGGTAATTCCGACGCCGTGCTGGGTCTCCTATCCCGATATGGTAGCGCTCGCCGGCGGCAAGCCGGTTCTCGTCGCCTGCGATGAATTCCATGGTTTCAAGCTGCGCCCCGAGGCGCTGGAGGCGGCGATCACGCCGCGCACCAAGTGGCTGATGCTGAACTCGCCATGCAATCCGACTGGTGCGGTCTGCAGCCGAGGCGAGTTGCTCGCGCTCGCTGCGGTGCTACGCCGCCATGCCCATGTCCATGTGCTGTCCGACGACATCTATGAAAAGCTCACCTATAACGACGACTTCGCTACCATGGCCGCGGTCGCGCCAGACCTCTACGAGCGCACCCTGACGGTCAACGGCGTGTCCAAGGCCGACGCAATGACCGGTTGGCGCGTCGGTTATGGCGCGGGGCCTTTGGCGTTGATCAAGGCTATGAACCTCATCCAAAGCCAGACCTCCTCGCACACCAGCTCGATTTCGCAATATGCCGCCATCGAGGCGCTAACCGGTGGCCGGCAACATATCGAGGAATTCGCGAGCGCCTTTCTGCAGCGCCGCGATTTCGTTGTCGCCAAGCTGAACAAGGCCGAGGGACTTACGTGCCGGGTGCCGGACGGCGCCTTCTACGTTTTCCCCTCCTGCGCGGGTGTTATCGGTAAGCGCACGCCGGATGGCAAAGTCATCGAAACCGACACCGATTTTGCGATGTATCTGCTCGAGGCTTTCGCCGTGGCCGTCGTGCCCGGCAGCGGCTTCATGGCCTCGCCCTATATCCGCATTTCCTATGCCTCGTCGCTCGAGGACCTCACCCGCGCCTGCGACCGCATCATAGCGGCCTGCGCCGCCCTGTCCTGAAAGGTCTCCGATGTCCGCTGCCAAACGCCTCCGCGCCCGCATGGCCGAGACCGGCCTCGTCCACATCATGGCCGCCCATAGCCCGCTTTCGGCGATCCTCGCAGAAGAAGCCGGATTCGATGGCCTGTGGGCCTCAGGATTTGAGCTGTCGGCGCTTTACGGCGTTGCGGACATGAGCCTGATCTCGATGACACAGCATCTCGATATGCTGCGGGCGATCGCCGGACGCACGACGCTGCCGATCGTCGCCGATATCGATACGGGCTACGGCAACGCGATCAATGTGATCCATGCCGTCAGAGAATACGAGCGAGCCGGCGCGAGCGCCGTCGTCATCGAGGATAAGACCTTTCCTAAGGTAACGAGCCTTGTTGCGGGCGGACGCCAGGAGCTGCTGCGCATTGAGGAGTTTCAGGGCAAGATCGAAGCCGCCGGTGCGACAAAACGGGACCCAGATTTTCTCGTCATCGCCCGCACCGAGGCCCTGATCGCAGGCCTCGGCGAAGCGGAAGCCCTGCGTCGGGCGCAAGCCTATGTGGAGGCTGGCGCCGACATGATCCTGATCCATTCGAAAAAGAAGGATCCCTTGGAGATTGAAAACTTTTCGCGCGCCTGGACCGGATCGGTGCCGCTGGTGATCGTGCCGAACGCGTACCCGGATCTCGACGCCGAACGGGTCAAGGCGCTTTGCAACATCCGCATGATGATCTACGGCAACTACGGCATCCGCGCTGCTGCAAGTGCTATCCAAGAGACCTTCCGCCGGATCATCGCAGACGGTGGCGTCCAGAACGTCCACAAGGACATTCTTCCGGTGGAGGAGATTTTCAGACTTCAGAAGATGGACGAGGTTAAGGCAGCTGAAGCTCGCTTCCTTTGCTGAACGCACCATTCCGTCCCCGCCGTGATTGTCGGGATTTCAACACGATAGGCAGGGGCTGAGCTCC
>NZ_LLXX01000194.1:21818-22062 GCF_001440405.1 Bradyrhizobium valentinum
TGAGCTCCGCTCAGGCGCTATGCCTGGCGCGCTGTCGATCGGAACACTCGAGTTAACGGGTTTTTCTCCTCCGGAAATTCGCGTGGTATGCGAGACGAGCGATCGAGCGATCGTCGCAACCACCCCCACGGCTCGCTTAGGATGCGCCTATGGAGAACGCGACCGAGATCAATTCAACTATAAAGGCGATCGCGCCGACCGTATCGGCTTCGGCCGGACGTGGTTTTTGCGCGCGATATACCGT
>NZ_LLXX01000195.1 GCF_001440405.1 Bradyrhizobium valentinum
GGCATTGGCGGGCCTCGCGGTAGCGCCGCTGGCCCGGCGGATCGCGCCGCCGGGTCTAGTCGACATCGGGCCGGCCGAAGGGCTGCCGCGACTTTCTTCCTCGAAGGTGGTGCTGCATTCGAAGGTCAGCGACCCGGCCAAGCGCGCAGCGTTGCGGACGCTGGCGGCGACGTTCAGGAGCGTGGTTGCCTCGGCGTAACGGTCCGGTTTCGCCAGCGTAACGTACCGTTTCGTTAAAAAGACCGATTTTTTGGGAACCAATTCGTGCCTTGCGCGTTTGCGCCTCTTAAACGGGCAGTCGAATGTTCAAGAAAGATCAACAGCAGCAAAGGGATCTATTCGAATCCGAACGTAATTTCCGACTCCTGGTTGAAGGCGTTGCCGACTACGCGCTTTACATGCTGGATCCGAACGGCGTGGTGACGAGCTGGAATGTCGGCGGCCAGCGGATCAAGGGTTACACGCCGACAGATATCATCGGGCAGCATTTTTCCCGCTTCTATACCGAAGTCGACCGCACCAACGGCAAGCCGCTCCGCGCCCTGCGCATCGCCCGGGAACAGGGCCGCTACGAGGAGGAAGGTTGGCGCGTCCGCAAGGACGGCACGTTCTTCTGGGCCAGCGTCGTCATCGACCCCATTTACGAAGACGGCAAGCTCGTCGGCTTCGCCAAGATCACCCGCGACATTACCGAGCGGCGCGAAGCCCAGCTCAAGCTGGACCAGATGCACCAGCAGCTCGCGGAATCGCAAAAGCTCGACGCGCTCGGCCAACTGACTGGCGGCGTGGCGCATGATTTCAACAATCTACTGATGATCATCAGCGGCAGTCTTCACACGCTGAAGAAAGCGGTGGGCGACGATCCCAAGTGCCAGCGGGCGCTGTCGGCGATCGAAGGCGCGACCAAACGCGGCGCCTCCCTCACCAGCCAGTTGCTGACATTCGCACGGCGGCAGAGCGTCAACCCGCAAGCGGTCGATGTCGCCGAGCGCATCGATGCGGTGCGCGAAGTGCTCGATGCCGCCGTCGGCAGCGCGGTGACGTTGCAATTCGACGTCGCCAAGGGCGTCTGGCCGGTCATGGTCGACGTCGCCGAGTTCGAGACGGCGCTGGTCAATCTCGTCGTCAACGCCCGCGACGCCATGACCGGCGCCGGCGTCATCGCGATATCGGCGCGTAACGAGACGCCCGTCGGTGAGGCTGGCGCCGGCGGCCATGTTGCAATCTCGGTGGCGGACACCGGCGTCGGCATCGCGCCGGATATCCTCTCCAAGATCTTCGATCCGTTCTTCACCACCAAGCCGATCGGCAAGGGCACCGGTTTGGGACTGTCGCAGGTTCATGGCTTCGCACATCAAGCCGGCGGAACGGTCAAGGTCGCGAGCGAACTCGGCAAGGGTACCAGGATCACGATTCTGCTGCCGCGAAAGGAAACCGCTGTCACGGCCGAGGACGCCAATGCGGTGGAGATCGGAGGCAGCGGCACCGTGCTGCTGGTCGAGGACAATCCGGATGTCGCCTCCGTCAGCGCCGGCCTGCTCGAACAGCTCGGCTACACTGTCCGCCGGGTGGCGGATGCCGAAGCGGCCTTGCGCGAAATCGAGCTCGACGGAATAGACCTCGTCTTCTCCGACATCGTTATGCCCGGCAAAATGGACGGCCTCGGTCTGGCGCGCCACCTGAAGGCGATCAAGCCCCGACTGCCGATCCTGCTCGCCAGCGGCTATAGCGACGCCGCGCTGAACGTGCGCGGCGATTTTCCCATCCTGCGCAAGCCCTACGAAATCCACGAACTCAGCCAGGCGATCGCGAAACTGCCGCGGTGACGGAACTATCCCGGTCTCCGGCCGGCGTGCCTGCCCTCACAAGATCGCCTCGAACGCGCTGCGCAGCGTTTCGTGCCGGAACACGAACCCGTGGCTCAGCGCCTTGTTCGGCAACACGCGCTGGCCGCCGAGCAGCAATTCGTTGGCAAAATCGCCGCCGACACGGCGCAGCAGCGCATCCGGAATCCGGAACAGCGCAGGCCGGTGCAGCCGGCGGCCGAGCTCTTCGGTGAATTTCAGGTTGGTGACCGGGATCGGCGCCGTCGCATTGACGGGTCCTGCGATCTCGGGGCGCGCGATCACATGGGCGATCAGGCGGATCAGGTCGTCGCGCTCGATCCACGACATCCACTGCCGGCCCGAGCCGAGCGGCCCGCCAAGGCCGAACTCGAACGGCGTCAGCATCCGCGTGATGAAGCCGCCGTCGGTGCCGAGCACCAGGCCGATCCGCAAATAGGCAACCCTGACCCCCTGCTCTTCCGCCGGACGCGCCGCGTTCTCCCAGGCTTCGCATAGTTCGTGGCTGAAGCAGGCATGCGATTTGGCCGATTCCGTCAGCACCTGGTCCTGCCACAGCCCGTACCAGCCGATCGCCGATCCCGAGACCAGCACCGCCGGCTTGCGTTCGAGCCGCGCGATCAGCCCGACCACATCGCGCGTCATGTTGATGCGGGAATCGAGGATCTTGCGGCGCTTGGCTTCGGTCCATAGCCCGTTGCCGATCGGCTCGCCCGCGAGATTGACGATCGCATCGATCCTGGTGTCCGCCGGGAGTTGATCGAGGCTCGTGATCAGCGCGATCGGCGGCGGCAGCATGTCGGCTTTCGCAGGGTTGCGCACCAGCGCGATGACCTGATGCCCCGCGCCGCTCAAGCCCGCGACCAGGCGGCTGCCGATGAAGCCGGTGGCGCCGGTGACCAGCACCGTCTGCCGTGCGGGCAATTTTTCGACCAGGCTTGCCGCGGGCGCGCAGGTCATGCGCGCAAGGCGCTTGGCCGCGGTGAAATCGCGCAGGCCGCATAGTGCGGCGCCTGCGGCGGCTGCCGCCGCGATCAGGCTGAGCCAGCCCGTGTAAGCCGATTTGACGCCGGTCGGCTGCCCCGCCCAGCCGATCAGGACCGGCAGCAGCAGCACCAGAATCGCGCCGTAATTGATCGCGAGCAGCGTGTGATTGATGCGTTCGCTGGCCGGCAATTTCCGGCTGATGTCCTCCTCGACGAAATCCATCAGCGTGATGACGATTTCGGCGACCAGCACCGCGATGATCAGCATCGCAAGGATGCCGTGCACTTCCAGCCAGCCCAGCACCAGGAACAGCAGCGCATAGAGCATGTTGCGCAACGCATGAAGCTGCAGCTCGTAGCGCTGCGAGGGACGCCATGCGAGCCGCTCGGTCAGCTCATGGTGATAGAACGTGTCGAACACGCCCATCACGACCTGAATGGCGATCAGGGTCCAAAGCAGCGACGTCATGATGCGGCCTCCCGGAACACGGCGGATTGACGAATGAGTTTGCCGAAGCGCGGATGAACGATCTCCAGCGTGAAACGGAACGTGCCGCCGCCGAGATCGGAATGGGTCACGGTGAGATCGCCTGGCGTGAACTGCATGGGCAGCGGCAATCTCAACGGCCCGAACTGGAAGGAATAACCGACGCTGCGAAACACCAGCGCTTCGTGCTCGACGGACATCCGCAGCGCCATGCTGACGCCGTAGCCGACATATTCCTCGAGCCCGGTCGGCCCGGCGAACCGTTTCGCCGAGTGGATGACCTGCGGAAAGCCGTTGCTGCGCGCGCAGATGCGGGTCCAGATCTGGCCGCCGCTCGCCTCAGTCACCGTCACGACCATCGGCACGCCGGTCTCAGTGCAAAGCGGCAGCGGCCCGCCGATGACCCGTGCAAGCTGCGCCAGCCACCAGCCGGCCGGAGTGAAGCTCGCTTCCTCGACCGTGCCGACATAAACCACGGTCTCGCCATCGGCGAAGCGCTTGGAGAAGCGCCGCCAGACCGCCAGCGGCAAACGGCCCCACTCCTCGTCAGGTAACAGATCGTGGAAGCGGTGATCGTCTAGCAGGATGGTGTTCGAGGCAGGTGTCGCGGGAGGCCTTGGTATTCTCGTGGACGCCATCACACACTCCTGCCCCTCTGCCCTATCTGGATTTGCCCGCGGGCAAGAAGCTGACGATCTTCTCGCCAAGCTTGATCAGCGCGACCAGCCTCGGACGCGGCACGCCCAGCATCTGCATGTACCAGCGGTCGACCAGTTCGGTGAAAGCCAGCATTTCCTTCAGCCGCTTGCTCGCGACCGGGCTGATGGTCGGATCGTCAGCCGCGTCGGAAACGCAGGCGCGCAGCGCATCGATGGCAGGATCGATCTCGCGCTCCTTGCGGCGGGCGGCGATCCGCGCCGCGACTTCCCAGATATCGGTTTCCGCCTCGAAATGATCGCGGCGGTCACCGAGGATCGGCACCCGGCGGATCAGATTCCAGGCCAGCAATTCCTTGATTGAGTTGGAGACGTTGGACCGCGCCATGCCGAGCGTCTCGGCGATATCCTCCGCCGTCATCGGCGCCTCGGCGAGATAAAGCAGGCCGTGGATCTGGCTGACAGAGCGGTTGACGCCCCACTCGTCCCCCATGTCGCCCCAGTGCAGGATGAAGCGCTCGACGACGGGCGGGAGTTTCTTCTTGTTCGTTATTTCTGTCATGACAGAAATATCTGATGTTACTGCACGGATGTCAAGGCCGACATCGCGCCCATCGGCGTTCGGTTCCAAGGATGGAACCCAACCTTCGATATTCCAGATTTCCGTGTTTTCCCGATCCGTTAACCCCTCGGTACCAGTCGCGCTTTAGATTCGCTTCGCGCGTTGCCGGCAGCGAGGTCTGGCGCGGCCATCAAGGCATGGAATGCCCCATCCAAATCCCCCAGACCCCGGGCCGCTGCGGCGGGTAACATCCACGGCCGTGGTCATCACCTTTGCGCTCGTCATGACAGCCAGTGTCCTCGGCGTCATGGCCTGGAAGGCGCTCGACGCCAAGAAGGCGGCGCTGGCGAGCGGCAGCTCCGACATCCAGAACCTCGTCCATTCGCTTTCCGAGCATGCCTCGCACACCATTCAGGCCGTCGATATCGCGATGGCGGGAATGGTTGACTTGCTGAAGTACAGAAATCCTGAGCCGGACCGGTTCAACAGGTATCTGGCTGAAACGGCGAAAACGCTGCCGCAATTGCGCGCGATCGGCGTCGCCAACGCCGATGGCAACTGGAGCTATTCGTCACTTCCGGAGACGCCGCGCCACAACGTCACGGACCGGAGCTATTTTGCCCACCATCGCGATACACCGGACAACGCGCTTCGGATCAGCGAGCCGTCGCAGTCACGTCTGGACGATCAATCCTCGATCGTTCTTTCCAAGCGCATCACCAGGCTCGACGGCAATTTCGGCGGCGTCGTCGTAGCAGCGATCGACAAGGATTACTTCAACGGCTTCTACCGCACGCTCCATATCGGCACGGATGGCGGCATCACCCTGATCCGGAATGACGGAATCCTTCTGACCCGCTGGCCGCTGTCGGACATGGGTACGGACCTTTCCAGGACCAGCCTGTTCACAAAGCATCTCAAGCTAAGCCCAGTCGGATACTACAAGATCATCTCGCCGTTCGACGGCATCGCGAAATATTTCGGTTATGAGGCAACGCCGCACTACCCCATGGTAGTCACCATCGCGATGTCGGAAGACTGGCTGCTCTCCGGTTGGTGGAAGGGATTGCGGACCGACGCCATCGTCGCAGGCGTGCTGCTGTGCATGATCCTGATGCTGGCGGCACTGCTTGCCATGCAGTTCCGCTTCCGCAACAAGACCGAGCGCACGCTGCGCGAACGCGAGGCGCACTATCGATTGCTGGCCAACAACATCGCCGACATCATCATCCTGATCGATGCCCGCAGCCTGCTCCGTTATGTTTCCCACTCCGTCGAACCGGTGCTGGGGCTGCGTGCCAGGGACCTGATCGGAAAATCGTGCTTCGAGCTGGTCCACCCCGAGGACCGGGAGAGCGTCAGGCAGGCGACCACAAGGCTCAGGGGTATCGATAGCGTCAGCACGGTCGTGTTCCGGCACTATCGCGCCGACGGAACGCTGGCGTGGGTCGAGAGCAAGTTCAAGCTGGCGACGGAACCGAGCGACCCCGCCCGGACGGAATTTCTCTGCGTCATCCGCGATGTGACGGAACGCAAGCGGATGGAGGACGAGCTGACCCAGCTCAACCGCCGCCTCACCCAGCTCGCCGCAACCGACGGACTGACCGGGCTGACCAACCGCCGCACCTTCGATGACTTCCTGCGACGCGAATACGAAGCCTGCGAAGAGATTTCGGTGCTGCTGTTCGATATCGACAATTTCAAGGGCTATAACGATACCTACGGACATCAGGCCGGCGATCGTTGTCTGCAGGCCGTTGCGATGGCAATCGGCAATGCGACCTCCAACACGTCAGGCCTGTCCGCGCGTTACGGCGGCGAGGAATTCGCAGTCGTGCTGCCGAACACTTCGGAAGACGGCGCCCTGAAAGTCGCCGAAGCCATCCGGCTGACGGTTCGCTCGCTCGGCATTCCGAACACGGCCTCCAGCCGCGGCTACATCACCATCAGCGCAGGCGTCGCCGCCAAAAACCGCTCGACCCTCGACGAGGCAGCGTTGGTGGGAGAAGCCGATGCCGCGCTCTACGAGGCAAAGCGTCTCGGCCGCAATCGCAGCGTCGTGTATTCTTCACTCGTTGTGCAATATGTCGAGAGTGCGTCCATCCAGCACGATGGCGAATTCGCGCCGGGCGAGCGGACGCATTAGATCTACTGCGTCGCAACTATTAAACCCTCATGGTGAGGAGGCGCCAACGGGTCCGCGCGCAGCGCGGCCCGATGACAGGCTCCGCGCCGTCACCGGACGATGCTTCGCATCGCCGGGAGAACCATGTGGCCCGGCTGGTGCCATTCATCCTTCGAGACGACCGCTTCGCGGTCTCCTCAGAATGAGGTCTGACAGGGAAGGCTCGCTTGTTCGACGGATGACGTAGTACAGGTCAAGCGCTTACATTCGCTGGCGAAGCGTGTGCAAAGTAATTTCCGGCGGACAGTTCAAGCGAACGGGCAACAGGCTCGTTCCGGCACCAACTGATGTGTAACCGACCATTCTACCGTGGTGCCACGTGCCCGCACCCATCGAGCGCGGTAAGCGAGCCTCCAACTTGATTGGAATCCCGCCGGGAAGGCAGAGCTGTCCACCGTGGGTATGGCCGCTCAGCATTAGATCGAATCCGGCTTTGGCCGCTTCGCTATAGACCTCGGGCGTGTGAGACAGCAAAATGGAAAATGCGCCGCTTGGAATTCGCCTCGCCGCCTTCTCAACGTCGTCGGTCCGGTAGAAATGCGCATCGTCGATGCCCGCTAGGTAGATCTGACTATCTTTGCGCGAAATTGTTTCGCACTCATTGAAGAGCATCCGGATCCCCATCTCTTCCAGCGCGGGCACCATGTATATGCTGTCGTGATTGCCGAGCACTCCATATATCGGCCCTTTTATCCGGGCCGTCAGCTCATGGATGCTCTTCAGGCTCGGGTCGAATGGTCCATAGGTTTTTCCGCGATAATCTCCCGTCAATACGCAAATGTCGTATTTGAGGTCGCCGACAATGCCGATGAGGTGCCGCATCGCTCCCTCGCTTATGTCTGCGTGCAGGTCACTGAGATGAAGAATTGTGAAATCTGCAAATGCCGGAGGAAGGCTCTCAAATTCAAGCAGGTTTGTCCTAATGGCGACCTGATCGGCGTTGCGACGCGCGCGGTTGTACAGTCCCATCAGCTTCAGCGCGCTGCCAATGATCCAAGGCGCCGAGTACCAATTTTCGAGATTGAAGATGATCAATCCCTGGCCGAAAAGTTGAGCCTCATGTTCAGTCTCAACCTTCAGCCGCCGTTCCACATGTTCGGCGCCGATCCGATCCACAACGCTTTGTAAGGCCAATGTAGTCACAGTTGGCGATTGAACCTCGCCTTCGAGCGACTGTCAAAGTGACATAGCTAGCCGCGAGAGGTGGTCAAGCCTGTCCAGATAGCCAGCATTTTTGAGGTCTTGTTTTGACGACATGTCCCGGTTCTATCGCGCGCCGGGCCACCACGAGAGATCGTCAGACAACACATAGATCGTGATCGCGGCGAGGCACATCAGGACACCGACCCAGAACATCGGCGAGTGATGGATCCGTCTCCAGTCGCGTTCAGGATGTTGCGGCCTCATTCAGCTCACCCCGTGAGTGCGTGCCAGCCATGTCACGACGCTCAGACCGTCGGCAGCACCGAGAACCGCTCCCCTGCCCGCCGCAGTTTCAGCATGTCGGGCCCAGCAACTCCGTCCTGCACCGCATCGACCCGCGCCGAGTATGGCCCGCGACGGCATTGCTCGATCATCGCCGTAACGGCTCCCGCGGGGCCGGCGAACACCGCCTCGACGCTGCCATCGCGGCGATTGCGCACCCAGCCTTCCAGGTCATGCGATCGCGCCTCGTCGTCGACAAAGGCGCGGTAGCCGACGCCCTGCACCCGGCCCCTGATCGTGACATGACGGATCGCGTCGCTCATGATTTCTTCAACCCGAGAAATTCACCGCTGCGGGCTTTAACTTCCGACGCGCGCATCGCGCGGCCGGTGAGTTCGGCCGACGCCAGTCCCTTCAGGTTCTTCGGCGACGCTCCCTCACGCAGGGACTTCAGCGTATCATAGACGGCCTGCGTGGCGGCCGCGAAAGGCGCATGGCCCTGCAGCGCAATCCGCACGCGCTGGCTTCCGAGATAATCGAGCGCAGTCATATCCTCGGGCGCGCCGCCGAGCACGATGGGCAGGCGCGTCGCAGCTGAAATGGCTTCCAGCTCCCCGCGACTCTTGATGCCGGTGAAGAACAGCGCATCGACGCCGGTGGCCTCGTACGCCCGTGCGCGCGCAATCGCGTCGTCGAGACCGGTGACGGATACGGCGCCGGTGCGGCCCATGATGACCAGCGAGGGATCGCCGCGGCCGTCGAGCGCGGCCTTCATCTTGCCGACGCCTTCTTCCAGCGGGATCAGTTGCATTCCGGCCTGTCCGAACGCCGGCGGCAACAGCGTGTCCTCGATCGTGAGCCCAGCCGCGCCGGCAGCCTCAAGCTCCTGCACGGTACGGCGGACGTTGAGCGCGTTGCCGTAGCCGTGATCGGCATCGACCAGCACCGGCAAGGCGGAGGCGCGCGACATCCGGCGCATCTGCTCGGCCAGCTCCGTCAACGTGATCAGCGCAATGTCGGGATCACCAAGCACGGCGAGCGAGGCCACCGATCCGCCGAACATGCCGAGCTCAAAGCCGAGGTCTTCCGCGATGCGGATCGAGGTCGCGTCATAGACCGACCCCGGCCGGATGCAGGTCGAGCCGCTCAAGATGGAACGCAATCTCTCTCGGCGCTGACGGAAAGCCATGGTGCCCTCAATTCTATCCGCCGTCATTGCGAGCAAAGCGAAGCAATCCACGCTGCCGCAAGCGGAGGAATGGATTGCTTCGTCGCTGATGCTCCTCGCAATGACGGAAGGGAAGCGTTACGCAAACTCCAGGATCAACGCATCCACCGCCAGCGTCGCACCGGCGGCGGCGTGAATCTTCTTCACGGTGCCGTCGCGCTCGGCGCGCAGCACGTTCTGCATCTTCATCGCCTCGACCACGGCCAACGTCTCGCCGGACTTGACTTCCTGCCCTTCGCTCACCGCAATCGACACCACGAGACCGGGCATCGGGCACAGCAGCTTCTTGCCGGCATCGGCGGCTGAGTTCACCGGCATCAGCCGCGCGGCCGCGGCCTCGCTTTCGGTGAAAACGTTGACCGCAACTTCAAAGCCCTGATGCGCAAGGCGGATGCCGTTCGGGATCGCGCGCACCTGCATCGCCACGAAATGGCCGTCGATGGTGCCCTGCCAGACCGGTTCGCCCGGCGTCCAGTGTGAGAGCAGATTGTGCGGATTGCCGGGCAGACCGTCGGTGCCGATGAAGCGTACCGCGATGCCCTCGGCCTCCCGCGCCACATCGAGCGCGATTTCATCGCGCTCCAGCCAGACCGCGCGGCGGCGTTCGCGCTGCACCAGCCGGCCGGTCAACTGTCCGGAAATCTGCCGCTTGCGCTCGCCGAGCACGTGATCGATCGCAGCTCCAACGGCGGCCAGCCGCCGCGCGATCTCGCCTTCCGGCGGACGCGCCGAGAATCCTTTCGGGAACTCCTCCGCGATGAAGCCGGTGGAAAGCTTGCCCTCGCGCCAGCGCGGATGATTCATCAGCGCCGACAGGAACGGAATGTTGTGCCTGATGCCGTCGACGTAAAACGCGTCCAGCGCGGTCGCCTGCGCCTCGATCGCGGCGGCGCGCGACGGCGCATGCGTGACCAGCTTGGCGATCATCGGATCGTAGTGGATCGAGATTTCGCCGCCTTCCTGCACGCCGGTATCGTTGCGGATAGTGACGCCGTCCAGGCTCGCTTCCGCCGGCGGCCGGTACTTCACCAGCCGGCCGATGGACGGCAGGAAGTTGCGGAACGGGTCTTCGGCATAGACGCGCGATTCCACCGCCCAGCCGGTCAGCAGGACGTCCTTCTGCGCGATCGAAAGCTTCTCGCCGGCGGCGACGCGGATCATCTGCTCGACGAGATCGATGCCGGTGACCAGTTCGGTGACGGGATGCTCGACCTGCAGACGGGTGTTCATCTCCAGGAAGTAGAAGCTCTTGTCCTGGCCGGCGACGAATTCGACGGTGCCGGCGGAATCGTAGTGCACGGCCTTTGCCAGCGCCACCGCCTGCTCGCCCATTTTGCGGCGAGTGGTCTCGTCGAGCAGCGGCGACGGCGCCTCCTCGATGACCTTCTGGTTACGGCGCTGGATCGAGCATTCGCGCTCGCCGAGATGGATCACGTTGCCATGCTTGTCCCCCAGCACCTGGATCTCGATGTGGCGGGGATCGACGATGAATTTTTCGATGAAGACGCGGTCGTCGCCGAACGAGGATTTCGCTTCGGCCTTGGCAAGGTTGAAGCCTTCGGCGACTTCCTTGTGCGAATGCGCGATCCGCATGCCCTTGCCGCCGCCGCCTGCAGACGCTTTGATCATCACGGGATAGCCGATCTCGTCGGCGATCTTCACCGCGTGTTTTTCGTCCTCGATGACGCCAAGGTGCCCCGGCACGGTCGAGACCTTGGCCTTCGCGGCAGCCTTCTTGGATTCGATCTTGTCGCCCATCGCGGCGATCGCGCCCGGATTGGGGCCGATGAAGACGATGCCGGCCTTGGCGAGCTCGCGCGGAAAGGCCTCGCGCTCCGACAGAAAGCCATAGCCGGGATGCACGGCCTCTGCGCCAGTCTTGCGGCAGGCCTCGATGATCCGCTCGATCAGAAGATAACTTTCGGCCGCCGCCGGCGGGCCGATCAGCACGGCGTCATCGGCCATTTCGACATGGAGCGCATCGCGGTCGGCCTCGGAATACACCGCGACCGTCTCGATCCCCATACGGCGCGCAGTCTTGATGACCCGGCAGGCGATCTCGCCGCGATTTGCGATCAGAATTCTCTTGAACATGTTCTTCTTGCTTGAGCTCTAGGCAGGATCCTCCCCCGCAATGGAATGCGGGACGCGGGGTAGCCCACCCGTCGTACAGCAAAAATCGATGGAGGCAACGGTCTCGTGTCGGCGAACGAGACCAGGTGGCGGCAATTCAGCCGGAATAAGAATTAAACCGGCCCCGCGCATAGGCATGGGATACCGCTTTCATCAGCTCGCCTACCTCGGACTCCAGATACTCATTGGCGACAATCAGCGCGCGGATCGTCGCCCTCATGTCGCCGCCGCAGGTGGAAATCGCTTGATCCACCGCGGCTTCCAGCCCGTCGTTCTCTTCGAATTTCGACTGTGAAGAGGACGACATGGGAATATTCCGTGTTGAGCGATGCCGCCTATGTTCCTATTTTGTTCTCATGAAGTCAATGGGCCGTTCGTTGGCCGGTCACAACGGCGCTAGCGGTTTCCCAACCTGATTCGCTTGCGTGATTAGCGCCCACATCTTGGTTCAATCACGTCGCCGTATGCTAGAAGGCGGCGACAGGTTTGGAATTGATTTGAAATGAAACAGATGCGGTCACGAATTTTTCTGGTTGCGGCGTTGCTATCGATCGTGCTCCCGGCCAACCAGAGCTCGGCCGCCACCGCCATCGTCCGGGATGGCAGCACGCTTCAGCTTGGCAATATCACCTACCGCCTCGATGGCATCGATGTCCCGACCGTCGATCAACTCTGCATCGATGAGCACGCCGATGTGTGGACATGCGGGATCGAGGCACGCGATCAACTAAACAAGCTAATCGGCGGCAAACAAGTCCGCTGCGACGATCTTGGTTCGGATCCCGCATATAAGAAACGGCGCATCGGCGTCTGCAAGATCGAGGGCGAAACCACAAGTCTCAGCCAGTTGCTGGTCCGCAGCGGCTTTGCCGTGAATGTCGAAGCCTCCGCCAGCGGCCGCTTCCAGGTGGACGAAGCGCGCGCCCGGGACGACCGCCAGGGACTCTGGAAGGGCTGCTTCGTGGCGCCGCGCGAGTTCCGCGTGGGCAACAAGGACAGCGCCCTGCTCGGCGCCGCGTGCCGCGCCGACCGCGACCGCGAAATCCGCGAGGCCTTGTTCCCCGAGGATCTCGTGATGCCGGCGAGTTGCAACATCAAGGGCAAATATGCCGTCCGCGCGCGCGTCACCGGGAACCTCGGCATCTATCATCTGCAGGCGTGCCGCTCCTATCCAGGCCTGACCAAGCCGGATCGCTGGTTCTGTTCCGAAGAGGATGCGCAGGCGGCCGGGTTCCGCAGGGCCTATAACTGTCGATCAACCACCAGGAGTAAATGACGCTGGCAAAGCCGCCGTTTCCTGTGTGAAAGTGCCAGCAGAGGTTGCCGGCACGCATGACCCCTTCCAACACTTCGAACGTCTTGCCTGAAATCGCCGCTGCCGAGCATTTGCGGCAACATCTGCAGGAAATCGCTGATGAGCGCGACAGAGCCCATCGCGCTCTGCAGGAACGCGAGGCGGAGCTGGCGCGGATCCAGCGCATCGCCGGCGTCGGCGGTCTCGAAATCGATTTCCGTGACGGCGTCAAGAACCGCCGCTCCCCCGAATATCTCCTGGTTCACGGCTTGCCGCCCGAGGCGGCCAACGAGACCTATGAGGAATGGGTCAGCCGAATCCATCCCGAGGATCGCGAGCGAACGGTCCAGCATTTGTTCGGCGTGCTGAAGAGCGAGAGCGAGGACTATTCGGCCGAATACCGCATCGTGCGGCCGAATGACGGCACGACCCGCTGGATCCGCGTCGTCGCCAAGATCGAGCGCGACCACGACGGCCGCGCGCTGCGCCTGGTCGGCGCGGATTGCGACGTCACCGCTCAAATGCTGGCGCAAGAAACCTTGCGCGAAAGCGAGGAGCGCTTTCGCCTGATCGCCGACAGCGCGCCGGTGCCGATCTGGGTTACCAAGCTCGACCGCACGCGCTCCTTCGCCAACCAGGCCTATCTCGATTTTCTCGGGCTGCCGTTCGAGGAAGCCATCGTGTTCGACTGGCGCAAGCGGCTGCATCCGGACGACCAGCAGCGCGTCGTGCAGGAATCGATCGCCGGCGAGGCCTCGCTCAAGCCGTTCGTGCTGGAGGCCCGCTACCAGCGAGCCGACGGCGAATGGCGGTGGCTGCGCTCCGAATCCCAGCCGCGCTGGGACGCGACCGGCAAGCATGTCGGCTTCATCGGCGTCGCCCACGACATCACGTCAGCCAAGCAGGCCGAGCGCGATTTGCGCCGGCTGAACGAGATCCTCGAATTGCGGATCACCGAGCGAACGGCGCAGCTCGAATCCAGCGAGGCCCAGATGCGGGCAATCTTCGAGACCAGCCACCAGTATCAGGGGCTGCTCAACGCGCACGGCGACGTTTTGCATTCGAACAGCACTTCGCTCGCCGGTATCGGCGCAAATGCCAGCGAGGTGATCGGCAAGCCGTTCTGGGAAACGCCGTGGTTTACCGGAACCGAAGGCATGCGGGACGCCATCCACGACGCCTTCATCGCCGTGATGCGGGGCGAAGAAATCCAGACCGAGATGCGGCTGCAGCTCCCGATCGGCGAGCGCTATTTCGACTTTGCGATGCGCCCGCTACGCGATCAGCACGGCGCGATCATCGGCGCTGTGCCGGAGGCGATCGACACCACCGAGCGGCGCCAGGGCGAGGAAGCGCTGCGCCAGTCGCAGAAGATGGAAGCGGTCGGACAATTGACCGGCGGCGTGGCGCACGATTTCAATAATCTCCTGACCATCATCCGGTCCGCGACCGACTTCCTGCGCCGCCGCGATCTGCCGGAAGAGCGGCGCCGGCGCTACATCGACGCGATTGCCGAGACGGTGGAGCGCGCCTCCAAGCTGACCGGACAATTGCTGGCGTTCGCCCGCAGGCAGCCTTTGAAGCCGCAGGTGTTCAACGTCGGCACCCAGGTCGAGGCGGTGGCGCAACTGATCCGCCCGCTGGTCGGCGCCCGGATCAAGATCGACCTCGACATCGCCGACCTCAATTGCTTCGCGATCGCCGATGTCGCGCAGTTCGAAACCGCGCTGATGAATCTCGCCGTCAATAGCCGCGATGCCATGGACAGCGAGGGCCGGCTGACTATCCGCGTCCGCAAGGTGGATGCCATTCCGCCGCTGCGCGCCCAGTCCGCCCGTAGCGGCGACTTCGTCGCCGTCACCGTGACCGACACCGGCACCGGCATCGAGCCTGCCCTGCTCGAGACGATCTTCGAACCGTTCTTCACCACCAAGGAAGTCGGCAAGGGCACCGGCCTCGGCCTCAGCCAGGCGTTCGGCTTTGCCAAACAGTCCGACGGCGACATCGCGGTTGCGAGCGAGCCCGGCCGGGGCGCGACGTTTACGATCTACCTGCCGCAGGCCGCGGTGCCGGCCGATGCCGTCGAGGCGGCCGCGACCGGCAGCGAACCC
>NZ_LLXX01000196.1:0-276 GCF_001440405.1 Bradyrhizobium valentinum
CGCTGGTGCCGACGATGATCGTGGTGCCGCCCTGCGCAGCCGGGCGCGCGGCCGCGACCGAGCGCGGCGGTACCGTGGCGGTGGTCTCGATAGGCGGACGGGACGGCGGCGCATAGGACGAAATCCCGCGCCCTCCTCCCGACACGCCGCCCGAGCTGGCCGGATAAGCCTGCGGCGCAACGACGGCGGGCGGGGGCAAGGGCTCGGACTGGTATTGCGAACCCGACGCCTGCGGCCGGGCGTATTGCGGCGGCTCGCGGCGGGCGACGGCGGGGG
>NZ_LLXX01000196.1:340-4689 GCF_001440405.1 Bradyrhizobium valentinum
CGAACCGGTCGCTTCGGGCTGGGAGGCAAAGGGATTGGAGAAGGAGCTATCGGAAAAGCGCGTCTGCATATCGGCGCTGCAGCCGGCAAAGCCAACCGACATCAGCGCCAGCACCGCTACCTGCGGCACCCGACGCGAGCGAAGCAACTCGGCGACACGGGACATGGTTACTCACTCGTACGCAACAAAATACTGTTTTGAGTAAACACGTGCCGAGTAAATAACCGCTTAACCCTTGGAATAAGATGTTGGCGGGAACCGCCAATCCGGGATTCTACAGTTCGCGCGCAATTCCCCGCAGGGCTGGGACGAAGCGGACATCGACCAGTTCCTTGCGCTCAAAACCGCTGTCGGTCCTGGTGACCCGGACCAGCGTCTGGGTGCCATGATGCGGGCCGACCGGCGCAATCAGGATGCCGCGGGGTTCAAGCCGCTGCAGCAGGCTGTCCGGGATTTGCTCCATCGCGGCGGTGACGATGATGCGGTCGAAATCGCCGGCACCCGGGGGGATGTCGAAGCCGTCGCCGAACATCACCTCGACATTGTAATAGCCAAGCTTTTCGAGCCGGGCGCGGGCCGTGTCCGCCAGCGTCCGGTAGCGCTCGATGGTCAGGACATGGGCGCAAAGCCGTGACAGCACCGCGGCCTGATAGCCGGAGCCGGTACCGATCTCGAGCACCTTGTGGTGCTTCTGCGGCTGCAACTGCTCGGTCATATAGGCCACCACGAAGGGCTGGCTGATGGTCTGCCCGCAGGCGATGCCGAGCGCGCTGTCGCGGTAGGCATGATCGCGATCGCCAGCCGCCACAAAAACCTCACGCGGCACCTCTTCCATGGTGCGCAGCACAGCCTGATTGCTGATGCCCCGCCGCCGCAGGCTGAGCTGAAACATCATCTTCTCGGGCGGTTCTTGCGACATCGCGGTCTCGCGGCGGGGGACTCTGCCGCCAATCCAATGCTCAGGCCTCGGCGAGATGTAATAGCCTATGCGCACTTAAGGAAGAATTTCCTCAAGATTTTGGTTCCGAATCCCGGAACTGCGGTCGCGACTCGGCGTTAGGGCACGGCAAATCCTTTGCGGGAGAGTCTTAGCCTTATAGCGTGCCGGTTCATCTCGACGTTGCACCGAGGGGTGTTTTTTGCGAACCTCAAAGCATTGGAAGGGCAAGGATTCCCCATGATGGCGACACGGCCGGCGGGCTGTTCTGTTTTCCTCGTTGAAGACGAGGTTATGATCCGGATGATGGTCGCTGACATGCTGGAGGAGCTGGGCCACAGCGTAGCTGCCGAGGCCGGCGAAATCGGCGAAGCGGTCAAGCTGGTGCAATCGACCGAGTTCGATCTCGCCATTCTCGACGTCAACGTCAACGGCAAGGTGATCACGCCGGTGGCCGAGTTGATCACGGCGCGCAACCGTCCGTTCATTTTTGCGACCGGTTACGGCTCCTCCGGCCTGCCCCAGGAATATCGCGACCGCCCCGCGTTACAGAAGCCGTTCCAACTGGAAACGCTGGCCCAGATGATCACCTCTACGATGAAGAGCGCGCCGGTTTAGGTCGTCAATCCGCATATCCCGCCGTCATCATCCGCGAAGGCGGATGATCCAGTATTCCAGAGACCTGCGATTGAACCGAGAAGCCGCGGCGTACTGGATACCCGCTTTCGCGGGTATGACGAGTTCGGCCGGGGCCTACTTCAACGTCGTCGTCAGCTCTTCCGAAAACGCTTCATCGGTGCGATCGAGCCGCAGCGGCGTGACCGATACGTAGCGCGCCGCAAGCGCCGCGAGATCGGTGCCTTCGGCCGGCGTATCCATCATCGCGGCGCGCTCAAAACCGATCCAGAAATACGGATTGCCGCGGCCGTCGTGGCGCTTGTCGACTTTCAAGAAGCCGAGGTTGCGCTTGCCCTGCCGCGTCACACTGACACCCTTGACCTGTTCGGGCGTGCAGGCGGGGAAGTTGACGTTGATCACGGTGTTCTTCGGCACGCCGGCGTCGATTACCTTGCGCAGGATGTCCGGACCGAATTTCAATGCGGTGTCCCACAGCGGCGCGTGACGGGTCTCGATGGAAAATTCCTGGCTCAGTGCAAACGACGGAATTCCCAGAATCGTGCCTTCAAGGGCGCCCGCGATGGTGCCGGAATAGACGACGTCCTCGGCGACGTTGCGGCCCTTGTTGACGCCGGACAGCACGAGATCGGGCATCTTCTCGCCGAGGATGTGGCGCGAGCCCATGATCACGCAATCGGTCGGCGTGCCCCGCACCGCGAAGTGGCGCGGACCGACTTCGCGCAGTCGCAGCGGATCGTTCAGTGACAGCGAATGCGAAACGCCGGACTGATCGAGCTCCGGCGCCACGATCCAGACGTCGTCGGACAGCGCGCGGGCGATCTCCTCGACAATCTTCAGACCCGGCGCATGGATGCCGTCGTCGTTGGTGCAGAGAATTCGCATCCGTCAAAACGCCTTTTGTTCGAGGTGTGGCCGGCCTTCGCCTTTGGGCCGTCGTCTTATCCGGCTATCGCCGCCGAGGCAAACCGGCCCATTTCCTCATGTTTTCTTCTTCATCCAGACGCGCCAGGGACGCGCGAATTTGGCGCCGCCGTCGATTTTCATCTGAAGGTCCAGATCGATCTTCGGCATCTCGAGCTCTGGCAGTTCCGGCTTCGCGACCAGCGGTGGCAGCGCGATGGACTCAATCGCCGGAGCCGGCGCAGCTACCGGCGCCGATCCCACCGGCTGCTGCTTGTGTCGCGTTCGCGCAACCGCCAATCCTTGGTCGAAATCCGCGACATTGAGCCACTCCTTGGCATGCATGCGCTCGATCAGATCGTCGTCCCACAGGCGCGCAACTTCGATATCGAAGGCCCCCATCAGCCTCTGATCGATCAATTGCATGCCGTGGCCGGTAACAGCCCATTGCCTCCCGATCCAAAAGATGTCGCGATGCAATGCCATTTTTGCTTTGCGCTATTTGTCCCGCTCGATTGTTTTGAGCCCGCCCATATAGGACTGCAGCACAGCGGGCACCGCGATCGAACCGTCTTCCTGCTGATAGGTTTCCATGACGGCGATCAGCGCGCGGCCGACCGCCGTGCCGGAGCCGTTCAGCGTATGTACGAAGCGCGGCTTGCCGTCCGGCCCGCGCGAGCGCGCATCCATCCGGCGCGCCTGGAAATCCCCGCAAACCGAGCAGCTCGAAATTTCACGATAGGCGCCGCCCTCGCCCTGCCCCGGCATCCAGACCTCGATGTCGTAGGTCTTTTGCGCGGAAAAGCCCATGTCGCCGGAGCACAGTGTCATCACGCGGTAGTGCAGGTCGAGCCGCCGCAGCACTTCCTCGGCGCAAGACAGCATGCGCTCATGCTCGTCACGGCTGGTCTCGGGCGTCGCGATCGACACCAGCTCGACCTTGGTGAACTGATGCTGCCGGATCATGCCGCGGGTATCGCGGCCCGCCGCGCCCGCCTCCGCACGGAAGCACGGCGTCAGCGCGGTCAGCCGTATCGGCAGTTCTTTTTCGTCAACGATAGATTCGCGGACGAGGTTGGTCAGCGAGACTTCGGCGGTGGGAATGAGACCGAGACGCTCGGTCTTCAATCGTTCGTCGGGAGCCGCAAGCAATTCGCCCTTGATGGCCCAGAACTGGTCGTCCTCGAATTTCGGCAATTGGCCCGTGCCGAACATCACGTCGTTGCGCACCAACAGCGGCGGGTTGACCTCGGTGTAGCCGTGTTCGTTTGTGTGGAGATCGAGCATGAACTGCCCGATTGCGCGCTCCAGCCGCGCCAGTCCCTTCTTCAGCACGACAAAGCGTGCGCCGCTCAGTTTGGCGGCCGCCTCAAAATCCATGTAACCAAGAGCGCCACCGAGATCGTCATGCGGCTTCGGCGCGAAGGCGTAGTTGCGGATCTTGCCGTAGACGTGGCGCTGCACATTGCCGTGCTCGTCTGCGCCTTCGGGCACGTCGCCGAGCGGCAGATTCGGAATTGCAGCAAGCTCCTTCGCCAGTTCATCGTCCGCGGTCTTCACGGCAAGCTCGAGCTCCGGCATTGTGGTCTTGAGCTCGGCCACTTCAGCCATCAATCTGTTGGCGCGCGCGTCATCCTTGGCCTTCTTCGCCTCGCCGATTTCCTTCGAGGCCGCATTGCGCCTCGCCTGCGCCTGCTCCGACGCCAGGATCGCCGCACGGCGCTTTTCGTCGATTGCCAGCAGCGCAGCCGACAACGGCGCCAGCCCGCGGCGCTTCAGTCCGGCGTCGAACGCCTGGGGGTTGTCGCGGATCGATTTGATGTCGTGCATGGCCACAATTCCTGCGTCATGGCCGGGCTTGTCCCGGCCATCC
>NZ_LLXX01000196.1:4789-9813 GCF_001440405.1 Bradyrhizobium valentinum
CAAGCCCGGGCATGACGAATCATGAGCAGCACGGCGCGATGATAGGGAAAAATGCGGCCCTGACGCCCTATTCCGCCGGGTTGGTTTCCGGGGGCGGGCTGGCGGGTGGGCTCCCGCTTGAGGCCTGCGCGGCCGCGGCCTTCTTTTCGACCATGCGGACGGCGACGATCGCGCCCTCATACAGGGCCATCAGCGGTATCGCGAGCGAGGCTTGGCTGATGACATCGGGCGGCGTCAGCACGGCTGCGATGACGAAGGCGATCACGATGAAATAGCGCCGCTTCTCGCGCAGCATCTGGGAGGTGACGATGCCGATCCGACCCAGCAGCGTCAGGATGACCGGCAATTGGAACGCGACGCCGAAGGCGAAGATCAGCGACATCATCAGCGAGAGGTATTCGCCGACCTTGGGCAGCAACTGGATCTGCGCACTCTCCTCGCCGCCCATCTGCTGCATGCCGAGCGAGAACCGCACCAGCATCGGCATCACCACGAAATAGACCAGCAGCGAGCCGAGCACGAAGAAGAACGGGGTTGCGATCAGATACGGCAGGAACGCGCCGCGTTCATGCTTGTAGAGTCCGGGCGCCACGAATTTGTAGATTTGCGTCGCCACGATCGGGAATGAAATGAACCCGGCGCCGAACAGTGCGAGCTTCAATTGCGTGAGGAAATATTCGAGTAGCGCGGTGTAGATGAATTTCGAATTCTCGGCGCCGGCGATCCAGACGAACGGCCATACCAGCACGTTGTAGATCTGCTTGGCAAAGAAGAAGCAGAAGATGAAGGCAATGCCGAAGCCGAGCAGCGCCTTGATCAGCCGCGAGCGCAGCTCGATCAAGTGATCCATCAATGGCGCCTTGCTGGCCTCGATGTCTTCGATGGTCATGACGCTTTGGCGTCCTTGAGAATGTCAGGCGCGGCCGGCGCAACGTCCTGCTGGACCGCTTGAACTTCACGCGTGATCGCCGGCGGCTCGGAGACGGCCGCATGCGCCTCGGCCTCGACAAACGTTTCCGGCGTGGGTGCGACAGGCGTCGTCGGCGTGACAGGCTCGCTGATCGCGGAGGCCACCTGCGCATCGTTGGGTGGGGTCGTGGCAGGCTTGTCGATGTCGCCGATCTGCAGAGCGTCGCTGACGTCCTTCTGCAGCGAGGTCATGACATTGGCCGGCGAGAGGCCTGTAGCCACGTCCTTGACCTCGTCAAAACTCTTCTTGAGGTCGGCCATTTCGGCCTCGCGCATGGCTTCCTGGAACTGGCCCTGGAATTCGGCGGCCATCTTGCGCGCCTTGCCCATCCATTGCCCGACCATGCGCAGGACGCCCGGCAACTCCTTCGGGCCGATGGCAATCAGCGCGACAACCGCGATGACGACCAGTTCACTCCACCCGATGTCGAACATGAATTCTTCCGCTCGCGCGAGATGTCCGCGCCCCAATCCATCATAGCCAAGATTTGGAGCTGCCCGCGCCTCTTCTCAACCGGCGTCGTTCAACCGACGCCTGGTTCAAGCTGCCCAGTTCAGACAGCCTTGCTGCCGACATCCGTGCGCGCCGCCGTCGGCGCCGGCGTCGCATTGTGATCGATGGTCTTCACCGGCTCAGCGGGCTTTTCGGGCGCCTTCTCATCGTCCTGCATGCCCTTCTTGAAGGCCTTGATGCCGTTCGCGACATCGCCCATCAGGTCCGAAATCTTGCCACGGCCAAACAGCAGCAGGACCACTGCGATCACGACGATCCAGTGCCAAATGCTAAGAGAACCCATCCTGCAACCCTCCAAAAGAGACGGCCGGCTTCCGGCCAAGCTTTGGCGGAAGGTAGGCCCGAGAGGTATCAAAAACAAGGACCCCTGCCGCGGCAAATCGCTGTCACGGCTACGCATTATGGCTATTGTTAACCCCGCTTGAGCGAATAGCCCGGGGAGCCTTCGGAACTAGCTTCCGCTGCCCTCTTCAGGCTCGGCGGCCGGCGCCAGCAGCAGTTCCAGATTGTCGCCGGCCTCCAGCGGATCCTCGTCCTCACGCAGCGCCACGTCGTCTGACGGCGTCGGAACGCTGAAGCCGGAAGGCAGCCGCGAATCCAGTAGCCCTGTACCCTTCAACTCTTCGAGACCCGGCAGGTCGCCGAGCGCTTCCAGGCTGAACTGCGACAGGAACGCTTCCGTCGTGCCGAACGTCAGCGGCCGGCCCGGCGTCTTGCGGCGGCCGCGGGGGCGGATCCAGCCGGTTTCGAGCAGCACATCCAGCGTTCCCTTTGATGTGATCACGCCGCGGATCTCTTCGATCTCGGCACGCGTCACCGGCTGGTGATAGGCGATGATCGCGAGCACCTCGATCGCCGCCCGCGACAGGCGTCGCGTCTCCGTGCTTTCGCGCGTCATCAGCCACGACAGATCACCGGCGGTGCGGAACGTCCATTTATTGGCGACCCGCACCAGATTGACGCCGCGCGGGGCGTATTCCGCCTGTAGCTGCGCCAGTGCCGCCTTGACATCGACGCCATCAGGCATGCGCTTGGCGAGCGTCGCCTGATCGATCGGCTCGGCAGAGGCAAACAGCAGCGCTTCGAGAAGCCGCAATTCCTCGGGCCGCGCCGCAACCTCGGTATTCTGGTCGATGGGATGATCCTCGGCATCTTCCATGCGTTTTTCCGCCAGGCTTGCCATGGCTAGGTCTCCTTCCACTTACTCGACCGTCATATCCGGCGCGGGCATCGCTGCCTGCGGCGGACGCTTGCGAAAATAAAGCGGCGCGAACGCCTCTTTCTGGTTCAATTCCATCTCGCCTTCCCGTACCAGTTCGAGGGCGGCGGCAAAGCTCGACGCAAACACCGTCGCCCTCTGCGAGGGATCGACGACGTAGGTGAGCAGATAATCGTCGAGACAGCTCCAGTCCTCGGCGTCGGCCATACCGACCAGCCGCTCCAGCGAGGCGCGCGCTTCAGCCAGCGACCACACCGTGCGCTTGGTCAGATGCACGGTCGCCAGCACACGCTGCTGGCGCTGCGCGGCATAGGCGGTGAGCAGGTCGAACAGGGTTGCGGTGAATTTGGGGTGGCGGATTTCGGCGATGGTTTCCGGATTGCCGCGCGGAAAGATATCGCGCTGGAACTGCGGCCGGTTCATCAGCCGGTTGGCGGCTTCTCTGATAGCCTCGAGCCGGCGCAGCCGGTTGGCCAAGGCGGTCGCCATTTCTTCGGCGCTGGGGCCGTCCGGCGTGGCCGGCTCGGGCAGCAGCAGCCGCGATTTGAGGAACGCGAGCCAGGCGGCCATCACGAGGTAATCCGCCGCCAGTTCGAGACGGATTTTTCGCGCGGCTTCGATGAACGTCAGATACTGGTCGGCCAGCGCCAGGATCGAAATCTTGGCGAGATCGACCTTCTGCTGCCGCGCCAGCGTGAGCAGCAGGTCGAGCGGGCCCTCATAGCCCTCGACGTCGACGACCAGCGCCGGCTCGCCTTCGGTGATTTCGGCGGGCCGTCCGGTTTCAAACGATAGAATCTCAGCCGTCATGCCGTTCCTACCCGATCCATCAACGCTTCAAGTTCAGCCCGTGCCGCCTGTCGGTCGAAGGGCTCAGGCTGTTTTCGCGAGGCCAGCGCCCGCTTGGCACGTTCTAAGGCCTCACCCGCCAGTTCCGGCGTCTCGCGCGCCACGTCGCGCATCTCGTCGAGCTTGCCGTTGCAATGCAAAACCATGTCGCAGCCAGCGTTGACGATGGCGCGGGTCCGCTCGGCGATCGATCCCGCCAACGCATTCATGGACACGTCATCACTCATCAACAAGCCTTGGAACCCAATTGCGCCGCGAATCACCTGCCGGATGATTGTCGCAGAAGTCGTCGCCGGTTGGGCGGGGTCCAGCGCGCTAAACACAACATGCGCGGTCATCGCCATCGGCAGGTCCGCCAGCGGTTGAAAGGCCGCGAAATCGGTCCGTTCCAGCTCTTCTTTCGACGTATCAACGGTCGGGAGGCGAAAATGGCTATCGGCGGTCGCCCTCCCATGGCCGGGAATGTGCTTCAGCACCGGCAGCACGCCGCCCTGCTCCAGCCCCCCGGTGACCGCCCGGGCAATCGCTGCGACCTTGGCCGGTTCGGTTCCATAGGCCCGATTGCCGATTACGGCATCGGCCCCGGCCACCGGCACGTCCGCCAGCGGCAGGCAGTCCACGGTGATGCCGAGGTCGAGCAGGTCGGCAGCGATCAGGCGTGAGCTGAGCCGCGCGGCTTGAAGGCCCAGCGCCGGCTCGAGATCGTAGAGCGCACCGAACACGGCGCCGGGCGGATAAACCGGCCAGTGCGGCGGCCCGAGCCGGGCCACCCGCCCACCTTCCTGGTCGATCAGGACCGGTGCATCCGCCTCGCCCACACAATCCCGTAATTCTTCAACGAGATCAGATACTTGATCTGGCGTCTCGATATTGCGTTTGAATAGGATAAAGCCCCATGGCCGCATCCCACGGATGAATTCACGCTCCGTGGCGCTCAGTTCCAGTCCCGATACGCCCGTGATGAATGCGCGGCTGCTCATGGGGGCCGATTAGGCCCCTCAGAGCACCGGGGTCAAGGAAACCGCCATTAATTCCTTTGGACGAAGCACTGCCCGCCGGCGGATTTCAGGCTGCTGCAGACCTGCGCCGCCTCATCGGAGGTGCCAAACGGACCGGCGAAGGCGCGGTAGTAGACGCCCTTTTCGCCGAGATCGACGCGCTTCACCAGCGACGAATGCGGCCCCAGCACGCTCGGGAACTTGCCCTGCAGCGCACGATAGGAAGCCTGCGCGTCGGCCTCGTTCTTCTGCGAGGAGACTTGAACCAGATAACCACCACCGGCCGGGGCGGCCGCCTGGGCCGGATTGGTCGCCGCCATCCGGGTCGGCGGCTGCGCGGGATCGCCCTGCGGCGACAGCGATATCGGCGTATTGGCGCTGGCATTGGCCGATGCAGGGTTGCGCGCCGGCGGTGCAATGGGAGCAGGACCAGGGGCGACAGCCGGGGCAGCGGCGCTTCGCGTCGTCGGCTTCG
>NZ_LLXX01000197.1:0-32796 GCF_001440405.1 Bradyrhizobium valentinum
TTCGCCGCCGCGCGCGGGGCGCCGCGGCCGGTGGTGATGGCCGGGTTTGCCGTGCTGCTGCTCGCGGCGCTCGCCAATGCCTGGCTCGGCGGCTACCACGCCGGCGTCGAATGGCAATTCTGGCAGGGTCCGACCGATTGCGCCGGCTCCGTCGTCGATCTCGGCAGCGCCGGCACGCTGCTGCAGCGTCTCGACAGCGTGAAAGTGATCCGCTGCGACGAGGTGCAGTGGCGCTTCCTCGGCCTCTCGCTCGCCGGCTACAGCGTGCTGATCTCGCTGGCGATGGCGGTGATCGCCGTATGGGGCATCGTGTCGGCGAGGCGGGCCGCGTAGGCCGCGCGCTTCCAGCCGTCATTGCGAGCGCAGCGAAGCAATCCACGTCTCCGCAAGTTGCGCTATGGATTGCTTCGCTTCGCTTGCAATCACGTGAAGAAAGCGGGGCCTGCATCCTTCGAGACGCATCACTTCGCGATGCTCCTCAGGATGAGGTCTGAGACCCTCATGGTGAGGAGCGCCGCGAAGCCGACGCGTCTCGAACCACGAGGCCCCTCAGCCTCAATCGTCCACATCCTCCTGCGGACGCCCGAACAAATGCACGATGCCCGGCGTCGTGATGGACACGAACACGAAGCGCGACAAATGATGGGCGCCGACGAAAATCGGATCGATGTGCAGCGTCAGCGCCAGCGCCAGCATGGCGTCCATCGCGCCCGGCGCAAAGGCGACCACGACATCGGCGAAGCGCACAGGAGTGCTCAGCACGATTACCGTGACGAAAATGGCGGAGATGACAATCGCGACGGCGAACGAGCCCAGCCCGGCATTGATGTGGCTGAGCAGCGTCGACTTGCTGATCCGCGCAAAGCGCGTGCCGATCACGGCACCGATGCCGACCAGCGCCACGCCGCGCATCCATGGCGGCAGGCCGCCCTCGATCAGGCTGGTGCCGTGCAGCACGGCGGAGGCGATCATCGCACCGAACATCCAGCTCGCCGGAAACTTGGCGAGCCGCAGCAGCAGCGCGACGGCGATGGCAGCGGCCGCCAGCACCGCGAGCTCGAGCGGCGAGGCGACGCCGAGGCTAATCAGCTCCATGGGCGCGCTCGGCGCGATGCCGGTGAAGGCGAGCAGCAGCGGCAGCGTGGCGGTCAGGATGATCACGCGCATGGTCTGCACCACCGCGATTGCCGCGACATCGGCGCCCTTCTCGGCAGCCAGCATGGTGATCTGCGACAGCGCGCCGGGGCTGCCGGCGAGCAGCGCCGAGGTCTGGTCCCAGCCGTGCACGCGCTGCAGATAGAAGCTCGAACCGAAGGTCGAGCAGAAGGTCGCCAGCGCCAGGAGGCCGATGGTCAGCGGATAGGCGCTCATGTGCTGGATCAGTTGCCGCGATACCAAGGAGCCCAGCGTGATGCCGAGCAGCACCAGCACGGTCTGCGTCAGGATCGGCGGCATGGTGACCGGCCGCCCCGCGAGCGCGGCGATGCCGACGGCGGCCATCGCGCCCGAAATCAGCCCGCCCGGCAGGTTAAGCCACAGAAACAGCAGGCCGCCGGCGGCGCCGATGACGATCGTCTCGATCGTGCCGAGAATTTTGGCGCGGTCGGCAACAGCGGCGGAAAACGAGGTGGGGATCAGGCTCACGGCGCCTTATGGCAAATCCGTCATCGAGGGACAAATGCGTCACGCGATTGCAGCAATGCAACGGTAGCGTCTGCACAATGCCTGCACAGAGGTCCCGCGGCGTTGGCTGAACGTGGGCTGAATGTGAAGGCAGAGCGTGCATCCCGGCGCGGAAAAATATTTTACCAGAGGATCGCCCGGCGCGTTGTCGCAAGCTGGGGTTGCGCTAGGATAGCGCCCGCAGATGACTTCCCCAAGGAGACCAGGGATGACTATTCAAGCGAAAATACTGGGCGCAATTGCCGTGTCGGGTTTGACTGCGTTTGCGATGACGACGTCGCCGGCGCAGGCGCTGACCGCGCAGGAATGCAGCGCCAAATACCAGGCTGCGAAAGCGGCCGGCACGCTCGGCGGCCAGAAGTGGAACGACTTCCGCAAGGCGCAGTGCGGTGCCGATGCTGCCGCTGCTCCGGCGGCTGCACCCGCTGCGGCTCCGGCCGCGGAGCCGAAGGAAGCCGCCAAGAAAGAATCCAAGAAGGAATCCAAGGAAGCTGCGGCGCCTGCTGCGCCGTCAGGCCCTGCGGTCTATCCGAGCGCGGTCGATCCGAAATATTCGAAGGAGACCCCCGGCAAGGCCCGCATGCACACTTGCGTGGATCAGTACAACGCCAACAAAGCCACCAACGCCAATGGCGGTCTGAAGTGGATCCAGAAGGGCGGCGGCTACTACAGCGAATGCTCCAAGAAGCTGAAAGGCGCGGCCTAAGCAGCAAACGACGCGGGCGCGGCCGGAAATTTCGGCCGCGCCTACAATTCGCGAAGCAATGTTTCGGCCGACTTCGCCACCAGTTGCGCGCGCTTGCGGGCCCCGCGTTCGAGAAACAGCAGGCTCTGGCCGAACACGAAGCAGTAGAACAGGAAGGCCTGCGCGTCGGCTTCCTCGGCCTGCAGGCCGGTGGCGCGATAGAGATGCCCGACATTCTTCAGCCGCGCGGCGTCGACGCTTGCCGCCGCGTTGGCGGCAAGCTCGTCGGACCGGGCCCATTGCCGGATCGCCAGCTCGACCGCCATGCCCTCCGTATTCATGCGCTCGGAGTAAAGCGCGATCAGCGCCTTCAGCCGGTCGCGCGCAGTGGCGCCGTCGAGGCTGGTCTGCTTTTCGATCGCGGCGATGCGGCCCGCGCTCCAATGCTGCAGCATGGCTTCCAGCAGGGCCGCGCGGTCGCGGAAGCGGCGATAGAAGCCGCCCTTGGTGACGCCGAGGTTCTTGGCCAGCACCTCCACCCGCACCCCCTCGACGCCGGTCCGGGCGATTTCCTCAAAACCGGCCTCGATCCAGCTCTCGCTGCGCACGTCTGCCTTAGTGTTTCCCTTGGCGTCCTTGGCGTCTCCCTTGGCGTCGCTCATGGTGTGGTCTCACCGATTCTTGATACGGTATCGTATTGCTAACCCGCCGCGGGATTGATACGCCACCGTATCGAAATGAGAAATGAGTGGGAGCGAACGATGGAGACGGACGCGACCTATCGCGGCACGGCCGCGACGCGGCATCTCGAATCGGCGATGGCGTGAACCGCATGCCGCGCTTCGAGCCGAAGAACCCGGATTATCGCGCGATCTCGATTCAAACGTTCGAGCAGCAACGCGCGATGAAGACGCTCGGCATTTCGATTGCCCGGCTGGAGCCGGGCGAAGTCGATCTCGCGATGGACTACTCTCCCGACATCACCCAGCAGCACGGCTTCATCCATGCCGGGATCATCACGGCAGGTCTCGATACTGCCTGCGGGATCGCGGCCTTCACACTGATGCCGGCGGGCGCGGGGATTCTCACGGTAGAATTCAAGACCAACCTGCTGGCGCCCGCGCGCGGCGAGCGGTTCGCCTTCCGCGCCACCGTGGTCAAGCCCGGCCGCACGCTGACCGTGTGCGAGGCCCGCGCCTATGCGGCGCAGGACGGGGTGGAGACCTTGATCGCGACCATGAGCGGCACGCTGATGGCGCTGCCGGCCCGCGAGGATGCCGCGACGGACAGGGCGCGCGTGCCGGCCTGACCCTGCTGCAGTGCATATTTATGCTATCGGCATAGCGGAACGTGAAAAATCCTTCTATGGTCCTGCCGTGCAATTGAGTCTGTCAACTTGATCATCTCTGCCGCGCAAGGCGTGCTGGGACTGGCGTCGGGGATGCTGGTCGGGTTCTCGCTTGGCCTGGTCGGCGGCGGCGGCTCGATTCTGGCGGTGCCGCTGATGGTCTATGTGGTCGGCGTGGCGGAGCCGCATGTCGCGATCGGCACCAGTGCGATCGCGGTGGCTGCCAACGCCGCGATCAACCTGTCCAACCATGCGCGCGGCGGCACCGTGATCTGGTCCTGCGCGCTGATCTTCGCCGTAGCCGGCATGGCCGGCGCCTTCGGCGGCTCGATCCTCGGCAAGATGGTGGACGGCCAGAAGCTGCTGGCGCTGTTTGCGCTGGTCATGATCGTCATCGCGCTCTTGATGCTGAAGACGCGGTCGCGGATCGGCCTGCCTGACGTCAAGGTCTCGATGTCGAACATGCCGGCCATCGTCAGCCTTGGCCTGGCGACCGGGACGGTGTCGGGCTTTTTCGGCATCGGCGGCGGCTTCCTGATCGTGCCGGCCCTGATGATGGCGACCGGCATGCCGATCATGAACGCGGTCTCGTCCTCGCTGGTCGCGGTCACCGCATTCGGCCTGACCACGGCCGCGAGCTATGCCTGGTCCGGGCTGGTGTCGTGGGCACTGGCGGGACTGTTCGTGACGGGCGGCATCGCCGGCGGATTGGCCGGCACGCGTTCGGCGCGGCATCTCGCCGAGCGCCGCGGCGCGCTCAATATCGTGTTCGCCGTAGTCATTATTGCCGTGGCGCTCTATATGCTGGCGCGTAACATATCCCTATCGCCAGCGTAGACAGGGAATGCAGCCCTTCGCGAGAACCATATGAAGCGATCGAACAATCCAGCCGGGACCAACCCTGCGCGTACCCGGCGCGAAGCGCTCGGATTGCTTGGCGGCGCTGCGTTGCTCGGCGCGACGTCGCGATCCGTATTCGCGCAACGCAGCGACGACGTGCTGACCGAAGCGCTGGTGCTGCGCGACCCTGACGTGCCCGCGGCCGGCAATCCCGACGGCGACATCAACATCGTCGAATGGTTCGACTACAATTGCCCATATTGCCGCAAGATCGCGCCCGAGATCCAGCAGGTGGTTCAGGACGACGGCAAGATTCGCCTGGTGCTGAAGGACTGGCCGATCCTCGGCGAGGTCTCGAAATTCGGGGCGCGGATGGCGCTGGCGGCGAAGTATCAGGACAAATACATGGCCGCGCATGAGGCGATGATCGGCGTCAGCTCGAGATTGACCGAACCGCGCATCCGCGAATTGCTGTCCGGCGCCGGCATCGACATGGATCGGCTCAATCGCGACGCCGCCACCAACGCCAAGGCGATCGACACCATCCTCGCCCGCAACCACGATCAGGCGGTAGCCTTCGGATTCAAGGGAACGCCGTCCTTCATCGTCGGCAAATTCCGCGTGCCGGGTATCCTGACCATGGCGGAATTCGAGATGGTGATCGCCGACGCGCGCAAGGCGAAGAAGAGCAACTAGCGCGCATCAAAACGCCGTCGCCCAAGACGACGGCGTTTGAATGTTGTGATGATCCCGCAGGAAATTTATCGCGACGAGATCTTGACCCAATCCTCATGGGCACGCGTTTTCAGCGCCTTCCAGTCCTCTGCTGCGACATCCCAGTTGACGAGGGTGCGGTTGGCCTGCGCGACCTGGCCGCTGGCGACGCTCGATGTCCGCATGGAATCGTAGACATAAACGCCGAGAACCAGCAACAGCGCACCCAAAATCATTCCTACAAACGTCCGCATGGCAATTCCTCCGTGACCGGCTGACAACGCAGATGTCGAGGCATGGTTCCGCGACCTAGGAACGCACCTTGGCCGGCGCGGGACGGGGTGCGGTTGCGGAAGGGACCGCTGCCGTCGTCGTCGCCATGGCATGCACCCAAACCTGCAGGCTGACGCCCATGTCGCCGAGATAGCGCTGGCATCGCGCGGAAATACTCTGCGCCACATTCATCTCGTCGCGTGGCAGGCCGCCTGCCTGGCCGATCGCCGCCACCTGATGCACGCCGATGATCGCCTTGTCGCCGACGCGGCGCTCCACGCCACCGGCAAACACCAGCGGGCAGGATGAAGCGCAGTATTTCCCAGGCTCGATCTCGGTCGCGAAATTTTTGTCGCGAATGAGCCGCCCCATCGCCAATGCGTCGGCCACCGATCCGCCCGGCGAGTTCAGCACGACGGTCTTGATGTAATCGCCACGCTTGGCGACTTCGGCGGCGAACGCTTCGGAAATCCCCGGCATGATGGTGCCCGTCGCCATCAGTTTGCCGCCGCCGACCAACTCGAACGTCATCGGCTGGGCCATCACGCCATCGGCTTGCGGCCGCGGCGTCAGGCGTTTGTCGCCGTCCGGCGTGAGCGGCGCAAGAATTGACGGCACGATGTCGGGGAGGCCAAGCGAAGGCGTATCGTGCGTTACCTCGGCGGCGGAATCGGTCGTGCCGATCCAGCCGTTCATGCCCGCAAGATCGGCCGCGAGCACGAGAATCGTGACGGTGACGACGCTGCGAAAGATAAAGCGCAGGATCGCCTCGTCGGGATTGGCCGCAAGGAAAGCATGAATGCGCTGTTGAAACGTCGCGGATCGCTGCATGGCGACACCTATTTGGTATGCCGTGCCGACGATAGCGAGGTGACGTTCTCCTCGGCTGCCGTTGCCGCCTCGGGCGCAGGCTGGTCGCCAGAGGGGTCGACAACATCGGGCCGCGCCACGCGCCGCGCTTCCTCGACCTCGCGGGCCATCTGCAACGCCGCAACCAGTTCGCCCGCCGTCATGCCGGATGCGCTGAAGGCCGGCATCCCCTCGCGCCGGATCGCGGCGTGCACCACGCAGAGGATCAGCACCAGCACCGCCGGCATCAGGTCGATCGAAATCGCGCCCGCCCAGCTCGGAATGAAGTCGCCGGCGTAACGAAGCACGGCTTCGGCGGGCGACATGGTCTGGAACCGGACCGGTTCGATGCGCGGCAGCGCCAGTATCTTGTCGGCTGCCTCAGCGAGTGAAGTCGCCTGCGTTGCGATCGAATTCTCGACCTTGCCGACGACAGCGGTCTGCCGGTCCGCGAGATCGGCGGTGCGGCCGCCCGCGGCCGGCGCGATGAAGCCTGATGACAGCGATGCCGCCGCGCGCTTGACGGCGGGCGCGACCGAAGTCTGCTGCAGGTTGGTGATCACGCCGCTGAGCGCCAACGACTCCGTGGCGAAAGCGTCGCTGCGCGTCGAGATCGGGCCGCGGTCGGAAATCAGCTCGCGCATCTTTGCCAGATGCTTGCCGCCCTGCTCGAACAAGGTCGAGACGCGCTTGCCGGAGGCCTGGACTTCCTGGCCGAGACTGTCGAGCTGCCCGGACATCTGGGTCAGGAGCTGCACGACGGTGCCGGAGCCTGCGGTGCCCGTCAGCGAACCCGCGCGTTCCGCATCGGCCAGTCTTGAAAACCGCGACGAGGCCAACTGGATATCCGGCAACAAGCCTTGCGCTGCGATGGCGTTGCTGTTGGCGGTATCGAGATCGCGGGTGTAGTTCTGCACCGTGATGGCGAGATGCTGCTGGATTGCGGCGGCGCCCGCCAGCGCCGAGGCGTTGAGCCAGGACGACATCGCCACGATCATCAGCGATCCAAACAGCATGCAGCCGAACATCAGCGCGCGCCCGGTGCGGTCGACCACATGCGGCATGAACTGCATGAGGAAAACCCAGAAGGCGTAGATCCCGACCGACACCGCAACCGAATAGATCACGGCGGCGAAGAACACGGTGGTCGGGCTGCCGTTGAGCAGTTCGCGGACGCCGAGATAGGTGTAGACGCCGGCGGCGAGGGCGAGGATCGCTGTCGTCAGTTTCAGCGTGATTTCGAGGCGCGCAACACCCTTGGAGAGAAGCAACGAATTGGAGGTACGCGCAGAAGCCGCCGGAGCGGCAAGGCCGTTGGTCGTGGGCATGACATGTCCTGTCGCGGTTCAATAAACCGTTCTGATCAACGTCCCCACGTTGTTTGCTAAGTCGTTCAACTCATAGAGATAAATTCCGACGGGATTGTGTCGGAGCCGTCAGGCGTCGCCGCGCAGCCATTTCAGGATATCCGCGTTCATCTCGCGCGGATAAGCGTGGCTGAGATCGAAGAGTTCGCGGTAGGTGACTTTGGCGCCCGCCGCCGACAGCGCCTGGCTGGTCTGCCGCGCCACTTGCACCGGGAACATCCAGTCGAGCCGGCCATGCACGATACAAACGGGCAGGCCACGCAGCCTGCCGGCGTCAGCCATCTCGGCCATCAGCGGATGGAAGGTCGCCGATACCGGCGCGAGGTGGGTGAAAGGCGAGGCGCTATCGAAACCCGTCACGTAGCAGAACGTGCCGCCATCGCTCATCCCGGTCAGCAGCATTTTCCCCGGATCGATGTTCCAGCGCAACCGCACGGATTCCAGGATGCGCATCAGGTTCGGCGTATCGGTATCGTCGCCCATCAATGCCCAGGTGCTGCCGGTGGCGGTCGGTGCGATCAGGATCGCGCCGTGGCTGCGGGCGTCGCGCAGCCAGCTCCAGAGGAAGCCGCGTCCGTTGCCGCTGCCGCCGTGCAGCGCCATCACCAGCGGCCAGGCGCGGTCGCGCGTGTAATATTCCGGCACGTAGAGCGAGAAGCCGCCGCGGCTGCCGGGCTCATTATGCTCGTGAAAGACGCCGGTGTTTTCGTTGGCCGGCGCTGCCAGCCGCTCCGCGAGATCGGCGTCTGCGCGCAATGCAGGATCGACAAAGAACTGGTTCACCGGCGGCAATCTCGCCGACAGCGCATAGAGGGCTTCCTGCGCACGCGGGGCGTGACGCAGCGCACGAAACAGGCTGGCGAAATCGCCATGGCCGTTTTGCACGACGCGCAAGCCTTCGAACGCAGCGAGCACCGCATCGCTCGCCGTTTCCAGCGGCGTCTTGATGTCAGCGAAATCCGCGGGCCATTGCTCAAGCCGCGGCCGAACCGCACGCAGGTCTTGATCCGGCTGGCCGGCCGCTTCCATCACGCGATTGAAATCCGGCGGGTTGAGATAGCGCGCGACGAAGCTGAGGGCCTCCAGCGACTGCAACAGCGGCGGTAGCACGGCCACGATGTCGTCCACCACGGCCTGGCTCATCGGGCGTACTCCGCTTTCAAGGCTTAGCTCAATGAAGCCTTGGTTCAGTGCAGCCTTGGCGCCTTCAATAGCTTGGCGCGGTCGGTCGAACTCAGCACCACGTCGAAGGTGACGCCCTCGTGGTAGACCGTGAGCGGCACATCGACGCCGGCGGACCCGAGCGACCAGAGCTTGCGATAGAAGCCGGTCTGGCTGGTGATCTTGTCGCCGTTGACCGCGAGGATGACGTCACCGGTCTTCAGTTCGGCGAGCGCGGCCGGACCTTTGCCGGCGATGCCGACCACGACGACGCGGTTGTCGATTTCGGTGGTGTACATGCCGAGCCAGGGCCGTGCCGGCTTGTTGACGCGGCCGAATTTCCGGATGTCGTCGATCACCGGCTTCAACAGGTCGATCGGTACGATCATGTTGACGTGCTCGGCCTTGCCGTCGCGCTCGCGCTCGAGCTGCAGTGAGCCGATGCCGATCAGTTCGCCGCGGCTCGAGATCAGCCCGGTGCCACCCCAATTGGGATGCGCGGGATGGGTGAAGATCGCCTCATCCAGCAGGTATTCCCAATAGCCGGCGAATTCCTGCTTGGCTGCGATCTGGCTGGCGACCGAGCGCGTGCGCCCGCCGGCGCCGCCGACCACCACGCGGTCGCCGATCTGCGCGGCGGCGGAAGAGCCGATCGGCAAGGGATCGAGATCGAGGTCGCCGAGCGCTTGCACCAGCCCGAAGCCGGATTCGAAATCGAAGCCGAGCGCGTGGCCTTCCACCACGCGGCCGTCGCCGCGATGCAGCCAGACCGCTTCGGCCTCGGTGATCAGATAGCCGATGGTCAGCACCAGCCCGTCATCGATCAGCACGCCATTACCGGCGCGTTCGGTGCCGAGCGTCTCCGCACTGAAGGCATCGGGCGGAATGATCGAATGCAGCCCGACCACCGACGAGAGGACCTTGTCGAGGTCGAAAGTGTAGTCGCCCGGGCGCGGCTGGTTTGCGGGCGGCACTCTCCATTCGGTCAAAGATGGCATGGATGGTCTCCTGGCGAACCGGCGCGCTTCCGGCGAGGATAGCGCCGGGAATGCACGACAATCTATGCTGCAAACGGCCGTCTTGAAAGTGTCCCCCAAAATGAGCCGCCACGCGACTCATAAGAGGGCAGATTCATAAATGTTCCGCGGCAATTTAGGATCATTCCACGTTTGCCCGCGCACGGGCCGGCATGATCCGGAAATCGCGGTTCTCCTTCAGCCACCCGGCGCGCTCGTCGCGCAATAGAGTGCGGCGAACCTTGCCGGAATCGTCGCGCAGGCCGACGTGAACAGCCTCGAAACTTTCCGGGTGCTTGTAGCGGCTGAGCCGGTCGGCCAGGAATTCGCCCATGCCGTCGGCGACGGCTTGCGCATCGGTGTTCCCGTCAAGTTCGAGGATGGCATGCACGCGCTGCCCGAATTCCGGATCGGGCAGGCCGACGACGACGCAGGAGCGTACGTCGGGATGTTCGGTCACCGCGGCCTCGACCTCGGCCGGATAGATGTTGGCCCCGCCGCGCAAGATCATGTCGGCGAGGCGGTCGCCGAGATAGAGATAGCCTTCGGCATCGAGCCGGCCGATATCGCCGAGCGATTCCCAGCCGTCCGCGCGGCGCTTCGGCTCGGCGCCGAGATAGTGATAGGTACTGCCGGCGCCGTCATTGGGCAGGAAATAGATTTCGCCGGTCTCGCCTGGCGCGACGTCATTGCCGTCCTCGCCGATGATCCGCAAGCGGCAGGTGTCACCAATCTTGCCGACCGAACCCTTGTGCGTCAGCCATTCGGTGCCGGAAATGATCGTGGCGCCCTGCCGCTCGGTGCCGCCATAGAGCTCGTAGATGCGCTCCGGCCCCAGCCACTCGATCCATCTCTCCTTCAGCCAGGGCGGCATCGGGGCTGCCATGTGAAACACGATCTGCAGGCTTGAGAGGTCGTAGGCGGTGCGCATCTCATCCGGCAGCGCCCAGATCCGGTGCATCATGGTCGGCACGAAATTCACCCATTGCACTCGGTTTTTCTCGATCAGCCGCAGCGTCTCCTCGGCGTCGAACTTGACGAGGCCGGTGACGCGTCCGCCGTTGAACAACGCGGTGTGCGACACGATGAACGGCGCGTTGTGATAGAGCGGGCCGGGATTGAGCAGCGATCCATTCTGCGGAATGCCGAGTGGAGAGGGAAATGTCGTCTCCACCACCGCCGGCATGTGATCGAGGATCACCTTGGGCCGACCGGTCGAGCCGCCGCTGGTCATCGCTTTCCAGTAGCGCGCCACCGGGTTGTCGATTGGTTCGTCGGAAAAGCCGTCCGGCACAAAATCGGCAGGCAGCGAGTTGGGCGCATTCCAGTCCGGCTGACCGCCGACCACAAGCGAAGGCTTGAGGATGTCGAGCACCGCGGCGGCCTCGCCGCGCGGCAATCGCCAGGTCAGCGACGTCGGCGTGGCGCCGCACTTCCACACCGCAAAGGTGGTCTCGAAAAACACGTTGCTGTTGGGAAGCCCGATGGCGACGAAATCGCCGGGCTTTACGCCCTTGGCGGCGAAGGCGCGGGCGCGTCGGTTGGCGTTGCGTTCGAGCTGCTCCCAGGTGATGGCATCGGCGCCGTGGCTGACCGCGATGGTGTCCTTTGGTTTCCGTTCGGCATACCAGCGTGGCACATCGGCAATGGGAATGAGCATGGGCGTTTCCGTTGGCGGGCGTGGATGCCGCTCTTGTGTTCTGACGAGGCGGGCGCCTCAAAGGTATCGTGACAGAATTAGGTGGCTGAGTGAAGGCGCAGCTTGCATTGCGCGCCGCCAAGTCCGGCCCAACAGCTCCTTCGAGGAATCGAGGGATCGGCGCGCTGCGAGGCAGACCGCGAAAAGAAAAGGCCCCGCCTTAGCGGGGCCTTCCTACGCGGGCGTCGGGCGTCTACGCGATCAACTCACCAGTCAGAAACGACAATGTTGCCGTAGGGTGCGTAGTCGATAGGCGCCGGCGCGCCAAACGCCGGGGCCGGCACATAGGCCCGACGGCTCACCACGACGGTGCGTGGCCGTACAATCGGCGGTGCCGCGACAACCGGCGCCGGTGCGACGTAGACGCTGCCGGGAGCCACTGCCACGGGATAGGGGTCGGCTACGGGATAGGGGTCGGCATATGAATCGACATAGATTGCCTGTGCCGATGCACCGGTGATGCCGAAGGCCAACAAACCGGCGATTGCCAGGCCGGCCGTCGAGCAAATGCGCGATCTCGTTGTCATGTTCCGCAATCTCCTTCACTGCTTGTTACCGCTTGCAACCGAACAACCGAACCCACACCGCGCGCGGTCGTTCCCGGCGCTCACGAGGTTTTTGACCACAAGTTCCACCGTGATAGCTTCGCAGTTTACGGGCCGGCCAGGATATCGGCATCCAGCGGGCGATCGCGAGAAGCAAACCATTCGGCGCGAAGCGCTGCATGGCGGCGAGCGCGATCGTTGATCGGCAGCTTCAACCCCTCGAGCAGGCCCTCAACCTCGCAGCACGCGGGGCGACGAGAGACCTCACCATCGATGCCGGGCATTGTTTCGCATAGCGCGTCCAGCGCGGTGAGCCCCCGGGGAAAAAGGTCGCGATAAATCGGGCGGTCGTGAAAGCCGGGTACAACCCGAAAACCTGCATTGAGGGCCAGCTCCTGCAGGCAGCCGCAAAGTACCTGGGCGGTAGATGATTGTTGCGGCGAAATCCGGTTGCGCACGACCACCCAATCGATGAGGGCGCCATCAACCGGCCGGCGATGGCGACGCGTCTCGCGCACCAAGTCTCCGTAGTGGCTGATCCCGGTGACCGTCAACGTCACCGGATCGAGCGTCGCCAGCACATCGAGGTCGACAAAACTGTCGCTGAGCGGCGTCACCAGGGTGTCGGTGATCGAATGGGCGAGCCGCATCAGATAGCTGTCATACGGGGGCGTATCGATCACGACGAAGTCATGGCGATCCTGTGCTGCGGCAATGGCTCGCTGGAAATCGGAGCATTCGGCGGCCTCGTTTTCCGCCACCATGGCACCTTCGACGCGTGCGATGCAGAAATGCGTCGGCAACTCCAGATCGACTTGGTTCCGCCGCGCCCAGCCGCGCCGGCTCTCGACATAATGGGTGAGGGTCCGCTGCCGGCCGTCGAGGTCGACGGTTGCGACGCGCTGGCCAGCCTTCAGCAGCGCAACGGCGACGTGCATCGCGATGGTGGTTTTGCCCGAGCCGCCCTTCTCATTACCGACCACGACGACATGCGGCGGGGGACGCAATTGATGTACGGGCGCGGTAAGCACGGCTGCGCCTTAACCGTCGGTTGTTTTCAAGCCTGCTCGGGAGAAATGCGATCCGCGAGGCGGCGGCAGTCCCTGCAGGCCAAGGGATTAAACAACTGCGCAAGCAGCCGGTTTGTTCCTGGAACGGCCAGTCGCCCGATACGGTCGGCCGTTTTTTGGAAGCCCCTTGCAGCGCAACTCTGACCTACCTAGGTCGCATGCTGTAGGTTCCGATCGATCTTCATGTGGGCCGATCGCGTGCTGTTCGGCAAATGGTCGTGCACCGAGGTCAAGATCGACGGCACCGAATATTTGATCATGAAAGAAAACGAACATCGTGGGCGTGCTGGTGGGAGGCCGGCGTCAGTCGCAAGGCCGCTTGAAGGCCCGCCCGATGTAATGAGCAACCGAAGAACAGTATCTTAGGAGCAAGACCATGGCTGCCAAGGAAGTCAAATTTTCGGTCGATGCCCGCGAGAAGATGCTGCGCGGCGTCGACATTCTCGCCAATACGGTGAAAGTCACGCTTGGTCCGAAAGGACGAAACGTCGTTATCGAAAAGCCGTTCGGTGCGCCACGCATCACCAAGGATGGCGTGACCGTTGCGAAGGAGATCGAGCTCGACGACAAGTTCGAGAACATGGGCGCGCAGATGGTGCGCGAAGTGGCATCGAAGACATCGGATCGAGTTGGCGACGGCACCACGACTGCCACCGTGCTTGCCCAGGCGATCGTGAGAGAGGGGGCGAAGGCCGTCGCCGCTGGCGTGAATCCGATGGACCTCAAGCGCGGTATCGACCGCGCTATCGATACGCTGATCGGCGATATCGAGAAGAACTCGAAGAAGATCACCACGAATGACGAGATCGCGCAGGTTGCAACCATTTCGGCCAATGGCGACGCCGAGATCGGCCGCTTCCTGGCCGATGCCATGAAGAAGGTCGGTAACGACGGCGTCATTACCGTGGAGGAGGCCAAGTCGCTGCAGACCGAGCTCGAAGTGGTCGAGGGCATGCAGTTCGACCGCGGCTATATCTCGCCCTACTTCGTTACCAACTCCGAGAAGATGCGGGTCGAGCTCGAAGACCCCTACATTCTGATTCACGAAAAGAAGCTGTCGGGACTGCAGCCGGTGCTGCCGCTGCTTGAATCGATCGTGCAGTCAGGCAAGCCGCTGCTCATCATTGCCGAGGACGTGGAGGGCGAGGCGCTTGCCACCCTTGTCGTGAACAGGCTGCGGGGCGGGCTGAAAGTCGCGGCAGTGAAAGCGCCCGGCTTCGGCGATCGCCGCAAGGCGATGCTTCAGGATATCGCCATCCTTACCGGCGGCACCATGATCTCGGAGGATCTCGGCATCAAGCTGGAGAGCGTGACCACCAATATGCTGGGCCACGCCAAGAAGGTGAGGATCGAGAAGGAGAATACGACAATCGTGGGCGGCGGCGGCAAGAAGGCCGATATCGAGGCTCGCATTGCCCAGATCAAGGCCGAGATCAAAGAGACGACCTCCGATTATGATCGTGAGAAACTCCAGGAGCGGCTCGCCAAGCTCGCAGGCGGTGTCGCGGTGATCCGCGTCGGCGGGGCCACCGAGGTCGAGGTGAGGGAGCGCAAGGATCGCGTCGACGACGCGCTGCATGCCACCCGTGCTGCAGTCGAAGAAGGCATTTTTCCCGGCGGCGGCGTTCCCCTGCTCCGTGCCGTCAAGGCGCTCGATAGGCTGAAAGCAGCCAACGAGGATGAGAGCTATGGCGTCGAGATCGTGAAGAAAGCGCTGTCGTGGCCGACACGCCAGATCGCCATCAACGCGGGCGAGGACGGCTCGCTCGTGGTCGGCAAGATCCTGGACAAGGATACATACGCTTTCGGATTTGATGCCCAGACCGGCGAGTTCTGTAACCTGATCGCAAAGGGTATTATTGATCCCACCAAGGTGGTGCGCACGGCACTCGAGGACGCCGCTTCGGTGGCGGGCCTGCTGGTTACCACGGAGGCAATGGTCGCTGAACTTCCGAAGAAGAAAGCCCCGCCGACAGCTCCGGGCGCGAGCATGGCCGACATGGACTATCAAATCTAAATAAACTGCAAGGTGACTGGCGGGCCCGCAATGGCGCGCCAATCACCGGGAGATTCAATTTCACTATGGCGCGCGTGCCTTCCGGGGCGGAACGCATTTGTGTTGATGTCGTTGCCGGCTTGAACCGAAGGCCAACCGATGGAGGGTGCGACAAATCCGTGGCGCGAATCCTACGGATCGAGCTCGGTGTCCCAGTACAAATAATCCAGCCAGCTATCGTGCAGATAGTTCGGTGGAAACAGGCGGCCGTTCCGGTGGAGCTGGTGCACCGTCGGCGCGAACGGCGCTTGACGTGGAAACATCTTCGCCTGCTGCGGCGTCAGATTACCCTTGCGCAGATTGCACGGCGAACAGGCTGCGACCACGTTCTCCCACGTGGTCTGGCCGCCCTTGCTGCGCGGGATGATGTGATCGAAGGTGAGGTCGTCATGCGCGTGGCAATACTGGCAGGCGAAGCGGTCGCGCAGGAAGACGTTGAACCGGGTGAAGGCGGGGTGCGTGGTCGGCTTGACGAACGACTTCAGCGACACCACGCTCGGAAGCTGGATCTCGAAGGACGGGCTGTGCACCGCGCGGTCATAGTGCTCGACGATGTTGACACGGTCGAGGAACACCGCCTTGATCGCGTCCTGCCACGACCAGAGAGACAGTGGGTAGTAGCTCAGCGGCCGGAAATCCGCGTTCAGCACCAGTACCGGCCAACCGCCTTGCGAGACATGTGCGTTCAAGTAACGCTCCTGACCCCCATGTTAGCTGCGAAGCAGCATGTGCCCTGCATACTACAGGCAGCGTGACGGGATTGTGAAGAGCGTTCCGCGGCTTATCCAGCCACGGGAACGCGTGTTCGGTCTGCGGCGCCCCCGGAAAGGGCCTCGGTTCCTCGCCCCCTCAGTGCCTCGCAGTCAATCCATCGTGATAGGTCACGGGGAGGTGCTTCTTCGCCACGGGCTCTCCTTCCGGGCGGCTTCACACAAGTGCCGCGAATGACGAGCTCCGCACGCTCTTCTACGGTCTGGCAGCGCTGGTCACGAGCTTCAGGCCGAGACCGAGCATGACGGCGCCGGCCGCTCGATCAACCCAGGACTTGCAGGACAGATAAGCCCGTTGCGGCCCTGACGACGAGAAGAGAACGGCGACCAACGCATACCAGGCCGCCTCGACAAGGAACACGGCCGCAAGCAGCACCGCCGCGAAGCCCATGGAGAAGGACGCGGGGAGAAAGGCAGCGAACACGCTTGCATAGACGATGGCCGCCTTCGGATTGCTTATCTGTGTCGTGACGCCCAGCCAGAACGCGCGGAGCGTCCCGCTACTGCCTTGATACTTGTCTTGAGGGTTACTTTGGCCGTCAGCACCGGGGGCCGCGAGAGGCTGCTGCGCCGATCTGAATATGAGATAGCCCAGGTAGCAAAGGTACAGGCCTCCCACGATCTTGAGGCCTGCATAGAGCGCCGGCACAGCCAGCAGGACACTCTGTAACCCGAGGAGCGCCGCCGCGCCGAAGAAAGTGCCGCCGGCGCCCATGCCCAGCGCGGTGGCAAGGGCGCGGGCTCTGGTTGACGCCACCGCCACGCGGGCAACCATGACGAAGCTGGGCCCAGGGCTGACCACGCCAACAGCGAGCGCGGCGACGATGCTGGCGAGCGTTACGAGTTCTTGCATGGCTGGTCATCCGGTGTTGGATGCAGCACGGCTATTCGGTGTGTGGCGGCGCGTCAATCGCCCAGTCCGGATCGGCACCGAAGGGATGATCCATGAAGAACACCCAGGTGCCGTCAGGCAGGCGGCGGTGAACCTCCATGCCGTGGTGATGGACCTCGGTCGGCTTGCCGGCTTTGTCGGTGCCTTTGATAAGCCACTGCGACCGCGTCATCGCGAAGTCGCCCGAAACCGTCGTGTGATGGGTCACGACATCCATGTGCGGCTTCAATCCGACATAGGCGGCCATCGTCTTGCGGATGCCGTCGGCACCACGCGCCACGGTGCTGCCGCCGTGCACTTCATCGACCTGAACGATCGAAGCTTCGGGGTGGTACATCGCGGCCGCGGCATCGACGTCCTGCGCATTGAAGGCGCGTGCCAGCCAGAGATTGCAAAGCTCGGGGGACGGAGCACCCATTTCTCAACTCCTATTGAAGTTTGATCTGTTGAAGGTTGATCGATCATCGCCCGCTGGACGGCGATCGCATGCTTCAAAGCTGGATCGGCTTCATCTTGTGGTTCCTCATCTCGCTGCCCGTTGCGCGACAGGTAGTATCTGGCGGCACGGAAAGCACGTTGGAATCGCGCCAGCGCGGCTTGCGAAACTGCAAGCCACTCCTATCCTATCCAGCCATGGAGGACTGGAACGAGCCTCAACTCGTGTTGGCGGTGCATCGGGCAAGCAGCCTCACCGGCGCCGCCAAAGCGCTTGATATCGACCATTCGACCGCGTTCCGGCGCCTGAATGCCCTGGAAACGCGGCTCGGTGTCCGGCTGTTCGAACGGCTTCCAGGCGGGGCGTATCAGGCGACGCCGGCCGGCGAGCGGATGGCGGCAGCGGCGGAGCGCATGGAAGATGAGGCGCTCGGAATCGATCGCGACATTGCCGGCCGGGACCACCGCCTCTCCGGCCGCTTGCGCGTCACCTCCTCAGAGACTCTGGCGTATAGAAAGCTGACCAGTCACCTCGCAAGGTTCCGGCAAACCCATCCCGGCATCGTTGTCGAGCTCGTGATCGACAACCGCGTCCTCAGCCTCTCGCGCCGCGAGGCGGATATCGCGCTTCGTCCGATGCGGCCGAAGGAGGGCGATCTCTGGGGCCGCAAGCTCGCCGATGTCGCATGGAGCGTCTATGGCGCTATCAGCTATCTCGAAGAGCGAGGCGGCGCCGTTTCATCCCCGGAAGATCTCGGCCGCCACGCGCTGATCGGATGGGAGGATACGGCGGTCGGCATCATGGCTGCAGATTGGCTGAACAGAACGGTGCCGAGTGACGCCTTCGTTTATCGGACCAACAGCCTCGTCAATCAGTTCATCGCCGCGAAGGCCGGTATCGGTCTCGCGCTGCTTCCCTGTTATCTCGGCGACGAGGATTCCGACCTCGTCCGCGCGCTACCGCATCCGGTGCCGGACCTGGCCGGTGAACTGTGGATCGTGACCCACGCCGACCTGAAACGGACCGCGCGGATCCGTGCGTTCTTCGATCTCGTTGGCGAAGGCCTTGCCCGTGAGCACAATTTGTTTAGCGGGCGGGCAGACGTCTCATAGTCTAGACCTTCTCAAGCTTCTGCAGGCAGCGGGTTACGCCGACCTCCGGCGGCATCGGCGTATCCGGAAAGCTGGTCTTCCAGTCGGTGACGCCGACCTCGCCTATATAGATGTCGCCCTTCGAATCCAGCGCGATGCCGTGGGGCGCGAGGAATTTGCCGGCCTCCAGCCCCGGGCCGTTCTCGCCGCCGAGGCGGGCGATCCGTTTGCCTTTTGAATCCACGATCGAGAGCCTCGGGCCGAGATTGGGCACCTTGCGGTTGACCGCCAAGCCGGGCCCGAGCTCGCCGACGATGAAGGTGGGCTGCCTGCCGCCGCAGCAGCACAGCGCGCAGGGCCGGTGCAGAAAGTTCCACTGCGTCTCGTATTTGCCGTTGCCGTCGAACACCTGCACGCGGTGGTTCTCGCGGTCGGCGACGTAGACCCAGCCGTCGGCGTCGGTCGCGATGTTGTGGACGATGTTGAACTGGCCGGGATCGGTGCCGGGTTCGCCCCAGGTCTTGAGCAGCTTTCCATCGGGCGAATATTTGTGGACGCAGGCATTGCCGTAGCCGTCCGAGACGTAGATCTCGCCCTTTGGCGACAGCGCGGTATGGGTGCAGCGATGGAACGGCTCGCCGCTCATGAACGGCGCGGGCTTGTTCGGAATGCCGATGGTGAGCAGCACCTTGCCGTCGGTCGAGCACTTGCGCACGGTGTGGTCGCCGTCGTCGGTGCAGTAGAGATTGTCGTCGGCGTCGATGTGCAAACCGTGGGCGCGGTTGAACAGGCCTTCGCCCCAGCTCTTGATGAAATTGCCCTCGCGATCAAGCACCACCATCGGGTGGTCGCCGCGGTTGAAGACGTAGACGCGGTCCTTGCTGTCGACCGCGACCGAAGCGACGTCGGTCAGGCGCCAGCCATCAGGCAGCTTTGCCCAGTTTTCGGCGACGCGGTAACGGTGCTCGCCCGAGCCGAGAATGACCGACATGTGTTTCTCCCCATTTGTTGTTGATGCGAGTGTCGCAGACGCTGGTTCAGGCCGCGAGGGGGCCTTTGCGCATGGCCCCGTCGCGCAAAGGCCATGTCGCGGCGACGTGGTGACGGTGCTCGACTCGGTCAGGGTGCGAGCTCTGCTCTAACCTCACCGAGCAGCGCCATGCCACCTAACCGACCCAATTCGTCCGAACATTTCGCGCTCTTGCCGTAGCAGCCGAATGCAACCGCTACGCGCTCCGAAAGCGGTCCGATGCAGGGCAGGCCCGTGTCGCTGAAGGTGGTCATGCAAGGCACGACGCGGCGTTCTTCGAAATTGAGGTCGCGAATACGGTCAAGGATCTGCTTTTGAAGCGCATCAGCAACGTGAATCAATCCGCCCGATTGGAACCAGTCCTTGATATCCGCCTCGCTTTCGAGCGGAAGATCGACCGGATCACCGCCGAGCTTTAACCAGGTGTGGCCGTCCGGATAGGGGATTGGCGGCAGAATATAGGGATTCTCCCCCTTGGGCCCGATACAACGCATCGACGGCATTCCGGCTAAACGTTGAACCTCCGCCGCACCAAGCCGAAACAGCGCCACGGTACGCCCATAGACCGTAAAACCCAATGATCGACCGAGCAGTGATTGGGTATGCCCGCCTGCCGCAACGAGGACACGCTCGGCCTCGACACTGCCCGATCTCGTCCGGACCGTCACGCCAGAGCCGCTTTCCGAAATTCCCAGCGCAGGTTCGTCGATGATCCGAGCCCCGGCGCGCTCCGCCGCGATCGTCTGCGCCCGGACCAAGCGGCGCGGGCTGATGTATCCGGCATTGCGCGGCTCGAGATACCCCTGCATTCCCGCCGTTGATCTCAGAAACGGAAATCGCTCCGCGAGCCTCGTATCATCATATGCTTCACAAAGGATCCCGGCCTCAGCGGTGATTTTGCCAACCGAAGCGACGTCGCTGCTTTCGCCAGGGCCAACGTGCAGCACCCCAACTTCCCGGTAGAAGTCCACACCGCTTTCCGCTGAAATCTCGTCGTAGCGCGAAATTGCAGCGCAGTTCATTTGCACCCAAAATGGCTCCGGATCGAACCTCCTCGTGATACGGCCCTCATCGTAGTGGCTTCCAAAGACCCCGTTATGGCGCGAATAGTCTACCGGCTCGTCGGGCCCGATCAGTGCAACATCATGGCCCATTTTGGACAAATGTCGCGCAGCCGCCGACCCGATCATGCCACGTCCGATCACCGCAAGTTTGATCGCTTTATCAGCGCTCACGATTAACTCCTACGCCTTGCTGTCATAAGCAGCATGAAATCCACCACGTCAGAACCACGCCTGCTGGCCACGGCATTGGGTCACGCCAAATGCCTAATCTATATTTCCGATACTTTTACAGGCCATTGTCTTTCGGCACTACGAAACGCCAAACTTCAGAGACCTAGCGAAGGGTCGCAACCCGCTTCGAAAAGACGGCCAGAAACTATCTCGCCGTCGTAATCATCGCCGCTACAATCCTATGGATCAGATAACCGTCCACACGACCTAGCCTTCCATATCCTCCGCCGCGATGATCCGCTGGCGAAGCGCCAGGCGTACCAATTCGATGTCGGAGCCGACGCCGAGCTTGGCGCGGATCTGATAGCGGGTGTTGGCCGCGGTCTTGACACTGATATGCAGCGTGTTTGCGATCTCATCCACGGATTTCTCCGCCAGCAGCATGCGCAGGATTTCGAATTCACGCGGGCTCAGCGTGTCGATTGCCGAAGGCTCGTCGGCGAGCCGGTTGATCGCGAGTTCATGGTCGATGTCGGGGCTGAGCGCGATGCGTCCGGCCATGACCTCGGCGATGGCGCGCAGCAGAGCGTCGGGCGGGTTGCTCTTGGTGACATAGCCGCGTGCGCCGGCCTTGATCGCCTGGATCGCATAAGCGGCGCTCTGGTGCATTGAGAAGACGAGGATGCGCGCGGACTTGTCCCATTGCCGGATGCGCCTGATGGCCTCGACACCGCCGATGCCGGGCATTGATATGTCCATGATGACGAGATCTGGCCCGGTCTCCTTGTAGATGCGATAAGCCTCGGCTCCGCTATCCGCTTCGGCGACGACCCGTAGGCCATCCTGCTTCTGCAACAGCGAGCGATAGCCCTCGCGCACGATGGCGTGGTCGTCCACCAGCATCACGCGAACGTAGCTGCCGGCGTCGTTCGTCCTCAAGGCTCCGCCCTCATGTTGGGAATGCTGACGACAAGCCGGGTGCCGCCCGCGGCCGGCCGCTCGAAATGCAGCGTTCCGCCGAGCGAAACCACGCGCTCCTGCATGCCGAGCAGTCCCATGCCGATTTTCGGCCCGGGATTGCCACACGCCGCCTCGCCGTCGTCCTCGACTATCAGGACGATGTCGGCCTCTCCGGCTTCGAGACGCAATTGCACGCACCTAGCCTGCGCGTGCTTAGCCGCATTGGTAATCGCCTCCTGCGCGACACGATAGAGATTGGCGGATATGGCGGGTGGCAGACCGTCGACCTCGCCAATGATGGCAATGTCAAAGCGGGTGCGGCCTTTCTCGTAACCGTTCCAGCTCGCAACCAGGCTTTCGAGGCTGAGGGTGAGGCCGAGTTCCTCGATATCGGGCGGACGCAGGCGCACGAGCGCGCCACGCAAGGTTTCCATCATGCCCGCCGTCGTGCGCGAGATGCCACGGCATTCCCCCAGCAGAGGCGGGCATTCGCGCTCCGCCGTATGGGCGGCGGAGGCAGCTTGGGCCGCAATGGCGGTGAGCGACTGACCGAACTCATCGTGCAGCTCGCGCGCAAGGCGCTGCCGCTCCTCGTCCTGCACTTCTATCAGCTTCCGTGTCAATGCGTTGCGCTCGGCAAGCGTGGCCTGCAGCCTTTGCGCAAGCGTATTGAAGACGTCGGAGATCGCCGACAGCTCCGCGAGATCAAATCGGGGCAGGCGCGCGGAAAGATCGTTTGCGGCAAGCCGTTTCAGCCCGACCTGAATCGCCTGTGTGGGTCGCAGCGCGCGCGCCAGCGCGGCATAGACGGCAAGGCAAAGCCCGGCCAGGGCGAAAGCCATGATGGCGAGCAACCGGCTTACCTCGCGCCAGCTCTGGCCGATCTGTGCTGCTGCGTCGAAGGTCGCGACCGCAACGCCGCGCGCACTCCCGTCGACGAGGACGGGCATCGAGGTCGGCTCACCCGGACGAAAGATGGCGCCATAGACCGATGCAAAAAATTCGGGCGCGGTAAGTTCGTCGGAGAGCGCACCGCTGCAAACACCCTGGAGAAAGGCTCCAGCATTGTTGCGATAGGCGATGCAGAGGCCGGGCTCCATCAGCGCCGCGACCCGCTGCAAGTCCGGCGTTGCGCTGGTGGATACGGAGGCCCACTTCGGTTGCGATTGCTGTAACGAAAGGTCCCTGGCCACGATTTCGGCAATGCGGCTCGCCTTGGCCCTGGCGACCCTGTCGCTGTCAAATAAGGCGTAGGCCGCCACGGCAATGAAGCAAACCGCCGCCAGTGCGACGACGCGTAACGCCAGCCGCAGCTTCAAATCGACGGCGCGTGTCGGGCCCGCCTTGAAGTCGGTTGCCTGTCGCAAGCTTCCTCCCATTACTTCGACTATAGAGGCAAATTTCGCCGGGAAGAAAGCGCGGCAGGCCAAGATCGGGTATTTCACCCGGACGATCGAAGGAAAGTCGCCGTATCGGTGCGGCAACGGATCGGGCGACATGGTGACGATTTGGCAAACGCCGAGTTGCCAGTTCCAGGGTTGATCCCATGCGCTGCATCGCCTTCATCCTTGCGCCGGCAATGTTGCTTGCAGGTGCGGCTGCGACCGGGACCGCCGAAACGGTCGCGCCGCTTCCGATCAAAATCGCGGTCTTTCCGTTCGAGCTGGAGGATTTCAGCGGTGGAGCTGCCTTCATCCCGCCCGACGAGATCGACCGTGAGCAATTGCGGCTTTCGACGGAAGAGGCGCGACGGCTGATAGCGGAATCCGGACGCTACCAGCTCGTTGACGTCAGCGCCGTGAACGAGCCGATGGCGAAGGCAGGAAAATTGCGCGACTGCGAAGGTTGCGACGCCAAAATTGCCGCCGGCCTTGGCGCGGATCAGTCGATGGTCGGAATCGTCACGCGCATCGGGCGGACCGAATATGCGGTGACCTACAAGATCCGCGACGCCCGGTCCGGGGCGCTGGTGGACGTCAAACAGACCGACCTGCGCATGGGCGCCAACGTGGCCTGGAGCCGCGGCGCGCGCTGGTTGATTCAGCGCCGTCTGCTGGAGCAGGCGAAATAGTTGCCAGAACGAAACGCACGTCACGAAATGCCAGGGAAAGATTTGCAATGGAAAAGCTGATGAAGTTACGTTCGCTGGGCCTCGCTTTGGCCGCTGCCGCCCTTGTCTGCGCCTATCCTGTTCGGCAGGTCCATGCGCAGGGTGAGCCGCCCGTACTCGCGGTCGCCGAAATTGAGTACATCGACACCTCGGGCGAGGTCATCGATCAACGGGCCGACCATGTGCGGCGCTTGCGCGAGTTCGAAGCCTCGCTGCGGACCGATCTCGTGGCGAGCGGAAAGATACGGAGCGTCGACCTCGATTGTCCGCCAAACGCCTGTTCGGTCGGCGACATTACTGCCGCGCAGTTGGTCGGCAAGGCGCAGGCGGCCGGCGCGGCTTTTCTCGTGATTGGCAGCGTTCAAAAGATGAGCACGCTCGTTCAGTGGGCAAAGTTCAACATTATCGACGTGGAGGCACAAAAAGTGGTCTTTGGTCGTCTCTTCAGCTTCCGCGGCGACAATGACGAAGCCTGGCGCCGCGCGGAATCCTTCGTTGTGCAGCAAATCAGGGATCGCGAGGCGGAACTCACGCGCCCCGCGGCAACAGCCCTTCCTCGATCGCCTTGATCTGCAGCGCGAGATGCTTTGATCCGATGCGGCATTGCGCGAGGCCGCCGGCGATCAGCCAGAGGCCGGGCTGGCCGGTGCGGGTGTACATGTTGCGCAGCTCCTGCTCCTCGCCGAACCCCCAGATCGTGCCGACGCGTTTCTCCACCGTCTCGCCGAACAGTTTTCGCACCAGCTCTTCTTGGCGCTTGTAGCCGGTCGCCAGCACGACAAGGTCGGCGGCGATCGCCTCGCCGTCCTTCATCTTTGCGCCACTGGCCGTGAACGTGTCGAGATCGGCGAATTGCCTGAGCGCGATGTCACCTTTGACGATCAGGTCGGAGCAGCCGACGTTGAAATAATAGCCGCCGCCGCGGGTGAGGTATTTGAACTGCCAGCCGGTATTGTCTTCGCCGAAATCGAGCTTGAAACCGACGCGCTCCAGGCCATCGAGCAATTCCTTGTCGAGCGCCTTGGATTTCTCCGCCGTCAACGCGTGGCTCTTGCGCGCCAGTTTCAGCGGCATCGAGACAGTGATCAGATCGTTATCCTCGAGCGTGCCCTCGTTGTAGGGGGCGTAGACCAGTTGGGCCGACGGCTCGATGCTGACCACCAGCGTGGACGAGCGCTGAAACAGCGTGACATGCGCGCCGCTAGAATACAGGTCCTGCGCGATGTCATGGCCGCTGTTGCCGGTGCCGATCACGATGGCGCGCTTGCCCTTCCAGTTCTCGCCGTCATCATACCGGCTGGAATGCATCACCTTGCCGGCGAAATCCTTCAGCCCGGCAATCTCAGGCACGCTCGGAATGCCGCTGACGCCGGTCGCCAGCACCACATGTCGCGGATGCATGGTGCGCGTGCCGCCATCGGCGCAGCGCAGCGTCACCGTCCAGCGGCCTTCCTTCTCATCATAGCTGCCGCCCTCGAACTCGGTCTCGGTCCAGAAGTTCAGCTCCATGGCTTCGACATAGGCCTCGAACCAATTGGCGAGCTTGTCCTTCGGAATATAGGTCGGCCAGTTCGGCGGGAAGTGCAGGTAGGGCAGGTGGTTGACCTGCACCTGGTTGTGCAGCGTCAGCGCGTGGTAGCGCTTGCGCCAGTTATCGCCGATGCGTTTTTCGCGATCGACGATCAGCGTGTCGACGTTCAATTGCTTCAGCCGTGCGGCGATGGACAGGCCCGACTGACCACCGCCGATGACGAGGACGGTCGGATCGCGGTCGGCATAGCTGGCCGAAGCGTTACGCAGGTCGAGCCAGTTGGGCCCGCGGAAATCACGCGAATAGGCATTGCCGCGCGGCCGATTGACGCCGAGTTGCTCCTCGAAACCCTTCAGCTCGCCAAGCTCGGTCAGGAGCGTCCAGGCTTTCAGGCGGTTGCCATCGTCCACATCGGGGATCAGGCGGATGATGCCGCTGCCGCGCCCGACTTTTGTCTCGAACTTGAAGATGGCTTCGATCGCGCTGGTGCCTGCACGCATCACTTTGCGCGGTGCGGCACGACCGGGGGCGATCGCGAAGCCGCCGGGCTTAGCGCTACGGGCCAGCGGCGGCAGCGCTTTCAGGATCGCGTCTCTGCCGTTCAGCGTCTGAATGTTCCAGCTCAACGCCAGCACGTCGCGCCAATAGCTGTCGGGGTGGAACAACTGATACAGCAGGGCGCCGTCGGGTTTTCCGAGCGCTTCCTCGAACTGTGCAAGCCAATTGTCGGCGGCAACCGAACTGTCGTCCGTCCTGTCGAGCATGGGCGTTTCCCGTCACGAGCCGTCTTCGCGGCGTTTCCCTGTCTGCAAAGCCTATACCTATTCGGGACGGTGCAGAAAGGGCGTGAGGGGATGCCGCCTATTCCGATAAGGACAGGATCAACCCCTGGTCCGGCGGGACGCGGCCGTTGAGGGTATCGAGATAGGCGCGTTGAACGGCCGCAGGCCCATGGCCTTCGCGCACATCGATCCATCGGTCCAGATTCGGGACGAACCCGGACCACGCCGCTCCAAACCGCATGTCGACGCCGCCCGGTCCCCATTCCTTGGCGCGCTTGCGGATGTGGTCCGGCGCGAAAAAGAACTTAGGCTTGGCACCCGGCAGGAGCTGCTCCGGTTCATCGGGCGATGACTTGCGATGCGTGAGCCCAATGATTCCGCTATATTTCATCTGCTCACCGAAGTGCCGGTGCAGCGTCGCGCGTAACGGGCTATTGCCCGCCATATCGACATACGCGACCGCGGAACTCGTCGGCAGCGAGCTTACATTGTCGTAGGTCACGACCTCGTCGTAGCAGCCAAGCGATTTGACGAAGCCGGTGTTACCCGCCGACGTCAGCCCGATCACCTTGATGCCGTTACCTCTGGCGTGCAGAAGATGCGCGAGACCGTAAGCAGTCTTGCTGGAAGCGGAGGAGAGCAGCACGCTTTTCGCGCCGTAGAATTCGTTCTCAGCAAGGAAATCGTCGACCAGGAACGACAGCATGAACAGCGGCCGCAGCAGCGCCTGATGGTCGCCCTGCTTGCCCGCAAATGCCGGGTCTCCGCTGACGCGCGCATAGGCGTTGTAGACCGGCGCCACGCCCTGGCGGTGCGCGGCGGCATCGCGCAGGCCGCGCTTGCTGATGTCGGCGGCCTCGATGACGAGATGCGTCGACATCGGGAAGTAACCGAACAGGATTTCACCCTCGGCGATGCCGGGATGCCTTGAGGCGATCACTTCGCCAAATCCCCACACCGGAACGTTGCCGAAACCTGCGGGCGCCGGGAAAAGCTGCCAATACTTCAGGTGATCGCCGAGCACCGCGTAAGTAATGTTGTTGGCGGTGAAGGCAAAGCGCGTGACTTTTACCAGCAATGCTTCATCGGGCAGATCAGCCGCGTCGGGCAGTTGCGTCTCGATCACCTTGCATTGCTGCAGATCGTTGCGGGCGACGATGAAATCGGTGGATGGCATTGTTTCGATCCCTGCTTCTCACGTGCAGCGATCTTTGCGCCGTCCGATGATCCTTTTGCAACAGCAATGATGTTTAAAACGCTGTTCGATTTTGTTGCGGGGCGCGTGTGACTCTCGCCGTCATTCCGGGCGACGCGAAGCGTCGAACCCGGAATCTCGAGATTCAGGGTTCGCGTCTGCGACGCGCCCCGGAATGACGCTACGAAGAACGTTTTCTCACCCGATCGCGCGCAGCCTACCTTCCGCATGGAGATCGCGCAGCTTGCGCTTGAAAATCTTGCCCGTGGCCTCGCGCGGCATCGCATCCATGAACTGGATGTCCTTCGGCACCTTGAAATTGGCGAGGCGTCCGCGCAGGAATTCCTGCACCGCGGCCGGGGACAGGGACGCATTCGCCTCCAGCTCGATACAGGCGAACAGCCGCTCGCCGAATTCGTCGTCAGGGACGCCGAACACCGCGCAGTCGCGCACGCCGTCCATGCCGATCAGCGCGTTCTCGATCTCCGCCGGATAGATGTTGACGCCTCCCGAGATCACCATGTCGCGCTTGCGGTCGCACAGGAACAGATAGCCGTCTTGGTCGAGGTAGCCGACATCGCCGACGCTGACGAGACCGTCGCGGCCGGCTTCGGCGCGCGCCTCGGCCTTGCCGTGATAGTCGAAATCGGGCACCGAAACCTGCCGCATGAAGATCTCGCCGGGTTCGCCGGCGCCGCACAGCGAACCATCGGGGCGGAAGATTTTGACAATGCCGCCCTCGATCGCGCGGCCGACGGTGCCGGGTTTTGCGAGCGCCTCCTCGGCCGAGTGCCACACCGGAATGCCGGTCTCGGTCGAGCCGAAATATTCGTTGATGACCGGTCCCCACCACTCGATCATGGCGCGCTTGACCTGCGGCGGGCAGGGCGCCGCGCCGTGCACGATGAAGCGCAGCGAGGACAGGTCGTAGCGTTGCTTGACGTCATCCGGCAGCCGCAGCAGGCGGACGAACATCGTCGGCACCATGTGCATGTGGGTTACACGATGACGTTCGATCAGTTGCAGCATGTCTTCGGGATCGAAGCGCGGTTCGAGCACGATTTTGCAAGCACTGCGGAACGCCAGCATGCCGTAGGAGTTCGGCGCCGAATGGTACATCGGGCCGTTCATCAGGATGACCTGGTCCTCGTTTGGCTTGACGCCATAGGCGATGCCGCCGACCTTCGCGGAGGCCGCGGCCTGATCCGGCGTCATCGGCTTGCGGCGCACGCCCTTGGGTAGCCCCGTCGTGCCCGAGGTATAGAACATCGGCGCGCTGCCGATGGGCGGCTGCTTCGATTCCGCATGCGTGTCACGCCAGCGGTCCCAGTCCGTCATGCCGTCGGGGACTTGCGTCAGCGAAGGCGCAACGTTGAATGTCGCGGCGATTTCCGGCGGCGTCGTTACCACGAGTAGTCTCACATCGGCGGGCAGGCCGCCCCTGATCTGCGGCAGCAGGTCGGCGTGACAGACCAGGATTTTCGCGCCGCTGTCGGCAAGGATATAGGCCACTTCCTCGGCCTTCAGGTGCCAGTTGATCGGCACCACCGGGCTGCCCAGCGCCGCCGCGGCCCCGGAGACCTCGAAGAACGCAAAATCGTTGCGCAACATCATGCCGACCGGCGTTCCGCCACTGATGCCGAGCATCTTGAAGCCCGTTGCCGCCCGCGCGATGCGGGCGTGGATCTCGGGGTAGCTGATTTGGCGTTCGCCGCTGATGAACGATGTCATGTTTCCTCCTGGCCGGCCGAAACGCGTTGGCCTAGCCGTCATCCAGAATGTCGTCGAAGCCGATCCAGCTCTTGCCGTCGAAGCGACGCAGCCGCAATTGCTGGAACGGCAGATAGTCGTCGGCGCCGGTCGATACCGTGATGCCCGGCAACAACAGCGGCAGCGGCACCTCGCGCAGCGATGCCGCCTGTTTCATGATGTTCTCGCGGCTGAGATCGTCCTTGCAGGCCATCAGGACTTTCACCATGAGGTTCGCATAATGATAGCCGGCAGCGTAGTTCGAGTTGGTCAAATCCGCATTCGGCAGATACTGCTTCATGAAGGCGAAATACTCCTTCACGCCGGGATCATTGGCCCATTGCGCGTCCAGCGTGTCCTTCACGTTGCTGGACGAGATCAGGCCGACCGCATTGTCCAGGCCGGCCGGCTCCAGGAACGAGATCGACGAGGCCGAAGTCGGCACGAAGAACACGTCCGGCTTCCAGTTGAGCTCGGCAACGCCCTTGATCATCTGCGAGGTGAACTTGCCGAGCACGACGCCGAACATCACGTTGGCCCCGGAGGCCTTCAGCGTCGCAAGCTGCGAACTGATGGTCGGCGCGCTGGTCTCGTAGGTTGCTTCCGAGACGATCATGGTCGCGGCGTTGTCTCCCAGGCCGCGTTTGAAGCCGGCGACGTAATCTCGGCCGAAATCGTCATTCTGGGAGAGGATGGCGATTTTGGCGTCGGGCTTGGTCCGCAGGATATGCTTGGCATAGACGATGCCTTCCGACTGGTAGGCCGCCATTCCCGGCATGGTCCAGCGGAAATTCTTCGGGTCGGCCCATTTGGTCGCGCCGCTCAGCACAAAGAGCTGCGGCACCTTCTTGCCGTTGAGGTAGCGATGCACCGCGTTGTTGGTGGCGGTCCCGAGCGAGCCGAACATCAGCAGTACTTCCTCCTGCTCGACGAGCTTGCGGGTTTGCTCGACCGTCTTGGGCGGGGAATATGCATCATCGAGGCTGATGAATTTGATCTTGCGGCCATTGATGCCGCCCTCGGCGTTGATCTTCTCGAAATAGGCCTCTTGCGCCCGGCCGATGATGCCGAAGCCGGATGCCGGTCCGCTATAGGGCAGGGTCTGCCCGATGCGGATCTCGTCCTTGTCGCCCTCGGCGAGAGCGGTCGTACTTCCCAACAACGCGAATGCGATCATCAACATAGGTCGCGACACTCTCATTGTTTCCGTCCCTCTGTTTTGCTTTATTTGATCGTCTATTGGAACCGGCGCGTCTTAGGCGCGCGCTCGGTTGAGAAAATCGCTGCTGGCCTCGGCGAACTCGTACTTGAGCCGTTCCACCAGTTCGGCAACCGGCGGCGCGTCCGTGATCTGGCCGATGCCCTGGCCGGAGCCCCAGATGTCGCGCCATGCCTTGGATTTGGTGTTGCCGCCGGAGCCGAAATTCATTTTCGACTTGTCGGCGACCGGCAAATTGCCGGGATCAAGGCCCGCGGCCACGATCGATGGTCCGAGATAGTTGCCGTGCACGCCGGTGAACAGGTTGGAATAGACGATGTCCTCGGCAGCGTGCTTTGTCAGCGCGGCCTTGTAGGCCGGATCGGCATTGGCTTCCCGTGTTGCGATGAAGCGCGTGCCCATGTAGGCCATGTCGGCGCCGAGCGCGAGCGCCGATGCGATGCCCCAGCCATCGGAGATCGCGCCCGACAGCAGAATGGTGCCTTTGAACCACTGCTTCACCTCGCGCAGCAGCGCGAACGGCGACAGCGTTCCGGCATGGCCGCCGGCGCCGGCGCAAACCAGAATGAGACCGTCCACACCATGTTCCGCGGCCTTGCGCGCATGCTTGACGTTGATCACGTCGTGGAACACGACGCCGCCATAGGAATGCGCGGCCTCGACGACTTCGATCGGCGGGCGCAGCGAGGTGATGATGATCGGAACCTTGTGCTTCACGCACGTCTCCATGTCCTTCATCAGCCGGTCGTTGGAGGCATGGCAGATCTGGTTGACCGCGTAGGGCGCGATCTTCTTGCCCGGATTCTGTGCCCTGTATTCGCCGAGCTCGTCCTCGATCTGCGTCAGCCACTCGCCGAGCTTTTCGACGGGCCGCGCGTTCAGCGCCGGAAACGAGCCGACGATGCCGGCCTTGCACTGGGCGATGACGAGCTCGGGCCCGGACACGATGAACAGCGGCGATCCGACCACCGGCAGTTCGAGCGTATCGGCAAGCGAAGCAGGCAACGGCATTCGATCTCTCCCTTTGCGACACAAAGCCGGCCCAAAGTCCGGAACGCGCCGATGATGTTGATTGAGAGCGCCGGACCGCGGGCCGAGCCACCGGCCGGGCGCTGATTGTTGCCGTCATTATAAGGCTGGACGACAGTCGCCACCTGTTCAATATTGAACAGATATTCATCCAGATATGAACAGCCTTAAAGCCGTGCGGAGCGCCGATGGACTGGGATCTGTGCAAGAGCTTTGTCGCGGTGGCCGAAACCGGCAGCTTCGCGGCCGCGGCGCGCCGCTTGCGCTCCAGCCATCCGACGGTGGGACGAAAGATCGCCGAACTGGAAGGTCAGCTCGGCGTTCCCCTGTTCGCGCGGTCCAATGACGGCTTGGCCCTGACCTCGCACGGGCAGAAATTTCGCGAGCATGTCGAGGCCATGGCGGCGGCGGCCTTGCGCGCCGAGGCCGCGGTTTCGGCGGCGGGCGCGCAGGCCCGCGGCGTGGTCAAGCTGTCCATCGGGGCTACGCTCGCCTCGCACTGGCTGATGCCGCGGCTCGGACCGTTCCTGCGCACGCACGACCATATTCAGCTCGAGATCATCACCCATCCGTATCCGGCCAGCGTGCGCCGCCGCGAGGCCGACGTGGTGTTGCGCCCGGTGGACAGCGGCGAAGAGAACCTGATCGGCCGCAAGATCGGCCGCCTTGGTACCGGCTTCTACGCCTCGCGCGATTACGCCGCGCGGCGGCGCCTTCCAGAACGGCGCGACGAATGGAAGGGACACAGCGTCATCGGCTTCGCCGACCGCGCCTCGAACGAGCGGCTGGCGCGCTGGAGCGACGCGATCACCCGGCAGGGCTCGCTGGTGATGCGATGCTCGTCGCAAGGCGACATGCTCGCCGCGGCGCGCGCGGGCCTGGGGATTTCAACGCTGTCCTGCTTTGTCGCGGCCGCCTATCCGGATCTCGTCCGCGTCGCACCGCAGAAACTCACCAGCGTGGCGGACCTTTGGCTGCTGGCGCACCCGGACCTCGTCGAGCTTCCGGCGGTGCGCGCGGTGATCGATTTCGTCACCGCTTGCGCGCGGGAGGATCGGGTGAGATTGCGGGGGTGAGCTTGTCGGGAAGCACGCCTTCGCGTTTCTTCAAGACCCGGTAATAACTCCACCACAAATGCGCCGCCGCGCCGCGCAGCGGGCGCCACGGTTCGGCGAGCGGCGCCATCTGTTTTTCGGTTGGGCGTGTCTTCAGGCCGAGCCCGATCTTGATCGCCTCCTGCACCGCCAGGTCGCCGGCCGGCCAGGCGTCGCCATGGCGGAGGCAGAACAAGAGATAAACGTCGGCAGTCCATGGGCCGATGCCGGGCAGCGCGGTCAGCGTGTGGTGGGCGACGTCGGCGTCTTCCTCGGCCAACACCTCGAGGTTCAGCCGCTCGGCGGCGAGTTCACGCGCAATATTCTTCAGCGTCTTGATCTTGGCGGCCGAAAGGCCGAGCCGGCC
>NZ_LLXX01000197.1:32889-33142 GCF_001440405.1 Bradyrhizobium valentinum
AACGGATCGAACGCGGCCGCAAGCCGCGCCCAGATCGCGCCGGCGCTCGCGGTCGATAGCTGCTGGCCACACACGATCGCCGCCAGCCCGGCGAACCCCGGCTCGCGCTGCCGCAGCGCCGGCATGCCCGTCAGCTCGAAAATCGGTTTCAGCCGTGGGTCTTGCTTGATCAGCGCGTGGACGGCGTCTTCGAGGTCGGACTGGCTGTTGAGGTGGATGGTCATTGAAACTTTCGGCTGGCCCGGCTCGTCAT
>NZ_LLXX01000197.1:33225-49295 GCF_001440405.1 Bradyrhizobium valentinum
ATTCATCTTATATCGTAAAAGTCTTTTGAAGGATGGATTGCCGGGTCAAGCCCGGCAATGACAGTGTCACGATCAATGCCGCCACCCGTTTTCCGATTCGCGCCGAGCCCGAACGGCTACCTCCATCTCGGCCACGCCTATTCGGCGCTATTGAATTTCGACCTCGCGCGTCGCACGGGAGGAAGATTCCTGCTGCGGATTGAGGATATCGACGCTATCAGATGCCGTCCGGAATTCGAGGCGGCGATCTACGAAGACCTCGCCTGGCTGGGGATATCATGGGAAACGCCGGTGCGGCGGCAATCGGAGCATTTTGCGCGCTATCGCGAGGCGGTCGAAAAACTGGCAGGCTTAGGCCTGATCTATCCGAGCTTCGAGAGCCGCACAGAAATCGCCCGTCTGGTGGCGCAACGTGAAGCCAGCGCGCCCTGGCCGCGCGATCCTGACGGGGCGCCACTCTATCCGGGGCTTGCGAAATCGCTGTCGCCGGGAGAGCGCAGCCGGCTGATCGAGCAGGGCATGCCTTACGCGCTGCGGCTCGACATGGCGGCGGCGCGCGCGCGTGCGAATGAGCTTACCTGGATCGAACTTGGCGAAGGGCCTGATGGCGAGACCGGCGTCGTGAGCGCTCAGCCGGAAAGCTGGGGCGACGTTATTCTCGCGCGCAAGGAGACGCCGACCAGCTATCATCTATCTGTCGTGGTCGACGATGCCTTGCAGGGCGTCACTGACGTGGTGCGGGGTCGCGACCTGTTCTGGTCAACCAGTGTGCATCGTCTGCTGCAACATCTGCTCGGTATTCCGCAACCGGCTTACCGGCATCATCTGCTCATGACAGATGCAGCGGGCCAAAAGCTGTCGAAATCGACCGATGCCACGGGCTTGCGCGAATTGCGTGGGCAGGGCGCCACGGCTGCCGATATCAGGCGAATGGTCGGATTGTCCGAATCAGGCCCGTAGTTCTACTGGGGGTTGCTCGAAAGGTCTCCGTGACTTTGACCTCGCTCGCGTGTCATGTTGTCAATGCGCGGGGAAGGGGGATCATGGCAGTAAAGCGGCGCTCACCAGTCATCAAAGGAACTGTCAAGAAATGGCGACCGAAAAAGCGCATATCCCGGGCCGCGGCTAAAACGCGCGCTACGCGCAAGTCCGCTGTCCCCGGCATGGTTGAAACCGCGCTGGCCGCCTTTGCGCACGAGGTCCGCACGCCGCTTACGGGCATTCTGGCGATCAGCAATCTGCTCGCGACCTCTGAACTCGACGAGCGGGAACGGCGCTGGGTCGACACCATCAAGGCGGGCGCGGAACATCTGGCGAGCCTTGCCACGCTGTTCGTCGACGCCGCGCGTAGCGGCGGTCCCGGGCTCAAGGTGCGGCAGGATTTCTTCGACCTGCGCACGCTGGTTCGCAATGCCGGCGATTCGCTGGCCGGGCGCGCGGCGGCCAAAGGCCTGCAATCGTCGGTCGTTATTTCCGAAAAGCTCCCGGGATTTGCCATCGGCGATCCCGTCCGTCTGCGCGCCGCGGTGGAAAACCTGATCGACAATGCCGTGAAATTCACCGACCACGGCAGTGTCGCGCTGCAGGTCACGCCCGGGCGCGGTCCGAAAGGCAGGTTTGCCGTCGCATTCGCCGTCTCGGACAGCGGAATCGGCCTCACGCTCAACGAAATCAAGCGCCTGTTCCGGCCGTTCTCCCAGGCCAATGTCTCCATTGCATCGCGCTTCGGCGGTGCCGGCCTCGGGTTGTCGTCGGTCAAGCAACTGGCGCGCGCCATGGGCGGCGACATTACCGTGGCGCAACGGCGTGGCGGTGGCGCCACCTTCACCCTTACTGTTGTGATGTCGTCCGCCGACGATGCCGGGACGGCGTCGCCAGGCGTCGATGGCGAGGTCTCGATCAGTTCACCGCGATCGTTGCGGCTACTCAGCGTCGAAGACAATCCGTTTGGCCGCGTCGTGCTCAACGCGATCCTGACCGAGCTCGGTCACCAGACCGAGTTCATCGGCCAGGGCGAGGCGGCGCCGGAGCGGCTCGCGCAAGGCGCATTCGACGCGGTGCTGATGGACATGGTCTTGCCGGGGATCAACGGCGTCGAGGCGATCAGGCGCATTCGCGCGCTTCAGCCGCCGCTCGGGAGCACGCCGATTATCGGCATATCCGGCCGCAGCGAGGATGAGGCGGCCTCGCGCGCCGCCGGCGCCGATATCTTTCTGGTCAAGCCTGTGTCTCCGCGCGCCCTGGCGACTGCGCTGCATGAAGCGACATCCCCTTCGGCAACTGCGACTTCATGATGGCTGCGTTCAGTTCGCCGCCGAAGACGAAAATCGCCGAAATGAAATACAGAAACACCAGCGCGATGATGACCGAGGCAAGGCCCGCATACATCGTCACGTAATTGCTGGCGAAGCGCGCCAGATACTGGCCGAACACGACGCCCGAGATCAGCGATCCAACCATCGTAAAGACGATGCCCGGAAGGATCTGGAGAAAACTCCGCCGGCCGCAAGGCAGCCAGGCATGCAGCACGAACAGCGCCACCGTCATCGCCGTGATCGTGATGCCGTAACGGGCGAAAGTGAGCATGCTTTCGTTAGACTCGACAAAGAACGGAATGTGGCGGCGTGCGGTTTCCAGGATCAGGGGGCCGAGCACGATCAGGAACGCCATCAAGAGCGATGTGACGGCCGCGACCAGCGTGTAGCCGATCGATTCCAGCCGCAGCCAGTACCACGCCCGCGGCTCGACCACCGAATAGGCGCGGTTCAGCGCGACCCGGAGCGCCTCGACGCCGTTGGAGGCGAAATAGACCGCCAGCACCGCGCCGACAGTCAGGATGTCGCCGCGCGTCGTGGTCAGCACATCGTGGATTTCTCCTGACAGCGCGTCCGCGACCTGCTGCGGCCAGGTCTGCAGCAGCAGCTCTATGGCCCCGTCGGCGAGTTCCTTGGAGCCGAAAAAGCCGGCCAGCGACGTCAGCACGATCAGGAACGGGAACAGCGCCATCAATGTCGAGAGCGCGATATGGCTCGCGATCGCCCAGCCGTCATCGGCGAGGAACGTATAAAACGCCTCCATCACGACGAGGTAGACGTAGCGAATGAGCCTCACATCTCACCTCGATTGCAGTACGGAAGTCCGGTGCTAAACTTGGGCTAGCATCTGATATTATTGGATTAAAGGCCAGATCGTCGAGCGATTGTGCGAGGGGATGTGAACGTGTGGAAGTCGGCGCTTGCCGGTGTTATGTAGCGCCGATGGCATCCTTTTTGAGTTCGGTCGTCCTCCCCATCGCGCTTGCTGCCGTGGCTATCGTGCTGCTGCTCGGTCTCATCAACATGATGCGGGGAGGTTCGCCGAGCCGTTCGCAGAACCTGATGCGGCTTCGGGTATTGCTGCAGTTCATCGCCATCGTCATCACCATGGTCGTGGTCTGGGCGATCGGTAAATAAGGGCAGGAAAAGGAAAGCGCCAATGGTCGTGCTCAACCGCATCTATACCAAGACCGGCGACGACGGTACCACGGCGCTCGGCAGCGGTGAGCGCCGGCCGAAATATGATCTGCGCATCGCAGCCTACGGTACCGTCGACGAGACCAACGCCGCCATCGGCGTGGTGCGGCTGCACCTCGGCGAGGCCCGCGATCTCGATGCGATGCTGGGCCGGATCCAGAACGACCTGTTCGATCTCGGCGCCGATCTCGCGGTGCCCCAGCGGGACGGCAAGGCCGAACGCTTAAGGATGCTGTCGAGCCAGGTCGAGCGGCTCGAACGCGATATCGACAGCCTGAACGAGCACCTCGCGCCGTTGACCTCGTTCGTCCTGCCGGGCGGCACCGCCGCCGCGGCATACCTGCATCTCGCCCGCACCATATGCCGCAGGGCGGAACGGATCATGGTGGAACTCGCCGCCCGGCCCGAGGAGCCCGTCAGCGCGGCTGCCATTCAGTATATGAACCGCCTGTCGGATTTCCTCTTCGTCGCCAGCCGCGCCATGAACGATAATGGGGCCGGAGACGTGTTGTGGGTGCCCGGTCAGAACCGTTAAGGTAGGCTTGTCCGGGGTCGATTTTTGGCTTTCGCGCGTTGACCGCCGATAACGGGACCTTTAGGTTCCGCGCCCAAGCCGTAGCAAGCTAATAGCAAGCAATTAAACCCCAGAATTCAAGCGAAAGAGGATCGATGAAGGTACTTGTGCCGGTAAAGCGGGTGGTCGATTTCAACGTCAAGGTCCGCGTCAAAAGCGACGGAACGGGCGTGGAACTCGCCAACGTGAAGATGTCGATGAATCCGTTCGACGAAATCGCCGTCGAGGAAGCGCTGCGGCTGAAGGAAGCCGGCAAGGCGACCGAAGTGGTGGTGGTATCGATCGGCCCGGCGCAGGCCTCGGAAACGATCCGGACCGGTCTCGCGATGGGCGCCGACCGCGGCATCCTCGTCAAGGCCGAAGGCAATGTGGAGCCGCTCGCGGTCGCGAAGATTCTCAAGGCCGTGGCGGATGCGGAACAGCCGGGCCTGATCATTCTCGGCAAGCAGGCGATCGACGACGACTCGAACCAGACCGGCCAGATGCTGGCGGCGCTGCTCGGATGGTCGCAGGCGACCTTCGCCTCCAAGCTCGAAGTCGAAGGAAGCGACTTCAAGGTCACGCGCGAGGTCGACGGCGGCCTGCAGACCGTGAAGCTGAAGGGACCGGCGATCGTCACCACCGACCTGCGGCTCAACGAGCCGCGCTACGCCTCGCTGCCCAACATCATGAAGGCGAAGAAGAAGCCGATCGACGACAAGAGCGCGTCCGATTACGGCGTCGATCTCACGCCGCATCTCGAAATAGTCAAGACAGCGGAGCCGCCCGGCCGCAAGGGAGGCGTCAAGGTCAAGGACGTCGGTGAGCTGGTATCCAAACTCAAGACCGAAGCCGGGGTTCTCTGATGACGACGCTGTTGATTGCCGAACACGATAATGCGTCGATCAAGGACGCCACCAACAAGACGTTGACGGCCGCCGTTGCACTCGGCGCCGACGTGCACGTGCTGGTCGCCGGCGAAAACGCCAAGGCAGCGGCCGATGCCGCGTCCAAGCTCGCCGGCGTCAAGAAGGTGCTGCTCGCGGACAACGCCGCCTATGCCCATGATCTCGCCGAGCCGCTGGCCGCGCTGATCGTGTCGCTGGCCTCCGGCTATGACGCCTTCGTCGCGCCTGCGACCTCGCGCTTCAAGAACGTGATGCCGCGCGTTGCAGCCCTGCTCGACGTGATGCAGGTGTCCGAGATCATCAAGGTGGTTTCATCAGATACGTTCGAGCGGCCGATCTATGCCGGCAACGCCATCCAGACGGTGAAGTCGAAGGACGCCAAGAAGGTCATCACGGTACGGACCTCGACCTTTGCCGCGGCCGGCGAGGGCGGCAGCGCGCCCGTCGAGAACGCCGCGGCCGCGGCCGATCCCGGCCTCTCCAGCTTCGTCGGCGAAGAGGTGGCAAAAAGCGACCGTCCCGAGTTGACCTCGGCCAAGATCATCGTCTCCGGCGGCCGCGCCATGCAGAGCCGCGAGAACTTTGCCAAATATATCGAGCCGCTCGCCGACAAGCTCGGCGCCGGCGTCGGCGCCTCGCGCGCCGCGGTCGATGCCGGCTATGCGCCGAACGACTGGCAGGTCGGCCAGACCGGCAAGGTGGTGGCGCCGGAACTATATGTCGCCATCGGTATCTCCGGCGCGATCCAGCATCTTGCAGGCATGAAGGATTCCAAGGTGATCGTTGCGATCAACAAGGATGAAGACGCGCCGATCTTCCAGGTTGCCGATTACGGCCTGGTCGCGGACCTCTATCAGGCGGTTCCGGAGCTGACCGAGGCGCTCGCCAAGCTCGGCAAGTAATGAAGACGGAGCATGATCCGGAAAACTGGAAACCGGTTTTCCGAAAAGATCATGCTCAACAAAAAGATAGAGTGGGATGATGGTTCGAAGAACATCATCCCGGATCGGCCGGACGCGCAACGTTCGGCCGATCTTTACCTTATGCGGTTGCAAGCGAAGTTGATTAAGCTTCGCGTGAAGAATACGTGCCAATGATGAGACTGAAACCTCGCGTCGGACTATATCGTATCGTAACCGAGGTCTAGAGATGAACAGGCGCGATGTGCGCGCCGTTCCGGTGGATGACAAGATGACGGTGACAATCAAGAAGGTCGGCGTGATCGGCTCGGGCCAGATGGGCAACGGCATCGCGCATGTGGCGGCGCTGGCCGGTCTCGACGTGGTGCTCAATGACGTGTCCGACGAACGGCTGAGGTCGGCGATGGCGACCATCAACGGCCATCTGTCGCGCCAGGTGGCCAAGAAGGCCATCACCGAGGATGCCCGTAAGCAGGCGCTCGCGCGGATCAGCTCTACCGAGACGCTGGATGGCCTGGCGGACTGCGATCTCGTGATCGAGAGCGCGGTCGAAAAGGAAGAGGTCAAGCGCAAGATCTTTCACGAGCTCTGCTCGGTGCTGAAGCCGGAAGCGATCGTCGCCACCAATTCCTCGTCGATCTCGATCACGCGGCTCGCCGCCTCGACCGATCGTCCCGAGCGCTTCATCGGCATTCATTTCATGAATCCGGTGCCGGCGATGGAACTGGTGGAACTGATCCGCGGCATCGCCACCGACGATCTGACGTTCGACACCGCCAAGGAATTCGTCACCCGGCTCGGCAAGCAGGTCGCGGTGTCAGAGGATTTCCCGGCCTTCATCGTCAACCGCATCCTGCTGCCGATGATCAACGAGGCGATCTACACGCTCTACGAGGGCGTCGGAAACGTCGAGGCGATCGATGCCGCGATGAAGCTCGGTGCGCATCACCCGATGGGGCCGCTGGAACTGGCCGATTTCATCGGGCTCGATACCTGCCTATCGATCATGCAGGTGCTGCACGAGGGGCTGGCGGATTCGAAATACCGGCCGTGCCCGCTTCTGGTGAAATATGTCGAGGCCGGCTGGCTCGGCCGCAAGACACAGCGTGGCTTTTACGACTACCGCGGCGACAAGCCGGTTCCGACGCGGTAGGCGTCAGCGCGCCTTCGCAGGATGGGTAGAGCGTAAGCGAAACCCATCATCAAGCCTCCCCGACGTCGATGGGTATCGCTTCGCTCCACCCATCCTACGAATTTTGGACACGCGCAGCGTGTCTTCGCTCGTGCATTCGCGCGCCCGCCCAACTTTTCTGTCCTCTCCAGAATTCGTTAACCGGTGCCGGGGTAGGGTGCTCTCACGTTTGAGGAGTGCTGCGTATGGATATGATGGCTATGGTTTCGAGCATGCTCGCGATGCAGGCGGCGGGCACGCAGCAGCAGATTCAGACCTCGATCATCAAACAGAACGCGGATGCCGAGAAGGCCGCGGTTCACACCCTGCTGGGCATCCCCTCGAGCGCCAATCTCGCCCCCGGCATTGGCGGCAATCTCGATATTGCGGCCTAACCCGGCCGGTTTCACTGGGCGACGGCATCAACGAACAGTCGCCCGGCGGCAAAAATCAGAGCCAGATAGGTGAAGATCATTCCGAAGCCGCGCACCGGATCGGAAGCGCGGAGCATGCCGAACGCATGCAGCAGTCGCCCTAAGGCAAGCACTCCGCCGATGGCCCCGACCATCCAGGCCGGGGCTGCATGAGCCTCCACCAGGCTCAGGACGATGATGCCCAGAGGCACGTATTCAATGAAATTGCCTTGCGCGCGGATGCGCTGCTGCAGCGTCTCGTCGGTGCTGCAGCCCGTCATGTCCCCCACCTTTAGGCGTCGCAGGGAGACCGGAAACGAGAGGGCGACCAGGGCGACAGCGAAGGCGGCCGCAAATAGCGAGGTGATAGGAAGGATCGTCATTTGGAGCTTCTTCAGGCCTTTGCTTGCGGGGATCCGTCAGGGCGAACTTGCCGCGAGCTGATGCTCGCTGACTGGAACGGGAATGCTGGTGGTTTTCGCCGCGTCAGAGCACCGCTGTCTGCACGTAGGGCGACGGCATTTCGCGAGCAGCGTTCTGCGTGACGAAAGAGGTGGTCAGCAGCACGAGGCCCATCGCTGCCGGCACGGCGCCGCCGGGCTTACGAACACCGAGGTGCGCCAAGCCTGACAGCAGCAGGTGATAGAACATGCCGGCATAGGCGAGATCGCTGAGCGCCACGTTGACGCGCGACAGTATGGCGGCCGCGCCCAGAACCTTCACGGCGATCATGACTTGCACGAGATAGGCCGGATAGCCGAGGTCGGTGAGTGCCTGACCAGCCCAGTCCCTTCGCGTTACGTACATGATAGCGGAAGCGAGATAGAGCAGGCACAGAAGCGCCGTGCTGATCCAATAGGTGTAGTTTGCGGCCATGAGGTCTTCCTGATTGCTGTTGCCGCAGCAACATCTCTTTCATCGACTTTGTTGGTTGGTCTGGACGCGCGTTTTCGTTTGCGCGTCTGCAGCACATGCAAAATGTCGACTAAGATTGATGTTAACAAGTAGGATGAATAACTCGCAGTTAGTATGGAAAACCAGACTATGGCCGACCACGAGATCAACATGCACGAGGAGATGCGGCGCGCGTTCGCGCTGCTCTCGGGCAAGTGGAAGCTGGAGATTATGTGGCTGCTCAATCAGCGGGTCTACCGTTTCGGGGAGCTGCGAAAAGCGATCCCCGGCATCACCCAGCACATGCTGACGGCACAACTGCGCGAGCTCGAAGCAGACGGTCTGGTATCGCGCACCGTGTTTGCTGAAGTGCCGCCCCGCGTCGAATATGAAATCACGCCCAAGGCGCGCGGGCTCGGGCCCGCGATGGAGGCGCTGACGGCCTGGTGGAACGAGTATGGACAAAGCGTGCCGGCGAGACCGAGCTCGCGCGGTCGCAAAGCTAAAAGCAGCTAGAAATTCGTGCTGCCCCTGATGGCCAGCGCATTGCCGGCGTCAAGACCCCGCCTTCATCGGCTGCATGGCGGCCTTGATCAGCTTGATGGCGTCGTCGCTGGCCCATTCGGCGGGACCGGCAAGGTTGGCGATCTCGCAGCCCTGGCCGTCCACCAGCACCGAAGTGGGCATGCCAAGCGCCTTGCCTATGCTCTTAAGATCCTGAAAAACCTTGGCTTTTGAATCGGCGAAATACCCGAGCCGGGTCAGATTGGCCTCTTTGAGGAAGTTTTTCGGCTTCTCGGGGTCGCGGGTGTCGATGTTGACGGCGACCACCTCGAAATCCTTGCCGCCAAGCTTGGCCTGCAGGCTGTCCAGCGCCGGCATTTCTTTGCGACAAGGCACGCACCAGGTGGCCCACAGGTTCACCAGCACGGTCTTGCCGCGCCAGTCCGAGAGCTTTCGGGGCTTACCTTCGGCGTCCTCAAAAGCGAGGTCGGGGAGCCGCAAGGGCGTCGTCGCCATGGTCAGCGCGGCCACCTCGCCATGCGCCAGCGGCGCGATCTTGCGGGCCAGCTCGACGGCCCCGCTACAGATGGGATCGCCGCCAGCGCCGCGCTTGAAGCCGCCGAGCCCGTAAAACGCGCCCAATCCGACGACGCCCGCAGCCGCCACCGCACCGATGGCGATCGGGATCCGGCGCCTCGTGGCCGGGCGGGGCGGGGACATTTCGGGCATATCGTTTGTCATCCTGTATCAGATACGGCTATGCAGGGCTCAAGATTACGGTCCAGTTACGGCCGAAACCGGCGCGGCGTTTCGCAGCCGGTTCGAGGATATAGATGGCAAGGCTTGGGAAGTCATGAGCAACAAGATGTGGGGCGGCCGGTTCACCGAGCGTCCCGATGCGATCATGGAGGAAATCAACGTCTCGATCGACGTCGATCGTCACCTCTATGCCCAGGACATCGCCGCGTCCAAGGCCCACGCCGCGATGCTGGCGGCGCAAGGCATTATCACCGCGAGTGATGCGAAAAATATCGGCAAGGGTCTAGACACGATTTTGTCAGAAATCGGCAAGGGCGCGTTCGACTTCAAGCGTACGCTCGAAGACATCCATATGAACGTCGAAAGCCGGCTTTCCGAACTGATCGGGCCGGCGGCGGGGCGGCTGCACACCGCGCGCTCCCGCAACGATCAGGTGGCGACCGATTTCCGTCTCTACGTGCGCGACACGATCGACGAGATGGACGCGGCGCTGGCCGCCTTCCAGCATGCGCTGGCGGAACGGGCGCTCGAGCATGCCGCGACCGTGATGCCGGGCTTCACGCATCTGCAGACCGCCCAGCCCGTGACGTTCGGGCATCATCTGCTGGCCTATGTCGAGATGGCCGCGCGTGACCGCGGCCGCTTTGCCGACGCGCGCAAGCGGCTGAACGAATCGCCGCTCGGTGCAGCAGCGCTGGCCGGAACCTCGTTTCCGATCGACCGGGCTGCGACCGCGAAAGCGCTCGGCTTCGACCGTCCGATGGCCAATTCGCTGGATGCGGTGTCGGACCGCGACTTCGTGCTGGAGACGCTGTCGGCGGCGTCGATCGCGGCCGTGCACATGTCGCGCTTTGCCGAGGAAATCGTGATCTGGACCTCGCCGCTGGTCGGCCTGGTGCGGCTCTCCGACAAGTTCACCACCGGCTCCTCGATCATGCCGCAGAAGCGTAATCCCGATGCGGCCGAACTGGTGCGCGCCAAGACCGGCCGGGTGATCGGTGCGCTGAACGGTCTCCTGATCGTGATGAAGGGCCTGCCGCTCGCCTATCAAAAAGACATGCAGGAGGACAAGCAGGGCGCGATGGAGGCGTTTTCCGCGCTATCGCTGGCGATTCGCGCAATGACTGGCATGGTCCTCGACCTGGTGCCGGACGAGGCGCGGATGAAGGCGGCCGCCGGCGAAGGCTATGCCACCGCCACCGATCTGGCCGACTGGCTGGTGCGGACGCTGAAAATGCCGTTCCGCGATGCGCACCATGTCACCGGCCGCATCGTCGGTCTCGCCTCGAAACAGGGCGTGGCGCTGCACGAGTTGCCGCTGAAGGCGATGCAGGAGGTCGAGCCTGACATCACGGCGGACGCCTTGCGCGTGCTGTCGGTGGAAGCCTCCGTCAAAAGCCGGACCAGCTATGGCGGCACCGCGCCGAAGAACGTGCTTATCCAGGCCAAAGCCTGGCTGAAACGGCTGGAAAAAGAGCGAAAATAGGCTTGAAGAGAAAAATTTCGCTGCAATTTCATGGTTGTCCGTGGCCCATCGGCACTCGCCAGACCGAGGCAATCTTTGTATGGTGCGCCGCGCATTGGGGATTTCGTCGTGATCAGTAACTACCGCCCGTCATCGTCGGGATGGGCCATCATCCTGTTGAGCGTGACCGCGCTCGCGCTCGGGGGCTGCGGACGCAAAGGCGGGCTCGACCTGCCGCCGAACGCGCCGCAGGCGCAGGCTACCTCCGATACCGAGGCCGAGCGCGCGGCGCAGCCAGGCGTATTCAACTCGACCTACGGGTCCGAGGCCGCGCCCACCGCCGCCAAAGGCGGCAAGAAGAAATTCGTTCTCGATCCGCTGCTGGACTGAGACTGAGCGCGCCATGAATCACTTCGACTATCGCAACGGCGTGCTGCACGCCGAGGCCGTCAACCTGTCCGAACTCGCCGATGCTGTCGGCACGCCGTTCTATTGCTATTCGACGGCGACGCTGGAGCGCCACTACCGCGTCTTCACCGAGGCCTTTGCCGGCGAGAAGACGCTGGTCTGTTACGCCATGAAGGCGAATTCCAACCAGTCGGTGCTGCGCACATTGGCAAAGCTCGGCGCCGGCGCCGACGTGGTGTCGGGCGGCGAATTGAAGCGCGCGCTGGCGGCGGGGATACCGCCGAGCAAGATTCTGTTTTCCGGCGTCGGCAAGACCGAAATAGAACTGCGCGCGGCGCTGGCCGCCGACATTCTTTGCATCAACATCGAGTCCGAGCCCGAACTGGAATTGCTGTCGAAGCTCGCGGTCGAGACCGGCAAGACCGCGCGGATTTCGGTGCGGGTCAACCCGGACGTCGATGCCGGAACGCATGCCAAGATCGCAACCGGCAGGTCCGAGAACAAGTTCGGTATTCCGATCGAGCGGGCGCGCGAAGTCTATGCCCATGCGGCCAAGCTGCCGGGCATCGAGGTGACCGGCACCGACATGCATATCGGCAGCCAGATCACCGATCTCAGCAAGATGGAAACCGCGTTCCGGATCCTGTCGGATTTCGTGCTGACGCTGCGTTCCGACGGCCACAACATCTCGCATATCGATTTCGGCGGCGGCCTCGGCATCCCCTATCACGCCGACCGGGAAGCGCCGCCGCTGCCGTCCGCCTATGCCGCGATGGTCAAGCGGGTGACGCACAATCTCGGCTGCACGCTGATGTTCGAGCCCGGGCGGATGATCGTCGGCAACGCCGGCATCCTCGTCTCCCGCGTCATCTATGTGAAGCCGGGCGAGGCCAAGAACTTCGTCATCATCGACGCCGCGATGAACGACCTGATCCGCCCCACCCTTTATGAAGCCCATCACGATATCCTGCCGGTGCGCGAGGCCGCGAAGGACGCGCGCACGATCACCGCCGATGTGGTGGGTCCGGTCTGCGAAACCGGCGACTATCTCGCGCTCGACCGCAAGCTGCCCGAGCCGAAGGCCGGCGATCTCATCGCGATCATGACCGCCGGCGCCTACGGCGCGGTGCAGTCGGGCTTCTACAATACGCGACCCCTGGTGCCGGAAGTCCTCGTCAAAGACGACCAGTACGCTGTAGTGCGCCCGCGCATCGAGGTCGAGGAACTGATCGCGATGGATAAGCCGGCGCCCTGGCTGTGAGCGTTGTCGCTTCGATGGCTTTCTGAAGCGTCCGTCAGACGGTTTCGGCTGTTTTGGCCGTTATTACCGTACTCGTTCTTTGCGCTGCGTCATAGACCTTGACCTGAAGCATCGGGAATTTGGTCTTGAGTTCCCGCGCTTTCTTTTCGGCGGCTTCCTTTGTGTCGAACACCGCCTTCATCTGACCGTCGACCTCCATGCCGAAACCTTCCGTGATCGTGACATCAGCGCGCATGATGTTCCTGGGTATTGGCTCCTCGGTCATCGTCGTCATGGGTTTTCTTATCATGGATCTTTCCTCCTACGTTCTGGCTACTGCCGCGTTGGGCGCGCACGACGAGGATGGACGTTTCGCTAAAATTTCTTCTGCTCAGCCAGCCCAACTTGAAATCGGCTTCTTCGATCTTATCTAAAACGCAGTCGATATGGATTTGTTCGGCGGCCCTCACTGCTTCGGGCGCCAGGAAACACCACCTCGTACTTTTGAGCGCCGCCCTCAGTGGCCCATCGACTGGATTGCAGCACGACAATTCCTCCAGTGAACGTCGCACGGCTCTGCCGGAGCGGCATGTGGACCAACATGAAATACATTTCGGACCTTAAGCCGGTAACGACACAACCATGCCCAAATGCGAAAGTTATGACCGGTGCAGTGCGCCGAGGATCGCGACCCGCCCGGAGAAATGAGTCTTCCGGGTTCCCTCGCCCCCAGGCGAAGAATGCTCAGAGCGCAGAGAAAAACTATGAACGCTACCTGGCGTTGGCCCGCGCCGAAGCTCTGAGGGGAGACCGGATCGCAGCGGAGAATTATTTCCAGCATGCCGAGCACTATTTCCGGTCGATGGCGAAGAATGCGAATTAGTGTGCTGTAAGCGATACCCATCATCGAATGCCAGGCGAAGTCGGCCGAGGGTGAGATGAGGCATCCCTGCTTCAAGGGTCCTCGGGAGCACCTCTGATGCAGCCGTACGCCCGATGCGAGATGGCGATTGCCGGACTTTCCCATCCCTGGATTGATCAGGTCCCATCGAGCCTGGAACCATGCCACAGCGTCGGGTTCCATACAGACATTGATTCGAATCAGATTTTTATTTCGGCACATGCTGGACACCATGCGGATGGGCATGCCCGGCATGGGACAAGGACGGCCCCAACGGTTGATGCCTCGCTTGAAGCTGGGGGCGTCCTTCTAATGTGCCACGGCGGCGTCGGGCACACAGATTAAGCGCGCTCAACTGCGGCGCGTTCGTATGGCAAAATTCCAACAGAAGGGAGTTGATTCGATGATGCTCGAAACAATTCTGGCATTGTTGGGCCTCGCGACTTGCGCGCTGGTCCTCGTCTCATTCTGGGGCTCCGACCTCTTTGGAAGCCGCACGCGGAAGCGGAGTTGATAACTAGCGCGTCCGGTAAGCGCCCACGGCGTGGGCTGCGAAGATTGTCCAGCTGAATAGTGCGAGAATCGCTGCAATGCTGGCTGCGTGGCGCGTCGCGCACCGCTGTCCGTCACGCGCCAGCTCATAAACCGACCGTCAGCGCTATTTCGCCGCGTGGCCGCCCTTCTCCCCGCCGACCACCACACCCGCCGCCTTTTCGATCGGCTTGATCGCGGCGGTAAAATCCGACTCCGCGCCCTCGTCGCGGATCACGACTTCCCACAGGCGACCGACCGCTTCGGCGACTTCCATCGATAGGCCCAGCGATTTCATCTCCTCCAGCGCGAGCCGTACGTCCTTCACCATCAAGCCGGTGGCGAAGCCGAAATCGAAGCTGCGCGGCAGCACCGCGCGCGGAAACTTGTCGCGGCTGGCCGTGTTGAGCCCCGATCCGGCGTTGATGACGTCGATCATCACGGCTGGATCGAGACCTGCCTTGACGCCCATCACCACCGCTTCCGACGTCGCCACCATGGCGGTTGCGGAGAGGAAGTTGTTGGCAAGTTTCATCGTCTGCGCCGAGCCGGGTTTCTCGCCGATGAAGAACACGTTTCCGATCACGTCGAGCGCGGGTTTTGCGATTTCGAAATCGGCGCGCGGGCCGGAGACCATGACGGCCAGCGTTCCCTTCTCCGCGCCGCCGACGCCGCCGCTCACGGGGCTGTCGATCTGCACGATGTTCTTGGCTCCCAGCAGGCCGTGAATTTTGGCGGCCATCTGCGAGCCGACGGTGGAGAGGTCGATGAAGCGCTTGACGCGCTTGCCTTCGATCACGCCACCGGCGCCGGTCGCGACGTCGAGCGAGGCCTGCAGCGACGGCAGGCTCGCCAGCACGGTCTCGCAGCGGTCGGCGATGTCCTTGGGCGAGGATCCAGCTTGCGCACCCATCGCGACGAGCTTGTCTGTCGCTTCTTTCCGCGTATCGAACACGGTGAGCTGATGGCCAGCCTCGATCAGCCGGCGCGCCATGGGGAAGCCCATATTCCCAAGGCCGATGAATCCGATTTCCATGGTGATGTTTCCTGTGATTTCGTCATACGGCCTTGCGAATTTCCAGTCCCTTGTCGTGTGTTTTCTGGTCCATGACGATTTCCTCACGTATTTTTACGGTTCGGGATCGACGTTATGGGGCTAGAGCCCGGCAGTCACGCCTTCGTGTTATGCGTATTTCCGGGTGTGGGTTACCCCGGGAACAGGTGCCTCATTGCCGCCGTTGTGCTAGGCTGACTTGTCGGCAACCCGGAGAGATTGTTGAGCGGCGCTTCACCTGACCCCACAAAATCCACGCGCGAGCCGGATGCTGTCGCGCGGCTTCGACTGACGCAGGCCCTGCAACGGGCTCAATATGCGATTACGTGGGAGCGCGCCTGGCCGGGCATCGCCCGGTTTTTATGCGTCATCGGACTGTTTCTGGTGGTGTCCTGGGCCGGACTATGGCTGGCGCTGCCGTTCCTTTCACGCGCGATTGGCGTCAGCCTGTTCGTCCTGTTGGCGCTGGCTGCATTGTTCCCGCTCGCGCGGTTTCGCTGGCCAACCCGTGAAGAGGGCTTGAGCCGGCTCGACCGCGGTACCGGCATTCGCCATCGCCCGGCGACCGCGCTCACCGATACGCTTACGACCAAAGACCCGATCGCCCAGGCGCTGTGGCGGGAGCAGCGCGAGCGCACGCTGGCCTCGATCAAGCGGATCCGCGCCGGGCTGCCTTCGCCGCGGCTGGCGATCCACGATCCCCGGGCGCTGCGCGCACTGGTCGTGGTGATGCTGGCGGCCGCCTATGTCGCCGCCGGCGACGAGCGCCGGCTGCGAATTGCCGCGGCGTTCGACTGGAACGGCGTGCTGGCGCCGGCCAACGTCCGGGTCGATGCC
>NZ_LLXX01000198.1:0-35813 GCF_001440405.1 Bradyrhizobium valentinum
CTGATCAATCATTCCCCTTGACAACCATATCCCCATACAAGCCCGGATGAGCGAAGCGATATCCGGGTATTGCATATCGCTGCGCTCATGCGGGCTACTTGTTCAGACCCTATCCTGCGAACGATATCCCGGCTCTGCTGCCCGTTGATTTGCCTGGGCGCGCAAGCGCAGATTGCCGCTCGCGAGTGCGACCAATTGGCACGACGGGCAAATCAGTAAAAGCTGTCCAGCCCTGTCGAAAAAATATTCCGCTTAACTTGTAACCCAAATCACCGGCATAACTCCGCGCATCTCATCCACCAAAGGGGCGTTGGCCACGTCACGAACGCGCGGTGAGATGCGGTGGACGCGAAGGGCGCTAGCTGACGTCGGCGCCTTTAGCGGACGGTGAAGTCGTGTGGTTCGGGCGCCGCGGTGCTGGCGCTAAGTCCGAGAGAAGCGAAAGCTTCTCGCGGGCGACGGTGGCAAGAAAGCCGTTCACCGGGAAGAGCACGAAGTAAGCCGTAACCCATCGCGCAGGGAAAGCCGGGATGCCTCCGCTGGACCTGTATGCTCGTGTGCGCATACCTTCTGCGCATTGCACACGAGACCGCGGGTGCAGCGTGCACCCGGCTTTCCCTGCGCCCTTTGCTTCTGATGAGGGCGAAAAGTTACGCAAAGCTCGGGCGCTTCATGCCGCGAGAACGCGGCCGCACACCCTCTCGCTGTTTGACAGTTGAATCCGAACAATGACCGATGACGCAAGCCTGAATAGGTGATCCGTCACCCCGGGATGAACGCAATTGCGTTCACCCTGAGGTGGCCGTGCGCAGCGCGGCCCTCGAAGGGCGACGGCCACGGGCCGCTCATCCTTCGAGACGCCGCTCCGCGGCTCCTTCGGAATAAGCGCAAGTGCGCTTATTCCTGAGATGACGGAGATGGAGCTAGCGTATTGCCTGGGTCCATCTCATGCTGCCGCGGTTGAGCGCTTCCGAGCGCAAGCCTCGCCTCACGCCGCCAGCGCATCCGGATTGACTTCGCCCTTGGCGATGTCGGTGAGAATGGCGTCGGCCTCTTTCTCTTCCAGCAGGCTGTCGTGCAAGATCATCTGGTCGTCCCGCAGTTCGAGCTGGCCGGCCAGCGCAGCGGCTGAGCCGTAGGCGGCGATCTCGTAATGCTCGAGCTTCTGCGCGGATGCGATCAGGCCCGCATCTCGAAGATCGTCGCCTTCCAGGATGCCGAGCATCTTGCGGGTTTCCCCGATGAGGGCCTGCATGGCCTGATCGACATGCGCCGTCGGGTCAGTGTCATGTCTGCGAAGGATGCCGACAAGGCGTTCCTTCTGCCTCATTGTCTCCGCATGATGGTCGACCAGGGCATCCTTCAACGCCGGGTGGGATGCGGCAGCCGCCATGCGCAACAGCGCTTCCGCAAGCTGCTCCTCCATACTCACCAGTTCCTGCAGTTCGGCGAGGTACATGTCCTTGAAATTGCTGATTTCCATGACGAAATCCTCATCATTGGATGTGTACGGGCTTCCGGCCGTCGCAGAATTCCGGAAGGAGCGGGCACAGACTGAGCGGCCTTTTCGTGTTCCAGGCCGACAATGTCTTTCTCAACGAGGCCGCAACGCATCTTGTTCCGGACCAGGCCTGAGAGGTGCTGCCATGACGGAATGGTATTTTGTTTGGGTCGAAGGTCTGCGCGGGCCCATGCCACAGAAATGGTCATCGGAGGGGCTTTGGGGGCAGATCGGCCGTCAGGACGTCATCGTTCGCTTTGCGCTGAGCGATGCGGAGGCGCATTTGCCGCTCGACGAGTTGGCGAGGCGGCACCCTATTCCCGACGAGAGGTAGATAGAGGTCGCCCGGCAGCGTGCGCGTTCCGCAGGGTTCCGCGCGGCAGCCGCAACATTTTCGAGCAGATGTTTTGCGGAACATTGCGAATTTAATTTCGTTGCCCGGTTGAACCGGCGCAAAGAGGCACCACTGTCCCGCATTCAATTCGCGATGCTTGCGAAATTGAATCAGAACTTGCGAACCAGCGCGGCGTGCTGGTGGGGACGAGCGATCAAGATCCGACACCCTTGACGTCTTTCGTATCCTTCGCAGGAAGCAGCCGCGTGGCGGTCCTAGCCGTTACGCGGTCCTCGACCAACCCAGAAGCTAGTTAAGGAGTCGTGCATGAAATTGAACTCGGCACAGGTAGAACGCACCTTGAAGCAATTCGAGGCCCAGGCGCTTCCCGACGATCATCCGGTGGTCCCGCAACTGGCCAGTATGTTCGGGGATCATACGTTTTTCCTCGACAGCGGCGGGCTCAACGTCCTGGAACCCACCGAGGCTTCCGAGCCGAACACATCAATCGGCATGATCGTCAACCTTGCCTATTGGAGCGATGAGACGCTGACGAAACTGTCGCCGCACGAGCCCGAGCCTACAGGCGTTATCGTCAGCCTCGAATCCAAGCACTGACGCTGGAGGCGATCATGTCGCGGCGGGGCCGGTCAGCACGTATCAGGCCGGACCCGCACCGCGATCTGTCAGGTCCCGCATGTGGCGCGGCCGAGCGGCTTCTTCCGCTGATCCAACCGCTATTGTAGCGGCGGGTCGTTGCTGTTTGGGCAAGTGATACTCTTGTGCAGAATTGGCGGCGCTGCTCAGGCTTCGAAATGAACCCCGATCCGCTTCTCCTTGCGCCAGACGACGCGGCACGGCAGACGGAGGTGGTCGGCTTCGATCACCAGGGTGAAGCGTTCGGGAATGCCGACGGGGGAGATCACCTCAAGCGCGGCGCCGGTTTCGGAAAGATTGCGCACCGTGCAATCGATGACGGCACTTCCGCCGCCAAACGTAATCTTGCCCGATTTCAATAACCGCCGCCGTGGTGCTATTCTGTGCTCGTCCACCACATGGACCTCCGCCTGAACAGGAAAGTTTAGACGCGCAGGGTTACTATCCTGTTACAGGTTACTGTCTCGTTACCGCGCAACGCAAAGTGGTGGGCTGCCAATCGGCTCATCGGGCATGGCCGTCCGTCCGCGCCCGCCGCCCCTCAATCGGATAGGCCGGATCATTGAACCCCGGCGTCGAGGGATGGCCGCTCACCACGAGTTGATCGATCAACGCCTCGTCCTCGGCCGTGAAGCGGTAGTCGAGCGCCTTGATGTAATCGTCCCATTGTTCCTCGGTTCGCGGACCCGCGATCACCCCGCTCACGAAAGACGAATTCAGCACCCATGACACCGCGAACTGCCCGGCGGTGATGCCGCGGGCCTCGGCGTGCCGCTTGATCTCCTGAGCAAGCTGCAGCGATTCCGGCCGCCATTCGGTCTGCATCATCCGCTTGTCGGCGCGGCCGGCGCGGGTCTCCTTGTCGGGCGCCGCATCCGGCTTGTACTTGCCGGTCAGCACACCGCGCGCCAGCGGGCTATAGGGCACGATGCCGAGGCCGTAAAAGCCGCAAGCTGGAAAATGCTCGACCTCGGGCATCCGGTTCATAGCGTTGTAATAGGGCTGGCTGACGATCGGGCGATCGATGCCGCTCTTGTCGCAGATGTTGCAGATCTCGGCGACGCGCCAGGCGCGGTAGTTCGAGACGCCGAAATAGCGGATCTTGCCCTGGCGCATCAGGTCGCCCATGGCGCGCACCGTCTCCTCCAGCGGCGTCGCGTGGTCCTCCTTGTGCAGGTAGTAAATGTCGATGTGGTGGGTGCCGAGCCGTTTCAAGCTTTCGTCCGCCGCCTGCAGCACCCAGCGCCGCGACAGCCCGCCGCGATTGGGATCGTCGCCGATCTGGTTGGCGAGCTTTGTCGCGAGGATCCAGCTGTGCCTGTTGTTGGAAATGGCGCGGCCGACCACTTGCTCGGACTGGCCGCCATTATAGGCGTCCGCGGTGTCGATGAAGTTGATGCCGGCCTCGCGCGCGCGTCCCACGATGCGCGACGACGTCGCCTCGTCGGTTGGTCCGCCGAACATCATGGTGCCCAGACAGATCGGCGAAATCTTCAGGCCGCTGCGGCCGAGGTGGCGGTATTGCATGGGTTGGTCTCCTCCGGCTTTGACGGACCCTAACTCTCACCCTTCAATATCTTGAACACACCGCTCGCCATCGCGATACAGCGCTTATCGACGGTCACCTCTGTCGTGATGAAGATCAGGCTGCGGGTTGAGCGCACCACGTGCGGCTTCGATACCAGGACCTCACCGATCTTGCCGGCTTCGACGAAATGCGTGTCGAGCTGCACCGTCGCCAGCGTCGGCTTGCCCGACACGAAGCGGGCGGTCATGCCGCAGGTGCGGTCGGCGAAGGTCATGATGACGCCGCCCTGCACCAGGCCGCGGCGGTTGTGATGCTTGTCCTCGGTGATGAGCGCGAATTCATGCACGCCGTCGACGACGCGCTGCCACAGCGGGCCGACCAGATGCAGGAAGCCTGACGTTTCGACGATCTTCCAGCCGTCGGATTTGAGTTTGTCCGCGGCCTTGGCTGTCATGTCGTGCTTTCCGTTTCCTGCGGGCTGTCATGTTGTCCGGGTCATTTCATCTGATGCGCTGGTGTTGTAGTCAAGCGGGATGGCCTGGTCATTTGACGATACCACACGGCGGAATATCGCAAGCCTCTGCGCGGCATTCGCGCGGGCGCCTTCGGGCGGCGCAGAGCCTGAGCTGAAGCGCGCGGCGGTAGCCATTGCCCTGACGGAAGCAGAGGCCGGTGGGGGCACGACGTTTCTGCTGACCCGCCGTGCGGCGACCTTGCGTTCGCACGCCGCCCAATGGGCGTTGCCGGGCGGGCGCTGCGACGACGGTGAGACGCAGGCGCAGGCCGCGCTGCGCGAGCTGCATGAAGAACTCGGCGTTGGCCTCGGCGAGGGCGATGTGCTTGGCCTGCTTGACGATTACCCGACGCGATCGGGCTATCTCATCACGCCCGTCGTGGTCTGGGTCGGCACCAGCGCCGATATCGTGCCCAATCCGGCGGAGGTCGCTTCCGTCCATCGCGTCGCACTTGACGACATCGAGCGCGAGGGAGTCTTCAGCTTCACCACGATCCCTGAAAGCACGCGGCGCGTGGTCCGCTTTCGCCATGCCGGCCACCATATCCACGCGCCGACGGCAGCGCTGATCTATCAATTTGCTGAAGTGCTGGCTGGCCGCGATACCCGCGTCGCCGAGTTGGAGCAGCCGGTCTTCGCCTGGAAGTAAGGCCGTCATTGCGAGCCACCCGGTCGGCGCGTAGCGCCGCCGGATGACAGGCTCCGCGAAGCAATCCATTTCGCGGCTTGCGGAAGCGTGGATTGCTTCGTCGCTTCAGCGCAAAATTGCTTTGCAATTTTGTCGCGAGCTCCTCGCAATGACGGACCCGTCGGATGCCAGCAGGCTGGGTTGCGAACACGGCACGTTTCAGCGACGATGGCAGCGCCAACAAGAAGAACAGTCCTGGGAGCGCGCTCATCATGCCCATTTGGATCAAGACGTTTTGTGTCGTCGCTGCGCTGCTCGGCCCGAGCGTAGCCACCAATTCAGCGCGAGCGCAAAACTATCCGGCCCGCGCCATCACCCTGGTAATTCCATTCGCACCGGGCGGCAGTACCTCGATCGTCGGCCGCGCCATCGCCGACAAGATGAGCGAGCTGCTCGGCGAGAAGGTCGTGGCCGACAATCGGCCCGGCGCCGGCGGCACGGTCGGCACCAAGGCGGTCGCCAAAAGCGATCCCGATGGTTACACGCTGCTCCTGGGCTACACCGGCACGCTGGCGATCGGTCCCTCGCTCTACAAGAACCCCGGCTACGATCCGCGCAAGGACTTTGCGCCGATCGGCATGATCGGCAACGCGCCGAATTCACTGGTGGTGCATCCCTCGTTCCCCGCGAAAAGCGTGGCCGAACTGGTCGCCTATGCGAAGGTCAATCCCGACAAGGTCAATTTCGGTTCGGCCGGCGCCGGCACCGCCAGCCATATCACCGGCGAATATTTTGCTCGCGCCGCCGGCATCAAGCTCGTGCACATTCCCTACAAGGGCACGGGTCCTGCGCTGACCGATCTTCTCGGCGGCCACATCCCGATGGCGTTCGCGCCGATTCCGGCCTCGCACGCCAATGTCTCCGCCGGCAAGTTGCGCGCACTTGCGGTGACCAGCGTCACCCGCTCGGGCCTCTTGCCCGATGTGCCGACGATGATGGAAACGGGCCTGTCCGGGTTCGACGCCTCGCTCTATTACGGCCTCGTAGCCCCCGCCGGCACGCCGCGGCCGATCATCGAGAAACTGAACAAGGCGCTGCGCGACGCGCTGACCTCCGACGAGGTGAAGAAGCAATTGGGCAATGACGGCACCGAGATCACGCCCGGCACGCCGGAAGATTATGCCGACTTCATCGACAACGATGAGAAGAAATGGTCGCAGCTTGTGAAGGCCAGCGGCCTCGAGCAGGAGTAGGACGGCTTTCCTTCTCCCCTTGTTGGAGAAGGTGGCGCGAAGCGCCGGATGAGGGGTTCTCTCCGCGGAGACAGACCCCTCATCCGCCTCCGCTTCGCTACGGCACCTTCTCCCACAAGGGGAGAAGGAAGAAAGAGCGCCGCCGAAAGTTCGGGCCGTTTCGGGGCTGACATCGCGGGCGCGCTTGCTACAACAGGCCGATGCGCCTGCCATTGATTCGCATGGGTTCCGGATTCGTCACGCTCGCGCTGTTCGCGGGCGTGCCTGCAATGGCGATAGACGCGGATCTGCTCCCTCCCACCGCCGCCGACGCGATGGCGCAAGGCGCCTCGCCGCAGGCGATTGCCGAATATCGCCGCAAGCTGAAGGAATATCAGGAAGCACGCGCCGCGTTCGACGAGGAGGCCGGCGCCTATTGGGCCGCAATCTCCGAGAAGCGAAAGGGCCGCAACGCCAAGCGGCGGGAACGCCAGGCTATTACGCTGGCCGATTACGTGCTGACGCAGCCGCCGGTCTATACCGGCCCGAAACGCCCCATTAGTCCGGAGCCGGAGGAAGAGAAGCCGCCGCGCAAGCCGCTGCCGGTGGTCGCCGATTTTCTGAAAGCGGCTGCCGACCATTTTCAGTTCGTGCCGCAGCGGCCGGCCGCCGAAGTCGAATTCAAGCGCGCCTATGCCCGCTACGCGCAGGCCGCGGGCCTGACGCGCGAGCAGGCGATTCGGGTCTATTCGTTCGAGACCGGCGGCAACGGCAATTACGACATGCAGTCGGGGCTGAATCCCTCGCGGCCGGGCTCGCGCGCGATCTCGACCGCGATCGGCTACAACCAGTTGCTCACCACCAACAGCGTCGAACTGCTAGCCGAACAGGGCCACGAATTCATCAAGGAGCTGACGGCGCGGGCCGCGACGCTGTCAGGTGCACCGCGCAAGGCGATGGATCATAAGCTTGCGGTGCTGAAAAAGATGGTAGCGTTCACGCGCACCGTGCCGGATACCTGGTCCGAGCATGAGAAGCTCGCCAATACCCCGCAGGGCTGGGCAGTGCACGCCATGGTGCTCGATATCGACGTCGGGCCGATGCTGCAGACCCACAAGCTGCTGACGTCGGTCCATTTCGCGCGCGCCAAGGGCTACAATCGTCCGCTTACCGCCGCCGAGCTCGAAATGATGAACCTGACCGGTGACGGCACCGGCCTTGACATGGTGACCATGCCGCAGGCGATGCGCGAGCAGGTGCCGACCTCGAACTTCTTCCAGCGCGGCGGCTACGAGCGCAACCCCGTCGCGATCCGGCACAACACGGTGGCGAAACTGCTGGCTGTCACTGACGAGCGCATGGATTTCAACAGTAGCAAGCCCGGCGCGAAAGAGCTGGCAGCGGCGTTTTGATCTGCCTTCCCTTCTCCCACAAGGGGAGCAGGAAGAAAGCTCAATCCGACCCGAACATGAACTTGCCGTCGCCTTCCAGATAGGGGCCGGAGCGCATATAGAGCTGGCCGTTCTGGCCGATGAAGAACAGCGTTCCCTTCGGCACCTTCTTGGCGCCCTTGAGCAGCAGGCCCGCGTTGTTGGTGCCCATCTTGTACGCGAGCGTCTTGCCGTCCCTGCCGTAGGCATAGCCCATGTCCTGTCTCAGCTCCCAGGGTGTCGGCGCGGCGCCCTGCGCCCATGCGCCGGTCGAAAACCCCGTCAGGACGGCTCCCATCAAGACCGTCTTCGTTGAAATGCACGTCATCATTCGTCCTCCCCACAGCCATTCGGCTTCTTGCCCCATGCTTTGAACAAATCACGAACGGCATTGTGCCGTCAATCGGCACCTTCGACGCATCACACCGCCCTTGAGACTTTGTGATTTCCCGCCTTCGACTTCCTGACTATGTTCCGGTTTCCGGTTACAAGCTTTGCATTGCGAAGAACGTCATAGGGATGATTCGTATGAACCACGTCATGAAAATCAGTTTCGGTGTTGCGTTGACGTTCATGACATTGGCTTCGGCCGCAGCAGCCGACGATTTCAAGCTCTCCAACAACCAGCGGATCGCCTGCAGCCGCGGTTTGGCGCCGGGCAGGCTCAACACAGCGACGTGCAAGTCCTACGCGTATGTGCTCAACACCAAGACCTCCGAATATTACCGCTGCCAGGTCTCGCTCGCGCTGACGCGAGACAACAAGGAAGTCATCAACGTGCAGTCCGACGGCGGCTGCACCAAGAAGCCCCGCATCTTCGATACCGATTCGAACTATTCGTTCGACGCCACCGAAACCGAGGGGCCGAACACCAACACGTTCTTCGGCCCCGGCGGCTATTCGGTGTGGGCCAGCGACAACAATACTCTGAAGGTGCGCGGCTGCATCATTATCTCGTCCGGGCTCGGCTCCGACATCTCGAAATGCATCGACATGAAGTTCGAGTGAGCCGTATTCACGGCATCTTGTCGGAGGCGGATGCGAGCTGAGGGCGGGAGCGAGCAAATTTCCGCACCGCTACCGGCTTGCCGAACAGATAGCCCTGGACCAGATCGAACCCCATGTCGTGGGCGGCGAGAAAGTCGCCGCGGGTCTCCACGCCCTGAGCGATGGCGCGGGCGGCGTTGTCCCGGGCCAGTTCGACGATGCGTCGGCATACAGTCTGCTTCAGTCGATCGTCCGCGCAGCCGTTGATGTATTGCTGGTCGACCTTCAGTTCGGCGAACGGGAAACTCCGAAGCTCCAGAAGGGACGGCCATTCCGCGCCGACATTGTCGATCGCGATCGCGATATTGTGCAGCCGCAGACGTCTTGCGGCGTCCACCGCCAGGTCCGGATTGTCGATCACTTCGCTGCTGTTGATTTCGATCAAAAGTCCGCCGAAGGCCGGGTGGGCGGGCATGGCGCGGCACAGCTCGCGCACCGCCGCAGCATTGCCGAAGAACGATATCGGCAGGTTGACCGAAAGATCGACCGGACCCTGGCTTTCCAGCAGATAGCGCCAGTCTTCGATGGCACGGCCGACCACGAATTCGGACAGCGCGCGAAAATGCGGATCCTTGTCGTCGGGAATGAAATAGGCCGGCGGGACCACGCCCCAGGCAGGATGCCGCATCCGGACCAGCGCCTCCGCGCCGCTGGGCACCAGCGTGCGGGTGTTGATCTTCTGCTGATACCACAATTCGAGCCAGCCGGCCTTCAGGGCCTCGGCGACGTCGACGGCGGGGCTTGGCGCCGGCTCGGCGGGCAGCAGTGTCGCGACGCTGGCGCGCAGGCTGGCCGCGCCGAACGGCGTCTGCAGCGAGGGCAGCATGGCAATTCCGTATTCGTCGCCAATTTGCCTGACGGCCTTTACCATAATCGAGTCGGGTTGACCGATGACGAGGACTTTGCCGGCGAAATTTTTCCGGACAATGACCTCGAGAATTTCGCCGACATTGATCCCATCGACGCACACGCTGAGCACGATCAGGTCCGGCTGCTCCGCCTGCAGCATCCCTGCCAAATCGCCGGCCTGACCGCACTCACTGCTGACGAAGCCGAGATCCTCGAGAGCGTCGGAAAGGAACAATCGGAGGTGCTTTTTGCTGTCGACGACGCAGGCTCTCGGCGTCAGCTTCCGGTGCCCGAAGTGTGCTGTGCGTGTGTGCCCGTTAAAGTTGATCTGCTCCATGGCCGCCCTCCCAACAGATACCCCGGCGCCATTGGTACATCCGCGTTGCGGTCGCAATAATGGAATTTTGCGGGAGGTCACATGATTACTTCAGTAGGGTTAAAGCCGCAGAGACGAATAAAATTTTAGGAAAACGGCCGGGCTCAGCGGCACATTGCCCGGGCCGGACAAGCCCATTCGTTGCTTTCATGGGCTTCAATGAGCTGGCGCCTTGCCTGGGCAATATTTGGATCAGCGCCCTGCATGTTAACGCCTGTGGTCGCTTGCCGGCGCCGCGATGTTTCGTGGCTTGAGAAAACTTCTACCGTGATGCCTCTGCCCTCCTTCGCAGGAGCAGCAATGATGCGATGCACGCGACTACTCTTCTAAAAAAATGACCGCGGCCCTCGGTAGGCCGCGGTCACTGCAATCTGCATTCCGGACATCGCTTCCGCTCGTCCGGACCGCGAGGCCTAGCCGCCGACGCCCTTTTCCTTGAAGTATTTCAACGCGCCGGGGTGGAACGGGATCGGCGAACGTTCCTGCACCTGGTTGTCGAGCGAAAAACTCTCGGCTTCCTTGTGCACGGCGACGATGTCGGCCTTTTTCTCCACCAGCGTCTTGACGATAGTGTAGGCGTCCTCATTGCTCATCTTGTCGCCGGTGATGATCAGGTTCCAGACGTCGGTGATGGAATTGTCCTTGTCGTAGCCTGGATACGAACCCGCCTTGATCTTGCTGGAAGAATAGAGCTTGCCGTATTTCGCGTTCATCTTCTCGGCCAGGTCGCCATGGTCGATCAGCTTTATCTTCAGGCCGGGCGTCGCCGCGAGATCGGTGACCGCGGCAGTCGGGATGCCGCCGACCCAGAAGAACGCATCGATCTTGCGATCCTTGACCGCATTAACGGATTCTGCAACGCCGAGCCGCTCGCGCTTCATGTCCTTGTCCTTGTCGAGGCCAGCGGCCTCGATGACGCGGAACGCCATCACTTCGGTGGCGCTGCCGGGCGACCCGGTCGAAACGCGCTTGCCCTTCAGGTCTGCCATGGTCTGGATGCCAGTGCCTTCCACCGTCACCACGTGCATGCGGTTCGGGTAGACCACGAGCAGCGCCTGCAACGGCACCTTGCCGCTCTTGAATTTGTCCTCACCCTTCAGCGCGTCGAGCGCGGCGTCGGCCATCGTGAAGGCCATCTCGCTCTTGCCCGCGCCGATCAGTTTGAGATTGTCGACCGAGCCGCCGGTGACCTCGGCGGTGGCCTGCACGTTGGGCAGGTTCTTCGAGAGCACGTTGGCGACCGCGCCGCCGAGCGGGTAATAGACCCCGCCGGTGCCGCCGGTGCCGATCGACATGGTCTTCTGCTGGGCATGGGCTGCGCCAGCAAAGGCCAGCCCCAGTGTCATCGCCAGCATGGCTGTGGTTTTTTTCATTTTTATCTCCCTCAATCGCTTTCTTCTCTATGTTGTGAGCGCGGGTCGCTCTGGCGACCGCGTTCTGGCCTGCCACAGCAATACGCCGAAACCGATGATCAGGCCCGGCACATAGGTGTAGCTGATATCGCGTCCGGTGATCCATTCGACGATTGCCTCAATCAGGCTCGGGAACACCAGCAGCAATCCGGATAGCAGAAGCAGGCCGCGCTCGACCGCTGTATTTTGTCGCAGCGCCCAGTTCTGGGCAAACGCAGCAAGCGCTAGCAGGCCCAGGCTTGTCTTGATCGTGATTTCGAGAATATCGACCCACGATCCGCCCTTGGGAATCGACATCAGCAGCCCTGCGCCCTGCGGGTCGAGCACAAATACGAACGGCACCAGAAACGCCGGCAGCGTGTATTTCCAGGACTGCAGGGTGGTCCTGTAGGGATCCCCGCCGGTGATGGCAGCCGCCGCGAACGGTGAGAGCGCCGTCGGCGGCGAAACCTCGGACAAGACGGCATAGTAGAAGATGAACATGTGCGCAGCGTAGTCGGGCACGCCGAGCTTGATCAGCGCGGGCGCCGCGATGACCGCGCAGATGATGTAGGACGCGGTCACCGGTACGGCGAGGCCGATGATCCAGACGATCAGCGCGGTGTAGATCGCGGTCAGCAAGAGGCTGCCGCCGGCATAGGCGATGACGATCGACGAGAATTTGAGGCCGAGGCCGGTCAGCGTCACGATGCCGACGACGATGCCGGCGCAGGCGCAGGTGGTCGCGGCATTGAGCGCGCCGATCGAGCCGTCGGCTAGCGCCTTGACCAGTTTGCTCGGCACCAGCGCGGTCTCCCGGCGCAGGAAGCTCAGCGCGAAGGTCACCACAATGGCGTAGAACACCGACAGCGACGGCGAGTAGCCGATGATCATGAACACGACGACGGCGAGCAGCGAGATGAAGTGGAAGCCGTATCGCTTCGTCATCTGGCCCAGCGACATCTCCGTCGTGATGCTTACGTTCTTGGCATGGAATTTCTTGGCGTCCAGTTCGACCATGAACAATAGCGACATGTAGTAAAGACAGGTCGGAATGGTCGCCATCCAGATCACGTCGAGATAGCTGATCTTGAGAAACTCGGCGATCAGGAACGCGGCGGCGCCCAGCACCGGCGGTGACAGGATCGCGCCCAATCCGCCGGCTGCGAGCAATCCGCCCGCGGCGTTCCTCTCGAAGCCCGCCTTGGCCATCATCGGATAGGCCACGGTGCCGATCATGACGGTTGTGGCGACGCCGGATCCGGAGGGCCCGCCGAGCAGGAACGACGACAGCACGACGGTGCGGCCGGCGCTGTTCGGCTTGCCGCCCATCAGGGCGAGCGAAAAATCGATGAAGAATTTGCCGGCGCCGGAATGCTGCAGAAACGCGCCATAGATGGTGAACAGGATGATCAGCGTTGCCGATACGTCGACCGCGACGCCGAAAATGCCTTCCAGCGTAATGAAGAGGTGCCCGACCAGGCGGTCGAGGTCGTAACCGCGATGGGTCCAGGGCGCCGGCAAATGCGGGCCGAGCATCGCATAGGCAATGAATAGCAGCGACACGACGGGCATGATCGCGCCAGTGGTGCGCCGCGTCGCTTCCAGCAGCAGCACGATGAAGACAATGCCGACGATCACGTCCCAGCGGTCAGGCGTGGTGGCGCGGTCGGTGAAATCTTCACCGCCCCACAGCGCATAGACGATGGTCGCGACCGCAACAATGCCGGGGACGACGTCCCACCAGCGCACGCGGTTGCGAAAGCGTGTCGCCAGCGGAAACAGCAGGAAGCTCAGGACCAGGGTGAACGCGACATGAGTGTAGCGAAGTTCCTGGGTCGGAACGATGGCGTAGGCCGCGTAGAGGTGAAATAGGCTCATGACCACGGCAATCGTGGTCGAGATTCTTCCTGCCCATCCCATCAGGCGGTTAGCCGCGCCTTCTTCCGCCTCGATGTAGGTTTCTGCCTTGTGCAAGGCTTCGTCCGAAACGGCGACGACCTCGTCATTGGGCGGCGTTGTCTTGTCTGCTGCCATGCTCTCCCCGGGAGACTCGTTAACTTACGCCCGGCTTCGGCCGGCCTTTCGGGGGCGCATTCAGTCCGGTTTGGGCGACCGTGGCAAGGGGCTTTTCGGCCAATGTCCGGGCATCTTTTTAATCTATCGGACCGGTTGACCCGAGGTCCTCGCCCGTCCAATTTCCCGGCCAATTTCTTAAAGCAAGAACGATCCGTACGGGTCGCGAATGCGCGCCCGATGACAGGCCCCGCGAAATCCGGGAAAATCTGCCGGATGAGTCTCCCGGGTTGCGCTTCGCTTCACCCGGGCTAGAAGAAAATGAGAAACTTATAGGGAGAAGAAGTCGATGGAACGGCTCAAGGGCAAGACGGCGATGGTGGTGGGCGCAGGCTCGATCGGTCCGGGCTGGGGCAATGGCAAGGCGACCGCCGTGACCTTCGCGCGCGAGGGCGCGCAGGTGTTTTGCGTCGACCGCAACGCGGCTGCGGCGCAGGAAACCGTCGATATCATCACCGGCGAGGGCGGCAAGGCGACCGCCTTCACCGCCGACGTCTCGCGCGAAGCCGAGGTCGAGGCGATGGTGGCGGCGTGCCTGAAGGCCTATGGCCGCGTCGACGTGCTCGACAACAATGTCGGCATCGCCGAGATGGGCAGCGTCGTCGAGGTGAACGAAGCGAGCTGGGATCACGTCTTCGCGGTCAATCTCAAGAGCGCCTATTTCGCCATGAAGCACGTTATCCCTGTGATGCAGAAGCAGGGCGGCGGCTCGATCATCAACATTTCATCGATCGCCTCGATCCGCCATCTCGGGATTTCCTACGTCACCTACGGCGCTTCGAAGGCAGCGATGAACCAGATGACGCGCACGTCAGCCGTGCAGTTCGCGCGCGACCACGTCCGGGTCAACTGCATCCTGCCGGGCCTGATGAAGACGCCGATGGTCGAGCACTCCGCAGGACTTGCGGCCAGCTATTCGGCGGGCGACGTCGAGGCGATGTGGCGCGCGCGCGACGCGCAGGTGCCGATGGGGCACATGGGCGACGCCTGGGATGTCGCCAATGCCGCGCTGTTTCTGGCCTCCGACGAATCCCGCTACGTCACCGGGGTCGAACTGGTGGTCGACGGCGGGATTACGGTGAAGTCGAGCTAACCTACTGCGCCATCGCCAGGATGCCGCCGGCGAAGGAGTGCCAGAGCGGCGTGACACTGATCGGCCAGTTCAGAAGTTTGACCGCGATCAGCGCAATGCCGCCGTAGACATAGACGGGATGCGGCCGGCCGCGCGTGCGCCAGTCGAAAACCATGGCGGCCACTAGCAGAAGATAGGCGACGATGGCCGGCGGGATGGTCACCGGCACCGGCGGTGGGCCGAGCGGCCCGGGAGGCGCCAGGAAGGTGAGAAACCAGCGCGCGACTGCGGCGTCGAGTAGCGAGATGCTGGCGAGCAGCATCAGCCGCTTGTGCGTTTCCGGCTGGCGGACGGCCGCAATGGCAAGTGCGAAAACCACGGCAAAGAACAGAATTCCGCTGAGCGGAACAATCGCGAATGCGATTCCCTCGTCGGTCAGTCCCGCCGCCGCCGAGCGCTTCATCGCGTTGACCGCGACCAGGAAGCCGAAGATCGTCATCGCGGTTGCCAGCGAGATGCCGATCATGCCGATGGCGCGGTGCCGGGCGACTTTGCCTGACGCGGCAAGCCAGCTCTGGAATACGAAGTAAAGCGACCAGGCAAAGAACAACAGGCCGTGAAAGTGAACGACCGGCGAGGCCGAGAACGATCGCTTCGCCAGCGGCAGCCAGTAGGTTGGCGCGAAGCCGAGAAAGGCGACGGCCATGCAGGCCAAGGCCATGTAGAAGTAAAAGTAGCCGGTTTGGGATTGCGCGATGGCGCGCGGCGGATTGAAGTCGGTCAATGTGGTCATGGTTGTTGAGTCCGCGAGAACTGCAATAGGTTCACAGCAGATTTTCTCACGGATCGTATTCTTCCGTCTGTGAAGAGAATTACGTTTCCCGCGGGTCACGTTTCGGCCAAAATCTGTTCTTGTGCGAACGGGAAATTTGCAGGTTGCTTGTCGAAAACGCAGGTCGCTTGCTAGGATCGCGTCGCAATCGACAGCGCTTTCCGGATCAATTGATGCGAGGCTATCCCGATATCCGCAACCTGGTCGCGGCCTCTCTGCTGTGGATCGTGTTTGCACATGATGCGTCGGCGACCGGCGCCGAGCCAGTCAAGGATCTGAAGATCGACCCGGCCCCATGCGTTGCCGCCGCCACCGCGCAGGACGACGACAAGACGCTAAGCACGTGCGGCGCGCTGATCGACAATGCAAAGACCGAAAAGGCCGACCGCATCAAGGCGCTGATCGCGCGCGCCACCGCCTATGAACGCAAGGATATGATCGACCGAGCCATCGCCGACTATGACGGCGTGTTGCGGCTCGATCCCGCGCACGCCGATGCTCACAATGCGCGCGGTGAACTCTGGCGTAAGAAAGGTGATCTGCCCAAGGCGGTGGCCGATTTTGCCGCGGCGATCAAGCTGAATCCGGATCACGTCGTCGCAAGGGCCAACCACCGGGCGCTAGCGCAGGAGGCGGAGCGACAGGGCGTGCTGAAGGCGATTGCCGGCAAGCCGAGCTTCAATTGCGCAACTGCCCGCCGCAAGGTGGAGAAGGCGATCTGCGCCAATCCCGAACTCGCCGATCTCGATCGCGAAGTCCACGCGGCCTATGTCAAGGCGGCCGCCGCAAAGATGACCCCACAACAGGCGCGCACGCTGCGGCGGGAGCAGCAGGAATACCTTGCCCGGCGCAATGCGGAATACAGTCGGCCCGACTACGATCTGAAAAAGGCGATGCGCGACCGCCTGCAAAAGATCAACGGAATCGAGGGCTACTAGACCGCTTGAATTGATATGGTCACGGTCTGGCACTTCGAACATTGGTTGCGGCATCGTCGCGCCGAGCGACGATCTCGACCGATCCTCGGAGGAAGCGATTGAATTCGGCAATCCGCACGGCCGGCAGGTGCCACGGACCGCCGCGCTGCGAAGTCCAGAAATTCATGAAGTCGCGACCAAGCATGTTGAAGCGCGCGACAGCAACGCTTTCGGGATCTCCGAGCATGGCGGCGTATTGATCAGCTTCGTTCTCCCAGTCGTGCATCATGATGGCCAGCGTCGGACCATCAATGGGCGGCAATGCACGGAACCCGGCGGCTTCGATCCATGCCAGACCGCCCGCGGTCACCATGCAGCAGCATGATAGGCCATCGAAGCCGCCGCCTGTTATGCCTCTCGTGATCCACCAATCGTTCTGCCAATCTTCATAGCCGAACAGCATGCCCTCGAGCCGTTCGAAGCATTCATTCCAGCCGCCGGATTTGCCTGAGGCGTCCCAGATCAGTTTGCTCGCCCGGATTCGCCATTCTTCGCCCTTCGGCGTGTAGTAGACGATCCGTTGTCCAAGGTAAGTCTGACCATGGGACGTCTGAACCGGCTGATCGAACGGTTCATTGACTTCCTCGCGGTGAAGCACGCCCTTGGTCACCCAAAGCTCAAACCGGTCCTCGCCCTCGAATGCCATCGGCGGATACAGACCCGACATGCGCGCCAGTTTCTTTCGGCCCTCCAGCAGCAGCGGCAGTTCGTACCCTGTGTGGGTCAGGTATGGCGTCCGATCGGATGACCGCCATCGGAACAGGCTGATCTCCAGATCTTTGGAATCCAATTGCGCTGCATCGAAGCTCACATTGAATGTCGCTACGATGGCTGCGAGCTCTTCATCATCCAGAAAGTAAGTTTTTTCCAGCTCAGGGTCGTCGTCGGCCACTCCAGCCAGAATTGCGCGGAGCGCTTCCGGATCGTCGACAGGAAGCATCGCCTGCAGAACGGGACACCATTGCTCAAGGTCGAATGCTTCTATCAGGAAGTGGGACTGCGGCATGGGATTCCCTGTGAACTGTCCGTCGATGAAGCCGGTTGTACCACCTAAGGGTGCTGGCACTTGTCAGCTTCGTGAAAGGCTACAAAAACGCTTTCATCATCGTTAAATTTCGGCAACCGGACCCGTGTTGACCGGACGCGATAAGGCTCCCCCTGGGCAGAAAATCCCTTCTTTTTTCTTGATCCAGATTAAGGTGGGCGTATCCCGGAACGGGAAGAAGAGCCGGTGGCCGGTCACAAATGCACGGGAAGCGACGCCATGAACATCCAGGACAACAGCCGCTATCACGAGGTCCATGCCCGTTCGCTGGCCGATCCCGAAGGGTTCTGGGCCGAGGCCGCGCGCGAGATCGACTGGATCGAGCCGGCTAAAAAGATCTTCGACCCCTCGATGGACGCGTATGGCCGCTGGTTCGCCGGCGCCGTGGTCAACACCTGCTACAACGCGCTCGATCGCCATGTCGCGGGCGGCCGTGCGGACCAGGTGGCGTTGATCCACGATTCGCCGCTGACCAACTCCATCTCGAAATTTACTTATGCCGAGATGCTGAAGGAGGTGCAGACGCTCGCCGCAGTGATGGCCGATTTCGGCGTCGCCAAGGGCGACCGCGTCATCCTCTATATGCCGCTGGTGCCGGAAGCCGTGTTTGCGATGCTGGCCTGCGCGCGGATCGGCGCGGTGCATTCGGTGGTGTTCGGCGGTTTTGCGGCGAAAGAGCTCGCAACCCGGATCGAGGACGCCAAGCCGAAACTGATCTTTTCGGCGAGCTGCGGCATCGAGCCCGGCCGTATCGTGCAATACAAGCCGCTGCTCGACGAGGCGATCAAGCTTTCAAGCGTGAAGCCGCAAGCTTGCGTGATCTTGCAGCGACCGCAGCACGCTTGCGAACTCATGGCCGGTCGCGATCACGACTGGGCAACGCTCCGCAGCGCGGCGCTCGAAGCCGGCAAGGCCGCGCCCTGCACGCCGGTGCTTGCGACCGATCCGCTCTATATTCTCTACACGTCCGGCACCACGGGTATTCCGAAGGGCGTCGTGCGCGACAATGGCGGGCATCTGGTCGCGCTGAAATGGTCGATGTTCAACCTCTACGGCGTCAAGCCCGGCGAGGTCTGGTGGTGCGGCTCCGACATCGGCTGGGTGGTCGGCCACAGCTACATCGTCTACGGCCCGCTGATTCATGGCGCCACCTCGATCATGTATGAGGGCAAGCCGATCGGCACGCCGGACGCCGGCGCGTTCTGGCGCGTCATCTCCGAGCACAAGGCAGTTGCGCTGTTCACCGCGCCGACCGCCTTCCGCGCCATCCGCAAGGAGGATCCCGATGGCGCATTCATCCGCAAATACGATTTGTCGAATTTCCGCACGCTGTTCCTGGCCGGCGAGCGCGCCGATCCGCCGACGGTGGAATGGGCGGAAGCGCAGCTGAAGGTGCCCGTGATCGATCATTGGTGGCAGACCGAAACCGGCTGGTGCATCGCCGGCAATCCGGTGGGGCTGGGCATGCTGCCGGTCAAGCACGGCTCGCCGACGGTACCGATGCCGGGCTATCAGGTCGACGTGGTCGATGAGGCATCCAAGCAGGTGCCCGCGGGCACCATGGGCTCGATCGTGATCAAGCTGCCGATGCCGCCCGGCTGCCTGCCGACGCTATGGCAGCAGGAAGCGCGCTTCAAGGAAGCCTACCTCACCGAATTTCCCGGTTACTACAAGACCTCGGACGCCGGCTACAAGGATGAGGACGGCTATGTCTGGGTGATGGGCCGCACCGACGACATCATCAACGTCGCCGGTCATCGGCTCTCCACCGGCGGCATGGAGGAAATTCTGGCCTCCCATCCTGATGTCGCCGAATGCGCGGTGCTCGGCATCAAGGACGCGATCAAGGGCGAGGTGCCCTGCGGCTTCCTGGTGCTGAAGGCTGGCGTGACACGCGCGCCGGCCGAGATCGAAAAGGAAATCGTGGCGCTGGTGCGCGACAAGCTCGGCCCCGTCGCGGCCTTCAAGCTCGCGATCACGGTCGGGCGATTGCCGAAAACGCGCTCGGGAAAGATCCTGCGCGGCACCATCAAGAAGATCGCCGACGGCGAGAGCTGGACCATGCCGGCCACCATCGAGGACCCCAAGGTGTTAGAGGAAATCGGCGACGCGCTGAAGGGCAGGGTGTAGGCGACTCACTGTCGTTCCGGGGCGATGCGAAGCATCGAACCCGGAATCTCGAGATTCCGGGTCTGGTGCTTGCGCACCATCCCGGAATGACGGTTCCTCGTCATGCCCGGGCTTGACCCGGGCATCCATCGTCTTAAGAAGCGCCATCTTTTCGATGGATTGCCGGCTCAAGTCCGGCAATGACAAGATAGGAAAACAGGAGCCTTCATGCAGTCTGGACCCGCTAGGCACTTCATCGCCCTCCTGCTCGCAGCCCCGCTTCTCACCGGCTGCCTCGAGCGCGGCCAGCCGACCATGGCCGACACCAGCGCGGACGACGACGCTTTTTGCCGCTCCAACAACGTTGCGGCAGGCTCGAATGATTATGTCAATTGCCGCAAGAACCGCGACGTGCAGCGCGGCAATGCCAACGCCCGCACCGATCGCGCCCAGCGCAATCTCGCCGAGCACATGCTGAACAATCCGACCAGGCCATAATCAGGAGGCCCTCATGAACGAAGATGTCTTCAACGCCAGCCTGCGCAAATTCCTCAAGAAGGTCGGCATCACCTCGCAGCGCGAGATCGAAAAAGCCGTGCGCGACGCCATCGAAGCCGGCAAGCTCAAGGGCCATGAGAAGCTGTCGGCGAAGATGGTGCTGACCATCGGCGGCGTCAGCCTCTCGCATGAGATCGACGACGAGATCGAATTGGGCTGAGGAGGTCTCTTCCCCCTCTCCCCTTGTGGGAGAGGGTGGCGCCGAACGAAGTTCGGCGACGGGTGAGGGGTTCTCTCCGCGGATGGAAACCCCTCATCCGGCACGGACTTCGTCCGCGCCACCTTCTCCCACAAGGGGAGAAGGAAGAAGCGAACGCCTTGCGAATGATTCAAGGATTTGAAGCTGAAGGGCTCGTCCACCGGCTCAAGCGAATGGAGTTCTTGAAGAAGGCATGAGGAGTATCGGCTCACCCGGTCATCCTTCGTAAACCCATCTTCGAATCGATGCTATAACAGCGGCATGGAACAACTTGCAATCAAGCTGCTGGGGTTTGCCGCCGCAACGTGCACGACGCTCGCTTATGCACCGCAGTTCGTGAAAGTCTGGAGAACACGCTCCACCGAAGACATTTCGCTTGGAATGTTCCTCGTCATGGTGCTCGGCATCCTGCTCTGGCTGTTGTACGGCCTGCTTTCCGGTGATGCGCCGCTGATCGTTGCGAATGCGGTTACGATCGTTCTGGCCGGCGGAATCCTCTGGATGAAGCTGAAGTACGGTTGAAGCGGCTGTCAGCCGGTCCGCAGCCCTCGTCGCTCAACAAAAAACGCGGCAGGTTGCCCCGCCGCGTTCGGCATCAGCCGTAGCCGATAACCTTACTCCTCGTCGTCGTCCTGCTTCTTGCCGCCGATCGTCTTCAGCTTGGCGAACACGGCATCGACATTGAGGTCGTCTTCTTTCCTCTCGCTCGGCTCGAATTCCGGCTCCTTCTTGGTGGTCTCGGAGGCGGGCAGCAGGGTGGCGCCACCGTAGGCGGCGGGGACCGGTTTTTCCTTGGCGGCGCGCTGCACTTCGAAATCGAGCTCGATCTGCGAGCAGAGGCCGAGCGTCACCGGGTCCATCGGGGTCAGCGTCGAGGCGTTCCAGTGGGTGCGGTCGCGGACTGACGCGATCGTCGTCTTGGTGGTGCCGACCAGGCGCATGATCTGCGCGTCCTTCAGCTCGGGGTGGTTGCGGACCAGCCAGAGGATCGCGCTCGGCCGCTCGTGGCGGCGCGACACCGGGGTGTAGCGCGGGCCCTTCTTCTTGGCGGCCGGCGGCAGCACAACCTTGCTCTCGCCGAGCTTGAGGCGGTAGTTCGGGTCCTTTTCACCCTTTTCGATCTCGTCGCGGGTCAATTGCCCGGTCGAAATCGGGTCCATGCCCTTGATGCCCTGGGCGGCGTCGCCGTCGGCTATGGCGCGGACCTCAAGGGGGTGCATCTTGGTGAAATCGGCCACCTGGTCGAAGGTCAGAGCGGTATTGTCAACCAGCCACACGGCCGTCGCCTTGGGCATCAGCGGTGCATTGCTCATGGCAAATCTCCTTTGTGCCTCGCCCACCTCTTTCGGAGGCGAAGCCTATGGTCATCGGTGATGACGGGAATTAAGGCGCTATATACGCCTTCCATCCCCTTTGGCGCAATGGTCTGCTAAAGTGCCTTGACAGAGGCCGAAAGCAGTCCCAAGTCCTTATCCGAATTGGCCGTTCCCTGCCCGCCGGCGAGGGGTGATTCGGTCCCGGAATAGCCCCTAATGTCAGCCAAACCAGACCTTAGAATCGTGCTTTGTTCCCCCCGTGGCTTCTGCGCGGGGGTGGTGCGGGCCATCGATACCGTCGAGCGGGCGCTCGCCATCTATGGCGCGCCCGTCTATGTCCGCCACGAGATCGTGCACAACCGCTACGTCGTCGACAGCCTGAAGACCAAGGGCGCGATTTTCGTCGAGGAACTGGCCGAAATCCCCGACAATACCAACGCGCCGGTGGTGTTTTCCGCCCACGGGGTTCCGAAGTCGGTTCCGGCCGATGCCCGCGCCCGCAATTTCTTTTCGCTGGACGCCACCTGCCCGCTGGTCACGAAGGTGCACCGCGAGGCCGCGATCCACTTCAAACGCGGCCGTGAAATCCTGCTGATCGGGCATTCGCATCACCCCGAGGTAGTCGGCACGCTCGGGCAGTTGCCGACGGGCGCGGTGACGCTGATCGAGACCGCTGAGGACGCCAAGACCTTCGCACCGAAGGATCCGAACAACCTCGCTTTCGTGACGCAGACGACGCTGTCGATTGACGACACGGCGGAGATCGTTGCGCTGCTCAAGGAGCGTTTTCCGAACATCAACGGGCCGCACAAGGAAGACATCTGCTACGCCACCACCAACCGCCAGCTCGCGGTCAAGAAGGTGGCGCCGGTGGTCGATGCGCTGATCGTGGTCGGCGCGCCGAACTCGTCGAACTCGCAGCGCCTGCGCGAAGTCGCCGAGCGCGAGGGCTGCCCGGTCTCGGTGCTGGCGCAGCGCGCCTCGGATCTCGACTGGTCGCGCTTCGAGGGCATCAAGAGCCTCGGCATCACGGCGGGCGCGTCCGCGCCGGAAGTGATCGTCGAGGAAATCATGGGCGCCTTCGCCGAGCGGTTCGAATTACATGTGGAGACGGTGTCGGCCGCGGAGGAGAACGAGTTCTTCCCGCTGCCGCGTTCGCTGCGGCCTGAAGCTGCCGCCGAGTAGTCGCGATGGCGGTTTACACCGACGTCGCCGCCGAAGACCTCGCGGAGTTCCTGAAGGGCTACGAAATCGGCGAGTTGCTCTCCTACAAGGGCATCGCCGAGGGCGTCGAGAATTCCAATTTTCTGCTGCATACCAGCAAGGGCGCCTTCATCCTCACGCTCTATGAAAAGCGCGTGGCAGTGGACGACCTGCCGTACTTCCTGTCGCTGATGGCGCATCTGGCCGAGCGCGGCGTGCGTTGTCCGCAGCCCGCCAGAAACCGCAAGGGCGAGGTCTACAGCGAACTGGCCGGGCGTCCCGCGGCGATCATCAATTTCCTCGAGGGCATGTGGCCGCGGCGGCCCAATGCCGCGCATTGCGCCGGCGTTGGCGAGGCGCTGGCGAAGATGCATGTGGCCGGCCGCGACTTTCCGATGTTCCGCAAGAACCCGCTGTCGGTCGAAGGCTGGCGGCCGCTGTTCGATGTCGCCGCACCGCGCGCCGACAGCGTCGCACCTGGCCTGCAGGACTTCATCGCGCGCGAGCTCGATCATCTCGAGGCGTGCTGGCCGAAAGATCTTCCGCTCGGCGTCATCCATGCCGACCTGTTTCCCGACAACGTCTTCTTCCTCGGCGACAAGCTGTCCGGCCTGATCGACTTCCCGTTTTCCTGCAACGACATCCTGGTCTACGACGTCGCGATCTGCCTGAACGCGTGGTGCTTCGAGCCGGATCATTCCTTCAACGTCACCAAGGCGCGCGCATTGCTCAATTCTTACGGCCGCGAGCGGCAATTGTCTGAAGCCGAGCAGGAGGCGCTGCCGCTGCTGGCGCGCGGCTCGGCGCTGCGCTTTTTGCTGACGCGGCTGGTCGATTTTCTCAACGTGCCGCCGGGCGCGCTGGTGAAGCCGAAGGACCCGCTCGAATACGTCCGCAAGCTGCGCTTCCACCAGAGTGTTTCCAGCGTGCGCGATTACGGCCTGACCCAGCCCGGATTTGCCGCTTGAGCGAATTGCCTCACGTGACGGTTTTCACCGACGGCGCCTGCTCGGGCAATCCCGGGCCCGGCGGCTGGGGCGCCATCCTGAAATTCGGCGACAAGGAAAAGGAATTGAAGGGCGGCGAGACGCACACCACCAACAACCGCATGGAGCTGATGGCGGCGATCTCGGCGCTCGAAGCGCTGAAGAAGCCGTGCGTGGTCGATCTCACCACCGATAGCCAGTATGTGCGCCAGGGCATCACCGGCTGGATCCACGGCTGGAAGCGGAACGGCTGGCGCACCTCGGACAAGAAGCCGGTCAAGAACGTCGATCTCTGGCAGCGCCTCGACGCCGCGCTGAAGCCGCACCAGGTGCGCTGGCACTGGATCAGGGGCCACGCCGGCCACGCCGAAAACGAACGCGCCGATCAGCTCGCGCGCGACGGCATCGCAATGGCGCGATTACAGGAGAGGGTGGGGAAGTAGGATTGCGCTCTACCCATCCTACCCGGTGCCGCAATGGCCAATGGTGTCGTCACCCGCGAAGGCGGGTGACCCAGTAACCCAGAGACATCAGTGATAGAAACGAGAAGCCGCGGCGTACTGGATCGCCCGGTCAAGCCGGGCGACGACAGCTTTTGTGTGGGCGAACGTCAATGATCGTCATTGCGAGCTCCTCGCAATGACGGCCTCTCAAAGCTGCCCCAGCAGCGTATCGCCGCCTGATACCTCGACCTTGCCTGGCGCGGGCTCGAGATTGAGCTTCTTCACGACGCCATCGTCCACCAGCATCGAATAGCGCTTGGAGCGGATGCCGAGGCCGTTGCCGGAGGCGTCGAGCTCCATGCCGATCGCTTTGGTGAAGTCGGCATTGCCGTCGGCGAGGAACACGGCCTCGTCGCGCTGGTCGGTGTCGCGCTTCCAGGCGTTCATGACGAAGGCGTCGTTGACGGAGACGATGGCAATGGTGTTCACGCCCTTGTCCTTGATGGCATAGGCGTTGAGGAAGATGCTCGGCAGGTGCATCTTGTGGCAGGTGCCGGTATAGGCGCCGGGCACCGCGAACAGCGCGACCTTCTTGCCCTTGAAAATATCATCGGTGGTTTTGACCTGCGGCCCCTCCGCCGTCATCACGCGAAATTTGGCTTCCGGCAGCTTGTCGCCAACTTGGATCGTCATCGTCAATTCTCCCTCACTGAGCGGTGTGTGTCTTATAGCGTTTTCGAGCGAAGTGGATACCGGTTCGCGTGAAGAAAACGCGTCAAAGCAAGGATCTGGAGCGGCCGCTCCAGACCGGGCGGGTGACCGGCACAATATTCAGGGCCAGCGAAACGGCAACGGCTGAGGCCGTTCACGCTTGCGTCATCACGGCGAAAAGCCCCCTTCGTCCAGGAAGGCCTGCTCCTCGGGCGTGGTGGCGCGGCCCAAGAGGCGGTTGCGATGAGGGAAGCGGCCGAAGCGGCGGATGATGTCGGCGTGGTGTTCGGCCCATTTCAGGCTTTCGGTATGGCCGGCCGCGCGCGACAGCTCGATGCAGCGCAACTGGTCGGACAGGTGCTCCGAATGCATGAAAGGCAGATAGAGGAATTCACGCAAGGCGGGATCGATCCGCGCGTCCACGCCGCGATCGACGGCGCGGTGCGCCACCTCGCGCGCGGGGCGGTCGCTGGCATAGGTCCTGATGTCGCCGCGGAACATGTTGCGGGGAAACTGGTCGAGCACGATGACGAGCGCCAGCGCGCCGTCATCGCTTCCTTCCCATGACGATAATTCACCCGCTGCCGCGCTCTGCCACAGCCGGAGGAAGCGCCGATGCACCTCAGCGTCGAACGCGTCGTCGCGCATGTACCAGCGTTCGGGGCCGGCATCACGCCAGAACGCCAGGATGTCGGCCGGCGTGATGGAAGCTTCAACCATGCGCGAGCGCTCGTTCGCCCCTTAAGCCGCGGCCTTTTTCTCGTCGCGCAGTTCGCGACGCAGGATCTTGCCGACATTGGTCTTGGGCAGATCGGTCCTGAACTCGATCTGCTTGGGGACCTTGTAGGCGGTGAGCTGCGTGCCGCAGAACTTGATGACGTCGTCGGCCGAAAGGTTCGGATCCTTCTTGACGATGAACGCCTTCACCGCCTCGCCCGATTTCGAGTCCGCGACGCCGATCACGGCGCATTCCAGCACGCCCGGATGGCCTGCGATCACTTCCTCGATCTCGTTCGGATAGACGTTGAAGCCCGAGACCAGGATCATGTCCTTCTTGCGGTCGACGATCTTGGTGTAGCCGCGCTCGTCCATCACGCCGATGTCGCCGGTGCGGAAGAAGCCGTCCGCGGTCATGACGTTCGCAGTCTCTTCCGGGCGGTTCCAATAGCCGGCCATCACCTGAGGTCCCTTGGCGCAGATCTCGCCGGGCTCGCCGAGCGGCACTTCCTTGCCGTCGTCGTCGCGGATCGAGATGTAGGTCGAGGGCACGGGAATGCCGATCGAGCCGGAGAACTGGTCGGTGTCGGCGGGGTTGCAGGTCAGCACCGGCGAGGTCTCGGACAGGCCATAGCCCTCCGACAGCGCGCAACCGGTGACCTTCAGCCATTTCTCGGCGACCGGCTTCTGGGTGGCCATGCCGCCGCCAAAGGAGGTCTTCAGCTTGGAGAAGTCGACCTTGTCGAAGCCGGGTGCGTTGAGCAGGGCATTGTAGAGCGTGTTGACCGCCGGGAAGCTGTTGACCTGGTACTTCATCAATTCCTTGATGAAGCCCGGTATGTCGCGCGGATTCGGGATCAGGAGGTTGACGCCGCCGGCCCGCACCGCCATCAGGAAGCACGCCGTCAACGCGAAGATGTGATAGAGCGGCAGCGCGCAGACGATGAAGAGCTGGTCGACATGCGGCGGCTTCTTCAGCGCCGGCTGTAGCCAGGCGTCGTTCTGCAGCACGTTGGCGAGGATGTTCTTGTGCTGCAGCGTCGCGCCTTTGGAGACGCCGGTGGTGCCGCCAGTATATTGCAGGAAGGCGACGTCATCGCGGGCAAGCTGCGGCTTGTTGAGCTTCATGCCGCGGCCGGCGGCAAGCGCCTCGTTGAACGAGACCGAGCCCGGGAGCGACCAGGCCGGAACCATCTTCTTCACCTTGCGTACGACAAGGTTGACGATCACGCCCTTGAAGCCGAGCAGGTCGCCCATGCTGCCGACGATCACGTGCTTCACGGAAGTCCTCGCGATCACCTGCTGAACCGTGGTGGCGAAATTCTCCAGAACGATGATCGCCTCGGCGCCGGAATCCTTGAGCTGATGCTCGAGCTCGCGCGGGGTGTAGAGCGGGTTGACGTTCACCACGGCGTAGCCGGCGCGCAGCACGGCGGCGGTCGAGACCGGATATTGCAGCACGTTCGGCATCATCAGCGCGACGCGGGCGCCCTTTTGCAGGCCCTTGCTCTGCAGATAGGCGCCAAGCGCGGCCGACATCTCATCCAGGTCGCGGTAGCTGATCGACTTGTCCATGCAGATGAACGCCTTGCGGTCGGCGAACTTCGCAAAGCTTTCTTCCAATAGCTCGACCAGCGACGAGTATTGGGTGACGTCGATATCGGCTGGCACGCCGGCCGGATATTGCTTGAGCCAGATCCGCTCCATGGTATTTCCCCTCTGGTTCCAAGCCCGGCTCTGATTGCATCAGACCCGTGCTCTAATTTTTGTTTTGACGCGTTTTCTTCATGCGAACCGGTGCCCACTTCGCTCGAAAACGCTATGGTCCTGTTTCTTGGCCGGGCACGCCTTGTGTTTTGGGCAGTATTGTGAATGCCGCCGCCGATGGCAAGCGGCTGCGCGTTATCGACGCCTTCGGCGATCTGGAATAGTTCGGCCGAATGGCAGGAAAACTGCCAAATTATGCGGCTTCGTGGGCCGTTAACCAGCCGGCTTGGTTTCGCCCTTGGGTTTAGCAGCGGCCTTCGGCTTGGCCGGCTTCGGTGCGGGCTTGTCTCCGACGGCCGCGGGCTTGGCGGCTGCGGGTTGGGCGGCTGCGGGCTTGGTGGCTGGCTTTCGTTCGGCCGCAGCGGCCGGCTTTTTTTCGGCCGAGGCGGCCGGCTTGGCGGCAGCGTCCGGCTTGGCGTCCGCATGCCTGACCGCAGCGGGCTTGGCTGCCGGCTTTGCGTTGGCTTCAGCCTTGGGCGCCGCCGCGGCGTCGGGCTTCTTCGCGGCAATCTTCGATTTCTTGCCGCGCTTTGCAGAGGCCTGCTTCTCGGCCTCCGCCGCAACGGCCGCGATCAACGCGGCGCCGGTCTTGGTGGGACCGGTATAGACCGGAACAGGCTCGGACGGCTCTGCCGCGGCAGCCAGCAGATCCGCAGGTTTGATCGGGTGCTGCAGCCCCGCCGTAAAGAAGGTCACCGCGGTCTCGCCGGTCGAAGCGCTGCCGTTGGTGGCGACGACGTCGGCGTCCTCGTCGGTGGCGGGACGCTTGCGTTTGCCGTTGCACATTTCGTCGCGCAGGTTCGGCGGCGATGCATCGATCGGAACCAGATTGTCGACGGTGCCGAGCGCGGGCTTCAGCCAGCCCAGCCCATTGCCGCCGAAGCCGCGTTCCAGCAATTGCGCTGCGCGAACGGCGCGCGCATGACCCGACGATGCGCCGAGCACGACGGCGATCAGCCGCTTGCCGTTGCGCGTCGCGGAGGCGACCAGATTGTAGCCGGAAGCGCAGATGAAGCCGGTCTTGAAACCGTCGGCGCCGGGATAGCGCCCGATTAGCTTGTTGAAATTCTGCGTCACCCTACGCCCATAGCGGATCGAGGGAATGTGCATGAAGTATTCGTATTCCGGCAGGTCGCGAATGACGGCGCGCGCCAGCATCGCGAGATCGCGCGCCGAGGTGACCTGTCCGTCCGCCGGTAGGCCGTTAGGATTGACGTAGCTCGTCTGCGTCATGCCGAGCTTCAGCGCGGTCTGGTTCATCATGGCCGAGAAACCGTCGACCGATCCGCCGACGCCTTCGGCGAGCACCACGGCCATGTCGTTGGCCGACTTTACCATCATCATCTTGAGCGCGTTATCGACGGTAACTTGGGTGCCCGGAGGAAAACCCATCTTGGACGGCGACTCCGAGGCTGCGACCGGCGACACCGTCAAGAGCGTGTCAAGCGACAGTCGTCCTTCCTTCACGGCCTTCAGCGTGACGTAGGCAGTCATGATCTTGGTCACCGAGGCGGGATACCAAGGCATGGTGGCGTTGTCGGCCTGCAGGACCTTGCCGGTATCGGCTTCGACGACCAGCAGCGCTTCGGCGTGCACGACGCGCGGCGTCACGACGACAAGCGCCGCTACAAGGAGGATCCAGTTCACTGACGGATGGCGAAGCAGCGGGCGAAGAAAATGCACTTTTCCGTTCCGGTCCTTTGCGACCCGCCTTCGAGAAGGAGGTCCTCTAGATCTAGCGTTCGGGTTTCAAGCGTGTCCGGCGCCGTCGCGTTGCGCGCAGTGCGCAAACCTATACCGGCTTGGCGATTCAGAACAGAGGCTCGGCCACTAAATCGTGGATGAAATAGGCGCAATTTCGACGATAGTTGAACGTTAACAGCGTTCTATCGGGCCTCAATACTGGGCCGCGCGCTCTCCTGCACCATGAATTGGGCCTTCGCGAGTTCCGCAAAGCGTCCGCCCTTGGCCACCAGTTCATCGAAAGTTCCGCTTTCGATCACGCGGCCATTGTCGAACATCAGGATGCGGGTGGCGTTGCGGATAGTCGAAAGCCGGTGCGCGATCACAAACGTGGTGCGGCCCTTCATCACCTCGTCGAGGGCGGCGTTGACCTTGGCCTCGGTGACGGCGTCGAGCGCGCTGGTCGCTTCGTCGAGGATCAGGATCGGCGGGTCTTTCAACAGTGCCCGTGCGATCGACAGCCGTTGCCGCTCGCCGCCGGACAGCATGCGACCGCGCTCGCCGGCATGGGTTTCGAATTTCTTTTCGCTGCGCTCGATGAATTCCAGCGCCTGCGCACGGCTTGCGGCGATGCGCATTTCCTCCTCTGTGGCGTCCGGCTTGCCGACCCGCAGATTGTCCGCGAGCGAGCGGTTGAACAGCAGCGCTTCCTGGAACACCACGCCGATGTTCCGCCGCAACGCGGTCAGCTTCAAGGCACGTATATCCATGCCGTCGATCTTGATGATGCCGGACTGCGGATCGAAGGCGCGATGCAACAGCGCGATAGCCGTCGACTTGCCGGCGCCGGTCGGGCCGACCAGGGCGATGGTCTGGCCGGGCAGGGCGGTAAACGAAACGTCTTCGACCGCGGGCCGTTTGCCGTCATAGGAAAACGAGACGTCGTGGAATTCGATGAGCCCGGAAAGCCGTCCGGTGTCAACAGCACCGGGCCGGTCGCGCACCGCGGGTACAGCGTCCAGCACGTCGAAGAATTCCTGCAGTCTTGGCGCCTCCATGAACACGCTGTTGATGAAGCTCACCACCTGCTCGAGCTTCTGGATCAGCATGGTCGCGAAGCTCACGAACATCACGATCTCGCCGACCGTCGTCTGTCCCTGTGCGTGCAGGTAGATGCCGACGGTAAAGATCGCGAGCACGGTGATGGTGGTGGATGCGCGGGTGATGACGGTGACCAGCGCCCACCAGCCCAATACCGGCATCTGGGCGGCGAGCAGCTTGTCGGCGACGAAGCGCAGGCCCTGAACTTCCGCGTCGATCCGCACGAAGCTCTGCACCAGCGCGACATTGCCGAGCGCGTCGGAGGCGCGCGCCGACAGATCGCTGTACTGCGCCTCAACCTCGCTCTGCATGCCGTAGGTCTTGCGCACCACCAGCGTGGTCAGCACCGTGAACACCACGCACAGCACGAACAACAGGATCGCCAGCCGCCAGTTGATGTAGAGCGCCAGCGGCAGCAGCACCACCAGCGACAGGATGGCGGCAAAGTGCTCGCGGAAGAAGGCGAGCCAGAGCCGCCACAGCGAATCAGTGCCGTTCAGCATCACCTTCATCAATCGGCCGGAATGGGTGCCGGTGTGGAAGGTCAGCGGCAGCTGCATGATGTGTTCGAAATAATCCGTCAGCACCACCTGACGCTGGCGGTGCGCCAGCTTGTCGGCGTGGAGCGCGACAATGGCGCTGCAGCCGATGGTGAACAGGCCGAACGCCGCCCAGGCCGCCAGCAGCGGCCAGGCCGAGTTCGTCGCCAGCGGTCCGGCCTGCGGCTTGCCCGAGAGCACGTCGACGATCTTGCCGAACAGCACCGGCTCGGCGAATTGCGCGCCGGCCAGCAGCAGGTTGGCGACGGCGAGAATCCAGCCCAGCCGCGCCTCCTTGCCGAGCAGCTCGAGGACGCGGGTGTAAAGGCGCAGCATGGACATTAGGTGAGGACTCGCAAGACGATTCAATTTGCCATTGTAAGCAGGGATCACTGAGGACACTAGTGAGGTGGGTGCATACGTCAGGCAATTGAGCAAGCGGCGCCCCTCTCCCCAACCCTCCCCCGCAAGGGGCCTGCAAGGGGGGAAGGAGCCCATCCGCCAGTGCCCCTCTGACAATGCCAACGATGCTCAGCAGCACGCGCCGCGCGAAGTGAGGTGAGCACGCTCATCAGGCTCCCTCCCCCCTTGCGGGGCCTTGCGGGGGAGGGTTGGGGAGAGGGGTAAGCCGCGGGCACCGGCGGAAGAAGCAAGCGCTCGCTAGTTGCTCAATCGGCCGTTCAGCGGCGGCAGGAACTGGTCGTCGAAAATGTCGGAAGGCTGCGGTCGCTTCTGAAACTTGAAATCTTCCGCGATCTGATCGATCGAGCGCTCGAAACGCGCCGGATCGATAGCGCCGATGCCGTTGCGCTTCACCTCGCTGGTCAGGATGTTGTCGCGCAGGATGCTTTGCAGGCGTTCGAGTTCGAGGTCCTTCGAGCCGCCGTCCATGCGGTTGGTGACCTCGGCCGCGGCGCCTGCAGGGTCCTTGATCGTAAGATGCAGGCCGCCGATCACGGCGCGCACGAACCCCTTCACCGCCTCGGGCTTGGCGGCCGCCAGCGCCGGATTGGCGATAACAGCGAAACCGTAGGCCTCGCAGCCATAGTCGGCGAATTTCAGCACCGCCAGATCGTCGGCAGGCACGCCGCGATCCCTCAAATTGATTGCCGAGAGATAGGAGAATCCGGTCACGGCATCGATCTGGCCTGCCGACAGCATCGGCTCGCGCACCGCGGCGCTGATGCTGCTCTGCTTCACGCTCTTGATGTTGATGCCGTTCTGCTTGGCCACCGCGGGCCACAGCCGGATCGACAGGTCTCCTTCGGCGGCGCCGAGATTTTTGCCCTCGATGTCCGACAGCAAGCGGACGCCGCGGCTCTTCCGGGCGATGATGGTATAGGGCGCCCTGTTGAACAGCACGAACACCGCCTTGATCCTGGGGCCGCCCTGCTTGTCCTTGTCGCGAAACCGCATCAAGGCATTGATATCGACGAGGGCGAAATCGCTGGTGCCTGCCGCGACGCGCGCAATCGCGTCGGAGGATCCGCTGGCGATGTTGGTTGTGACCGCGAGCGCTTCCGCGCTGAACAGGCCGCCGGCTGCGGCCATCACAAACGGCGCCGCCGCGGCATCGATCGGACGGTCGAGCGAAAACTGGATCGCGAGCGGTGGCCGGGGGTCGTCCGCGGCCAACACGTTATTCGCCGTGAAGCCCGCAATGGCGCACAGGCCGGCAATGAAAGCCAGGAGAACGCTCAGGTAAGAGCGGATGGCGCTGGTCCTGATAGCACGCATCGAGATTACATCAGCATGAGGTGGGACAAGTTGCCGCGCCGGTGATGTCTGTTTCGTGACATCGCCAACGGCATTTCTCGCCCTTGGGCGAGCCATTGTGCAGCATCTAACCTGAACCGCCGATGACTGCCACGATTTTGCCAGGGATCGTTCAGCCGCCGTTCGGATTCGAGAACCTAGTATCCGCTCGGTGGTTAGCTATCCGAGGCCTGTCAGGCCAGCTCCCACGGAGGATGTCGAGATGTTTGCGCGAAAGGGTGTGTTTTCATCGATCGGCCGCGCCGGCGCGGTGGCAACGGTCGTAGCGGTGGCACTGACGGCGGTTGAACCGTCGAAGGCCTTTGCCGGCTCCGCGACGTCAGGCAAGGGCGTCACGGCTTCGACCGGGACCAGCGACGCGACCGATATCAGCGCGCGCCGCAGGTACTATCGAGGTGGCGGCGGCGCCGCGGCCGCAGCGGCCTTTGCAGGCATCGTCGGCACCGGGCTCGCGATCGCGGCCACCCAGAACCGCCGCGACTATTACTATGACCGCCACTACGGCTACTATGGCGGCGGACCAGCCTATTACGGTAGCCCGTATTATCACCGGCCCCGCGCTTATTATTACGGTGGTGGCCCCTACTATGGCGGCTGGTAAACGCGATCGCTAAAATCGCAACCGTTAAAGATGAATCCACCGGCCGCTCCGGCCGGTGGATTTTTTTGCGTTTGCAGGGTCGGCCGTTAACACGCTTGCCATGGCTTTGCATTAGGTTGGAACGATGAGTGATTCGCTCGAACGGCTTTATCAGGCTGTCATCGCGGCCAGGGATCTCGATCCGGCAACGTCGCGCACGGCCCGGCTGTTTCAGCGTGGCCCCTCCAAGATGGCCAAGAAGCTCGCTGAGGAAGCCATCGAAGTCGTGATCGACGCCGTCAACGGCAAGACCGAGGCGGTGGTCCGCGAGAGCGCCGATCTGCTCTACAACCTGACCGTTCTCTGGGCGGCGGCGGGCGTGAGGCCCGAGGACGTCTGGCGCGAAATGGAACGGCGTGAGGATTTGCTCGGCATCGCCGAGAAGCTGCCGAAGTCGGCCGTCAAAATGTCCAAAGCCCTTGCGAGCACGGCGGCGCCCAAGGCGCTGCCCAAAACACTACCCAAGGCGACGGCGTCCCCTGCAGTCCGGCGGCGAATTGTCGCGCTGGAAGGCCGCTCCTTGCGTAAACGGCACTAATTCCTCTCGAATTCCGTTCTTTTCCGGCATGGACAAATCCGCCGCAGGATGGTTGATGCGCGCATGCTGAAACGGACCTACGACTGGTGTATCGACGCCGCCGACAAGCCTTATGCGCTTTGGATCATGGCGGCCGTCTCCTTTGCGGAAAGCTCGTTCTTTCCGATCCCGCCCGATATCATGCTGCTGCCGATGTCGCTGGCGCGGCCGAAGAAGGCATGGTGGTTCGCGACCGTCTGTACGGTCGCGTCGGTTGCCGGCGGCGTGGTCGGATACGCGATCGGCGCGCTGCTCTACGATTCGATCGGGCACTGGCTGATCACCATCTACGGGCTCAGTGACAAGGTCGAGACCTTCCGGGCCTCCTATGCCGAATGGGGCGCAGTGATCATACTCGTGAAGGGCCTGACGCCGATCCCCTACAAGCTCGTGACCATCACCTCGGGTTTCGCCGGCTACAATATCTGGCTGTTCATCCTGTGCTCGATCGTGGCGCGTGGGGGGCGGTTCTTTGTGGTCGCGGTCCTGCTCAATCGCTACGGCGACCCGATCCGCAAGGAACTTGAGAAGCGGCTCGGGATGTGGGTTGCTATCGGTGCCATTGTCCTGGTGCTCGGCTTCTACATCGCGTTCAAGCTGGTCTAGCGCTTTGCCGGCATCCCGGCTTCAGGCTACGTTCGCGTGATGTCCGATCGAACCGGCCTCCTGCTCAAACTGTTCGGGACGCAACTTGCGACCGCGGGCCTCGTTGCGTCCATGCTGGCGGTCTCTGCCGAAGCCGGCTGGCCCCAGCCTACGCTCGGCGTGCAGTCGCCGGCCCAGCAACCGGTGCAGCCCGAGCCGCAGCAGATCGAGCCGTCCCCGCCACCGCGCGACGAGAATCCGGGCCTGATCAACGAGATCGGCAAGCTGTTCGAGAAATCCAAATCGCTGCTGCTGCCGCTGAAGAGCCCGGGCGAGACCATCGACGATTTCAACGCGCGCACCAAGGACGCCGGCCAGAGCCTGTCGAATATCGCGAGGCCCTCGATCATGGTGAGCGGGCGCGCGGCCTGCACGGTGGCGGCCAACGGCGCGCCGGACTGCAAGGCCGGCGCCGACCGGCTGTGCCAGACCAAGGGCTACAAGGAAGGCAAGAGCCTCGACACCGACGCGGCCGAGAAATGCTCGCCGAAAGTGTACCTGCCCGGCCGCAAGCGCGAGCCGGGCGACTGCAAGACCGAAAATTACGTGACCCGGGCGCTTTGCCAGTAGCGCCAAAACGCAATACTTGACACTGGAAAGATTGCCTTGTTGGTATGACGCCCGGCATCTCTAGGGCGTGATCTGGAATGGTGGGCGCCAGGCCTGCGATGGGATCACGCTTTCGAACCGTGCCGCGCTTTACGAAAACAGATTGAGGATCGCTTCGAATGTCCATGCCCGCGCTGTTCAAGGGCCGCTTGTCGATACCGGTGATCGGATCGCCCCTGTTCATCATCTCCGTGCCCGATCTCGTGATCGCCCAGTGCAAGGCCGGCGTGGTCGGATCGTTTCCGGCGCTGAACGCGCGGCCGGCTTCGCTGCTCGACGAGTGGATCGCGCGGATCACGGAAGAACTAGCGGCTTACGACAAGGCGCATCCGGAGCGGCCGTCGGCGCCGTTCGCGGTGAACCAGATCGTTCACAAGTCCAACAACCGGCTCGATCACGACCTTGCGGTCTGCGAGAAGTACAAGGTGCCGATCCTGATCACCTCGCTCGGCGCGCGCGAGGATCTCAACAAGGCAGCGCACGACTGGGGCGGCATCGTCTTCCACGACGTGATAAACCAGAAATTCGCGCGCAAGGCGGTCGAGAAGGGCGCCGACGGCCTGGTCCTGGTGGCGGCCGGCGCCGGCGGCCATGCCGGCACGATCTCGCCGCTGGCCTTCGTCGAGGAGACGCGCGCCTGGTTCGACGGACCGATCGCGCTGTCGGGCGCCATCGCCAACGGCCGCGCGATCCGCGCGGCGCGGATTCTCGGCGCCGACTTCGCCTATATCGGCTCCGCCCTCCT
>NZ_LLXX01000198.1:35849-36013 GCF_001440405.1 Bradyrhizobium valentinum
AAGGAGATGATCACGTCCTCGTCGGCGGAAGACATCGTCTATTCGAACCTGTTCACCGGCGTGCACGGAAATTACCTCAAGCCGTCGATCGTCAAGGCCGGTCTCAATCCCGACGATCTGCCGATCTCCGATCCCTCCAAGATGAGTTTTGGTACCGACGCCTC
>NZ_LLXX01000198.1:36140-39176 GCF_001440405.1 Bradyrhizobium valentinum
AGGTCGTGCCGGCCGCCGAATTGATCGCGCGGTTCAAGAAGGAATATGACGAGGCGGTCGACCCCGCATTGTGATGCGTCTTGCGGGGCGCGCCCCGTCGTGAACACGACGGAGGATCGATCATGGTCGGACAGGATGATTTGAGCGCGCATGTTGCGCTGGTGACGGGCGCGTCCCGCGGCATCGGGGCGGCCGTTGCGCTGGTGCTTGCGGAGGCGGGCGCCGCGGTCGCGGTGAATTATCGCGAGCGGGCGGATGCCGCCGAGGCCGTCGTCGCCAAGATCAAGGCTGACGGGGGCCGCGCCATCGCGGTGGCGGCCGACGTCTCGCAGGCCGCGGCCGTTGCCGGCCTGGTCGAACAGGTCGCTGCCGCGCTCGGCCCGATCGACATTCTCGTCAACAATGCGGGCCTCGCAATCGTGCGCGGGGTCGATGACCTCACCGGAAATGATTTCGACCGTACCATTGCGGTAAATCTCAAGTCGGCGTTCCTGTGTACGCAAGCCGTTCTGCCCATGATGCGGGCGCGCAAATGGGGTCGGATCGTCAATATCTCCTCGGGCGCGGCACGCGGCGCCGGCGCCATCGGCGTGCACTACAACGCCTCCAAGGCCGGCATGGAAGGCCTGACGCGCGGCTACGCGGCGCGTCTGGTCAAGGAAGGCATCACCGTCAATGCAGTGGCGCCGTCGCTGATTGAGACCGACATGATGGGCGGCCGGACTGACCTCGCGCGCAACATCCCGCTCGGCCGCATGGGCCAGGCCGAGGAGGTGGCGCAAGCCGTCGCGATGGTGCTCGGCAACAGCTACATGACCGGACAGACCATCGCCCTCAATGGCGGCATGGCGTTCATTTGAGGCGCCGTCCTGCTCTCCATCTCCTGCGAATGGCGCGGGGCGATCTGTCCGCCGCGGCCTCGACTCGTTCCGCCGAACAAGGCATGAAGCCGTTCCCTTGATCGACAGGACCTCTCACCCGATGGAAGCCATCTTTCGCGTTGACGGCAACGATGTCGTCACCAGCCGCTTTGCTGCGGGGCCATGGGACCCGAGCATGCAGCACGGTTCGCCGCCGGCGGCGCTGGTGGTGTGGGCGGCGGAGCGGATTCCGACGCCGGTCGCGATGCGGGTCGCCCGCGCGACCGTCGACTTGATGCGCCCCGTGCCGGTGGCGCCGCTGACGATCGAGAGCGAAGTCTTGCGCGAGGGGCGCAAGATCCAGCTCTGCGCCGTCAGGCTGCTCGCGAGCGGAGTTGTGGTGGTCGGTGCGACCGTGCTGAAGATCAAGGTGCAGGCGCACGAATTACCGCCCGAGACCGGGATACTGCCGGTCGAGCTTCCGGGGCCGGATCAATCGCGCGTCGAGCCGGCGGATTTTTCGTCCAGTCCGTTCGTATCAGGCATGTCGCTGCGCGCCGCCCGCGGCCGGTTCGGCTCGCCCGGGCCCGGTGCGATCTGGTACCGCGTCGACCGGCCGATCGTGTGGGGATCGCCGGTATCGCAGGCGATGCGGGCGATGGCGGCGGCGGATTTCTGCAACGGCACCTCGGCCGTGCTGGATTTTCGCGCCTGGACCTTTCTCAACGCCGATCTGACCGTGAATTTTTCGCGCGAGCCGATTGGTGAGTGGATATTGCTTGATGCCGAATCCTGGATCGGTCCTGACGGCGCGGGGCTCGCCATGGCGCGGCTCGCCGATGAGCGCGGCTATTTTGGCCGCGCGATCCAAAGCCTGGTGATCGAAAAGCGCTGACCGCAGGCTTCAGGCGCGATGAAGCCGCGATCACCGGGATCGCGGCTTCCTGATCATTCGAGATCGATCGCCTGATAGCGTCCGCTTTCATCGAGCGCTGTGCCCCAGATCTTGTGCGAGGCCTGATGCTCGGAGCGGCCGAACCCGAGCGAGGTCCCGAGACCGAGGTCGAGATTACGCATCGTCTCCAGGGTATCGATCAGCTTCTCGGTATCGAGCTGAGGCCCGGCCCGCTTGATGCCCTGAATCAGGACGTTGGCGGCGACATAGCCCTCGAGCGACACGTAGTCGGGCGCCTCGCCGGGAAAATATTTGGCGAGCGCGTTCTTGTATTCGAGCACGGCCGACGAATAGCCCGACACTGCCGGCACCACCTGCGTCACGATCACCCCGTTGGTGTAACGCGGTCCCAGCAGCTTCAATTCCTCGGCAAGCGCAGTGGAGCCGACGAACGAAACGTTGGAGTAGATCATTCCGGGATAGAGGTCGCGCGTCTTCTCGATGAACCTCGCCGCGGCCCGGTAGGTGGCGACCATGACGACGGCCTTGATCGGCGGCTTCGCAAGCTTCAACTGGTTGATCGCATCGTCCACGTCGACGGTGTTTCGCGAATAGTTGAGCCGGACGATGGCGCCGTCGTTCACGCCCATGGAGCGGAACGCTTTTGCGACCCCTGCAAATCCGGCGTCACCGTACGAATCCTGTTGCGCAAAGACCGCGATTTGCCGGGGCTGCAGCCTCCGTATCTTGACGAGGTAACGAACGACGGCGTCGGTTTCCTCGGCATAGCTGGCGCGGTAGTTGAACACGTAGCGATCCGGCGGATCGTTGCGCAGGATGTTGGCGCCGGTGAAGGCCCCGAAGAACAGCATCCGGCGTTCGAGCGCATAGGGGACCGCCACCGCCGCGGTCGGCGTGCCGACATTGCCGACGATGCCGAACACCTGGTCCTTTTCATAGAGCTGCTTCATCGCTTCCGCGGTGCGCGAAGGCTCGTAGCCGTCGTCGGCGGCGTGCAGTTTGAGCATCCGCCCGTCGACGCCGCCGGCATCGTTGATCCGGTTGAAGGCGGTCTCGATGCCGAGCTTCATCTGGCGGCCGAGCTCCCTGGCGGAGCCGGAGAAGGGGGCTGCGATGCCGAAGCGGATTTCCTTTTCGCCGATACCGCGCGGCAGCGGGCCGGCCGGGACGTTGGCCGTCGGCGCGGTCGCTGCATTCGCGGCGGTCGCCGCGGCGGCAGGCGAGGGGCCGATCACGCTGGAGAGGCTCGGCCCGGGGATC
>NZ_LLXX01000199.1 GCF_001440405.1 Bradyrhizobium valentinum
TGTTGCGGCGCCGTCGCAGCATCACGCACGCGCAGAAAAATCATGACGCAGTAAAACTAATTCGCTCTACGGGCTGCCCAGGATGTCCGATAGGGCCGACAACAGCCGGTCAATTTGCCCGTCTGTGCCCACACTTATCCGCAGATAGTCCGAGATGCGATGGGCGGGAAAATGACGGACGATCACCGCGCGTTGGCGCAGCGCGGTAGCCAGCGCCGCACCCGCGTGCGCCGGATGACGCGCGAAGACGAAGTTGGCGGAGGACGGCAGCACCTCGAAGCCGAGCCCGACCAGACCGCGGCCTAGCCGCTCCCGGCCTTCGATCACGCGCGCGCGGCTCTGTTGAAAATAGGCTTCGTCCTCCAAAGAGGCGATAGCGCCGGCCTGGGCGGGCCGGCCAAGTGGATAGGAGTTGAAGCTGTCCTTCACCCGGGTGAGCGCCTCGATCAGGTCGGCGTGGCCGATCGCGTAGCCAACCCTCAAGCCGGCCAGGGCCCGGGACTTGGACATTGTTTGAACGACCAAAAGGTTCGGGTGGGAAGCGACCAGCGGAATTGCGGTCTCGGCGCCGAAATCGACATAGGCCTCGTCGATCACCACGGGAGCGTCGGGATGTTCCTCCAACAGAGAAACGATCTCAGCCTGTGACAGCGCAACCCCCGTTGGCGCATTCGGATTGGGTATGACGAGCGCGCCGGCCGGCCGGCGATAATCGGCAACGCGGATTTGCATGGCCTGATCGAGCGGGACGGTCTCGTAGGCGATGCCGAACAGGCGGCAATAGACCGGATAGAAACTATAGGTGATGTCAGGGAAGAGCAACGGCGCATCATGCTTCAGCAGAGCGGCGAAGGCGTGCGCCAGCACCTCATCCGAGCCATTGCCAACGAACACTTGTTCTGACCGTACCTGGTGGTAGCTGGCCAAGGCAGCCCGCAGCGCTGACGCCTGCGGATCCGGATATAGACGCAGCGTGTCGGTCGCCTCGCCCCGGATCGCTTCCAGCGCGCGTGGGGAAGGACCAAATGGACTTTCATTGGTGTTGAGCTTGACCAACTCCGCCATGCGGGGCTGTTCGCCTGGCACATAGGGGCTCAGGCCGTGCGTCAAGCTGCTCCAGAAACGGCTCATTTTTTCTCTCCAGTAAAGCTAGTAGCCCGGATGGAGCGAGGCGAAATCCGGGGGCGGTGTTAGAGTGATCCCGGATTGCGCTGCGCTTCATCCAGGCTACTTGCTATGATCTACTGATGGCGATCGCGTCAAACCGGCGCGTCGGATGGACCAGTTGCTCCGCGCTCTCGACGATGCGCATTTCCTCGGTGCCGCTGGCTGCGGTGCGTTCCAGTACGGCGAAGATGGCGGATGCGGCATGAACAAGCGCATCCGGCGTGTTGGCGCCGCTGATACGCGCGGCGACCAGTAGTGCGGCGAACAGATCGCCGGTGCCGTTCGGGCTGATGGGCAGTTTTGGCGTGCGCACGCGCCACGCCTGTGCGCGTTCGACGGCGAGCGTTTCGATCTCGCCCTGTGGTGTGTCGGCAAGCTCGGCGCTGGTGACGACGACCGTCCCGCGCCCCATGAACGCGCGTGCCGCCTTAAGCACCTGATCGATCGTCGCAGCTTTGGCCCCGGACAGCCATTCGAACTCGAAATGATTGGGCGTGATGATATCGGCAAGCGGGCACAAAAGGTCGCGCACCAGCGGCGGGATGTCGACATGGACGAACAGGCCGCGGTCGCGATCCCCGAGCACGGGGTCGCAGCAGTAGAACAGCGCGGGATTTTTGGCCTTGGCGCGCGCGACAAACTCCGCGACCACGGCGGCGTTGTCAGCCGAGCCGAGATAGCCCGACAGGATCATTTGCGCCGTATCGACCGCGCCGCGCTCCTCGATCCCGCGCAGGAGATCGGCAACTAGCTCTGAATCGAGCACCCGGCCGCGGATGGTCGGGTAGCCAGGCCGGTTGCTGAGCAGCGTGGTCGGCACCGCCACCACGTCAATCCCATGCATCTGCATCGGAAAGACCGCGGCGCTGTTGCCGACATGGCCGTAGGCAACCTGCGACTGAATTGAAATCACGTTCATGAGATTGTTCTGGGGATTATCTGAGTTGCCGGGGCGGGAACCTGCCGAGGTTAACACATTGGTTATTTGTTTGCGGGCATTTTCACGACCTCATTAAACAGGGAGGCACCATGTCTGACGTCACCATTCCCGGCGGCCGGATTCGTTCTTTCGTCGAGCGGATCGAGAACATCGACACCGAATTGGCTGAACTGAACGAGCAGAAGAAGGAAGTGTTTTCGGAGGCCAAGGGCGAGGGGTTCGATGTGAAGATCCTCAAGGAGATCATCAAGCTGAGAAAGCAGGACCAGGACGAGCGCGACGAGCGCGAAAGCCTGCTCGATCTCTACATGCGCGCGATGGAAACCGCGCCGCCGGAAAAGACCGCGAAGGCGGCCTGAGCGAAACGAAGCAGCGAACCCTCATGGTGAGGAGGCGCTTTAGCGCCGTCTCCGGACGATGCTTTGCATCGCCGGGAGAACCATGAGGCCCCGCTGGTGCCATTCATCCTTCGAGACGCCGCTTCGCGGCTCCTCAGGGATGAGGTCTAGCAGCACGGGTAGCCTGGATGAGCGAAGCGAAATCCGGTGCGATGTTAGAGTGGTCCCGGATGTCGTTTCGCTGATCCGGGCTACTCGCTGCTTGCTGCAAGCCGGATCACTTGAACAGCGCGAAATAGATCACGTAGAGCCAGCCCAGGATGCCGTGGATGATCGCCCACAGGATCGAGTGGTTGTTGGTATAGGAGATCGCGATGGCGAGCGCCGAGCCAAAACCCACGCCGTATTTCGCGCCCTCGACGCGAACCCCGTAATATCGATTTCCGTTCATGGCGATCCTAATCTGTGAGAGGTGTAGCTTCGTCCGCAAAGGCGAGTAGCCCGGATGAGCGCAGCTAAATCCGGTGATGAGGTTAGAGTTGTCCCGGATATCGCGGAGCCTGTCATCACTACGCGAGCGCTATTGCGCTCGTCGCTGAGCGCGCTTTCGCGCGACCAGTTGGCTCATCCGGGCTACTTGCCATCATCGTCAAAAAATCGGCTCGCCTATGCAACCTCGCTGCGCGGGCCCAGCACGATCACGTTACCTGCAGCGTCCTTCGCGCCGAGGATCAAGACTTCGGACGTGAAGCCCGCGATGTTCTTCGCACCCAGATTGCAGACGCACACGACCAGCGAACCGAGCAGGGCCGCCGGCTCGTAGTTCGTGATTTGCGCGCTTGACCACATGATCCTGTCGGCGCCGACGTCGACGCCGACCTTGTAAGACGGATTGCGCGCGCGGGGAAACGGCTGGACGTCTACGACCTTGCCGATCCGGATGTCGAGGCGGGCGAAATCGTCGTAGGTGGCGAGGGGCTTGAGAGAGGGCATGTCGTCGGGCTCGGCTGGCAGGCTGGATTTCGGGAGAATAGTCGAATGAGGCGTCACAGAGCCTCATATCGCAATTGCCTTGTTGTTGGAACGTGCCTCCTGGAGGAAGTTGGTGATCCCTGGCCGAATGGGTTAGCCTCAAGGAGGGCTTTCTCCAGTCGTTCGAGCTTAAGCCATGCACGTTCTACGACCGCAGTTTCGCATTGAAGAACAGCGCGCGCTCGCGTTTGCGGCCGATCGGGGTTTTGGCGTGATTGTTGCCGCCGATGCGCGCGGCCCGCGCGGCTCGCACGTGCCGTTTGTCCTCACCCGGCGCGACGATCGCGTGATCGTCCAGATTCATCTGACGGCGAAAAATCCGCTGGTCGAACTCGCCGATGGCGTCAGGCGTTTCCTCTTGATCGTCGCCGGCGACGACGCCTATGTCTCCAACGACTGGTATGCCTCGCGCGACAACGTCTCGACCTGGCTCTACGAAGCCGTGCATCTCTCCGGCGTCGCGCATCTGCGCGAGCGCGACGATAACCGCGCCCACGGCGATGCGCTGCTCGCGGTCTCCGAGGCGCGGCTGCCGAAACAGCCCTGGGACCTCGCGCAGATGGAGCCCAAGCGCGAAACGATGCTCGCGTCGATCCGCGTCATCGATCTCGTCGTCGATGAGATCGAGGGCCAGTCAAAGCTCAACCAGCACAAGAGCGATGACGACCATGTGGCGGTCGCCAACCAGTTGGCGCGCGCGGAGGAGACGGGGAGCCGGCGGCTGGCCGAGAGGCTGCGGGCGCTGCGGCCGGGGCTTGGCTATGAGGAGTAGCCCGGATGAGGATATGCGGTTGTTGTCCGCGGAGGATTTCGAAAGCAGTCTCGACAGCGTTCGCGAGGCGGCGGCCGATCCAATCAAAGGAATTTTTGGCCCGGATTCGCTGACCTGGCGGGTCGACCGCGAGGCGGCGGTTTTTCTTGGCGGCGGGCGTGCGCTGTTGCTTCAATTGGCGCACCCCTGGGTCGCCGCAGCAGTTTCAGAGCATTCCCGGACCTTTGCCGATCCGGTTGGCCGTTTTCACCGGACGTTCAACATTACCTTCACGATGGTGTTTGGCTCGCTCGATCAGGCGCTGGCCGCAGGCCGCCGGCTGCATCGGCGTCACGCGGTGGTCACCGGAATATTGCCACAGGCGGCTGGCCGCTTCGAAGCCGGCTCAGCTTACAGCGCCAATGAAGTCTCGGCGCTGCGCTGGGTTCACGCCACACTGGTGGAGACCGCCTTGCAGACACATGATCTCATCTTGCCTGCACTCACCGACAGCGAGCGCGAACAATACTGGGCCGAAGCGAAGCTGTATGCGGCGTTATTCGGCGTTCGACCGACCGACTTGCCTGCGGATTGGACGTCGTTCACCGCCTACACGGAGGCGATGTCGCGGTCGGATATTCTCGCGGTCAGCCCTGCCGCCCGCGACATTGCGGAGCAAATCTTTTCAGGCTCCGCCACAGGACTGCGCATACCCAGGTGGTATCGGGCGCTGACTGCCCATTTGCTGCCGGAGCGGTTGGCCCAGGAATTCGGACTTGAGTTCGGCGAACGCGAACAGCGCAGCATGAACCGGGCGCTGACGTGGATCCGGCGCATCTATCCTCGCCTTCCCATGCGCCTGCGCGCGGTGGGCCCTTATCAGGAGGCGCTGGCGCGCCTGCAAGGCGACAAGCCGCCGGACCTGGCCGTGCGTTGGCTCAACAGGCTTTGGATCGGCCGGCCGATGATGGAATGATTTTGCGTCGGATGAGGAAGGTCGTGGCGCACGGAATAACAAACAAGAACTCTGCGTCTCGCGCCTGCGAGACGCCTGCATCCTTTTGTTAACGCGACCACTCCCTTAGGGAACGCCTGTTTCGCTGCGGCGTTCCAACCCGAGAGGAGGAACTCGCCATGAAACTGAGAGGATTGTTTTTCGCAGCAGCCATACTGCTGATGCCGACCGCCGCACTGGCGGCGCCGGGCATCGTCACCACTACGGTCAGCCTGAAGGCAGGGCCCGGTGAAGGCTTTCCGACGGTCGACCGCATTCCCGGCGGCACCCGTGTCAACATCCACGGGTGCTTCAGAGGCAAGGCCTGGTGCGATGTGAGTTGGTCGGATGATCGTGGCTGGGTGTCGTCGCGATATCTCCAATATCTCTACCGCAACCGCTACGTCTATCTGCCCGACTATGTTGACGAGATCGACGTTCCAATCGTGTCGTTCGCGCTGACCTCGTATTGGTCAAGCCACTATGCGGGACGTCCCTGGTATCACCGCCGCGCCCACTGGAGCGGCTATTGGCGGTCGCATGAGCATGTCGCGACGCGGCTCACGATCGACCGCTCGGCGGCCCGGATCGGCCGCGCTGCGGTAGCGCGCGACGCCGCGCTCCCCGAGGCAAGGACGCGTGTCGGTGTCGAGGAGAGGTCGCGTGCACGTGTTGAGGAACGGACGCGGGCTGGTGTCGAGGAACGGACGCGCGCCGGCGTGACGGAGCGGACCCGCGCCGGTGTGACGGAACGTGCGACGCGGGAGAGAGACATCGTTACGCGTAGCGCGCGCGAAGGGCGCGAACGCGCGACGGTGCAGGACCGCATGACGCGCGAGAATGCGCGGATGACGCGTGAGAGCGCAAGAGGCGCCGTGCGCGAGCAGCCGACGGCCCGTACCCGCACGCAGACGCCGCCGGTCATGGCCCGCGGTCATGACGAACCGCGTGCGGCTGCGCCCC
>NZ_LLXX01000200.1 GCF_001440405.1 Bradyrhizobium valentinum
CGCGAGGAAGCCCGTCAAGCTTCATTGATGAACCGCAGGATCTTCCGCGGAAGGCTCATCTCGCGGGACTCGACGACTAGCCGGCCGAAGAAGATCGCCACGATCCAGAGGCAGGAACCGAACAGCCCTAGCGCTATTAGCTCGTGATGAGCGATCGGGTCTTGTACGAGAGCAGCAACGGCGACATGTGGCTTTTGGTACGCCACCCGGCTTCCAACACGCCAGTAGTAAAGCATCAGCCGAATGCAAACTCAGGGGGACAGACTTCGTACATCGAAATCGGCAAATTCCTGCGGGACGGTGCGAACGGTCCGGAGCACCAGGCGCTGCTCAACCTGATCGGAACGTTGATACGCGAATAAGGAGGACGCAAATGATGCGGGATCCTTGGACGGTAGCAGCCCTGTGCCCTTCCTCGTGATTGGGTGGATTCTCGTCGCGGAGCGTCCCCAAAAGAGCCCGGCATGGCTGCAAATGTCGCAATCCTTGAGTGCCGATCCTGCGGCTGGTTTCTGAACGCAGCGAATATATGCGGACAGAACGCTGACAAGACGACCATGAAATCACTTCGGCCAGATGCGCGTATCCAAGCCGCCTTCCATACAATGCCTAGTGGAACCCCTCAGTGTGCGTGCCCGTTACGCCTCTTCAAGTCCAAGGAGGACTCCTCATGATGAAAATCGCTTTAGTCGTGGCGGCAGGTGTGCTGACGACTATCCCGCTCGCCACTCCGGCCAAGGCCCAGGGCGTCAAGATGGCCCAAGTCGATATGCAGACCGGCCGGCACTTCGAGGACCGCAACGACCGCGACTATAGGGACCGCCGGCCTTATGACTCCAACGCCACAGTTGGAGTCGGTCCAGGCGGTGTCACCATCGGCCCACGACAGCGCTGCCGGACAGAGACCACCACGATTGAACGGGACGACGGCCGCAGGATCACGCGCAGGGAGCGCCGCTGCGACTAATGTCATGAATAGTCGGTGCCAGGAACTAGGTGACGACCTCATGAGCAGGAGGGAGGCCAGAGAGAGTAGCTATGGCTTCAAGCACGCGCTCACGGATGTTGTCGCTACCACTGGCGGGACTTCGGCGCGCTGCGGATTGAGGACGGGCAGTCTCAAATACCACGCGACGGACCGGGGCCCTGCTCGGTTCTTCTCCGGCCGCGACCGCCGCATCAACTGTGCGGCGAACGATGCCATGATCAGCCAGCTCCGCGTCGCGGATGATGCGGGCCTCGTGGATGTCTTTCGACGAGAGCCCAGCATCTCCAACCGTCGCAGAAGTATTCCCGTCTGGAAGAGTTTTTGGGCGACCTGTCGCGACTTCCCCCCGCTCCTGCGCCGCATCGTATTCGTCGGCGAGGCAACGGCTACACGCTGCGCATGTACAAGTGCGACTGCGGCGAGCAAGCGTGGACC
>NZ_LLXX01000201.1:0-294 GCF_001440405.1 Bradyrhizobium valentinum
GCCCGCCGCAGCCGAAGCAGGCAGCTCCGCGCCCGCCGGGACCGCCGCCGCAGCCGCAATTCCAGCAGCAGCCGCAACAGGCGCCTCCACCGCCGCCCCCGCCGCAGCAGCGGCCGGGTGGATTGTTCGGCGGTTTGTTCGGGAATTAGGACATCCGCGCCTCCGCGTCGGCATATTGCCCGCCCCAAATACTCAGCTTTCACCGTGTAGCCGCCACTTGCCGTCGGCAGTGCGCCTTACGGTCAGGTCGCCCATGCGGATGTGCGTCGCGAGGAAATCGATGAAGCTGCGCAC
>NZ_LLXX01000201.1:550-13466 GCF_001440405.1 Bradyrhizobium valentinum
CGGCAGCACCTCCTCGATCCGCTCGCCGCGACGGAACGGCCATCCGCGAATGCTGCGCGGAAAAGTCCAGCCGATGCCGCGATGCCCCGCGAGGTCAGCCGGGGTCTTCGGCTCGCCGAAACGGGCAAGATAGGTCGGCGCGGCCACCACGGCCATGCGGCTCGTCCCGAGCTTGCGCGCGACCAGGCGGGAAGCCCCCAGCGGCCCGACGCGAATCGCCACGTCGGCGCGCTCCTGCATCAGGTCGATGACCGTATCGGTGAGGACGATGTCGAGCGTGATATCGGGATGCTCGACGAGAAAGCGCGGCAGCAGCGGCATCACGTACTGCATGCCGAAGGGGATGTTGCTGTTCACCATCAGATGCCCGCGCGGCGCTGCACCGGAGCCGGCCTCGCGCTCCGCCTCGTTGATCTCGCCGAGGATGCGCAACGAGCGCTGATAGAAGGCCTGGCCTTCCTCGGTAAGTTGGAGCTTGCGCGTGGTCCGGTTCACGAGCCGCGCGCCGAGCCGGGCTTCCAGGCGGGATACCAACTTACTCACGCCGGATGGGGTCATGCGAAAGCTTTTTGCCGCGGCGGTGAACCCGCCGAGGTCGACGACGCGGACGAAGACCTCCATCTCGGCGGAACGGTTGATGTCGAGCCGGCTCATGTTGATTTCACGTCACAAATGATTGGACTACCGGCATCCTAATTCTTCTGCCGCCCTTCCGCTATTTGCGTTGCAGCAACCCTGTCCTGATCCGGAGCAACGCATGCCTGCCGCCGTTCTTGCGCTAACCGCCGGTGCCTTCGGCATCGGCACCACTGAATTCCTCATCATGGGTCTCTTGCTGCAAGTCGCCGACGATATGCAGGTCTCCGTCTCCGCGGCGGGTCTGCTGATCTCCGGCTATGCGTTCGGGGTGTTCGTCGGCGCGCCGATCCTGACGCTGGCGACGCGGCGGATGCCGCGCAAGTCGGTGCTACTCGCTCTGATGGCGATCTTTACCCTCGGCAACGCCGCCTGCGCGCTGGCGCCGGACTACGGGCTGTTGATGGCGGCGCGGATCCTCACCTCTCTTGCCCATGGCACATTCTTCGGCGTCGGTTCGGTGGTTGCTACGAGCCTCGTTGCCGAGGACAAGCGCGCTTCGGCGATTGCCACCATGTTCGTTGGGCTGACGGTGGCTACTCTGCTCGGCGTTCCCTTCGGCGCGTGGTTCGGCCTGATGCTGGGATGGCGCGCCGCGTTCTGGGCGGTGACTGCGATCGGTGTGGTCGCCTTCGCGGTGCTTGTCGTTCTCGTTCCCAATCATGTGGGCGGCAATGAGAAAGCCGTTTCGCTGCGCGAGGAACTGGCGCTGGTCGGCCGTCCGCAAGTCCTGCTCGGCCTCGCCATGACCGTGTTCGGCTTTGCCGGCCTGTTCGTGGTCTTTACCTATGTCCAGCCGATCCTGACGCGACTGACCGGCTTCTCCGAAGCGGCGGTCTCGCCGATTCTTCTCGTGTTCGGGGTCGGCCTGTCGATCGGCAATGTTGCGGGTGGGCGGCTCGCGGACCGCGGTCTCGGACGCGCCCTGATCGGCACGCTTGCGGCGCTTGCGCTTGTGCTCGTCGCGCTTGCGGCGGTGCTGTCGATCAAAGGCCTCGCGGTGGCGTTTATCTTCCTGCTCGGCGCCGCCGCCTTCGCCACTGTGGCGCCGCTGCAGCTTCGCGTGCTTGAAGCTGCCGGCACGGAGGGGCGCACGCTCGCGTCCAGCCTCAACATCGCGGCCTTCAATCTCGGCAATGCGCTCGGCGCCTGGGCCGGCGGGCTAACGATCGATCACGGCCTGGGTCTGGCCGCGCTTCCACTCGTCGCGGCGGCGATCACCGCGGCGGGGCTCCTGCTGGCGCTTTGGAGTGTGCGTCTCGACCGGCCGGTATCTTCCGCTGCGGCGTGCCCGGCGGAATGAAAGCAAAGCAATCAAGAAAGGGAACACATCGATGCAATATCGCAACCTGGGTGCCTCGGGTCTGAAGGTCCCCGTTATCAGTTTCGGCACTGGCACGTTTGTTGGAGAGGGGCCGCTGTTCTCGGCGTGGGGCCGGAGCGGTGCCGAGGAAGCAAGGCGGCTGGTCGACATCTGCCTCGAAGCTGGCGTGAACCTGTTCGACACCGCCGATGTCTATTCGAACGGCGCGTCGGAAGCGATTCTCGGCGCCGCGATCAAAGGGCATCGCGACAGGGTGCTGATCTCTACCAAGACGAGCCTGCCGATGGGTGATGGTCCATTCGACGCGGGCTCATCGCGGCATCGCCTCATTTTGGCGGTGGACGCCGCCTTGCGGCGGCTCGGGACCGACTACATTGACTTGCTGCAGCTCCACGCCTTCGATGCCTTCACGCCGATCGAGGAAGTGCTGTCAACGCTTGATGGGCTCGTCCGTAGCGGCAAGGTGCGCTATGTCGGCGCCTCCAATTTCTCGGGCTGGCAGTTGATGAAGTCGCTCGCCATGGCCGAGCGTCACGGTTGGCCGCGCCATGTGGCGCACCAGGTCTATTATTCGCTCGTCGGCCGCGACTATGAGTGGGAGCTAATGCCGCTCGGCCTCGATCAGGGCGTTGGCGCGCTGGTCTGGAGCCCGCTGGGCTGGGGACGGCTCACCGGCAGGATAAGACGCGGCCAGCCGCTGCCGGCGGGCAGTCGCCTGCGCGAGACGGCGCAGTTCGGTCCGCCTGTCGACGAGGAGCGGCTCTATCGCGTCGTCGACGTCCTGGATACGATCGCGACCGAGACCGGTCGCACCGTGCCGCAGGTCGCGATTGCTTGGCTGCTCACCCGCCCGAGCGTGGCGTCCGTGATCATCGGCGCGCGCGACGAAGCGCAGCTCCGCGACAATCTCGGCGCCATTGGCTGGACGCTGACCGCCGAGCAGATCGCGCTCCTCGACAAGGCGAGCGCGGTGATGCCCTGCTATCCCTATTATCCTTATCGTGTCCAGGAAGGCTTTGCGCGATTGAACCCGCCGCCGGTTTGAGCCGATCGGAAGCGGATGCCGCAGCCCTTGGTGTTTTGCAAAGACCTACGCATCAAATGCGTTCGGCAATGATCGCGAGCGCTTCCGCGCCGCTGACCGGCTGGCCAGCGGCCAAATTCAGGAAATCAGCTGGCTCGCCCGTGATCGCCTTATCGAGCAATACGCGATAGCGGCGCCTCGGAATTTCGACCGCGCCAAAGCTGCGCAGATGCTCGGTGACATATTGGGTGTCGAGCAGCTCAAACCCGCCGACGATCAACCGCGCCACCAGATGCACCAGCGCCACCTTGGAGGCGTCGCGGGCGCGATGAAACATGCTCTCGCCGAAGAAAGCCCGCCCCAGGCTCACGCCATAGAGGCCGCCGACGAGTTCGCTGTCCTGCCAGACCTCGACGCTGTGGCAGTGCCCGAGCTCGTGGAGCCCGACATAGAGATCCCGGATGCGCTTGTTGATCCAGGTGTCGTCGCGGCCCGGCTGCGGCGCCGCGCAGCCCGCGATGACCGCCTTGAAGGCCGTATCGACGGTAACGTTGAACACGTCCGAGCGCACGGTGCGGGCGAGCCGCGAGGCGATGCGGAAGCCGTCGAGCGGGATCACTCCGCGCATTTCCGGCTCGACCCAGAACAGCGTTGGATCGCCGGCGCTCTCGGCCATTGGGAAGATGCCGCAGGCATAGGCCCGCAGCAGCACGTCGGGCGTGATTTCGGAAGCGGCTGACTCGCGCGAGGTCATGGGCTCATGATAGCAGGATGCGCGGGGCGAATGCTACGTCCCGCAATGGTGGCGGTGCAGCCCGATCGCAGGTGAATGAGTGCAGCATGAGCGCAGTATTGATTGTCGTTCCGGTGTTCGCGTTGATCGCAGCCGGCTATGCGGCGGTTGCGCTGCGTTTCATCTCCCCGACGGCGCACAAGGGCATTTCCGAGTTCGCCTTCAGCATTGCCATTCCCGCCCTCCTGTTCCGGATCGTGGTCGTCGCAGAATTTCCCGCCGTCAACGCCTTCGCGGTGTGGGGCGCCTATTATGGGGCAACGGCGGCTATTTGGACGGTCGCGCTTTTGGCGTCATCCGTTCTTCGGCAATCGCGGGCCGACGGCGTGGTCCTCGCGATCGGCTCGATCTACGGCAACGTCGTGATGCTCGGCATTCCCCTGACGTTGTCGGCTCTGGGGAGTCAGGCGGCCGGTTCGATGGCATTGATCCTGTCGGTCAACACGCCGCTGCTTTGGCTTTGCGGCACGCTGCAGATGGCATGGGCTGAGCGGAAGTCTTCCGAGACAGCGCCGCTCCTGGTCCTGCGGGCCGTACGGGAGATCGCGCGCAATCCGATCATGCTCGCGCTCGGCTTCGGCTTCCTTTGGCGCCTTACCGGATGGGGGCTGCATCCCGTTGCGGACAAGACGCTGGAACTGCTGGCGCAGGCGGGGTCGCCGACGGCGCTGATCGCGCTCGGCATCAATCTCTTCGGATTCAGGATCAAGGGCCAGGCGGTCGCGATGGCCGTCATGTGCGCGCTCAAGCTGCTGGCGATGCCAGCCATTGCCGCGATCCTTGCGTTCTACGTCCTGGCGCTGCCGCCGATCTCCGCGGCCGTGGTTGTTCTCTTTGCCGCGATGCCGACCGGTGCTAATGCTTACCTCTTCTCGGCCCAGTACGGACGGCTGACCGAAGCCGTCTCAGGCGCCGTGGCGCTCGGGACGGTTCTGGCGGCGGTGACGTTGCCCGTCGTCGTAGCGTTCGTGGCGGTCGCGCTGCGATAGGCGCTCGACGTCAGTCGCAGCCCTAGTCGTCGTAGCCGAACAGCTTTGCCGGATTGGTCACCAGGATTTTCTTCAGCTCGGCCTCGTCAGGCGCGTAGCGATAGAGCAGTTCGAGCAGGTCGGCATCATTGGGCGGCTGCACCACCGACACCGGGTGTGGCCAGTCGCTCGCCCAGACGCAGCGGTCGGGGGCGGCATCGATATAGGCGCGCGCGATCGGAATGACGTCGTCCCAGGGCGGGCCCTTCTTCGAGGTCTTTTCGCCGAGCGACAGCATCACCCAGAAATTGCCTTTCGACAGAAGCTCCAGCATCTTCTGCAAGTTCGGGTCATCATTGCCGCGCGTCGGGTCAGGGCGGGCCATGTGGTCGATCAGTACCGGCACGTCGAGATTTTCGTATTTGGCGACGCTGGAGACGATGCCATCCTTCTCCGGCTGGATCTTGGCGTACCAGCCGAGTTCGCGAATTCGGGCGATAGCGCGCGCAAAATCCTTGTCCGAAAGCACCGCGCCCAGTTCCTGCCGGAAACTGAAGCGGGCCCCGCGCACGCCGGCGTCATGCAGCTTGGCGAGATAGGCATCATTGGCTTCGGCAAACACCAGCGCGTTGGCGCAGCCGCGATAGTTCGGCCCCATCGCCGCGAGACCATCGAGCACCACGGAATGATCCGCGCCGTAGGTCGTGGTCTGCACGATGATGCCGCGCTCGCTGCCGAGCGCCTTGTGGACGCGCAGCGCGGCCTCCCAGGTCGCGGTTGGCATCTGGTAGGCGGCACCCGGCCGCACCGGATATTTTTCCAGCGGACCCAGCACGTGAAACTGGCTGTCGATACTCTTGGGCGGCGGCAGTTTTGAGGGACGGCGCGGGTTCGGATCGAACGGAAGATAGGTCGGCATCTCGGGTTCCTTGTCTGATCAGCCGATCACGGCGGTGAAATCGCATTGCACAAGCGCGCCGCCGTCCATGTTCATCTGCAGCGCGTGACGGGCGGGGCGCGAATGTTCGTCAGGAAACATTTTCAGCCACTCGGTATTCACCGGCGCGCGCTGGGTGCGGTCCTGCAGCCACACCGTCATCTTGATGATGTCGTCGGTTGTTCCGCCGCCGGCTTCGACGATGGCCTTCATGTGCGCGAACATGTTGGCGCACTGGTCCTCGATACGCTCGGGCATCGCGCCGGTTGCGGGGTCGCGGCCGAGAATGACGCCGGACATCAGGAGGTTGCCGATGCGGCAGGCGTTCGGAATGGGATTGGCGTGCTTGAACTCGCCGATGTGGATGCTCCTGCGCCTTGTCATCTCTGCTCCTCCCGATGCTTCTTGCTCAGACGAACTGACAGGACACCGATCCGAACCGGCCGTAATCGGCATGAAAGGTGTCGCCCCTGGCGATCTCGACCGGGCGCGTAAACGATCCGGCCAGTACCACTTCACCGGCTTCAAGATACTCGCCCTGGGCGGCCAGCCGGTCGGCGAGCCAGGCCACGCCGTTGGCGGGATGGTTGAGAACCCCGGCGGCGATGCCGGTCTCCTCGATCTGGCCGTTGCGAAACAGCAGCGCGCCGATCCAGCGCAGGTCGGTGTCGAGCGGGCGAATGGGCCGGCCGCCGACGACCAGTGCCGCATTGGCGGCATTGTCGGAAATCGTATCCATCACCTTGCGCGGTGCCTTCGTCTCGGGATCGACACGATGCATCCTGGTTTCCAGGATTTCGAGCGCCGGCGTGACGTAATCGGTGGCATTGAGCACGTCGAACAGCGTGCACTCAGGGCCTTTCAGCGGCGTCTTCAGCACGAAGGCCAGTTCGACTTCGATACGGGGAGCGCGGAAGCGGTCGAACGGGATCGCTGACGCGTCGGGGTAGAACATGTCCGCGAACAGCACGCCGTAGTCCGGCTCGGCAATGCCGACGGCGTTTTGCATCGCCTTCGATGTCAGGCCGATCTTGTGTCCCTTGACGACGCGGCCTCGGGAGAGTTGCAGTTTCGTCCAGGCGCGCTGAATGGCGTAGGCGTCCTCGATCGTGAGGTCCTGATATTCACGCGTGAATGCTGGTATTAGCGACTTGCTGCGCTCAGCTTCGTCCAGGCGCTGCGCCAGACGGTCGACGGTTTGTTGATCGAGCATCGGCCTATTGCTCCTCGGCCACGGTGTTGCGAAGGATGCCGATGGCTTTGGATTCCACCTCGACGACGTCGCCGACCTTGAGCCAGCGCGGCGGGGTGAAGCGGGCGCCGGCCCCGGTCGGGGTGCCGGTCGCGATCATGTCGCCGGGTTTCAGCGTGGCAAAGGTGGAGAGGTAGGCGATCAGGAAATCGAACGGGAACATCAGCCGCTCGGTGGAATCGCTCTGGCGCTCTTCACCATTGACGCGGGTGACGATGTCGTGTGGTCCGCGCGGATTGCATTCGTCCGACGTGACGATCCATGGCCCGACGCTGCCCGAGCGATCGAAATTCTTGCCCTGGGTGACATTGAACTTGCCGTGGTGCAGCCAATCGCGAACGCTGCCTTCGTTGCACAGCGTCATGCCGAAGATGTGCTCAAAGGCGCGCTCGCGCGGGATGTGCCTTCCTTCCTTGCCGATCACGATCACAAGCTCGCCCTCGCAATCGAGCTGTTCGGAGATCTTCGGCTTCTCGATCGGCTGGTTGGAGCCGACGACCGAGGAGGGATTGCGGACGAACAGGCTCGGATATTTCGGCAGCTCCGAATTGTCTTTGTACTCGGCGTTGCGGTCTTTGTAGTTGACCCCGATGCACCAGAGCTTTTCCGGATTGGGGATCGGCGGCAGCAGCACAAGATCGTCGAGCGCATGGCTCGGCTTGAGGCCGGCGACCATTTGGCGCGCAACGTCCAGACCGTCCTTGGCGATCAGGGTCCGAAGGTCAGGACATTTCGGTCCGAGCCGTTGGGTGAGGTCGACCACGCCGCCGTCGACTGCCGCGCCGTAGCGCGGCTCTCCTTCCACCAGATAGCTCACCAGTCGCATTGTCGTCCTCTTCGAGAATTCTGCTTCGATCTGCGTCCGGTGTCAGCAAGCTCGCTACGGATTGCTGCCACCGCTAATCGGTCGATTTCGGGGTTTGGAAGACGCCGCGCAGCGTCACGATCTCGCCGAGGCGGGCGTAGCGGGGCCCACCGATGCGGGCGATCGGGTCGAGCGCTTCAGTCTCGACCTTGCCGTTGTTCACGAGACCGTCGCGGATGTGGAACATCACGACCTCGCCGATGATGAGCCGGCTGCGCGCCTCGCCGAATTCGAGACATTGCCGAAACACGCATTCCATCGCGACCGGAGCGGCGGCAAGCCGGGGCACCTTGATGCGCTCGCTGGGACTCGTTTCCAGGTTGAGCTCTTCGACCTCGCTGACTTCGGGCGGATGCTCGACCGAACTGTCATGCACCGCACCCATCAGCGGCGTGTCGGCGATATGGATGACGTACTCCTCGGTGTCGAGAATGTTGTGCGCCGTATCCTTGTAGTCGGGGCCCTTGCGGCCGACGCTGATGGCCAGCATCGGCGGCTTCTGCGAGACGAAGGTGAAGGCGCTGAACGGAGCGAGGTTGAGCACGCCCTTGCGCGACAGGCTCGTCACCCAGGCGATAGGACGCGGTACCACGATGCCGGTCATCAGCCGGTAAATCCGCTCCGCGCCGAGATCGCCGGGATCGATCTGCATGGATCAGTCCGCCCTGATGTTCGCCTTGCGGACGACCGGAATCCACTTGGCGTCCTCGCGTTCGAGGTAGCTCGTGAACTCCGCCGGCGTCATCGATACAGCCTCGGCGCCGAGCGCGTTGAACTTCTCGATGATGGCGGGATCTTTCAGGATCTCCGCGAGGGTATCGTGGAGCTTGGTCACGACCTCGGCCGGCGTGCGCGCGGGCGCGAACAGCCCGGTGAAGGTCTGGCCGTCAAATTCCTTGTAGCCGAGTTCGGTGAAGGTCGGGACATCAGGAAGCCAGGAGGCGCGGCGACTGCCGGTGACGGCGAGGGCGCGCAGCATGCCACTCTTGATGGAAGGCAAACCGACCGAGATCTGGTCCAGGGCAAATTGCACCTGTCCGCCGATCAGGTCGTTGAGAGCAGGCGCGTTGCCGCGGTAGTGCACCGTCAGCCATTGCAGGTTCAGCGTCGACTGCATCAGCTCGCTGAGCAGATGGTTGGTTGTGCCCTGGCCGGGCGAGGCCATCGTCAGCTTGCCGGGATCGCGGCGCGCGAGTTCGAGGAATTCCTTCAGATTCTTGGCCGGCACCGACGGATGCACTTCGAGCACCAGCGGCGTCATCGTGATCGAGGTGATGGGGAGGAAATCCCGCTTCCAGTTGTAGGCGTCGCGCTTGGCGATCTCGGGCGCGAACAGCACCGGGCCGTTGGCGCCGACGAACAGCGCGTAGCCGTCGGGCGGCATTTTCGCGAACGCCTCGCCGGCGATCAGGCCGCCGGCGCCGGCTTTGTTTTCCACGATGAACGGTTGGCCCAATTTCGCCTGCAGCCTGTCGGCAACGACACGCGCGGCGCTGTCGACATTGCCGCCTGCCGGATAGGGGACGATCAGGCGTACCTGCCGCGCCGGCCATTGCTGGGCCTCGGCCGGAGTGCTCAACACTGTTGCTGATAGTACCGATATTGCGACGCCTGCGATCGCGAAAAATTTCATCGCCTTCTCCCGAAAAGCGGCAAATCTGCCGCTACCTTTTGTTTTTGCGCGAGCCCCGTCCCAGCGGCATGCGCCTATATTGTTCCGCGCCGCGATCTTGCGCTCGGCCCTTCCGCTGTCGACCAAATTGTGGTGTTTTTGTCCACATTGTGGACACTGGACAACGCGTATGACAAACGGTCGGTTAAAGGCGCGCGGGCGAGGGCCGCTGCAGGGTGGGCAAGCGATCCGCAGGGCGTTGGCTGTGTTGCGGGCCCTGGCAGTCGGCCGCGAGACAGGTGTATCGCTAGCGGAAGTCGTGCAGGCGACGTCCCTCACACGCCCCACGGTACATCGCATCGTGCATGTCCTGATCGAGGAGGGCATCGTCGAGCGCAGCGACAGAACGGGCAACTACGTCATCGGCCACCAGGTACCTGAACTGGCGCTGGCGCGTCCGTCGCGTTCACCATTGCTGATTGCAGCCGAGCCCCACCTCGCGTCAGCGTCGGCGCAACTCGGCGATACCATCTTTCTCACGGTGCGCACCGGGCTCGATACGCTGTGTGTGGCGCGCCGCATCGGCAGCTATCCAATCCAGGTATTGTCGATCGAGGTTGGTGCGCGGCGGCCGCTGGGTGTCAGCAGCGCGGGGGTAGCGATACTGGCCGCCATGTCTGCGCCGGAGGCGCGAAAAATTGTCCTGGCTAACGAAGCGAGATTTAGGGCCTACCGGACCGATACGCCAACGGTGCTTGGACAGATCCAGCTCGCGCGGCGCCGAGGCTACAATCTGCGTGATGTCGGCCTCGTGCAGGGAACGAAGTCGCTTTCGGCCTGGATACGGACTCCGGACGGCCAGCCCGCCGCCGCGATTACGCTCTCCGCCATGCGAAACAGATTAAATCCACGTCGTACGATCGAGGTGGCCGACGTTCTCGTCGCGGCTGCGCGCGCGATCGAAGCCGCGACGCCAGCTTAACTTGCCGCTGCGTTGGTCGCCTTTGCTGCCGCCGCCGGGGCGCGACGGAAGCGCAGTACGATCCTTGTGCCGTTATGCGCAGGATCACGCTCGGCACTGGCGTCCAGCTTGGCGGCCATCGCGCTCACGATGCGTTGTCCCATGCCGGTCGAGCGTGGGTCGGCCTTGGCGTTGAGACCGACGCCGTCGTCCGCGATCGCGACCACGAGGTCTTCGCCCTCGGGCTTGAGCTCGACGTGAATGGGACCGGCGCCGTCGGGATAGGCGTATTTGACGGCGTTCATCACCAGTTCGTTGACGATGATGCCGATCGCCACCGCGCGGTCCGGGTCGATCTCGATCGGTTCGGCCTTGAGCGTCAGCCGCGACATCCTGTTGCCTTCAGCCGAACGCCGGAGGTCCTCCAACAGGGCTTCGAGATACTGGTTCAGCAACACGCTCTTGAGATCGTGCGACGTATAGAGACGGCGATGGACCTGGGCGACCGCGGCGACGCGGCCCATCGCATTGGTCAGCGCCGCCTTGACGTCCTCCTGGGTCGTCGAATTGGCCTGCAAGTGCAGCAGCGAGGCGATGATCTGCAGGGAGTTGCCGACGCGGTGATTGACTTCGCGCAGCAGCACTTCGCGTTCCGCGGCGAGCGCCGCGTAGCGGTCGCGCGAGGCGTGAACCTCGGCTTCGGCCTCATCGCGGGCTCGCTGAAGCTCGGCCTGCCTGAGCGCACCGTCGATCGCGACCTGCAGCAGCGGAATGAAATCGCCCTGTGTGTCCTTGACCAGATAGTCGGCGGCACCGGCCTTCAGCGCCGTGACCGCGATCGCCGAATCCTGCGCGGCCGTGACGAACACCACGGGCGGGGCATCCGCTATCGCCATGATCCGTTCCAGCGTTTCGAGGCCGTCGAGACCCGGCATGTACTGGTCGAGCGCAACCACATCGATGCCGCCTTGCGCCAGCCGCGCCAACCCTTGCTCGCCGCTCGCAGCGTGAACGACCTTGAAGCCTGCCCGCGTCAGGCCGCGGTCGACCAGCCGGGCCAGCCCGGCGTCGTCGTCGATATACAGCAGTGTCGGCGTCGTGGCTTTCATGTGGCGGCCGGAGGGATCTGAATGACGGAGAAGAACAGACCAAGCTGGCGTATGGCGTTGGCAAAGCTCTCGTAGTTCACGGGCTTGGTAATGTAGACGTTGCACCCGAGGTCGTAACAGCGCTTGATCTCGTGGGAATCGTCGGTCGTCGTCAGCACCACGACCGGCGTGGTCTTGAGATACTTGTTTTCCTTGACCCGCTTCAGAATGTCGATGCCGGTCGTGTCGGGCAAATTGAGATCGAGCAGGATCAGCAACGCGCTGCCCTTGTGATCGACGCCCGATCCGTCCTCGCCGAGCAGGTAGTTCAGGGCGGCTGTACCGCTGGTGAACGGCTTTATCTCATTGTTGACACCGGACCGGCGTATATTCCGCTCGATCAGGCGAGCATGACCCTCGTCGTCCTCGATCATGATGATGGTGACTGGATTACTCATGGCCGTGGGTTCCGGTTAGCAGACCAATTAATGGGCAACGTGATCGTGAACGTGCTGCCCTGGTGAAGTTCCGACGCGACCGACATGGTTCCTCCCAAGCGACGCACCAAGGCGCGAACATGGGCAAGGCCGATGCCTTGTCCCGGCTTGTCCTGGGTTCCCGCGCGACGGAACAGCTCGAAAATGCGCTGATGGTCCTTGGGGTCGATACCACGCCCATTGTCCGACAATTCGAAAATCGCAAAGCCGAGCTTGGTGCGGCCGCGTACCGTGATTTCGCCAGGGACGCCTGTCTTGAGGTATTTGAGCGCATTGTCGATCAGATTGGAGAAGATCTGCTCCAACGCAAGGCGATCGCTGACGATATTCGGCAACGCGTCAATCCGGATCTCGGCCTGGGCTTCCGCGGCCTGATGCGCCACGGTCGCCACGATGCCCTCGATCAGTTCCTTGGTATCGATCCACACCGGCTCGAACTCGCGCCGCCCCTCGCGGGTGAGACTGAGGATCGCCGATATCAGCCGATCCATCTTGCCGATCGACGACTTGATGAAGCTGAGTGCCTCGGAGAAGTCTTCCGAGAGCTGTTTGTCGGAGCCCTCGAGTAGGGGCTCGGCGGTATCGGTGGCGTTCTCCGGGGCGGGCGACGCGGCGGACTGCTCGCGGGACAGCGCTGCGATCCGTTTGAAGATGTCGCCGCGCAATTCCTCGAGCTCGCTAGTGAAGCCCATGATGTTCACGAGCGGCGAGCGCAGATCGTGGCTGACGATGTAGGCGAAGCGCTGGATCTCGTCATTGGCTTCGCGCAGGTCCGCGGTACGCTCGTCGATCGTGGCCTCGAGGTTGAGATGACTGTCGCGCAGCCTGGCGTCGGCCTGGTCGCGTGCGTGCGACGAACGGCGGACCATGAAGATCGCGATGCCGGCCAGCACGACCACGAAACCCGAGCCGATGCCGGTGATCGAAGCCGCCAGCGTCTGGCTGCGGTCCGCGTTGGT
>NZ_LLXX01000201.1:13476-18392 GCF_001440405.1 Bradyrhizobium valentinum
CCCCGAGCCGATGCCGGTGATCGAAGCCGCCAGCGTCTGGCTGCGGTCCGCGTTGGTCGTGCGCTCGACAAACAGACGATCTTCCTCCGCCCGCATCCGGCCGGCCAGATCGTCGATGTGTTTCATGGTATCGCGTCCGATGCCCTCGCGCACGATCTTGGCGGCATCGCTCATGCGCTTCGACCGGGCCAGTTCGTTCGTCGTACGGAATTCCTGAATCCGCTGCTCGTAGAGCGGCATCATTTCGTTGATGAGCCTCCTTTGAACCGGATTGTTGGTGATAAGTTGGCTCAGCTTCGTCAACGCCGGCGTCAGTTCGGATATGGCTTGCTCAAAATCGGTCTGAAAATCCGGCCGCAATGTCGCCAGATAGCCGCGCTGTGCGCTTTCGGCACGCCGCAACTGCAGTTGGACGAGCGATATCTGGTTTTCAACCTCAAGGGTGCGCTGAACGGCGCGCGCGTCCTCGCGCGCGTTGTTTACGAGATGGACCGAACCGGCGCTGATGGCGGTCAACACCAAAAGTCCCGCCGCAAGCAGCAGGATGTGCCCCACGGCGCGCCTGCGCTGGGCATCAGCGGTCACGGTGATCTCGCGTCATAGACAAACGGAACAAACGCCCCTGCAAACCCCTATATACCCCAACGTACGATGGAACCCGTCGGTTCCAAGCGCCATCGAATATTTCAGTAGGCCTTGTCGCTCAGGGATCTAACGGTCCACCGGTTGGCCGGCGAGGTACTGCTCGAGCCAGTGAATGTGGTAGTCGCCGTTGATGATGTCGGCCTCCCGGACCAGCGCCCGGAACAGCGGCAGGGTGGTTTCGATGCCGTCGACCACCATCTCGTCCAGCGCTCGGCGCAGCCGCATCAGGCATTCGGCGCGGGTCTTGCCGTGCACGATCAGCTTGCCGACGAGGCTGTCGTAATAGGGCGGGATGACGTAGCCCTGATAAACGGCGGAATCGATCCGTACGCCGAGCCCGCCGGGCGGGTGGAATTGCGTGATCCTGCCGGGGGAGGGGCGGAAGGTCTGCGGGTTTTCCGCATTGACGCGGCATTCGATGGCATGCCCGATGATGGCGATCTCTTCCTGCTTTGCGGGCAGGTCGCCGCCGGCGGCGATGCGAATCTGCTCCAGCACAAGGTCGATGTCGGTGATGCTCTCGGTGACGGGATGCTCGACCTGGATGCGGGTGTTCATCTCGATGAAATAGAACTCGCCATCCTCATAGAGAAATTCGATGGTGCCGACGCCGAGATATTTCATGTCCTGCATCGCCTTGGCGCAGGTCTCGCCGATCCTGGCGCGGGCGGCGGCGGCGAGAACCGGCGAGGGGCCTTCTTCCCAGACCTTCTGGTGGCGGCGCTGCAGCGAGCAATCGCGCTCGCCGAGATGGATCGCACCGCCGCGGCCGTCGCCGAGAATTTGAATCTCGATGTGGCGCGGCTTCTGCAGGTATTTTTCCAGATAGACCGAGGCGTCGCCGAACGCCGACTTGGCTTCATTGCCCGCCGTCGTCAGCGCCATCATCAGATCGTCGGCGGTTCGCGCGACCTTCATGCCGCGCCCGCCGCCACCGGCGGCAGCCTTGACCAGCACGGGGAAGCCGATTCCCTTGGCGATCGCCATCGCGTCGTCGTCGGAAGTGACCGCGCCGTCGGAGCCGGGCACCACCGGGATGCCCAATCTCTTGGCGGTCTTCTTGGCTTCGATCTTGTCGCCCATCAGGCGGATGTGTTCGGCCTTCGGGCCGATGAAATGCAGATTATGGTCGGCGAGGATTTCGGCGAAGCGCGCATTCTCCGACAGGAAGCCGTATCCGGGATGTACGGCATCCGCGCCCGTGATCTCGCAGGCTGCGAGCAGCGCGGGGACGTTGAGATAAGAGTCCTTTGACGGCGGCGGCCCGATGCACACGCTCTCGTCGGCGAGCCGTACATGCATGGCATCGGCGTCGGCGGTGGAATGCACCGCGACGGTGGAGATGCCGAGCTCCTTGCACGCGCGCAGCACGCGGAGCGCGATCTCGCCGCGATTGGCTATCAGAATCTTGTCGAACATCGCAGCGCCTGACGTTGACGAATTTTATTCAATGATCACGAGCGGCTCGCCGAACTCGACCGGCTGGCCGTCCTCGACGAGAATTTGCGTCACCGTGCCCGCGCGCGGCGATGGGATCTGGTTCATCGTCTTCATCGCTTCGATGATCAGCAGAGTCTGGCCGGCCGATACCTTGGTGCCGACCTCGATGAACGGCTTGGCGCCGGGCTCCGGCGCCCAATAGGCGGTACCGACCATCGGCGAGGGGACCACGCCCGGATGCTTGGCCAGATCGGCGCCCGCCGGCGCGACGGCCGCCGCACCAGCCGGCATCGGCTGGAAGCTTGCCGGCATCGCCGCCGACACGCTGATATTGCGCGCGACCCGCACCCGCAAACCGGCGCGCTCGATCTCGATCTCGGTCAAGCTGGTCTCGTCCAGCAACAGCGCGAGTTCGCGAATGAGCGCGCTGTCGTCGCTCTGCAGATTTGCGGCTGATTTGTCCGCTGACTTGTTGTCGGGCTGGCGGGCCATGCTCTTGATCCGGAATTCTCGATGTGGGTGACGGCTTAAGCGTCAGGCTTGGTGTCGGTCGACGTCAGGTTTTGAAGTCAGGTTTTGGCCTTGACGCCGAGTTTGGCGGCAAGCCCTGATATTGCGAGCCGATAGCCATCGATGCCGAAGCCGCAGAGCGATGCGAAGGCGGCCATGGCCGTGAAGGAGTGGTGGCGGAAGCTCTCGCGGGCGTGGATGTTGCTGATATGCACTTCGACCGTCGGAATTTTCACCGCGACCAGCGCATCATGCAACGCGATCGAGGTGTGCGAGTAGCCGCCGGCGTTGATGATGATGCCGACCGCCTTCTTCGCATGAGCGTCGTGGATGAAATCGATCAGCTCGCCCTCGCGGTTGGACTGGCGGCAATCGACCTTAAGGCCGAATTGCGCCGCTGTTTCCGCGCACAGCTTTTCGACATCGGCGAGCGACGCATGGCCATACTTTTCCGGCTCGCGCGTCCCCAACATGTTGAGGTTCGGGCCGTTGAGCACATAGATCGTCGCGGCAGAGGCTTGGGCCATCCGGATTCCAGCAAATGGGGGCAGGCAGGTCGCGGGGTTATAGGTAACAACGGGCCCAAGGGGAAGCCTCTAGGCCGCTCTGGACCCCCTTCAAAAGCCTCATCCTGTTCATAAAAAGGCGAACAGAACCTTCTGAAACTGTTCCGTTAACCAATGTTCGGAGAACCGGCACCGCAACCGGGCGGCCGGATCATCCCACGTTACCGCCGGTTCTGGCCCTGCAGGCGCGAGGCCACTGCGGAAATTGTACTGCCCGAGATGCAGCACCTTGCATTGCAGATAGAACCGCGCGCTCGGCCTACTTAGGTTGCTGGTTGCCGGTCGGCTTGTTCTCTGGCGACGTGAGCTTGATTGCCGGCGCGGGCTTTGCTGACGCAGCCTGCTTGGCGTGGTTCGGAGGAGTGGGCCTCTGCGCAATCGGCGACGAGGACGGCTCAGGCGCGGCGGGGGCGGACGATCCGACGCCGACGGAGATGCCGAACAGCCGCCACTGCCCGTTCACCGGCGCGAATGACAGGTCGAAATTGACCTGGGTCGGTACCGATGGAAAGAAGCCTGCCATACCCATCAAGCCGTTGGCCTCGATCTGCGGCAACAGATTGAGCTGTGGATCGATCACGGCAACGCCTGAGAGATCGAGGTTGTCGCTGCGCAGCTTGGCGAAGATTTCGCCAAGCCGCGCCGCTGTGTTGGTCTGGAAACCCGGCGCGCCGATGTCGCGCAGCACCGTGTAGTTGCCGGTTTTGTTGGCCTGATCCAGCGCGAGCAGCGTCGAGCGGATCAGGATGATCACCCCGTTGCGATCGATCTGCGCGGGCTTGGGAGCGGCCGGCGTCTCCGCCTGCGCGCGGGATCCGCATGCGATCACGACCGCTGCCAGCAAGATAGCAGCGAGGATTCGCCCGCGACTAGTTTTCGCCCTCACCACGCGAATGTCACGCCGGCCCGTCCGCCGACGCCGCCCTGCGCAAAGCCCGCGGCGACACCGCCATTGACGACCACATATTCGCTCAACCGCATCTGGGCGCCCAGGCTCATGGCATTCTGGCCGCGGAAGGTGCCCCAGTTTGTCGAGATCGCGAACTTCTTGTCCGACGGCAGCGCGGAGCCGCCCATGGCGATGGCAATCGCCGTTCCCTCAAAGGCCTGGCGCATCTGTGTCTGCAGCGTGGCCACGTTCGATTGCAGCAGGGAGATATCCTGGCCGCTGAAACCTGCCGCGGCGAGATTGCCGTTGGCGTCGGTGGTCACGAGCGAGGTCGGGCCGGATTGAGCAGCAAGGCTTGCCGCCGAGGTGATGCCGGACATCCGATAGGTGTTCGACGCGGTGCCGATCGAGACCTGGTTGACGGCCGTCGTCGTAGCGCCGTTGCCGATAGCGGTCGAATTGCTGAACGCCGCGGTGGCGCCGGCGCCAAGCGCGGTCGCGCCGGTGGCAGTGGCTTGGCTTGCCTGGCCGATCGCGGTGGTGGCATCGCCAGTGGCGTTGCTGTTTTGGCCATAGGCGCTGGCGGTTGCGCCGTTGGCAATGCTGTTCTGGCCGGTCGCGGTTGCGAACTCGCCCGTCGCGGTGCTCGCGACGCCCATCGCGGTGGCGTTGCGGCCGCTCGCGAGGCTATTCTGTCCTGTAGCAGTCGCGTAGTCACCGTTCGCCAGGCTTAGCGTGCCGGTCGCGGTCGCGCCCGCGCCATTCGCCTGACTGCTGCGGCCGGTCGCGGTTGCGAACTCGCCCATCGCGATGCTCGCGGCGCCCGTCGCGGTGGCGTTGCGGCCGCTCGCGTAGCTGTTCTGTCC
>NZ_LLXX01000202.1 GCF_001440405.1 Bradyrhizobium valentinum
AGTCGCGCGGCGGCGACGCAATCAGGGAGTCGCTCGGCGGTGGCGGCGGTGCATAGGCCGCGACCGGCACCATCGGCCCGCGCAATCCGAGCGTGCCGCGTGGCGTCAGCAGGACCTCGCCTGCGATCGACGATCCCGGCAATTCGCGCGGCGCGCCGTGGGGGCCGGGCTTGATCAGGGCCGGCGAGCCGTCCTCCGCGATTCGGCGCGCGCCAAACAATCCGGCCTCGCCGAACAGATAGACATCCGTCAGCGTCGCCTGTTGCGCGGCCCAGCACGCGCTGGAGCCGACCTGTTCCGGCGTACGCCACAGGCCGATGACATTGCGCAGGCTCGGCATCCGCGCGGCGAGGTCCAGTTCGTCCAGCCGCAGCGCCAGTTGAGCAGGGGCAATCAGCGTGTCGCAGCGCTGCTCGTTGATCTGCTGTTCCAGTACCTCCTCGTCGAACGGATGGTGCAGCACCAGTGTCCCGCCCGACAGCAGCCAGACCGCCAGCGAGGAGGTGAGGCCGGCGAACGACATCGGCGAGAAGGCCGACAGGACGGTTGCGCCCTGCGGCACGTCGCTTTCGAGCGATATCGCCAGGCCGCCGGCAATCAGGCCGAGGTGGGCACGCGGGACCGGCCGGAAGCCGTCCGAAGTGACGTCGAAGGAAATCAGCGCCGCTTTGCGGCCGTCCTGGATGACGGGGCGCGTGGTCGGGGATTCCCGGAAGATCGCGTTGTCGAGCGAGGCCATGCCTTCGGGCAGCTCGCTGCCGAAGCCGCAGACATGGCGGATCGAGAACGCTTCGGAGGCGGCGTTCATGGCGATATCCGAATAGATCACGCCGTCGACCTTGCCTGAGGTCACGATCGCCCGCGCGGCGGTGCGGTTGAGCGCCATGGTCAATTCCGACTGCCGCCAGAGCAGCGGCAACACCGCGACGACGAGGCCGGCGCGGAAGGCGGCGAGCACGGTAAGCGCGAATTCGACGGTGTTCGGCAGTTGAACCGCGATCACGGAATTGGACGGCAAGCCGGATTCGATGAAGTGCGCGGCCAACGACGAAATCATGCGGTCGGCCTGCGCGAAGGTGAGACGCTTCGGCGGCTGGCCGGTCACGCGCGGCTTGTTGGGGGCATCGACCAGCGCCAGCGCATCCGGCTGTCGTGCCAGGTTCCGTTTGAACAACGTATCGAGCGTTGGCGAAGCGGTGGGCTGGGTCACGGCGTTACTTCGGTTCTGTCACGGGGGGTGGATCGCTTGGCGAGTTCACTTCATTTCCGGCTTCTGCCACCAGGTTTCCGGCAGGTAGCCCGTCAACGCGGTCGCTGCAGGTTGTTCTATCCGATTCCATCGCGCAATCCATTGCTCCTGCACGTTAAAGACGGGGATAGCGTAGAATCCCGACATCAGGGCGCGATCAAGCGCCCGCACTGTGGACACGAAGGCCGGGCGCTCGCGCGCCTCGAGCAGCGCCGCAATCAGGACGTCGATGGCGGGCTCCTTGGCCCCCATGTAATTTCGCGTGCCGGGAATGTCGGCGGCCTGGCTGCCCCAGTAGAATGATTGCTCGTTGCCGGGGGACAGCGACTGATCCCAGCGGTTCTGCAGCATGTCGAACTCGTAACCGAGCCGGCGCTGGTCGAACTGCACAGGATCGACCGCGCGCACGCTGGCCTCGATCCCGGCGCGCTTGAGGTCGCGCTGATAGGCCAGCGCGATCCGCTCCTGGTCACGCGTCGTCACCAGGATTTCGAAGGCGAGCGGCGTCCCAGTCGAACGCTGCCGCAGCACGGTTCCATCGAGATCGTAGCCGGCTTCCGATAATAATTTCAGCGCACTGCGCAAGGTCGTGCGATCGCGGCCCGAACCGTCGGTGAGGGGCAGGCGATAACTGCCGTCGAGAATATCCGGTCGGATGCGCTCGGCGAACGGCTTCAAGAGCTCGCGTTCGCGCTCGTCGGCAGGGCGGGCATAGGCGGACAATTCGGATCCCGCGAAGAAGCCCGCCGCGCGCGCATAGAGTCCGAAAAAGTAATTGCGGTTGATCCACTCGAAATCGAACAGCAGCGTGAGCGCCTGCCGCACCCGGATGTCTGAAAACATCGGACGCCGCGTATTGAACACCAGGAATTCCGACGGTTGCGGCATTCCGGGCTTGATGGTGTCGCGGATCACTTCACCGCTGCGGGCCGCCGGAAAATCGTAGCCATCGTGCCAGCGCAGTGGTTCGTGCTCGACGCGAAAGTCATAGAGGCCGCGCTTGAACGCCTCGAACTGTCCGTTGGACTCGCGATAGAAGTCGAGCCTGATCTCGTCGAAATTCCACAACCCGCGGTTTACTGGGAGGTCACGGCCCCAGTATTCGGGATTGCGGGTCAGCGTGACGCTGGCGCCCGGCTTGACGGCGGTGACGCGATAGGGGCCGGAGCCGATCGGTCCGCTCATCGTGGTTTCCTCGAACGTCGCGGGATCGACCGCATGCCGCGGCAAGACCGGCATCAGGCCGAGGATCAACGGCAGTTCCCGGTCGTTAGCGCCGCCGAAATCGAACCGCACGGTGAGCGGATCGGACGCCTCGGCCTTTGCGACCTTGGAATAATACTGGCGGTGATTGGGGCGGCCCTTGTCGCGCAGCAAGGTCCACGAAAACAGGACGTCCTCTGCCGTGACCGGCTTGCCGTCAGCGAAGCGCGCCCTGGGGTCGATATGGAAGGTGACGTAGCTGCGCGCGTCGTCGGTCTCGACGCTTTTGGCCAGCAAGCCATAGAGCGTGAAGGCCTCGTCATTGCCGCGCGCCATCAGGCTCTCGACCACAAATCCCCTGATCTGCTGAACGGCGAGGCCGCGGACGATCAGGGGGTTGAGGCTGTCGAAGGTTCCCAGGATGCCCCAGACCAGCCGCCCGCCCTTCGGCGCATCGGGATTGGTGTAGGGCATATGCGTGAAACCGGCGGGAAGGGCCGGGGTACCGTGCATTGCCAAGGCGTGGCTTTCAGCCGCCTTCGCCCCACAGCTAGGGGCGACCAGCGCCACACCCAGCGCGAGGGCAATGCCGACCAACACACGCAGCCGGATACGTCCGGAGACGGTCATAGGCGGGCAGGAATTTGATTCGGAAATGCGCACGAAGCAAGCTTTACCATAGGCTCCGGCGCCAGCCTGCGAGGAACACCAAAGAACCTTGCCGGCATTGATCTTTTCGTCTGCCGCTGTATTGAAGGCGGGCAGTTGATGACGGCGGGAACGCCTGTCACGTATCCGCCTCAATTGCCAACGAGACAGCCGCCCCAGCGCGGCTTGGTGTCGGTGCCTGTAGCGGTTTCGGGCGCTCCGGTTCAGAAAGGGTTTTCCGCAATGAATTTCGGTATCTTGGCCGGGTCGATCCGGCCGCGTGGGCAGGTTTTGGCCCTGTTGGCGGCCTCGGCATTGTCGGCAACGTTGATCGCTTCGGGCGCGCAGGCCCAGCAGCAGCCCGCGCCGGCTCCTGGGGCCCCCAAAGCCCCGCCTGCCGCGCCCGCC
>NZ_LLXX01000203.1:0-470 GCF_001440405.1 Bradyrhizobium valentinum
TCGAGGTCGTCGAGCGACACCTCGCCGGGACGGAGCGGGCGTTCCAGCACTTGCTCGACCAGCGTGCCTTTGACAACTTCCTGGGTGATGGCCGGCTGCACCGGCGGGGCGGCGACCACGGGAACGGGCGCGGCGTTCGGCGCCGTTTCCTCGGCATGCCTGGCGCCTTCGGCCATCGCATGCAGCTTCTCGATCAGGTCTTCGTCGGTGCCCTCGGGCTCGGTCTCGGTGGCTTCCAGGCCGGCGAGGATCTCCTTGATGCGGTCGATGCTCGACAGGATCAGCGTCACGGCCTCGGCCTTGACCGGCATGCCGTCGCGGAATTTGCCCATCAACGTCTCGCCGGCATGGGCGAGCGCCTCAAGCCGCGGCAGTCCCAGAAACCCGCAGGTGCCCTTGATGGTGTGAACCAGCCGGAAGATGTTATCCAGAATCTTCGCGTCGCTCGGGTCCTGCTCGAACCGCACCAA
>NZ_LLXX01000203.1:480-41992 GCF_001440405.1 Bradyrhizobium valentinum
ATTGGTCTCCGTCAGGAACTCCCGCAACAGGTCATCCATATGAGCACGCCTTCCAAAGATTCAGAAACTGGTCGCCTCTCAGGCATAACCTTTCGGGTTTCACAGCCACGTTAATTTCACTGTCCGTGCTAATACGGATAAGGTGAATAATGTCATTACGAGCTGGCGCACCGGCGTGCTCGGGGCGCCGACCGGGACGCGGCAACGACAGCTGAGAGCCTCGACGATAAACGGGCGACGTCACCGGCTGGCGGTTTTATGGAAGAGGGCGCGGCGAAGATCGAAGCGGTCAGGCCGCGAGGTCAAGGTTTTGCCGGAGAGGCGGCCGGGGGCCGCAGTGCGGTTGGCGGTGAAGCTGGTGCCGGCTCCGGGGTTACCGGTGAGTCCGAGCGACGAGAGCGCGCTGCCGGTACCGATGATCGACATGCCGCTCCGTACAGATATGCGAGACCAAGAAACCCTTAGCCAATTTCATTTATGGTAAACAAAATCTTACCGACGCAGGCCGCGGTTTCATTGCAGGCCTTCCGACCGCGGATACGGCATCGTCGATCAATCGCGAGAGGCACTGATGACTGCACGACGTTCGATCGAACACTCGATCGCATCGAAGAGATTGCCAACGCGCATCGCGATGACGCTGGACCGGCTGGCAGCTAGCCCGACTGAACGACACCCAGGAAATGGGACCGGGCTTCGGCGAGACATTCGTTAACGACCACCAGCAGAGCCTCCGGCGTGAACGGCTTGCGCAGGCAGCGCGCGGCTCCGAGCTCAAGCGCCATGCGCAGGAAGTCCGGCGCCGGCGAGTCGAGGTTGGCAAAGGCGTATCCCGACATCGCAATCAGTGGAATCGTCGGCGCGCGCTCGTGGAATATCCTGATCGATTCGAAGCCCCGCATGTGCGGCATGAAGATATCGACGAGCATCAGGTCGAAGCTGGAGTCTTCCAGCGCGCGAAGCCCGGCATCGCCGCCGTCGGCTATCGTCACCTCAAAGCCGTGACGCTCGAGATAGATCTCGATGGCCGTGCAGACCATGGGATCGTCATCGACCACCAAGATGCGACGCATGGAGCACCTCCCTCACGGCATCGGCGCGCCCAAGCGCCTTATCGGCCGTCCCGGCCAAGAGGGAACCGCCTTGAACACAATCGCGCGGCCGTATTGCCCTGCGAATCAGTGCACTATTGTATTTCCGCCCGCAAACCGCCGGCCTGTCTGCCCTCCACAGTGTATAAGACGGGTTCCACAACCCTGGCGTAGCGGAACCTGGAATTGATTCTCGGTCCAGGAAACGTGATGCGCCGTGCCGTCGCGGACACGAGACGTTTGACCTCCCGCCTTCGATTGCCAAGCGCATTGCGCTTCCTCGACTGCTGCAGATTCTGCTGGTCGCCGAGTTTCGCGTCGCGCTGCCCGCAACTCGAAACAGGCCAGGCAGAGCTCGATAACGGCGGCGCGGACCGATGCGATCGTGGTGGCCCGGGCACGGCCTCCTCGACGTCACAGATTTTCTGCGCGTCGCCGCACCTTCGAGAACGCCCGGCGCGGCATGCCCAGCCCTGTTGATGCTCGCCCGACAAATTTGCTGCGTGCAACGCGCTTCATCGGGTCGAATCGCGCTTGCCGCGCCTGTCGTTGCACGCGCGGGATTTGTCTGACAGCGAGGCGCTACCGCCGCTTCAGAAAGTCCTCGCACAAACAATCGGCGTGCGGGGCACTGCGGCCTCGATCGCGCATACGTTTCGGCGAGCCGCCTCGGCGGCTTGCCGCGAGCACTCCGTCTCGGGGAGGCCCGACGCGGCGCCAATCGCGTGCGTCCATTTTGCCAATTCTTCTTGCCAATGAAATGTGCAAGGATCATCCTGTATTTCGGATTGTAGGCACCCAGGCGCCAAACACCAGAGACCGGCTTAGCCCGCAAGGCAGGAGACTGCTTTGGATTCAGCCCCTCGTTCTCCGAATGGATTTTTGTCCTCGCTGACGGCGGACGACTTCGAACTGGTTCGCCCGCATCTGCGTGCCGCAGATCTCAGCCCGGATATGGTGCTGGTCGAAATCGACGAAACGCTCAAGCGTGCGTACCTTCCGCACAAAGGCGTCATCTCGCTGGTCGTCAAGCTCGCGCGCGGCGAGCACGTCCAGATCGCGATGATCGGCCGCGACAGCATTTTCGGCGCACTCGCCGCACTCGGCGACCCGATTGCGCTGAACAGCGCCGTGGTGCTGGTGCCCGGCGCCGCTTCGACGATCGATCTTGACCAGCTTCGTGCTGCCGCAGACCAGAGCGCAACGTTGCGTACCGCGCTGGTGCGGCACGGCCTCGCCATCTATGCGCAAATCCAGCAGACTGCCGGCTGCAACGCCTCGCACACGGTGGAGTCCCGGCTGGCGCGATGCCTGTTGCATACGCGCGACCTCTCCGGCAGCGACAAGCTCGTCCTGACCCAGGAAGCGATGGCCCAGATGATCGGCGCGCGCCGCAACAGCGTGTCGCTGGTGGCCAACACGCTGCAGCATGCAAACTTCATCCACTACAGCCGCGGCCACATCGAAATCACCAATGTGGACGGTCTGATCAAGACTTCCTGCGAGTGCTACGCGACGGTCAAGGCGCAGTACACGCGGCTGCTGCATCCGCGCATCCATTCCGCGGCCGCATGATCGCTTCCCGCGATCGACGGCGGCCGCGGCCGATCTGTGATACACCTCGCATTGTCGTTGCGCGCGAGGATTGCGTCAGCCCCCGATACATTACCGTATTACTACGGCCAATCGCGGCTCTTGCGGCGCTTCAGCCGGAACCGAATTAACGCACCGTTCAATGAGCCCTGATAGTTGTCACGGTGCTGACGGGTGCGGGTTCGAGAAAAGACAATCGAGACTCTTTCGCGTACAACGCGCATTCACCTGTGTTCGGCGGCTTGCTGCTTGCGCGGAGTACAGACATGGCTTTTGATTTGTCGATGCCGATCCTGGTAGTCGATGACTACAGCACCATGATCCGCATCATCCGCAACCTTCTCAAGCAGCTCGGATTCGAGAATGTCGACGAGGCCAACGATGGATCGGCCGCGCTCGCCAAGATGCAGACCAAGCGATACGGCCTGGTGATCTCCGACTGGAACATGGAGCCGATGACCGGCTACGACCTGCTGAAGGAAGTCCGCGCCAGCCCCGAATTCTCCAAGACACCCTTCATCATGATCACGGCTGAATCCAAGACCGAAAACGTCATCGCCGCGAAAAAGGCCGGCGTCAACAACTACATCGTAAAGCCGTTCAACGCCGCGACGCTGAAGACCAAGATGGAAGCGGTGTTCCCCGGCTCAGCCGACTGACATCTGCCGCGAGCACGCCGCCGCCTCCAACACCACGCCGCGCATTGGTCACTCCCGCCGCCGATGCAACGGCCTGCAAGCGGTGCACCGCACGAAATCCCTCTCCGAGAGCCGGACCGCGCCGCAGATGCGGGCTAGTCTTACTGCGTCATAACCGTCAAACCTCATCCTGAGGAGCCCGCGCAGCGGGCGTCTCGAAGGATGTAGGCCACAGTCGGGCCTCATGGTTCGAGACGCGCTTCGCGCTCCTCACCATGAGGAACTGGACACAGTAAGGCTAGCCGTACTTCTACGGTTTGAGATTTTCACCTCCGGATAACGTTGACTGGGGATAGTTGCGTGGACCAAGGGAGTGCCTTCATGTTCACGTTTGAAACGAGCGATCAGAAGGAAGTGCGGCGTTTGCGTATCGCCCAGTTCAATGGCAGGACCGCGACCGTGCGCACGGCCGGATCGGCGGTCACCGGCCACGTTCGATCGATCGTGGAAAGCAAGTCGAGCGTTCCGGCGGCGTGGACCATCACGATCATCCCGGAAGAGCCCAAGGCGACGCTCTCGCGGCCCGCGCCGCGCGCCCGCTCCTTGATCAAAGACTTCTGCTGACCGGCAGAACGGGCGATCCCTAAAGGCTAGTGTTACTGCGTCACTAATCCCTCATGGTGAGGAGGCGCGTAAGCGCCGTCTCGAACCATGAGGCCACGGTGCTGCTTCTTGGCCTCATCCTTCGAGACGCTTGCTGCGCAAGCTCCTCAGGATGAGGGGATAAAGCCGTTGTGACGCAGTAACTCTAGCCCGGCATGTCTGCTTCCTGCACATTGATGGCTTGAGGCCGCGCGCCCAGCCGCGCATCGCAGGCATCGCTTCGGGAGAAATCAGGCGGGCTGCAGCAGCGCCTTGCGAACCAGATCCGCGGTGTTGCGGGCGCCAAGCTTGCGCATGGCCTCGGCGCGATGGCTCTCGAAGGTCCTCGGACTGATATTCATACGCAAGGCGCCTTGCTTGTTGGAGCAACCATCGCTGATCAGGCTCAGCACCTCGCGCTCGCGCTTGGTCAGCGGCTTCTGGCCGGTCCCCGGGGCAAACGCCAGCCCCGGCTTGCGCGCGCCTTCGCCAGGGCGACAGGCATGGCCCTCGCCTGCCTGCTTGCAAACGGCATCGGACGCTGGCGCCGGATGATTGTCCGACATCTGCTTCACCAGGGCGCAGACGCGCTCGGTTTGCTGAAGCGCGTTTTCGACCACCTGTTGCAGGTAGACCCGGTTGCCGGACGCTTGCGAAAACTGGTTGCTGTGCTGCTTGATCTCATTCATGTAGAGCAGCAGCGCCGTCAGCGGTCCGTTCAACTGCCGGGCGATCGCAGCACCCGCCTCGTCCGCGGCCCGCGAGCGCGCAATCGACAGTCGGACGATTTCAGGATTCTCTTCGAGAGGCGAGATGCTTTCCATCCACTTCCTGAAGTGCGAATCAGCGGCGCGATGGTCTTGTCCTGACATATAACTATTTTTATCGGCTGCACGCTCCTGCATGGTTAATTTCCGAACCAGTAAGAATACGGAGAATACGATCGGCGGGCACGTCGGCGGGCGGAAATCGGCAAAAAGGCCGCTCTAAATTGAGCCCGGATTGGCTATTTTGGATCGAGATGCGGAATCCAAACGTAAATGCCGCAGCCCGCCACCTCCGCATTTTTACGGAGAGTGCATTTACTTTGTTAATGGGATTCAACCGGCTCTCGTCATGGCTTTCCAAGCCATTCGGCACCCGACCCGGCGCCCGTGCTCCGGCGCGGCATTTCCGCACCGGCCTGCCCGCAGGGGCCATCGCGCTAACGAATACGTTCGGTTGAGAAGGTGAAACAATGATCCGGCTATCGTCGCGGCGATGGATCAGGAGCGCCCCAGCTTGAGGAACTTTTCGAGAAACCGTCCCGAGACGACAAACCTGAACCACCAGTAAGCCATCCGCCGCGTTTTCATCGGTTCGATCCTCGTGGACTGAGGCGGCCGCTCTTGCCGCGGCTTAGCGCAAGCCGTGTCATACGCGTGTGATTTGCTTCACAACTGGCCCGCGAAAACGCTGATCACGCCGCCATTTCGTCGATTCCGATTTATAGGCTCCCGTTGCCTCGCAACGATCGAGGCGCAAAATCATCCCGCAACGAACCCAAAAAAGGGAGACGGCGATGTTGCAAGCAAAGGGATCATGGATGACGATGGCCGTGCTGGCCGGCGTCCTGGCGTTCAGCTCGGGCGTGGCGGCGCAAACCGCACCTGCACCGGCGGAGAACGCGCCGCCGACGGCTGACAATGCCGTGATGCTCACCGTGTTCCTAAAGCACGACCAGTCGCGGCCCTTGAGCGAACTCAACGCGCAGCTTCAGCGCCAAGGCTATTACAAGGCTTTCCCGCCGGACGGCGTCGAAGTCGTGAGCTGGTACGTGATGATGGGAATCGGACAGGTGGTGACGCTGCGGCTGCCGGCGTCGCGGTTGCGCGAGGTCAACCGCATCCTCGAGAACACCGCCTGGGGCAGCTACCGCACCGAGTTCTATCCGACCTATGATTACAAGGCGATCGGCATCGCGGCGCACGAGAAGGCGCAGTAGGCGCTTCGAACGCAGCGAACGGTCCTGGGGATCAGCCGAGCCTGGAGATCTGTTCTTCGGTCACGACGCGCTCGACATTCTCGGTCGTGCTTCGGATGCGATAGCGCGGGCGGCCGTCGGCCTCGATCGGCAGGCAGGTGACGATGGTGTAGATGCTACGTTCCTTCACGTCGGCGCGGCCCTGCGGGCCCTGCTGCTGGTGATGGACGTTGTCATTGATCGCGAAGTTATGGGCCATCGTCGCTCTTTCCGGTTAAAAAGGGCTTGTAGTCTCAACAGCATCGCAGGGCAACAGATCGTTTGCCTGATCTGACAGGGGGCCTCGAGGTTCAGACCTCAAACAGCGCCTTTCGCTTGCCTACCCGCGCGATCGATTTCTCTATCTCCGAACCGGACAAGGTTCCATCGCGCAGGTGACCTCCGATATATTCGGCGATCCCGGCCATTTCCTCCTCCTGATCGAACAGGTTGTTGCCGATGCAGAGCATGTCCATGCCCGCTTTCAGCGATTGCAGACTGGCTTCCCGCGTGCCCAGCGCCTTTTGCAATCCCTGCATCTGCATGTCGTCGGTGATCAGGAGCGTGTCCGCAAGTCGCTTGCGCAAACGGCCAAGCCCCGCCGCAGACAGCGTCATCGGGCGATCCTTGTCCCATTGCCTGACGATGGCGTGACTGACCAGCACCGCATCGCCGAACATCTTTGGCGCGAGCGAATAGAACAACTCTTCCTGTTCCTGTCGTAGCGCATCGGAAATATCCATGAATTCCTGATGCGAATCCACGGCCGCGCCGCCGATGCCGGGAAAATGCTTCAGGCACAGGCCGATGCGCTGCTTGCGCGCCACCTCGCTCGCCAGCAACGCATTGGCTTCCACGTCGGCGATGTCAGCGGAGAAGGAACGCTTGATCCTGCCGATATTGGGATTGTCGGGATTGTAATCGACGTCGATCACCGGCGCGAAATCATAGTGGATACCGAGCTGCCGCATCTCGGCAAAGCTCGCGGTGAGAATTTCGCGCTTTCGATCCGGCGCGAGCAGGTTGAATTCCTTTGCGCTGGGCAAGGGCGCAAAGCCGCGGCTCTCCTTCAGCCGCCGCACCAGGCCGCCTTCCTGGTCGATGAACACCATCGGCGACGACGGCAGCGCGGCAATCTCGGCGCAGAGGCGCTGCACTTGTTCCGGTGATTCGATGTTGTTGTCGTATTGTTGCGTCCGGCAGGAATAATCGAACAGGATCACGCCGCCGAGGCCGTAGCGGACGGCGAATTCCTTCAGCCACACTGGGACGGTCTTGCCGAAGAAGCCGAGGATGAAGAGTTCGCCGATGGGCATGTGATGGCCTTAGGCATAGCGCCTTGAGTCCAGCCGGACCTAATCGCGCCACGCAAGAGGAAGATACCCGACTCGCCGAGCCGTACCAATGATCCCGCCAATTGGGTGACCTTGGTCACATCGCATCGCAGCCAGCGCCTCTAGGGGTGGATCATCGCAGAGCGATCCTCGCTCTGCCCAACCCAGGAGACGTCCATGACGAAGATCAAGACGATCATTACGGCCACGATTGCTGCTCTGGCGTTGACCACTGCTTCTTTGGCCATCCCGAGCCAGGCTTCCGCCGGAGGTCGCGGTCACGGCGGCCATCGCGGGCACGGTGGAGGCCACGGTCATCACGGTCATGGTCATCATCATCATGGGCATGGTCATCACGGCCATCGCCATCATTTCCACGTTTATAATAGCTGCTGGAAATGGAGCCCCTACGGCCCGGTCAACGTCTGCTACCGCTATTATTGATTCGAGACGGACGAAGACAAGAAGCTCGCCCGGGCCGAGAGGCTCGGGCGAGTTTTTTCGATGCCATGATGATCACCGCGATCATCTGCCTGGGCACGGCAACCAATCTCGTTGCAAGCCCATCGGCCTGCCGGCAATGCGCGTCGAGCCAGTAAAGAGAAGCTGAGTTCCGGCCGCGACAAGCTGGATATGTGACGCGTCGCACATTTGTCAGCGCGCAGGTGGGCTAGGCTTCAGTTCGCTGGAGGAGACGATCGTCGACTCTGGCTGAGAAATTCCGGCTGCCAGGCGCGGCTCAGACGCCTCAGGCGCCTTTCACGAACAAAGCTGAAAGCGTGGACAAGCAATGCGGTGCATCCCAAATTACCGATCGATCAACCCGATCTCAAACCGATCCTTGCGGCCAGGATTTCGCTACGCGATTTCGACGGCCACGAAGCGAGCAGTTGTAGTGGTTGCTTGCTGCTTCGCTGTGCTGATCGGCGTCCGCACTGCTGTTGCCGACACCGCGTCCGATCAGAGAATGGCCAATCACTACGAGCAGGCGGCGCAAGCGGGCGATGATGATGCCCAGTTCTATCTTGGGGCACTTCATTCAGCAGGCGTCGGCCGTTCGCGCAGCGACGCGGAGGCATTTCGGTGGTTCTCGCGCGCGGCCGATCAGGGGCACGCCCACGCCATGTTGATTGTTGCCGGCCTCTATGCGAGCGGGCGCGGCATAACCAAGGACAATGTGAAGGCTTATAGCTGGGCCTATATCGTCGCTTCGGCGAGCAAACTCGACGAGGACCGCAACGGAGCGCGGCAATTGATGTCGTTGCTCATGAAGAAGATGACGAGCGACGAGATCGGCCGTGCGGTCGTGGCCGCAAGAGCCTGGCGCGCCGTTCGGGCTGCCGGCGCTGGGAAGGCTCCGAGTATCGAAAAAGCTGTAGAGTTGGACCAGCCCGCGGCCGCTACACCCCCACCTGCACCCGCGGCCGTGCAGCCGGCGCCGGCAGCCCCGTCGTCGTCTGCGGTCTCGCAACCGGCGCCGTCCAACGTCACGGTATTGCAGGCACCTCCCAAGGCCACGTCGGCAGCTCCGGTGAAGAATGCAAAGCGAGATGATGCCCGTGATCTGCTCGATCAGGTTCCACCGGGCCTGCGCAAGCGGTTTGGCTTTTGATTTAAGGGGACGCACCATGAAATTGCAGCATCTCGTCGCAACCGGAATTCTGGCTATCGCCGCGGCAGGGGCCGGCTATTATGGCTATTCCCATTTGCTTCATCCGCCGCTGGTGACCACCAGCATTGCGAGCCTCGCGCCGGTTTCCGAAGCCGTTTACGGAACGGGCACCGTCGAGCCCGAGCGCTGGGCCAAAGTGGTGCCGCTGCAGCGCCGCCGGCTTGTCGAGCTTTGCCGATGCGAAGGACAGGTGGTCAAGAGCGGCCAGGTCCTCGGCCGCCAGGACGACGCCGAGGAGCGCAGCGCGCTGGATCAGATGGAAATCAATCGGGGCCAACTCGAGCGTGATCTGGCGCGCGCCGAGAAGGATCGCGACAAGAACGACGCCACGCGCACCGAGTACGAGCAGCGCTGGACCAAGCTCGAGGAAGCAAAATCGAAGATCGCCGCGCAGAAGGTGCGGCTCGACTCGATGCTGCTGAGAGCGCCGCTCGACGGCATGGTGCTGCGGCGCGACAGCGAAGTCGGCGAGATCGCCGGTCCCACCGATGTCCTGTTCTGGGTGGGACCGCCTGCACCGATGCAGGTCGTTGCCGAAATCAATGAGGAGGAGATCAACCGCATCGCATCTGGCCAGAAGGCTCTTCTGCGAAGCGAGGCTTTCCCCGGAAGGGCCCTGCGGGCCACGGTCTCCCAGATCACGCCGAAGGGTGACCCGACCCGAAAGACCTTCCGGGTCTATTTGCGGCTGCCGCAGGATACGCCGCTGCGAATTGGCATGTCAGTCGAGACCAATATCATCTTCCGCGAGAAGCAGGCGGCCATCGTCGTGCCGGCAGAGGCCGTCGCAGGCGATTCCGTTCAGATGGTCGATGACGGCCGGGTCAAACGCGTGCCCGTCAAAGTCGGCATCCGCGGCAGCCGCAACATCGAGATCATCGGCGACGTATCCAAGGGCACCCCCGTGCTTTCGCCCGCACGCATCGATCTCGCTGACGGCGCCAGGATTCGCATCGACAACAGCTTGACGAGAGCTGTGGAACCGGCGGCCGCGAGCGAACCGACCGATCAGCCAGCCGAAACACCCGAAGCTACCGTAGTAGCCTCGGCCACCACAGCTCCCTCGGATCCCGACGATGCGGTGATTTCGGCAGCCATGACCGCCCACATCGATTCCGTTGTTAATGACGCCCGTCGCAACATGATCAGCAACAGCCGGTAGCCGCCGTGAAACTTCTGTTCAACATCGCATGGACTCACGTCAGCACCCGGGTGCGGCAGACCCTTGTGGGCATGGCCGGCGTATCCATGGGAGTAGGCTTCACCATCATGATGGCGGGCCTGATGCAGGGCTCGCAGATCGACTTCCTGCGGCAGCTCGTCGACACCATGCCGCATATCACGGTCGAGGACGAGCGGCGCTCCGTGCCGACGCAACCCGCGGAGCAAGAATATGCGGCGGTCCAGATGTCCGACATCGCCAATGTCGGCAAACGTCCCGGAATCAGATATTCGGAATCGGTGATGAGCTCACTGCGCTCCTGGATACCTGGAGACGTGGCTCCCTCGGCGAAGACCACCGCGATCGTCAATCACGGCGGCGCGCGCATCGGCATCACCTTGTCCGGCATCGACCCCCGCCGTGAGGTTCAGGTCTCGAAACTCGCCACGCAGATGCGTGAGGGCAAGATCGACGACCTTTCACGTGCGCCGAACGGCATCATCATGGGCGAGGCCCTGGCCGAAAAGCTCGGCGTAAAAACCGGCAACACCGTTCTCCTGGTCGGCGGCCAGGGCGTCCAACTGAATTCGACGGTGGCCGGGCTGTACCGCTCCGGCCTGAAGCGCGTCGATGAGAGCCAGATCTATTCGCTGATGGGGCCGGCGCAGGTCATGATGGGACAGAGCGGGGTAATCAACCAGCTCCGACTGCGGTTGAACGATCCCATGTTGGCGCAAAAGGTCGCCGCCCAAGTCGAAGCGCAGACCGGCTACAAGTCGGTGTCCTGGCAGGAAGCCAATGCCGACTTGCTGTCATCCTTTACCGTGCGCGACTTCATCGTGCTCACCGTGATGGGCGCGATGCTGCTGACATCCTCCTTTGCTACCTACAACATCATCTCGACGATCACGCACGAGAAGCGCCAGGACATCGCGATCATGAAATCGCTGGGCATGCGCGAGTATGCGGTGCGGCGGATTTTCATCATCGAAGCCGCCATCATCGGCGTGGTCGGCATCCTGTTCGGGTGGATCCTCGGTTACCTGCTCTGCTACGGCTGGTCGAAGATCACGATCTTCAATCCGCTGACGGGCGCGACCGTTCCGCTGCAGATCTATTACTCGCTGGCGCACTATGTGATCGTCGGCGGCATATCGCTTGTCTGCTGCGCAGGGGCGGCCTACTTCCCGGCGCGCAAGGCAACCTGCGTGCATCCAGTTGAAATCATCCGGGGAGCATCATGACCGAAGTCGCTTTGCAGGCAGTGGAGCTGGTTCGCCGCATCGAGGGCGCTGTTTCGCACACCCTCGTCAACGGTATCGATCTTGCGGTGAGCAAGGGTGAATTCGTCGCCATTACCGGGCCGTCGGGATCGGGCAAATCGTCGCTGCTCTATCTCTTGGGCCTGCTCGATGCTCCCAGCGAAGGCGAGGTCATGATCTGCGGTCAGCCGACCTCGAAATTGTCGGAGTCGGACCGGGCCGACGTCCGCCTGACCAAATGCGGCTTCGTGTTCCAGTTTCATTTCCTGCTGCCGGAGTTCACTTCGCTCGACAATGTGCTGCTGCCGATGCGTGCCGCCGGCAGGATGGCTGAAGCTGAGATGCGCGAGCGCGGCCTTGCTCTCTTGGACTCGCTCGGGCTTGCCGAGCACGCCAACAAGCGTCCCAACCAGCTCTCCGGCGGCCAGCGCCAGCGTGTCGCCATCGCCCGCGCGCTGGCCAACCGGCCCGAGATCATCGTGGCCGATGAGCCGACGGGCGCACTCGATACCGCATCGACGGAACAGGTGTTCTCGATCCTCCGCAATATCGCGGACAAGGGCCAGACCGTGGTCGTGGTGACCCACGATCCAGCGCTGGCCGCCCGCGCCGACCGCCGCATCCACATCGTCGACGGCAAGATCGCTGAGATTACCGAACGGGGCAGAGGCGAGCTGGTTTGCGAGGCGGTGAGCTAGTCAGAAGCTGGAGGCGAAACGCTTCGTCGTGCATCCTTGATCTCGTCTGCCGGAGAGCATACGGTGCTGCCATGATGTTCATGTCCACATTCTTCCCGCTGATCTGAACGACCCAATTCGTTGCGGTGCATCCGCGCCGATCAGATCAACATGGCTCCGCTGACGCGGTGGCCGAACGGGAAATGTGTAATGCCAAAAACCGAGCACGTCGGCCTGACCTCCCGTCAGGTCCAGAGCTTCATTGACGACGGCTTCGTCAAAATCGAAAATGCCTTCAGCGCCGACCTTGCAAAGCAATGCAGGGACGAGCTGTGGGCTGATATTGGGCTGTTGCCAGACGCGCCCGAAAGCTGGATTCGGCCCGTCATTCGAGTAGCGTCCAAGTCTTCGCCTCCATTCGTTGAAGCCGGCAACACACCTCAATTGCACAAGGCCTACGATCAGCTCGTCGGCGCAGACCGCTGGCTTGCGCCCAAGGGCCTCGGAACCTTTCCGATCCGCTTTCCCTCGCCAGAATCCCCCGGTGATGATGGCTGGCATGTGGACATGAGTTTTGGCGACAGTCCTGACTTCATGGAATGGCGGGCCAATGTGAAGAGCAGCGGACGGCTATTGCTGATGCTGTTTCTGTTGTCGGATGTTGGCTCCGACGATGCGCCCACGAAGATACGAAAAGGTTCGCACGCCACCATTGCGCGGGAGTTGCTGCCCTATGGCGCTGCGGGCGCGACGCTCAGGCAGCTCTCTGCCCATGGCTACGCCTCTACGGAAGATTGCCAAGTTGAACTGGCGACAGGTCGCGCAGGCACCGTCTACCTGTGCCACCCATTCCTGGTTCACGCCGCGCAACCTCATCGCGGAGAACGACCGCGCTTCATGGCACAGCCACCGCTGCTGCCAAAAGCCGAGTTTGATCCGGCGCTGCCGCCATCGCCGGTTCAACTCGCCATCCGTCAGGCGTGCGGGCTGATGTTCTAAAGCCGGAGGAAGAGGTCGTCGGCGCCTTCGCTGAGCAACCGAAAGACCTTCGAGTCAGAAGCTGGCGGAGAGGGAGGGACTCTGAATTCCCTCTCCGAGGACCACCATCAACCCTGATCCAATTCCCCGGTGAAGCGGTCTCGTCCCTTCCAATACGGGCATTGGGGACAAGGCTCGCCCATCGGATAGTCGATCCCTTCTTCGTGAGGACAGCCCATGATCCCATCCGCCATCGCTACCGACCGTGCCGAATGCTGGCGCAGATACGCGGCGATCTCGCCAAGAATAGCTTTGTCCATCCGCACGTCGCCGGTTTCCGAAAACCAGCGGCGCAGCTCGGGCTCGGCTCCCTCATATGGAATCACAGACACGGCAACTTTCGAAGCGCGCTGGTTGTCAGGACCATAGAAGGCGATCGTGCCGATGGGATAGCCGCGCATTCCTTGCTTGGCTTTCTTTTTGAGCCATTTGTCCGGTTGCGGTCCAATCTTCATTGGCGCTTCCTTGCGTTCGCTGGCAGTTTGGACAATGTGCGAAGAACCAGCGGTATGGCGGAGAGGGAGGGATTCGAACCCCCGATAGGCTTGCACCTATGCCGCATTTCGAGTGCGGTGCATTCAACCACTCTGCCACCTCTCCAGGCGCCAAGGCGGGCCGGATTCGGCCCTGCGGTCGGGGCGTGTTCTAGGCGAGGAAACCGGGGCAGACAAGGCGCGGGGTGGAGAAATTCGCCCCTAAATGGCGGGCGCGCGCGCCGGACGGCTTTCGGAAAAAAGGGTGGGACCGCCAGACGCGACAAAAAACTGACGGTCCCGTGCCGCTGCTTTGAAATCCTGGCCGGGAAGTGCGGCTTCGCCGGTCAGCCGGAGCGACGAAAACGACGGTAGCAAGGCGGAGCGAAACGGCAACGTGAACCCGGTTTTAACCTAACCAGTCAACCTTACCGCCCGCGGGATGCGTTAATCCCGCCCCTTCTTCGCCTTCTTCTCGTCCTTGCCGTTGTCCTTCCGCCGGTTGGTGAAGCGCGCATTGCCGAGACCGGTGCCGATGGTCAACACGCCCCAGTGCTCGACATCCTGCATAAAGGGAACTTCGGAAAGGCCCTGCACTACGCCGTCATTGTGCATCAGCACGGCGGTGTCGTGATCGCCGATCCGCGGGATCGCCTCCACCAGGCTTGCCGGCAGGTTGAACTTGCTGCTCTCCCAATTGCCGGGCAGGTTCTGCGCGCCCTTCTCGATCGAGCCGTCCTCGTCGATCACGCCGGGACAGGCGATGCCGATAAAGGGCGCAAGCTTCAGGCCTTCGGCCTCTGTGGCCGTGATCAGGTCCTTCAGCATCTTGACCAGCCGCTTCACCGCGCCTTCGCGGGTCGGCTCATCGTCCGCGTGCCGCCACAGCTCGGACGCCCATACCTCGGCCTTGGAAAGATCGGGCGCCTTCTTCCAGCGCGTCTCGACCACGCCGCAACGGATGTTGGTGCCGCCGATATCGACGCCGAGGATGCTGTCATGGGCCTCAAAAATCCATGACGGAGCCAGATGCAGCGTGCCGATCAGGCCGGCATCGTCGGGGTGAAAGCGGATCGGCACCACGTCGACCTCAAGGCCCTCTGCCTTGAGGATGAGATCGGTGCGGGCGATCGCGAGTTCGCCGACCCGGCTCTGCCTGAAGCCACCGCCCACCACGATGCGCTCGGTATCGGCCCACGCCTTGGTCTTGAGGAACCGCCGCGTCACATAGGCCAGTTCCTGGGCGAATTCCTCGATCGCGCTATGTACCAGCGCGGCGGCGCCGACATCGGCGCCGACCAGCGCCTCGTCGAGTTCGCCCTTGGCGATGTCGCCGGCCGGTTTTTTGCCCAGGGGATCGTCGCCGTTCTTCCTGAGCGGCTTGCGCAAGCTGTCCAGGATCTTGCGGAAGGCCCCCTTGCTCGCGCGGTCGCCGAGAAAGCCCTCGTCGTCCTTCAACTCGATGTTGAAACTGTCGACCTCGACCGAGGGCAGGCGGGCGGCCCCGTGGCGAGCGATCCCCGTGGTCGTTGTGGTGTCTTCTGCCATGTACCAAAGCCCCTGCCGGATCTTTCCGACAACGGGCGGGGAACCCATTGGTTTCAATAGGAGGTCCGCTTCAGCCCCCGGGCGTCAGGCCGGCCCGGCGAGGAACGCGCCAAATCCTTCATTTTTGGCCGGTTTTTGGGCCTCTTTGCCTTGACTCACGGCATTCTGCGGCTATAAGTCCCCGCATCCGGCGCGGGATTTCTCGCGCCGCTTGTTTTTGCGTGAAATCTTAAGGGGTTCGCTCCCCGGCCGCGCGAAAATCGTACCCACAACGACTGACCAAAAAGCCGACCCGGACAGCCCCCTTGGGGAAAACGTCCGAGGCCGGGATCGAACACGAAGGAATAAAACGATGTTCGCAGTCATCAAAACCGGCGGCCGGCAATACCGCGTCGTTCCGGATGATGTGCTCGAGATAGGCAAGATCGCCGGCGAAGTCGGCACGATCGTGCAGCTTGGTGAAGTTCTGGTCGTCGGCGCTGACACGCCGGTGCTGGGCACGCCCACGGTGGCAGGTGCTTCCGTTGCGGCCGAAGTGCTGGACCACAAGCGCGGCCCGAAGGTGATCGCGTTCAAGAAGCGCCGCCGCAAGAATTCGCGCCGCAAGCGCGGCTATCGCGACGAGATCACGGTGCTTCGCATCACCGAGATCCTGACCGATAACAACAAGCCTTCGATCGGCCCGCGGCCGAAGAAGGAAAAGGTCGTCGCGTCAGTTGCTGAGGACGACGAGGCGCCGAAGGCCGCCAAGAAGAAGGCGCCTGCCAAGAAGGCTGCGGCGAAGCCCGCCGCAAAGAAGGCCCCGGCCAAGAAGGCCGCCGCGAAGGGCAAGAGCGAGAAGTGATACGCCTCGACTAAAAATTGAGGCGCGACAAAAAGTGAAATGATTCCGTCAAGGAATTGATCTAGAAATATAGCGAAGTCGGAGACGAGCCATGGCTCACAAAAAAGCAGGCGGTTCATCGCGAAACGGTCGCGATTCAGCGGGCAAGCGCCTTGGCATCAAGGCGTATGGCGGCGAACACGTGATTCCCGGCAACATTATCGCGCGTCAGCGCGGCACCACCTGGCATCCCGGCCTTAATGTCGGCATGGGCACCGACCATACTCTCTTTGCCAAGGTCGAAGGTCATGTCGAGTTTCGTGCAAAAGCCAATGGTCGCACTTTCGTATCGGTAGTTCCGATGACGGAGGCGGCCGAATAGACGGTGGACACAATCGAGTCTGCCGGATCCTGTTGAACCGGCGGAGTCGAAATGGGCTCCAAGGGGAGGCGGGAAACCGGCCTCCCCTTTTTATTTTGCGCATATTCGCAATCAGGAGCCCGACATGTTGCAGGACATCCCGATCCCGACCTCAACCTTGCGTGAGGCGAGTAGCTGCGTCCTCGAGACCGAACGGCTGACGTTGCGCCGGCCGACGCTCGCGGACGTAAAAGCGATTACGCATCTCGCCAATGATCGGCGCATTGCGGAAAACACCCGCCGCCTGCCGCATCCCTATATGCAGGATCACGCCGTCGAATTCGTGCGCGCGACATCCACCGATAACAGCGAGACCGTGTTTCTGATCGAACAGAACTTTTCGCCCATCGGCATGGTCGGGATCGACCGCAGCGAGCCGGACGCGCCGGAACTCGGCTATTGGCTCGGCGTCGCGCATTGGGGCCAGGGCTTTGGCACCGAGGCCGCGCGCGCGGTGATCGATTTCTTCTTCGAGGAATTCGATGCCGAGCACCTGATTTCGGGCGCCCGCGTCGCCAACCCGGCCTCGCGCAACATCCTGGAGAAATGCGGCTTCCAGTGGAGCGGCGTCGAGCTGCACCGCTTCGAGGCGCTGGGATCCTCGACCCCCGTCGACCGCTTCCGCCTGACGCGCGGTGTCTGGGCGTCGCTGAAGAACTGGGGAAGTTCGACCAGGAGATAGCTCACCCATAGTCGAAAACGCGGCCGCTTCTTCCCCTCTCCCTTGTGGGAGAGGGTGGATCGAATGAGCGCAGCTCATTTGAGACGGGTGAGGGGTCTGCTTCCGCGGATAGAGACCCCTCATCCGCCTTCGCTTCGCGAAGGCACCTTCTCCCACAAGGGGAGAAGGGAGAAGTGCGCGACCCTCACCAGTCACGCCGGCGGATTGACCACCGCTTCTTCGCGCCCGAGCTTCTGTTCTCGCAGGAAGATATAAATGCCCGCGCCGATGATGATGGCTGCACCGATGATGGTCGAGATCGACGGCACGTCACCCCACACGACGAAGCCGAAGATCACCGCCCACACGATCATCGAATATTGATACGGGACCACGACGCTGGCCGGCGCCAGTTTCAGCGAGCGGTTGATGCATACCAGCGCGGCGACAGAAACGATGCCGGCGGCGGCGAACAGACCCAGACTGCCGAGTGAAGGCGTCACCCAGCCAATGGGCGACATCAACGCGCCGAGCAGGAAGGTGCCGCCGAATTGCGTCGTGGTCAGCACGATATCCGGCGTCGCCCGCAACGAGCGCGTGATCAGCATCAGGAGCGCAAACGACAGGCTGCCGCCGAGCGCAATCATCGCAGGCCAGCTTACGGTTTGCGACGACGGACGAAGCGCAATCAGCACGCCGCAGAATCCGATCAGGATCGCGGTCCAGCGCCGCCAGCCGACATGTTCGCCAAGCACGATTCCCGACAGCGCGGTGACGAAAATCGGCGAGGCCAGATAGTAGGTGATGACGTCGGCGAGCGGCAGATAGACGGTGGCAAGGAAGAAGGCGGCGACTTCCAGCGTCGAGAGCGTCACGCGGAGCAATTGCAGCCACGGTCGTTCGAAGTGGGTGAATTCGGCGCGCTGCTTCCAGATTATCGGCAGCAGCACCAGTAACGCGGCGCAGGCGCGCAGCCACAACAACTGCCCGACCGAATAGGTCGCGACCATGAATTTTCCGAGCGCATCGCCGAACGAGAACATGAAGATCGACAGCAGCATCAAGCCGATGCCGGCCAGCCGCGCGGAACGCTCGTCATAGGTGGAGATCTTGGCGAAGAGGCTCATTGGGAGATTGGCGACCGCCTATTGTTCTTGCGCGGCTGTTTTAAAGACGTGGTTGCCCGGGACTTCTAGCGCGAAGACGCGCTTCGCGCTATCGCCCGGGCACGACGAATTGAAGCAATTGTCGCAGCCATATCGTGAGATACCGCTACGCCGTGGACTAACGGCAAGACATCGCAGGGGAAATCAGGCATGACCGACTTCGATCCCGCCGCGCACCGCATGGTGCCGCAACAACGCTGGTTCGAGGATTTCGTCCTCGGCGAATGCTTCGTGATCCCGAGCAGAAGCCAGACCTCGGCGGTATTCGCCGCGTTCCAGACGGCGAGTGGCGACACCCATCCGATCCATTACGACGTCGAATATTGCCGCCGCCGCGGCATGCCGGACCTGCTCGCGCACGGTTTCCAGACGCTCGTTCACACCGCGCCGGGCGCCGGCCTGTTTCCCTACGTCGTCGAGGAATCGCTGGTCGGATTCCTCGAACAATCGAGCCGGTTCCTGAAGCCTGTCTATGCCGGCGACACGCTCTATCCCGCGCTGGAAGTGACCGAGCTCACGCCCGGCCGCACCACCGGCGTCGTGACGCTGCGCTCGACCGTGTTCAACCAGCGCAAGGAGCTCGTGCTCGAGGGAACGCAGAAATTTTTGATTCGCCGGCGGCCGGCCTGAGCCCGAAAAGCCCCGAAAATTAAGGCTTTTTGCTAATGTCGCGGGCCTTGAGGGTTGCCGCACGGGCCCCCCTGCCCTAACTACAGACTGGTTCTGATTGAATCAGAACCAGTCTGTAAAGTCTTTGTTTTGACGCGTTTTCTTGACGCGAACCGGTGTCCACTTCGCTCGAAAACGCTATAGTACAGATCATGAAATTCCTTGACGAGGCAAAGGTCTATATCCGCTCCGGCGACGGCGGTAACGGCTGCGTGGCGTTCCGCCGCGAGAAGTTCATCGAGTTCGGTGGCCCCTCCGGCGGCAATGGCGGCCGTGGCGGCGACGTTATCGTCGAGGTGGTCGACGGGCTGAACACGCTGATCGACTATCGCTACCAGCAGCACTTCAAGGCGCAGAAGGGCACCAATGGCATGGGCAAGGACCGCCATGGCGCCAACGGCAAACCGACCGTTCTCAAGGTACCGGTCGGCACGCAGATTTTCGACGAGGATCGCGAAACGCTGATCCACGACTTCACCGAGCTCGGTGAGAAATTCGTGCTGGCCGAAGGCGGCAATGGCGGCTTCGGCAACGCGCATTTCAAATCCTCGACCAACCGCGCGCCGCGCAACGCCAACCCCGGCCAGGAAGGCGAGGAACGCTGGATCTGGCTGCGGCTGAAACTGATCGCCGATGCCGGACTTGTCGGCCTGCCCAATGCCGGCAAGTCGACCTTCCTCTCGGTCGTCAGCGCAGCCAAGCCGAAAATCGCCGACTATCCCTTCACCACGCTGCATCCGCAGCTCGGCGTCGTGAACGCGCAGGGCCGCGAATTCGTGCTTGCCGACATTCCCGGACTGATCGAGGGCGCGCATGAAGGCGCCGGCCTCGGCGACCGCTTTCTCGGCCATGTCGAGCGCTGCCGCGTGCTGCTGCACCTGATAGATGCCACCTGCGAACATGCCGGCAAGGCCTACAAGACGGTGCGGACCGAACTCGAAGCTTATGAAGGACATCTTGCCGAGAAGATCGAGATCGTCGCGCTGAACAAGATCGATGCGGTGGCGCCGGATGAATTGAGGAAGCAGAAGGACCGGCTGAAGCGCGCAGCGAAGAAAACGCCGCTTTTGCTCTCCGCCGCCACCGGCGAAGGCGTGCCCGAAGCACTCAAGGCGCTGGTCGAGGTGATCGGCGAGGCCCCGGTTTCGCTCAAGGCCAAGGGCAGCCAGGACCCGTGGACGCCAGCGACACCGCCGCAGGGCTGACGCAAACTTAGCCTTCCCCGCGGCCGCGCCACTTCCAAATCACGGAGCTGGCGCGTATTGCTTCCGATCACCCGCATCGTTCGACCGCATCATGAAACGCCCCGCGCTCAAAAACTTCCGCCGCATCGTCGTCAAGGTCGGCTCTTCGCTGCTGATCGACTCCAATGCGGGCGAGGTGCGCTCCGCCTGGCTGGCGGCGCTGGCGGCCGATATCGCGAAACTGCACGGCGAGGGCCGCGATGTCCTGGTGGTCTCATCGGGCTCGATCGCGCTCGGGCGCAGCCGGCTGAAATTGCCGCGCGGCCCGCTGAAGCTCGAGGAAAGCCAAGGCGCCGCTGCCGTGGGGCAGATCGCGCTGGCGCGGATCTGGTCGGAGGTGCTTGGGGCGCACGGCATCGGCGCTGGACAGATCCTGGTGACGCTGCAGGACACCGAGGAGCGCCGCCGCTATCTCAACGCCCGCTCGACCATCGCCAAATTGTTGGAATGGCGCGCGGTGCCCGTGATCAACGAGAACGACACGGTCGCCACCAACGAAATTCGTTATGGCGACAATGACCGCCTCGCCGCGCGCGTCGCCACCATGGCGAGCGCCGATCTGCTGATCCTGTTGTCCGATATCGACGGGCTCTATGACGCGCCGCCTGGCGCCAATCCCAATGCAAAGCTGATTCCGATCGTCGAGTCCGTGACGTCGGAGATCGAGGGCATGGCGGGCGAGGCTGAATCCGAATTGTCGCGCGGCGGCATGTTCACCAAGATCGAGGCGGCGAAGATCGCGACAACGTCGGGCACGCACATGCTGATCGCGTCGGGCAAGATCGAGCATCCGCTGCAGGCGATCGCCGATGGCGGACGCTGCACCTGGTTCCTCACGCCGGCCAATCCCGTCACCGCGCGAAAGCGCTGGATCGCAGGTTCGCTGGAGCCGAAGGGCACACTGACCATCGATGCCGGCGCGGTCGCGGCGCTCCGCGCGGGCAAGAGCCTGCTGCCGGCCGGGGTGATCCGGATCGACGGCCAGTTCGCCCGCGGCGACGCCGTGGTGGTGCGCGGCCCCGATACCCACGAGATCGGCCGCGGCCTCGTCGCCTACGACGCCGAGGACGCCGAAAAGATCAAGGGCCGCTCGTCGCCGGACGTGATGGCGATCCTCGGCATCTCAGGCCGGGCGGAAATGATCCATCGAGATGATCTGGTGGTGGGCCCGAGCGGGGCAATTCCGGCCAAATAGGCCAGTGGCCGAGCCGCCTGTTTCCGATATCGCCAGCCAGCCATGCCGGTTCCGGACCTCGCAAGAGCGGGATTTTCGTGCTAGGCCATGGCCTTAACTCAAGACCCGAGACCTGTGATGACCGCGCCGCTCAAGGCAATCGACGGCACCGCCGATTTGCCCGTTTTGATGACCGACCTCGCTGCCCAGGCGCGCTCCGCCGCGCGGATGCTGGCGCTCGCCTCGCCCGAGCAGAAGGACCGGGCGCTGCAGGCCATCGAGTGGGCGATCCGCGCCAACGCGGCAAAGATCCTTGCGGCCAATGCCGAGGACGTCGCGGAAGTACGCGCCGGCGGCGCGACCTCAGCCTTCATCGACCGCCTGACCCTGACGCCGGCCCGGATCGAATCCATGGCGGACGGCGTCGCCACGGTGCGCACCATTCCCGATCCCGTCGGGTCAATCACCGAAAGCTGGCAGCGGCCGAACGGCATGACCATCGAGCGCGTGCGCGTGCCGCTCGGCGTCATCGGCGTGATCTTCGAGAGCCGTCCCAACGTCGCCGCCGACGCCGGCGTGCTTTGCCTGAAGTCGGGCAATGCCGTCATTCTGCGCGGCGGTTCCGATAGTTTCCGTTCCTGTCGCGCCATCCATGAAGCGCTGGTGCAAGGCTTGCACGATGCCGGCCTGCCCGAGGCGGCGATCACGCTGGTGCCGACACGCGACCGCGCGGCCGTAGGCCTCATGCTCTCAGGGCTCGGCGGCGGCATCGACGTGATCGTGCCGCGCGGCGGCAAGAGCCTGGTTGCGCGCGTCGAGGCGGAAGCGCGCGTGCCGGTGTTTGCGCATCTCGAAGGCGTCAACCACGTCTATGTCGACGCCAGCGCCAAGCTCGACATGGCCAAGTCGATCGTGCTGAACGCCAAGATGCGCCGCACCGGCGTCTGCGGCGCCGCGGAGACCCTGCTGGTCGATCGCAAAGGCGCGGCGACGAATTTGAAGCCGCTGGTCGAGATGCTGATCGAATCCGGCTGCGAGGTCCGCGGCGATGACGCCGTGCAGAAGATCGACACGCGGGTAAAGCCAGCGACCGACGAGGATTGGGACACCGAGTATCTCGACGCCATCATCGCCGCGCGCGTTGTCGACGGCGTCGACGATGCGATCGCGCATATCCAGAACCACGGCTCGCGCCACACCGATGCGATCGTTGCGGAGGACGCGAGGGCAGCCGAGAAATTCCTCAGCGAGGTGGATTCGGCGATCGTGCTGCACAATGCATCGACGCAGTTCGCCGACGGCGGCGAGTTCGGCTTCGGCGCGGAAATCGGGATTGCCACCGGCAAATTCCACGCCCGCGGCCCGGTCGGCGCCGAGCAACTGACGAGCTTCAAATATCGCGTTCGCGGCAGCGGGCAGACGCGGCCGTGAACACAGCCCCGCGCACGCGGTGACCCAATTGATGCAATTGCAATCCGCGGCGCAAGCCATCCCCTTCCATGCCAACGGCATGCGCATAGGCCTGCTCGGCGGCTCGTTCAATCCGCCGCACGCGGCGCATCGCGCCATCAGCCTGTTTGCGCTGAAGCGGCTGAAGCTCGATCGCGTCTGGTGGCTGCTGACGCCGGGCAATCCGCTGAAGGATGCCGGCCGGCTGCATGGCCTTTCCGAGCGCGCGCACGCCGCGCTTGAGGTCGCCGACGATCCGCGCATCGATATCAGTTGTCTCGAAGCTGTCATCGGTGTCCGCTATACGGTCGATACGATCATTCATCTGCGCCGCCGCGTTTCCGGCGTGCGCCTCGTCTGGATCATGGGCGCCGACAATCTCGCGCAGTTCCATCGCTGGAAGGACTGGCGGCGCATCGCTTCCGAGGTGCCGATCGCCGTGATCGACCGTCCGCCGCAGAGTTTCCGGGCGCTGGCTGCCCCGGCCGCCCAGGCGCTGGCGCGCTACCGCGTGCCCGAGAATCAGGCGGCCCGGCTGGCCGATCAGCAGGCGCCCGCCTGGGTTTTCCTCACCGGCATGAAGCTGAACCTGTCGTCGACGGGCCTTCGGAACTCCGACGGGAGCTGGAAGGCAAAGCAGTGACAATTTGGCTCGAACAAGCACGTGGGGTTCACTGGAATATTGAAACCATTAACCCCACATGCCTAATATGGTCCGCGACGCCGGGATTCGGCGTTCGCGATACAGTGAAAGGAATGGTCCCTGGCCACATCTGTATTGTCCAAGTCTGTTTTACCCAAGGTTCCCAGCAAGTCTGCCAAGAACACGCGTAAAACATCGACACAAGCTGCGGCCTTGAAGGCGCAACCCGACGCCGACAAGACGCTGAGTATGATCCTCTCCCGCCTCGACGATATGAAGGCGGAAGAAACGATCACCATCGACCTTCGCGGCAAATCTGCATTTTCCGACTACATGATCGTCACGTCAGGCCGGGCCAACCGGCACGTCGGCGCGATCGCGGAAAACGTCACGAAAGCCCTGAAGGAAAACGGCATCAAGAACATCCATGTCGAGGGCTTGCCCAATTGCGACTGGGTGCTGATCGATTCCGGCGATGTGGTCGTGCACGTGTTCAGACCCGAGGTGCGCGAATTCTACAATCTCGAAAGGTTGTGGGCGCAAAACCCGGCGGCGGCAGCGATCTGAACCCTCGGCCGATGCGAATCGGCTGAGGCGCATGGAATCTGCCAACGCGCGCTCAAAAGCGCGCGTGCCGGAAAGTGCACGCCAGAAACAGCATTCATGCGCCTTGTCGTGGTCTCAATCGGCCGGCTGAAGCAGGGCCCGGAACAGGAACTGGCCGAACGCTATCGCGAGCGTTTCGAGGACATCGGCCGCAAGCTCGGCTTTCGCGGCCTGACGATCCATGAAATTCCGGAAAGCCGCGCACGCGACATGGCGACCCGGATCGCGGAGGAAGCCGCGGCGATTGCTGCGGCGGTACCGGAGAAATCCGTGCTGGTGGCGCTTGATGAGCACGGCAAGAGCATTGACAGCCCGACCTTCGCCCGGCATCTCGGCCAGTGGCGGGATGAGGGGATGGCCAATACTATTTTCGCGATCGGCGGCGCGGACGGACTTTCGCCTGATTTGCAGCGCAAGGCTAAAATGCGCATTGCATTCGGCTCGGCGACCTGGCCGCATCAAATGGTGCGTATCATGCTTCTTGAACAGATTTACCGGGCCGCGACCATTCTGGCCGGCCACCCCTACCATCGTGCGTAGGCACGGTGACGTGAATACACAAAACGCTGAATAGGCCGGATGCACTCAACGCGGGACATTCATTCGTACCCTGGCACCGCCGATTGCGGCGCGCGGCCGGCGTCAGCCGTTTTGCCCCTTGTATTGCTTTCCGCAAGCTTGGCTGCGGCATCGCTTTCGCCGGCGGCAGCGCAAACCGCGGCGCCCGCGCAGCAAGCGACCGCCGTTTCCCCCGACGCCATCAAGCAGCGCGAGCAGGAACTGGAGGCCGCGCGCGAGCAGCAGCGGAAGGCGGCCGAACTGCAGCAAAAACTGAAGGCCGACATCGCGGCGATCGGACAGGACCGCTCCAAGCTCAACCAGCAACTGATCGACATCGCCACGCAGGTGCGCGGCGTCGAGACCCGCATCGGCGAAACCGAAGGGCGCCTGCGCCCGCTCGACAGCCGCGAGCAGCAGATCCGCGCTACGCTCGATTCACGCCGCTCCGAAATCGTCGAGGTGCTGGCGGCCCTGCAGCGCGCCGGGCGGCGCACGCCGCCGGCGCTGCTGGTCCGGCCCGAGGACGCGCTGCAATCGCTGCGCACTGCCATGCTGCTCGGATCGGTCGTTCCAGAACTGCGTGGACGCGCGGAGAAACTCGCCGCCGATCTCGGCGAGTTGGTGAACGTGCGCAAGACCATCGCCGCCGAGCGCGACGTGCTGGCGCGGGACCGCGACCGGCTGAACGACGATCAGGTCAGGCTGGCCGCGCTGGTGGAAGAGCGGCAGCGCAAGCAGAGCGCGATCGAAAAGGACATGGAGGCCGAAGGCGCGCGCGCCATCAATCTGTCGAGGCAGGTCGATGGCCTGCAGGGCCTGATCGCGAAAATGGAGCAGGACCTGAAGAGCGCCGCCAAGGCGGCCGCCACCGCCAGCCTGCAGGGCGCCCCGGCTGCTCCGGGCGGCAAGCCCAATTTCGGGGCACTGAAGGATCCCGCCCGATTGAGCCCGGCGATCGCATTCGCCTCCGCCAAGGGGCTGTTCGCCTTTCCGGTCAATGGCCGCAAGATTCGCGATTTTGGCGGTTCCGACGGCGCGGGCGGCGTGGAAAAAGGCATTTCTTTGGCAACCCGGGCCGGAGCCCAGGTCACAACACCGTGTGACGGCTGGGTTGTTTACGCCGGACCCTTCCGCAGCTACGGACAACTCTTGATCCTCAATGCCGGGGGCGGGTATCATGTCCTGATCGCCGGGATGGAGCGCATTTCGGTAAACATCGGCCAGTTTGTACTTACGGGGGAGCCGGTCGCGACCATGGGGACAACGTCCCAGGTTGCATCCATTCTCGCGACGACCGCGAGCCAGCCGGTGCTCTATGTCGAGTTCCGTAAGGACGGCACTCCAATCGACTCAGGCCCATGGTGGGCCGCAAGTGAAGGCGAAAAGGTTCGCGGATGATGCGCAAGACTTCTGTAATTCTTCTCAGCGCCGCCACCGGTGCGGCTTTGACGCTCTTCGTGACGCAGCCCCATTCGGTACTGATGGGGTCGAGTGCGCGTGCCGCGGCTTCCGACACCTACCGCCAGCTCAATCTGTTCGGCGACGTGTTCGAGCGCGTGCGCAGCGACTATGTCGAGAAGCCCGACGACTCCAAGCTGGTCGAGTCTGCGATCTCGGGCATGCTGGCCGGCCTCGACCCGCATTCCAGCTATATGGACGCGAAGAGCTTCCGCGACATGCAGGTGCAGACCCGCGGTGAATTCGGCGGGCTCGGCATCGAGGTCACGATGGAAGACGGCCTGATCAAGGTCGTCTCGCCGATCGACGACACGCCGGCGTCGAAGGCCGGCATCATGGCCAACGACATCATCACCAATCTCGACGACGAAGCCGTGCAGGGTCTCACCCTCAATCAGGCGGTCGAGAAGATGCGCGGGCCGGTCAACACCAAGATCCGCCTCAAGATCATCCGCAAGGGCCAGGACAATCCGATCGAAGTCACGCTGGTGCGCGACAACATCCGCGTCCGCTCGGTGCGCGCGCGCGTCGAACAGGACGACATCGCCTATATCCGCATCACCACCTTCAACGAGCAGACCACCGAGGGCCTCAAGCGCGAGATCAGCAACCTCTCCAACCAGATCGGCGACAAGCTGAAAGGCTTCATCATCGACATGCGCAATAATCCCGGCGGCTTGCTGGAGGAAGCGGTCACCGTCTCCGACTCCTTCCTCGAGCGCGGTGAGATCGTCTCCACCCGCGGCCGCAACGCCGAGGAAACCCAGCGCCGCGCCGCCCATACTGGCGACGTGACCAAGGGCAAGCCTGTCATCGTGCTGATCAACGGTGGCTCGGCTTCGGCGTCCGAGATCGTCGCCGGCGCACTGCAGGACCATAAGCGCGCCACGCTGGTCGGCACGCGCTCGTTCGGCAAGGGCTCGGTTCAGACCATCATCCCGCTCGGCAGCGGCAATGGCGCGCTGCGGCTCACCACCGCGCGCTACTACACCCCGTCGGGCAAGTCGATCCAGGCCAAGGGCATCGTGCCCGACATCGAGGTGCTGCAGGATGTGCCGGACGAGTTGAAGGCACGCACCGACACCAAGGGCGAAGCCTCGCTGCGCGGCCACCTGAAGACAAACGACGGCGACGAGAAGACCGGCTCGCAATCCTATGTGCCGCCGGATGCCAAGGACGACAAGGCGCTAAAGACCGCGGCCGACCTTCTGCACGGCATCAAGTCGACCGCGACCGCCGCACCGGCCCCCGGCGACAAGGCCGCGATCGACAAGCCGGCCAAGGCGGCGAACTGATCTAAGCCCGTAAATTTCCGTGAAAGGGCGGCCCGCGGGCCGCCCTTTTTCGTTGCGGCTCCAAGGTCTCCCCGGCGCCGGGAAGGCGGCTTTTGCATGCGGTGCAGGCGCTCGACCCCGGCCATCGTGGTATCGTCGGCGTGGTTGATTCGGGGAGGTCTATGACAGAAACGGCCGACGAACTGAGCACGCCGCTTGGACAGAAAACGGAGCGCCAGAAGCGCCGGTTTCGGCTGCCGTTCACCGCGATGCAGGCGCTGGTCGTGCTGTTTGGCCTGTTCCTGGTCGCCTTCCTGTCGGTCGCCCTGTTTACCGATAATCCGCTGGGCGGCGAGCCGGTCGCCCGCGTAGCGCTGCGCAAGCCGGCGGCGGACGAAAAGCAGCCCGCGGCGGCTTCCGGCCACACCGAGCAGGCTGCGAAATCAGCATCCCAGGCCCCAACCGGCGACAACAAGACCGTCACCATCATCGACGGTTCGAGCGGAAAGCGCCAGGACGTCGTGATCGGCGGCGATGCCGCCGACAAGGCGGGTGCGGAGCCGGCGGCGGCGATGACCGGCATCGATCCGCGCCTTTTGGAAAAGTCGCGCTACGGCATGATCCCGGTGGTTGCCGATGGTCTAAAACCTTTCGCGGTCTATGCGGCCGACGCCGACCGCACCAAGGCCGCAAAAATGCCTGTCATCGCCATCGTCGTCGGTGGCCTCGGCGTCGGGGCCGCCAAGACGGCCGATGCCATCATGAAACTGCCGCCGGCCGTGACCCTGGCGTTCACGCCTTACGGGGCAGACCCCACCAAACTTGCCGAGCGGGCCCGCGCGCAGCGCCACGAGATCCTGCTGCAGGTTCCGATGGAGCCGTTCGACTATCCCGACAACGATCCCGGCCCGCAGACCCTGCTCACGACGCTGACGCCCGAACAGAACATCGACCGGCTGTACTGGCACCTCAGCCGGTTTCAGGGCTATGCCGGGATCACCAATTTCATGGGTGCGCGTTTCACGGCGACCGACACTGTCATGCAGCCGATCATCCGCGAGGCGGCCAAGCGCGGCCTCGGCTATCTCGATGACGGCTCCTCGCCGCGCAGCGCTGCGCCATCCCTGACGGCGGCTCAATCAATGCCCTTCGCCAAGGCCGATTTCATCATCGATGCGGTGCCGACCTCGGCGGAGATCGACCGGACGCTGGTCAAGCTGGAGACGCTCGCCAAGGAGCGCGGGACGGCCGTGGGGGTTGCCTCGGCGCTACCGATTTCGATCGAGCGGGTGGCCGCCTGGATCAAGACACTCGACAGCCGCGGCATCATGCTTGTGCCATTGACAACCGCGATGCTGAAATCAAAATCAGGCTAGAGATCAAGCTGATGGCGGCGATCCGGGCTTTCCGGACTGCGCCGGCCCGACCGATTGCGGGTCGACTTGATGCACGCAAAGGAGCCCTGACGAAAATGGCGCGCTACGAGGACCTGCCTTACCGAACCTGCGTCGGCATGATGCTGATCAACGCAGCCGGACTGGTCTTCATTGGCCGCCGTGCCGGCGGCATCGAACATGTCGATGAAACCCATGTCTGGCAGATGCCGCAGGGCGGGGTCGATCCCGGCGAGGATACCTGGGAGGCTGCCAAGCGCGAGCTTTACGAGGAAACCAGCGTCCGCTCGGTGGAGAAGCTCGGCGAAGTCCCGGATTGGCTGATCTACGACATCCCGCGGACGGTGGCCGGCCGCGCCTGGAAAGGCCGCTATCGCGGGCAGCGGCAGAAATGGTACGCGGTGCGCTTTACCGGCAAGGACGCCGAAATCAATGTCGCAAGCCCCGGCGGCGGACACAAAGCCGAATTCGTAAACTGGCGCTGGGAGCCGATGAAAAATCTTCCGAACCTGATCGTTCCGTTCAAGCGGCCGGTCTATGAGCGCGTGGTCAAGGAATTCTCCAGCCTCGCGGGCGGTTAGCCATTTTCGTTCTGACGCGTTTTTCGTGACGCGAACCGGCATTCATCAAACGCCATGTCCAGCAATCCCTACCGTCCCAATGTAGGCATAGCGCTGTTCAACGCCTCCGGCGAGGTGCTGATCGGGCGGCGCTTTCGCGACGACGGACCGGAGATCATTCTTCCCGGGTTAGAATGGCAGATGCCACAAGGCGGCATCGACGCCGACGAAAACCCGCGCGATGCCGTGATGCGTGAACTCTGGGAGGAGACCGGGGCGGTCAGCGCCGAATATCTCGGCGAGACCGATTGGATAAAATATGACTTTCCGCCCTATGACGGACCGCCCACGCATCGCTTCGCGCAATTCCGCGGCCAGCGCCAGAAATGGTTCGCGCTGCGGTTCACCGGCAGCGACGACGAGATCGACCCGCTGACGCCGCGCAACGGCCAGCCCGCCGAATTTGATTCCTGGCGTTGGGAACGGCTCGACCGCGTCGCCGACCTCGTGGTGCCGTTCCGGCGCGAGGTGTACCGGATGGCGGCGCGGGCATTTGCGGAGTTCGCCCGGTAGATCGCCGCCGTCGCGGCACGAGGCACTTGACTGCGCTTTGTCGCTCAATATTTTTCGGCCCGGCCGAGCTTGCAGAAGGCGCCCGATGCCGTCGGTGGTTTGGCGTCAGCGAACCTTTTTGTATCGACCTCAGACTAACGGGCTCAGCTTTGAATAACCAGCCCCGTACGGTGTCTTGCCTCGCATGATGGAAGTGACTGTAGCCAAGCGCCGCCGGAGTTGGGAGTGGCGGGTGCACGACCATAATGGCACGCTGATCATGCACGGGCGCGAACGTACCCGCCCGGCAGCTCGCTACCAGGGCTATCGGACCCTCTTCATGATGCTGGCCGTCGGTCGCAGGCCGATCGAACCGCGGGCGTCCAATGTTCGCCCGGAGCCGGAAACCGGCCGCATAGTCGCGGCCGACCTGACGCACCTTCGGCGCCCGGCCCGCCCGTTAACACCGGATTGAGCCTGCCCGTAGCCACGAACGGCGCGCATCGAATAATTTTGAATGCGGCCCCTTGAAACTTTTTGACGTTTTCCTAATTCGATTTCTGCCGCCGACAGCGGTGCCGGATGCCAGATCGGGTCCGGCGAGTTTGAGTGGGCGCCGGACGGTGTCCGACGCTCCTTCGTATCCATCTTGCTCTTAGGAGGACTTGGCTATGAGGACCTTTGACTTCTCGCCCCTGTGGCGCTCCACGATCGGTTTCGATCATCTGGCTGAGTTGCTGGACAGCAGCTTGCGACAATCCGCCGACGACAATTATCCGCCCTACAATGTCGAACGTTGCGGCGAAGACGCCTACCGGATTTCGCTGGCGGTTGCCGGTTTCGGCATGGACGACATTGCCGTCACCGCCGAACGCGACACGCTGATCATCGAGGGCAACAAGCCCGACGCCGAACAACACGAGTACCTGTACCACGGTATCGCGGCGCGGCCGTTCCGGCGGGTGTTCAACCTCGCCGACTATGTGCAGGTCAAGCAGGCCTCGTTCAAGGACGGGCTGCTGATCGTCGATCTGGTTCGCGAAGTGCCCGACTCGATGAAGCCGCGGCGTATTCCGATTGGGACCGCCGATGCTTCCCGCCAGATCGAACAGAAGGCGGCCTGAGCCACTTCGGCAAGAAAGGCTTGGCGTGCGGATTACCGACCGCGCACGGGCCATGAACTATCGACATGCAGAAATCTCTATGAGGAGGACATTATGGCTTTTCGCGATTTGATCCCATGGTCGAGAAATCAGGAGCTTGCGCCGCCGCGCGACAGCTTCGACCCCTTCTTCACCCTGCACCGGGAGATGAATCGGCTGTTCGACGATGTCTTCCGCGGATTCGGGGCGCCCGCACGCTTCGGCAGTCCGCTGATGGAAGGTCGCTTCGGATGGCCGAGCATCGAGCTCAAGGAAAACGACAAGCAGCTGACCATATCGGCTGAGCTGCCCGGGCTGACCGAAAAAGATGTTCAGGTCGAGATCGCCAACGGCGTTCTGACCCTGCGCGGCGAGAAGAAGTCCGAGCGAACCGATAATGGTGGCCGATACTTCACCGAGCGCTATTACGGTTCGTTCGAGCGGCAGATCCCGCTCGACGGCGTCGAGGAAGACAAGGCCGAAGCCAAATTCCACGACGGCGTCTTGACGATTACGCTGCCGAAATCCGAACAGGCTCGTTCGGCCGTCAAGCGCATCGAGATCAGCAAGCAATGACACCAGGGCGGCGGCGCCCAACGCCGCCGCCCAATCCCACCGACGTTTCGCTGGAAAGGAGAGTAAGGAAACCGTTCGATGAACAAGGCCGATCTCAACGCATCTGAATTCGCGCTATTTCATCCCGCCGCACATTACGATTCCCCTGCCGAAGTGCTTGATGACCTGCAGCTTTCCGACTCTGAGAAGCGCATCATCCTGTCGTCCCGGGCCTCAGATATGTTTGCGGTCGAATCCTGTCCCGGCCTGCGAGACATTCCGGGCATGGACCACACCATCCGGCTCGCCGACATTCTTTCAGCGTTGCGCCAACTCGACGGCAACGACGATCATCCGCCGCGCGCCGAAATCGACGCACGATGGCGGCGGCCGCGTTGGGCAGCCGCATGGCCGCAAGGCGATTTGTAAAGCGAGAAATCCCAGGAGACGAGAAAGCACGTGAACCGCTACATCGCGATGGCGTTGGCGGGCCTGCTCAGCGCCGTGATCCTTTCAACGCCGGCCTCGGGACAAATTCCAAACCTGCGCACCGGCGGCAGCATGCCGACGCTGGCGCCGCTGGTTCGTGAGGTCACGCCGGCCGTGGTCAACATCGCCGTCCACGGCAAGATCCGTCAGGACAACCCGCTCTATCGCGATCCGCTCTTTCGCGAGTTTTTTGACGTCCCGAAACAGCTCGAGAAGGAAATCAACGCGACCGGGTCAGGCGTCATCGTCGACGCGCAGAAGGGCTATGTCCTGACCAACAACCACGTCGTCGATCAGGTCGCCTCCGTTCAGATCAAGACCAAGGACGGCCGGCAATTTTCGGCGAAAGTTATCGGCCGCGACCCCGCCACAGACATTGCGGTGTTGCGGATGCAGTCTCCCACTGGATTGAAGGCGATTACGTTCGGCGACAGCGAAGCGCTCGAAGTCGGCGATTTCGTTCTCGCCATCGGCAACCCCTTCGGTCTCGGTCAGACCGTGACCTCGGGCCTGGTCAGCGCGCTTGGCCGCACCGGGCTTGGCAAGCAGGGCTACGAGGATTTCATCCAGACCGACGCGGCGATCAACCCCGGCAATTCCGGCGGCGCGCTGGTCAACCTCAAGGGAGAACTGATCGGCATTAATTCGGCGATCATTTCGCCCGCTGGCGGCAATGTCGGCATCGGCTTTGCGATACCCGTCAACATGGCACGGCGCGTGATGGAGCAGATCGTCGAGAAGGGCCGCGTCGAGCGCGGCCGGATCGGCATCTCCTTGCGCGAACTAAGTCCCGCCGCTGACGGTGGGCGCAGTGAGGGCGCGCGGATTGCCGAAGTCAGTCCCGGCTCCCCCGCGGAACTGGCCGGGCTGCGCAAGGGCGACATCGTGCTGAAAGCCGATGACCGTCCGATCCATTCTGCCGCGCAACTGCGAAACCGGATCGGCCTCGCGCGGATCGGCGAGCAGGTTCGATTGACCGTCGAGCGTTCGGGCGCGCCTCAAATCGTCACCGTTGCAGTGGGGCCGGCCTCGGAAGCAAACAGCGATCACGGCTCCGCCCAGCGACGATAGCTGGCGGACGACGCGAGAAATGCTGTTCCAAAAAGCTCAGCGCCCGTCACCGGGTGACGAGCGCTGGCGTTATCAGGGCCTTCACTATGCCCCGGAGCGGCACCCCGGGGCTTAGTGCATAGCGGTCGCGCTGAGTTCGTGCTGGATGCTCTTGAAGTGATCGAGCCGCTCGATGGCGTGATCGAGCTCGCCCCCTTCCTTCTCGGCAAGCTTCGCTTCCATCTCGGCGATGGTCTCGGCGAACTGCGCCCGATCGACGTCCTGAATCGAGGTCGCGACGTCGGCGAGCACGGTGAGGCCCCTTTCCGACATTTCGGCAAGACCACCGAGCACGATCACCTTTTCACGGGTGCCGCCGGTGATGATGGTCAGGATGCCCGGACGGACCGCAGCCACGACCGGCGCATGGCCGGAGAGCACGCCGAAATCGCCTTCCAGACCAGGAACGTCAACCTGATCGACCTCGCCGGAGAAGGCGAGCTTTTCGGGAGAGACGAGATCGAAATGAAAGGTAGCCATGGTCTTTCCGTTCTTTCCGCTGTCACCCGCGGGCTTGACCCGCGGGTCCATCAAGAGAAATCTTCTTGGCGATGGATTGCCGGGTCAAGCCCGGCAATGACGAAGTAACTTAGGCCGCTTCAGCAGCCAGCTTCTTGCCCTTTTCGACGGCTTCTTCGATGGTGCCAACCATGTAGAAGGCCGCTTCCGGCAGGTGATCGTACTTGCCTTCGCAGATCGCGCGGAAGCCCTTGATGGTGTCGGCGAGGTCGACGAACTTGCCGGGCGATCCGGTGAAGACTTCAGCGACGTGGAACGGCTGCGACAGGAAGCGCTCGATCTTGCGCGCGCGCGCCACCGCGATCTTGTCCTCTTCGGACAGTTCGTCCATGCCCAGAATGGCGATGATGTCCTGCAGCGACTTGTACTTCTGCAGCACCTGCTGAACCATGCGCGCGGTGTTGTAGTGATCCTCGCCGACGACGAGCGGGGAGAGCATGCGCGAGGTCGAGTCGAGCGGATCCACCGCCGGGTAGATGCCCTTTTCCGAGATCGCGCGGTTCAACACCGTGGTCGCGTCCAGATGGGCGAACGAGGTTGCGGGCGCCGGGTCGGTCAAGTCGTCGGCCGGCACGTAGATCGCCTGCACCGAGGTGATCGAACCCTTATGCGTCGTGGTGATGCGCTCCTGCAGCGCGCCCATGTCGGTGGCGAGCGTCGGCTGATAACCCACCGCCGAAGGAATACGGCCGAGCAGCGCCGACACTTCGGAGCCGGCCTGCGTGAAGCGGAAGATATTGTCGACGAAGAACAGCACGTCCTGGCCCTGGTCGCGGAAGTGTTCGGCGACTGTCAGGCCGGTGAGGCCGACGCGGGCGCGGGCGCCCGGAGGTTCGTTCATCTGGCCGAACACCAGAGCGCATTTGGACTTCACGCTCGGATCGGGATTTTTCGGATCGGCGTTGACCTTGGATTCGATGAATTCGTGATAGAGGTCGTTGCCTTCCCGGGTACGCTCGCCGACGCCGGCGAACACCGAGTAACCACCATGGGCCTTGGCGACGTTGTTGATCAACTCCTGAATCAGCACGGTCTTGCCGACGCCGGCGCCGCCGAACAGGCCGATCTTGCCGCCCTTGGCGTAAGGCGCCAGCAGGTCGACGACCTTGATGCCGGTGACGAGAATTTCAGCTTCGGTGGACTGATCGGTATAGGTCGGCGCTTCCTGATGGATCGCGCGCACGCCTTCCGAAGCCACGGGGCCGGCTTCATCGATCGGCTCGCCGATGACATTGATGATGCGGCCGAGCGTTCCGGCACCGACCGGCACCATGATCGGGTTGCCGGTGTCGGTGACTTCCTGGCCGCGGACCAGACCCTCGGTAGTGTCCATCGCGATGGTACGCACCGTGGATTCGCCGAGATGCTGCGCCACTTCGAGCACCAGACGGTTGCCGCCGTTCTTGGTCTCGATCGCGTTCAGAATGGCGGGCAGATATCCCTCGAACTGCACGTCGACGACGGCGCCGATGACCTGGGTGATGCGTCCGGTCTGGTTGGCGGGTGTGGCCATAAACTCTCTCCTTCGAATTCGTATCTCTAGACAACCGTCAGTTTGATCGGGCCTGGCGCCGTTACATCGCCTCGGCGCCGGAGATGATTTCAATCAGCTCCTTGGTGATCATGGCCTGACGGGTTCGGTTGTAGATCAAAGTCTGCTTGCGGATCATGTCGCCGGCGTTACGGGTGGCGTTGTCCATCGCGCTCATCTGAGCGCCGTAGAACGAGGCGTTGTTTTCCAGCAATGCGCGGAAGATCTGTACTGCGAGATTGCGCGGCAACAGCCGCGTCAGGATCTCGTCTTCTTCCGGCTCGTATTCGTAAGACGTCGCCGGGCCGGCGTTCGCAGCCGGCGCTTCCACCACCAGCGGGATGACCTGCTGGGCGGTCGGGATCTGCGCGATCACGGATTTGAAACGCGAATAAAACAGCGTGCAGACATCGAACTCGCCGGCCTCGAAGCGCGCCAGAACCCTCTTGGCGATGTCTTCGGCATTGACGAAGCCGAGCTGGCGCACCGACCGCAGCTCGATGTTTTCGACGATCTGCTTTTCGAACGTGCGACGGAGCTGCTCGTAACCCTTGCGGCCGACGCAGAAAATCTTGACCTCTTTGCCCTGGTTCATCAGCGACAGCGCGCGTTCGCGGGCGAGGCGCACGATCGCCGAATTGAAGGCGCCGGACAGGCCGCGCTCGCCGGTGCAGACCAGCAAGAGATGCACCTGATCCCTGCCGGTGCCGGCCAGCAGCGCCGGCGCGCCGGGCGAACCCGCCGCGGCGCTGGCGATATTGGAAATTACCGCGTCCATCTTCTCGGCGTAAGGCCGCGCCGCTTCGGCGGCGGTCTGCGCACGGCGCAGCTTTGACGCCGCAACCATCTGCATGGCCTTGGTGATCTTCTGCGTCGCCTTGGTGGAGGCGATGCGGACCCGCATATCTTTCAGTGAAGCCATTCTCAGTTCACCCCAGCGATCAGGCCCTTGATGACCCGACCGCAAGCCACTCTTTCGTCAGGCCCGGCTGTGCCCGGCCACGACGGCAAATCAAGCAAACGTCTTGGAAAAACCCTCGACCACCGTCTTCAGCTTGCCGGCAGTGTCGTCGCTGAGATCGCGGCTTTCGCGGATGCTGTTGAGGATCTCGACGTGCTTGCCGCGCAGCAGCGACAGCAGGCCGTCCTCGTACCCGCGCACCTTGGCGACCGGCAGCGGATCAAGGTAGCCGTTGGTGCCGGCCCAGATCACGCAGACCTGCTCTTCCATCTTCAGCGGCGAGAACTGCGGCTGCTTCAGAAGCTCGGTCAGGCGCGAGCCGCGGTTGAGCAGGCGCTGGGTCGAGGCGTCGAGGTCGGAGCCGAACTGCGCGAACGCCGCCATCTCGCGGTACTGCGCCAGCTCACCCTTGATTTTGCCGGCGACCTTTTTCATCGCCTTGGTCTGCGCCGATGATCCGACGCGCGACACCGACAGACCGACGTTCACCGCGGGGCGGATGCCCTGGAAGAACAGGTCGGTTTCGAGGAAGATCTGGCCGTCGGTAATCGAAATCACGTTGGTCGGGATGTAGGCCGACACGTCGTTGGCCTGAGTTTCGATGACCGGCAGCGCCGTCAGCGAGCCCGAACCGTGCTCGTCGTTCAGCTTCGCCGCGCGCTCGAGCAGGCGGGAATGCAGATAGAACACGTCGCCCGGATAGGCTTCGCGGCCCGGCGGACGGCGCAGCAGCAGCGACATCTGGCGGTAGGCGACGGCTTGCTTGGACAGATCGTCATAGATGATGACGGCGTGCATGCCGTTGTCGCGGAAATATTCGCCCATGGTGCAGCCGGTGAACGGCGCGATGTACTGCATCGGCGCCGGATCGGACGCGGTGGCAGCGACGACAATCGAATATTCCAGCGCGCCCTGCTCTTCGAGCACCTTGACGAACTGGGCGACGGTCGAACGCTTCTGGCCGATCGCGACGTAGACGCAATACAGCTTGATCTTCTCATCGCCGGTCGCGTTGAGCGGCTTCTGGTTCAGGATGGCGTCGAGCGCGATCGCGGTCTTGCCGGTCTGGCGGTCGCCAATGATCAGCTCACGCTGGCCGCGACCGATCGGGATCAGCGCATCGATCGCCTTGAGGCCGGTCGCCATCGGCTCGTTGACCGATTTGCGCGGAATGATGCCGGGCGCCTTGACGTCGATGCGCATGCGCTTGTCGGCCTGGATCGGGCCCTTGCCGTCGATCGGATTGCCGAGCGCGTCGACCACGCGGCCGAGCAGCCCCTTGCCGACCGGCGTGTCCACGATGGCGCGGGTACGCTTGACGGTCTGGCCTTCCTTAATTTCACGGTCGGCGCCGAAGATCACGATACCGACGTTGTCGGTCTCCAGGTTCAGCGCCATGCCACGGGTGCCGTTCTCGAACTCGACCATTTCACCGGCCTGGACGTTGTCCAGACCGTAGACGCGGGCGATACCGTCACCGACGGACAGCACCTGCCCGACTTCGGTGACCTCAGCCTCCTGGCCGAAATTCTTGATCTGGTCCTTGAGGATCGCGGAAATTTCCGCGGCGCGGATGTCCATCAGCCTGCCTCTTTCATCGCGTGCTTGATCGAATTGAGTTTGGTGCGAAGCGAACTATCCACCATGCGGCTGCCGAGCTTGACCACCAGGCCGCCGATAATGGAGGGATCGACTTTCACGTTGAGCGCGACGTCCTTGCCCGTCACCGATTTCAGTGCGGTCTTCAGCGCGTCGAGATTCTTGTCATTGAGCGGTTCGGCGACGGTGACGTCGGCGGTCGCCTCGCCCTTGAACTTCGCCACCAGCGCACGGAAAGCGCGGATCACATCTGCCACGGCGAACAGCCGGCGATTGGCGGTCAGGACTTTGAGGAATTTGGCGGAAGTGCCGGTAATTCCGGCCTTGTCGAGCACGGCATTCAGCGCCTTCGCCTGCGCGTCAGACGAGAAAACCGGGCTGCGGACGAGGCGCTTCAGATCGGCGCTCTCGACCAGCATGGCCTCGAACTTGTCGAGGTCGGCCTTGACGGCGTCGACGGATTTCTCGTCGCGCGCCAACTCGAACAAAGCCGTAGCATAACGGCCGGACACTCCCGAAACGGACGGATCTTCAGCAGCCACAGACTCGCTCTTTTTTAGCTGTCAAACTCGCAAGGGAAAAACCGTCGCCACGGGTAGCGGCGCCTAGCGATCCAAGCCCTTGGAATTCAAGCGGGACTTCGATTTTCGACCGGCACGAGAGGTGCCGGGATCGTTAAAATCGCGGCTTTGCTAACATAGCGAGCGCGCAGGTGCAACATAACCCCGCGCTCGGGCGATGCCTTCTCGCACGTCAATTTTCAGGTCCGGTCGAATGCAGCGTGATGGGGATCAGCGCGCCGGAATTTCGACTCCGGCGGTTGCAGGCGATCTGGAGTGGTCCCGACCAGCTGATTTGTTCCATCCGTATTTGCATGGCCGCTATGACCGCTAGCGTTCGGAACGAATCGGGTGGCTCGCCTCCATTTGATCATTACTTGCACAAATCTTTACTCGATGTGAGATGACTGTATTGTTAAGTAATAATGAGTATTGAATTGATTAAAAATCTATTAACGTGCAAGATTACGGAATATCGTTCAACGGTAACAAGATATGTCAGCGCGATACATTCCGATTTACTGCCCAATTCATGCCTCATTGCCTCATCAAACGGCCCCCTGAAGTTGGGACGGGGGTTCCATTTGTCACGTATGTGGCAAATACTACTGAGGGACTAGTTTAATGTTGCATGCCAATAATGTTGTGCCGGGAACTCCAACCCGGTCGCGCACGGCGCTCGCCTTGATCGCCGCAACTCTTCTGGTCGGTGGCAGCGTCTCCGAGGCTTCCGCCAAATCCAAGCATCACCGCCACCATTCGCACCACGCTCACAAGGCCAAGAGCAGCAATTGGCTGGACGCCAACGCCTCGATCGCCGCTTCGGGCGGGCGCAGCTTCGCGGGAAAGGCGTCCTTTTACGGCAATGAATCCGGCAGCAAGACCGCGTCCGGTCAGCGCTTCAACCAGAACGCCATGACGGCGGCCCACCGCTCGCTGCCGTTCGGCACCAAGCTCCGGGTGACCCATCGCGGCCAGAGCGTCGTCGTCACGATCAATGACCGTGGTCCCTTCATCAAGGGCCGCGTGCTCGACCTGTCCACGGGTGCCGCCCGCGCCATCGGCCTGACCGGTGCCGGCGTCGGCCACGTCACCGCCGAGCTCATGTAAGCGTTGCGTTGCGTAATCGCCTGCGGAACTTTCCGCGGCAACAACGGCCTGCCGTCGCAAATGACGGCAGGCTTTTTTTTGTGTTCGGCGCCGTCATTCCGGGGCGATGCGGAGCATCGAACCCGGAATCTCGAGATTCCGGGTCTGGTCCTTCGGACCATCCCGGAATGACGACCTGAGCTACAAAAAACTCTGCGGATCGACATCGACCTCGAGCTTGAGATTACCCTTGGTCTTCGGCCCGGCAGCAAGCCATTCGCGCAAATATTCCGACAGATCGACGTTACGCAGCGACTTCACCAGCAGGCGGAACCGGTAGCGGCCCTTGATGACCGCGAGTGGCGCCTCGGCGGGGCCGAGCACCTGGATGCGCTCGTCGATCGGCGCTATGGCGGCGAGCCTGCGCGCAAAACCTTCAGCGGTCGGCCGGTCGCCTGCGGAAATGATCAGGCTGGCGAGCCGGCCGAACGGCGGATAGCCGGTGCGCTCGCGCGCCTCGATCTCGCTGGCATAGAACGCTTCGCGATCGCTTGCGACCAGGGCCTTCATCACGGGATGTTCGGGTTGATGGGTCTGCAGATAACCGACGCCGCGGCCCTGATCGCGGCCGGCGCGTCCGATCACCTGGTTGAGCAACTGGAACGTCCGCTCGGCGGCGCGCGGGTCGCCATTACCGAGGCCGAGATCGGCATCGACGACGCCGACCAGATTGAGCCGCGGAAAGTTATGTCCCTTCGCCACCAGTTGCGTGCCGATGATGATGTCGACGCGGCCTTCCGCGATTTCGTTCAGCTCGCTGCGCATGGTCTCGATCGAGGTGATCAGGTCGCTCGACAGCACCATGGTGCGCGCATTCGGAAACAGCGAAGCCGCCTCCTCCTGCAGCCGCTCGACGCCGGGGCCGACCGCGACCAGCGATTCCTCGGCCTGGCAATGCGGGCAGATGTTCGGGCGCGGCATCGAGAAGCCGCAATGGTGACAGACCAGCCGCTGGCGAAATCTGTGATCCACCAGCCAGGCGTCGCAGATCGTGCACGCAAAACGATGGCCGCAAGCCCGGCACAAAGTCAGCGGCGCGTAGCCGCGGCGGTTGAGAAACAGCAGCGCCTGCTCGCGCTTCTCGATCGCGAACTGAATCTGCTCGGCGAGCGGCGGCGAAATGAAGCGACCGCGCGGCGGCGGGGCGCGGCGCAGATCGATCGCCTCGATATGCGGCATGTGCTGGCCGCCGAAGCGCGACGGCAGCGCGACGCGCTGATAGCGACCCTTGCGCGCGTTGACTTCGGTTTCGACCGACGGCGTCGCGGACGCCAGTACGATCGGAATTTTGGCGATATGCGCGCGCACTACCGCCATATCGCGGGCGTGGTAATGCGCGCCGTCATCCTGCTTGTAGGCCTGGTCGTGCTCCTCATCGACGATGATGAGACCCAGATCCGCATAGGGCAGAAACAGCGCCGAGCGCGCGCCGACCACGACCGGCGCCTCGCCCGCCGATATCGCCGCCCAATTGCGCTGCCGCGTGCGCGGCGTCAGTTCGGAATGCCATTCCAAAGGACGCACGCCGAAACGCTGGGCGAACCGATCGAGGAATTGGCCCGTGAGCGCGATCTCCGGCATCAGGATCAGCGTTTGTTTTCCGCGGCGGATGATTTCGGCAATCGCCTCGAAATAGACTTCCGTCTTGCCCGAACCGGTGACGCCGTCGAGCAGCGCGACGTGGAAAGAGCCGTTGGCGGTGAGCGCCCGCATCGCATCGACCGCCGTGCGCTGCTGGCTGGAAAATTCTGGCTGCGCGAAAGCCGGATCGGGCGCCGGCGGCGCGAGCGGCGGCGGCATTGCCTCGACAGCTAGCGTCCCCTCATCGACCAGGCCATCGATCACGCCGGCGCTGACGCCGGCTTCCCGCGCCGCTTCAGACTTGCTGTGCAGCAGGCCGTCCGACAGCACCTCCATCAGCCGCCGCCGCGCCGGCGTCAGACGCCGTGGCGGTTCGCCGACCAGCCGCACGCCGAGGCGCATCCGTTCGGGCCCGAGATTTTCGCCCATCCGCAACGCCATGCGCAGCACCATGCCGCGCGCCGACAGCGTGTAAGTAGCGACCCAATCGACCAGGCTGCGCAGTTCCTGCTTTAGCGGCGGCACGTCG
>NZ_LLXX01000203.1:42077-48145 GCF_001440405.1 Bradyrhizobium valentinum
CAGGCGCGGATCGGGATTGGTGTTCTCCGCCCACACCACCGCCACCACCTCGCGCGGACCGAGCGGCACGCAGACGACGTCGCCGGGCTTCAGCTCCATGCCGCGCGGCACGCGGTAGGAATAGTTCTGATTGAGCGCGACCGGCACCAACACGTCGACGACGCGGGTCGGCGATGCGGATGTGTGGGTTTCGCGGGTGGTGTGGTCCATCAGGGAATCAGGCTTGAGGTGTCCAGCGAAAGGCTAGCGCCGCGCCGCCAAGTTAGCGAACGGTAAACGAAAGAGGTGCGATATAATGCGTTGGATCACCGTCTCCAAGAGAAGCTCCAAGAGAAGCCCCCAAGGCAAACTCCAAGGCAGGCTATGGTCAAGCAAGTTCCGGCACCACAACCGATCGAGCTCGACTGCGCCGACGCGGGCCTCGCGCTGGAGATGGCGCGGTGGCTGACGCATCTGCGCGCCGAGCGGCGGCTGTCGCCAAAGACGCTCGAAGCCTACGCCCGCGACCTCCGCCAATGCCTCATTTTTCTCGCCGAGCACTGGGGGACCCGGGTCACGCTGAAGCGGTTTGCGGCGCTGGAGGCCACCGACGTCCGGGCCTTCATGGCGATGCGCCGCGCCGACGACATTGCCGGACGTTCGCTGATGCGGGCGCTGGCGGGGCTCCGATCGTTCGGGCGATATCTCGAGCGGGAAGGCAAGGGCAAGGTCGGTGCCCTCTCCGCCATCCGCGCGCCCAAGGTTGCAAAGAGCCTGCCGAAGCCGATCCAGGTGGATGCCGCCAAACGCTTTGCAGATGCCGACGAGCGCGCCGGAGAAGAGCGCGATTCCTGGATTTTGGCGCGCGACGCTGCGGTGATGGCGCTGCTCTACGGATCGGGCCTGCGCATCTCCGAGGCGCTCGGACTGAAGCGGCGCGACGTGCCCAAACCGGGCGAAGGCGACGTCCTCATCGTCACCGGCAAGGGCAACAAGACCCGCATGGTGCCGGTGCTGCAGAACGTGCTTGTCTTGATCGCCGATTACGTTGGGATGTGCCCGCATTCATTGCCGCCGGCCGGTCCGATTTTTATCGGCGCGCGCGGCGGACCGCTTTCGCCGCGGATCATCCAGCTCACCATGGAGCGGCTGCGCGGCGCGCTCGGCCTGCCCGACAGCGCCACGCCTCATGCGCTGCGGCATTCCTTCGCGACCCATCTGCTCAGCCGCGGCGGCGATTTGCGCGCGATCCAGGAACTGCTCGGCCACGCCTCGCTCTCGACCACGCAGATCTATACCGGCATCGATGCCGAGCGGCTGCTGGAAGTATACAAGAGCGCGCACCCGCGGGGCTGAACGCCCGCACAGCCCGCCGACACACTCCCGTCACATCGATGGCCTCTTAAGCTAGCCTCTTGCGCTCGCATTGCGGTTCGGCAATCGTGCGCGCGTCAACTGCCAGAAGGGGAATCAATGGGCGCACATGAAAGCATGGAGCATGCGGAGCATGCCGAGCACGCTTCAGGCTCGAACAAGAAGATCGCGTTGCTGATCTCCGTGATCGCCTTGTTTCTGGCGCTGTCCGAAACGCTGGGCAAGGGTGCGCAGACCGAAGCCATCAGCAAGAACGTCGAGGCTTCGAACCTCTGGGCGTTCTTCCAGGCCAAGAGCATTCGCCGCACCACGGTTCAGGCCACGGCGGAGCACGCCAAGCTCAGCCTGGGCACCGTCGGCGACGATGCTGCGAAGGCGGCCTTGCAGAAGCAGATCGACGACTGGAACAAGACCGCGGCGCGTTACCGTTCGGAGCCGGAAACCGGGGAGGGTTCGGAACAGCTCGCCGCACGCGCCAAGCATGCCGAGCACGAGCGCGACCTCGCGACGGCAAAGTATCACCACTACGAAATCGCCTCGGCCGCCTTCCAGATCGGCATCGTGCTGGCGTCCGCCACCATCATCACCGGCATGATCGTGCTGGCCTGGGTGTCAGGCATATTGGCGATCGCAGGCATTGGAATTACTGCGCTTGGCCTCTACGCGCCGCACCTGTTGCATCTGCATTGAGCGGCGGGGTTCGTCATCACCCGCGAAAGCGGGTGATCCAGTACGCCGCGGCCTTTCGGCTCAAGCTCCAGCTTCTCTGGAATACTGGATTGCCCGGTCAAGCCGGGCAACGACAGTGAGGGGCTACCGCGCTTCGCGCACGCTCTTGCGGAAACGCGCAATCAGCCGCAGCGTGCGCGATGACCAGCCGTCGCCGTCGCCGCGCAGGATTTCCCGGATACGCTGCTTGATCGGCTGGACCAGAGCGGCCGCCTTGGCGCGCATCGCCATGATAAATTCATAGATCGTCTTGAACCACGCCATCTGCAGCAGCTTCGAACGCGTCACGTCGAAGATGAACGCGGTGACGCCGACGCCGACGAGTTTGCCGAACACAATGACGACGGCGGCGCTGACCCAATATTCATGCGCCAGCAGCCACAGCCCGACCAGCTTGAGCGGAAACAGCGGGATCACCGGCACGGCAAACACGATCAGCGTCATCGCCGGCGACAGCGTATCGACACGATCGGACAGCCATCGCTTGAATGCGCGGAGCGGGATCAGCGCAACGATGCGCTCGACGATCGGTTCGAGATGATCCCACAGCCAGGCTTCGATCAGGAAGATGACCGCAAGCAGGACCCAGAACGGCTTAAGCAGGCGGCGCATCATCGAAATGGTCTCTGGAGCAGAATGACGTCCATTGATTGGTCGCTCCGCTCCATCTCCTTGTTCAAAGCATGATCTTTCTGGGAAATCGGATACCCGCGTCTTCAATCACACTCCACCCGGCATGTACCGGGTTCCGGTTACATATGGATGGCGCGTTTGCCGGCCGCAAGCGCGGCTTCCTTGACGGCTTCCGAGCGCGTCGGATGGGCATGGCACGTGCGCGCCAGATCTTCGGCAGAACCGCCAAACTCCATCAGGACGCAGGCTTCATGGATCATTTCGCCGGCTTCCCGGCCGACGATGTGCACGCCGAGCACGCGGTCGGTCTTCGCATCCGCGAGAATCTTCACAAAGCCGTCCGTGGTCTGGTTGACCTTGGAGCGGCCGTTGGCGGTGAACGGAAATTTGCCCGAGGTATAGGCCACGCCGGCCTGCTTCAGCTCTTCCTCGGTCTTGCCGACCGACGACACTTCCGGCGTGGTATATACGACGCCCGGGATAACATCGTAGTTCACGTGACCTGCCTGTCCCGCAATGATCTCGGCGCAGGCGACGCCCTCGTCCTCGGCCTTGTGCGCGAGCATCGGCCCCGCCACCACGTCGCCGATCGCATAGACGCCCTTCACGGTGGTCGAGAAATGCGCGTCGATCTGCACGCGCCCGCGATTGTCGAGCGCGATACCGGCCTCTTTGAGCCCGAGCCCTTCGGTGTACGGCACGCGACCGATACAGACCAGCACCACATCGGCTTCGAGCGTCTCTGCCGGTCCACCGGCTGCCGGTTCGATACTGGCCTTCAACATCTTGCCCGACGTATCGACGCCGGTGACCTTGGCGCCGAGCTTGAACACAAAGCCCTGCTTTTCGAGCATGCGCTGGAATTGTTTCGCCACTTCGCCATCCATGCCGGGCAGGATGCGGTCGAGGAATTCGACGACCATGACTTCCGACCCCAGCCGGCGCCACACCGAGCCGAGCTCGAGGCCGATCACGCCGGCGCCGATGATCAGCATTTTTTCCGGCACTTTTTCCAGCGACAGCGCGCCGGTCGACGACACAACGCGCCTTTCGTCGATCTCGATGCCCTTCAACCGCGCGATATCAGATCCGGTGGCAATGACGATGTTCTTGGCCTCAACGGTCGCGGTCTTGCCGTCGCCGCTGACTTCTACCTTGCCGGCCCCGAGGATCTTGCCGGTGCCCTTCAGCACGTCGATCTTGTTCTTCTTCATCAGGAACTCGACGCCCTTGACGTTGCCGTCGATGCCCTGCTGCTTGAAGTTCATCATCGCGGGCAGATCGAGCTTCGGCGTGGAGACGCTGACGCCCATCTTGGCAAAGGAGTGCGCGGCTTCCTCGAACATTTCGGAGGCATGCAGCAGCGCCTTCGACGGCATGCAACCGACATTGAGGCAGGTGCCGCCCAGCGTCGCGTTCTTCTCGACCACGGCGACCTTCATGCCGAGTTGCGCTGCACGCACCGCGCAGACATATCCGCCCGGACCGGTGCCGATGACGACGAGATCGTAGGAAGCCATGATGAAGTCCTGTAGCTGAGAAACGTGTCAGGTATTACCGCCCACCCGAGACATCAAGGATGGCGCTGGTGACGTAGGAAGCCTCGTCCGAAATCAGCCAGACGATGGCGTTGGCGATTTCTTCGGCTGTGCCGACGCGCTGCATCGGCACCATATGTGCGAGCCGATGCGCGCGATCAGGTTCGCCGCCGCTCGCATGAATTTCGGTGTCGATCAGCCCGGGCCGGATCGCTGCCACGCGAATACCTTCGCCGGCGACTTCGTGGCCGAGGCCGACGGTGAAGGAATCCACCGCGCCCTTGGAAGCCGCATAATCCACATACGTATTGGGCGACCCGAGTTTCGCCGCGACCGAGGAAAGATTGACGATGACACCGCCCTCGCCGCCCTTGCGGGTCGACATCCGCTTCACCGCCTCGCGCGCGCAAAGAATGCTGCCGGTAACGTTGACGGCCATCATGCGCTGGATGCGTTCGGCCGACATGTCCTCGACGCGAGCCGAGGGCCCGACGATGCCGGCATTGTTGACGAGCGCGCCGAGCGTACCGAATTCATCAGCGGCCTTGAACAGCGCGAGAATGTCCGCCTCGCTGCCGACATCGCATTTCACGGCAATCGCCTTGCCGTTCTTGCGTTCGATCAGCGAGACGACTTCGTTCGCCGCCGCCTGATTGCTGGCGTAGCCGACCACGACGCGAAAGCCGCGCGCGGCGGCAGCGAGCGCGGTGGCGCGACCGATGCCGCGGCTGCCGCCGGTGATCACAACAACTTTGTCTGTCACATTAGCCCCCACAAATCAGCGCGCATCGATCCATGGCTCGCGGCTCCGGCCTTTCGCGCCGGCGCCGGCGAAGCCCGTGGCGTTAGAGATCCAGCACCAGCCGCGCCGGATCTTCCAGGCTCTCCTTGACGCGGACCAGGAAGGTCACGGCTTCCTTGCCGTCGATCACGCGGTGATCGTAGGACAGCGCCAGATACATCATCGGACGCACCTCGATCTTGCCGGCGACGACCATCGGCCGCTCCTGGATCTTGTGCATGCCGAGAATGCCGGACTGCGGCGCGTTCAGGATCGGCGTCGACATCAGCGAACCGTAGATGCCGCCATTGGTGATGGTGAAGGTGCCGCCCTGCATCTCGTCGATCTTGAGCTGACCGTCGCGGGCGCGGCGGCCGAAATCGGCGATCGACTTTTCGATATCGGAGATCGACTTGTGGTCGCAGTCGCGCACCACGGGCACGACAAGGCCCTTGTCGGTGCCGACGGCGACGCCGATGTGATAGTAGTTTTTGTAGATCAAATCGGTGCCGTCGATCTCGGCGTTGACCGCCGGGATATCCTTCAGCGCCTGCACGACGGCCTTGGTGAAGAAGCCCATGAAGCCGAGCTTGTTGCCATGCTTCTTCTCGAACACGTCCTTGTACTGCGCGCGCATCGCCATGATGTGCGTCATGTCGACCTCGTTGAAGGTCGTGAGCATCGCGGCCGTGTTCTGCACGTCCTTCAGCCGCCGCGCGATGGTCTGGCGCAGCCGCGTCATCTTCACGCGTTCTTCGCGCGCGGCATCGTCGGCAGGCGACGGTGCGCGCACCTGCACCGAAGCGGCTGGCTGATTGACCGGGGTCGGCGCAGACGCCGCCTTCTCGATCGCAGCCAGCATGTCGCCCTTGGTGACGCGGCCATCCTTGCCGGAGCCGGGAACAGTCGCGGCATCGATGCCGCTCTCAGTGGAGAGTTTGCGAACCGACGGCGCCAGCGGCGCATCCGATGCCGCAGCCTTGGGAGCCGCTGCAGGCGCGGCGGCTGGCGCCGCAGCCGGGGCGGCGGCCTTG
>NZ_LLXX01000204.1 GCF_001440405.1 Bradyrhizobium valentinum
GTCCTTGTTGCACCCGGCAGACGAAGCGCCTTCTTTTGTGACACAGTAAGACTAGGTGGTGTGGACTCTAAGGATTGAACGAAGCCGCTGCCGCGGCGTGAGGGCAAGGTGGCGTAGATCGCCTCCTGGCTGAGAGGATGTGGGTGTTGGAGCCCACCCCCCTCAGACAGGAGTATCGAGATGGCCGATTTGAGCCCTCTTCGCCGCCGCATGATCGAAGACATGACCGTCCGCAATCTGTCGCCGGCGACGCAGCGATCCTACATCAGCGCGGTTTCGAAGTTCAGCCGCTATTTTGGCCGATCACCTGACCGGTTGGAGCTGGAAGACGTCCGCGCCTTCCAGGTGCATCTGGTCTCGACCGGCATATCATGGCCGGCGCTGAACCAGATCGTCTGTGCGCTACGGTTTTTCTACGGCGTCACGCTCGGCGAGGCGCTCATCCCGGAGCGCATTCCCTATGCGCGAGAACCGCGCAAGCTGCCGGTCGTGCTCAGCGCCGACGAAGTGGTTCAGTTTCTTGAAGCGGTATCGAGCCTGAAGAGCCGCGCCGCGCTCACCACCGCCTATGCGGCCGGGCTCAGGGCCTCGGAGGTTGCGGGACTGCGGATCGAAGACATCGACAGCGCCCGCGGCGTCATCCAGGTGCGCCACGGCAAGGGCGCGAAGGATCGCAACGTGATGTTGTCGCCCCAGCTGCTGGGCATCCTGCGCACCTACTGGCGGCTCGCCCGGCCGCGGCTTTATCTGTTCCCGGGGCGTGACGAAGATCGTCCGATCGATCAGACCGTGTTACATGCCGCCTGCCGGTCGGCGGTGAAGGCTGCGGGCCTGACCAAGCGCGTCACGCTCCACACGCTGCGCCACAGCTTCGCGACGCATCTTCTCGAGAACGGAACCGATATCCGGATCATCCAGGTCTTGCTCGGGCACAATAATTTGTCGTCGACAGCGCGCTACACGCAGGTCGCCACCGATACGATCCGGGCGACGCAGAGCCCGCTCGATCGCCTGTCGCTGGAGGTGACGCCACCTGGATGATCCGCAGCGGGATGCGGGTCATGACCCGCTCCGACACCCGTTCCAACAGGCCCGCCATCGAGATTGCCGATATTCTGCGCCGGCATGGCGACGCCTATCGCCGTGTCCATGCCGGTCATCTGGGGCGGGTCGAGCGGCGCGTGATGAGCGCGATCGTTGCGTGCCGGACCGAGGCGCTCGGCGGCCACATGGAGGCTTGCGACGACTGCGGCACGACACGCGTCGCCTATAATTCCTGCCGTAATCGGCACTGTCCTAAGTGTCAGGGGAGAGCCCGAGCCGCGTGGCTCGCCGCGCGTCAAGCCGACCTGCTTCCGGTGTTCGTAGCGGGTGAAGTTGTCGTGTTTTTGTAGCGCGTGATTTGTCGCCTTCGTTGTTCGACTTGCGGCGGCGCCGGAAGGCGTGGACGGTTCCGCCGGCTTGGTCATGCCACGGATATTGCCTCCAGGTTAGCCCTCCGGGTCGGTTTCTTTGTTCGACTTGAAGCCCGTTTCTCCGCCCCGACCCGCGTTGTCTCGACGGCGGCGCGCGCAGGCGCGGTCAAGGACGCGCGCTTGCGCGCCCGTAAGGGCTTGTCCTTGACGGCTCCGAGCACGCAGCCATGCTTGGTTGCGTCGGGGCTGATCTGCTGTCCGTCGGCGGTAAACCTTGCCAATCGATGCGGGCCAAGGAACACATTCACGGTGTCGTCGGGATACTCGTGAACCCGCACCACGGCCTTGACGAAGTGGGGCCTGAGCCAGCTCTCCGGCAGTTGCAGCCGCCGGCCGCTCCATGCAATCGTGTTGTCGTTGCCGACGGTTCGCTCTTCGATCACGCACAGCGTCTCGCGCCACGCCTCGTGGCGGTCGGCAACGAACGCCGTGCCTTGCTGTTCGGCCTGGATCGCAAACGCCGCGTTATGCTCGGCGATGTAATGCGCCTTCAGCCACGCATTGGCGGCTTCGACCGTCCTGATCCCGGCGAGCCGCAGGTCTTTCGGCAGCCGGCCCTGCAGTGTGCCGAACATCCGCTCCGAGCGCCCGCGCGCCTCCGGCGAACAGGCCGCGATATGCTCGATCCCAAGATGCGATAAAGCCCGTCCCACTTGGGTTTGTTGCGTCTTCGAGACCTTCTCGCCAGCCTTTGGGGTGTAGAAGTAATGGCTGCCGCGATCGGTGTAGAGCGCGCAAAACAGACCACGCTCGCCAATCACCTCGCCCAAGGCCCGGAACGTCGACGCCGTCCCTTCTTCCTCGACCAGGAACATCGAGTAGATCTCGCTCGTTGCATCGTCCATCGTGACGATCAGGTCCATCGCAGGCAGACCTTCGATCCAGGCATGGCGCGACCCGTCCTGGTGCAGCAGCATGCCCCGAAGCGGCCGGCGTGGACGCTTCTTGCGGTGTGCCGAGCGCTTCGCCGCCTTCCGCACCAGGCCCGCCGCGTGCAGGGCCAGCTTCGTCACCGTGTAGCCAAGCACATAGCCATGCCGTTTTTGCAGTTGCTCGTGAAAGTGCTTCACCGTGAAGTCCGCGTACTTGTCCCGGAACAGCCCCAGCATCCGCTCCAGCTCCTCCGCCGGCGCCCGCCGCGGCGAGCGCCGACCCATGCGCCGGTCGACAAGCCCGTCATCGCCCTCCGCCTCAAAACGTTCCGCCCAACGTTGAAACGTCCGCACGCTAATCCCGAGAAGCTCGGACGCCGCCTCTTGCGTCAGCTCCTTCGCCTCCGTCCGATCCAGCAAATCTGAAAACCGCATCCGTCGTATACCCTCGTGAATGGATGCCGTGCCCATCTTGCCCCCTTTGTTCCGGGGCACCAAAAACACGACACTTCACGAGCTACAAACAGGCGACAGATCACGAGCTACTGACAGCCGACCTGCTTCCGGTTGCCTATTTCCACGTCGTCTTTACACTTCCCGCACCGGTCGCCGCGATCGCTTTCCAGAACAAGGCCGTCGTCTATGCCATCCTGTTCAAGGCTGCCGCCGAGGCGATGACGACGCTCGCCGCCAATCCACGCCGGCTCGGCGGTGCGATCGGCGGCGTCGCCGTCCTCCACACCTGGGGACAGGCGCTGATGCATCATCCCCACGTCCATTGCGTCGTTCCGGGTGGCGGCCTCTCGCCCGATGGCGCGCGCTGGATCGCTTGCCGACCGAACTTCTTCCTGGCCGTCAAACCGTTGTCCAGACTATTTCGCACACTTTTTCTCAAACGGCTGTCGGCAGCCTTCAACTCCGGTGCCTTGCGTTTCTTCGGCGATCTCGGAGCTCTGGCCGAGCCGGCTGCCTTCGCGGCCCACCTCGACGCCATGCGACGCATCAACTGGGTTGTTTACGCCAAGCGGCCCTTCGGCGGGCCCGCACAGGTGCTGGCCTATCTCGGCCGCTACACCCATCGCGTCGCCATCGCCAACAGCCGGCTCGTTGCCCTCGATGACGATCAAGTCGCCTTCTCATGGAAGGACTACCGCCAGAACAGCGCGACAAAAATCATGAAGCTCAAGCCAGACGAGTTCATCCGCCGCTTTCTGCTTCACACGGTGCCCGACGGCTTCCATCGTATCCGCCATTTTGGCTTCATGGCCAACCGCCATCGCGCCGCCAAGCTCGCCCTTTGCCGCACCCTTCTCGATCATGAGCGGAAAGCGCCAAACGATGCCGAGCCGTCGCCCGTGGATTCGGCTCTCCATACCCGGGCCGAGGCTCCTGCCTGTCCCGATTGTGGGGGCGTCATGCGCATCATCGAGCGCTTTCGACACAGCTGCAGCAGCTCCAGCCCTCGAACCCCACCGTTCCGATGCGACACATCGTGAGCCAGTTCGTGCCCTGCACGACGATCGTCATTCCCAGCGTCGCGATCATCGCCGACGCTGCCGAGGCCGTGCGGCCACGCCGCGCGACGACACCCATTCAATGCCGCAGGCGATCGATCGCGACCGCCTGCAAAACGCTCCCGGTCTCAAATTGCCGCCGATGCGCAAGCCGCACGTCTCCACTTCAGATATACAGTCTGCCGATGGCTACTTGCGATCTCGAACAATCCCCATAGCCGCACCACCGCGCCCACCCTCCCGCGCCTTCGTTCAATCCGGCTTCAATGAGGTCGCGTCACAAGCGTCTGCCGTGCCTTCGCGTCTGCGCGACCTCACAGAACCCTCCAGATTCCCTTTTAGTAGCAAATCAGATTCAAGACTGCTTTTGGGGAGGCAGTCTTGGGCGTGATGGATCGTTTAGTGTTGAGGGAAGCGGCTTGGGAGCGGATGGCGCCGCTGATCATAGGCCGGCCTGACCAGAAGGGTTCGACGGGCCGTGACAACCGGATGTTCGTGGAAGGCGTGCTATGGGTCGTGCGTACGGGCTC
>NZ_LLXX01000205.1 GCF_001440405.1 Bradyrhizobium valentinum
CCCGGCTGGCGCCCGTCCGACTGCAGCAGCCGTGCCGCCCGCGCGCGCCCCAGGCGTTGCCGCCGACGGTTCCGATGAAGATGAAGGTCCGCGTCAGGTCCGGCGCGGCCCCGGCGGCGCCATGCGTCCCGCGGTACCCCCCAAGACCACCCACAAGCCCGGGCCGCAGAAGGAACGCGGCCGCCTGACGCTGGTCACCGCGCTCAATGCCGATGACGTGCGCGAACGTTCGATCGCCTCGTTCCGCCGCCGCACCCAGCGCCTGAAGGGCCACGCCGCGAACGAGCCGAAGGAAAAGCTGGTCCGCGAAGTCACGATTCCGGAAGCGATCACGATCCAGGAACTCGCCAACCGCATGTCGGAGCGCGCGGTCGACGTCATCCGTCTGCTGATGAAGCAGGGCGCGATGCACAAGATCACCGACGTGATCGACGCCGACACCGCGCAGCTAATCGCCGAGGAAATGGGCCACTCCGTCAAGCGCGTCGCCGCGTCCGACGTTGAAGAGGGCCTGTTCGACGTCGTCGACGATTCCACCGATACCGAGCCGCGCTCGCCGGTCGTCACCGTGATGGGCCATGTCGACCACGGCAAGACCTCGCTGCTCGACGCGCTTCGTCACGCCAACGTGGTGTCAGGCGAAGCCGGCGGCATCACCCAGCATATCGGCGCCTACCAGGTGACCTCGCCGGAAAGCGGCAAGAAGATCACCTTCATCGATACGCCCGGCCACGCCGCGTTCACCGCGATGCGCGCGCGCGGCGCCAAGGTCACCGATATCGTGATCCTGGTGGTTGCGGCCGATGACGGTGTCATGCCGCAGACGGTCGAGGCGATCAACCACGCCAAGGCGGCGAAGGTTCCGATGATCGTGGCGATCAACAAGATCGACAAGCCCGACGCCAAGGCGGAGCGCGTGCGCACCGAACTGCTGCAGCACGAGGTTCAGGTCGAATCGTTCGGCGGTGAAGTCGTCGACGTCGAGGTTTCCGCCAAGAACAAGACCAATCTCGACAAGCTGCTCGAGATGATCGCGCTGCAGGCCGAACTGCTCGACCTCAAGACCAATTCGGAACGGCCTGCCGAGGGCACCGTGATCGAGGCCAAACTCGATCGCGGCCGCGGCCCGGTGGCCACCGTGCTGGTTCAGCGCGGCACGCTCAAGGTCGGCGACATCATCGTGGCCGGCGCCGAAATGGGCCGTGTCCGCGCGCTGATCTCCGACCAGGGTGAAAACATCGACGAGGCCGGTCCCTCGGTGCCGGTCGAAGTGCTCGGCTTCAACGGACCGCCGGAAGCCGGCGACCGCCTCGCCGTGGTCGAGAACGAAGCCCGCGCCCGCCAGGTGACGAGCTATCGCGCCCACCAGAAGCGCGAGAACGCCGCCGCCTCGATCTCCGGCATGCGCGGCTCGCTCGAACAGATGATGTCGCAGCTCAAGACCGCGGGCCGCAAGGAATTCCCGCTGATCGTGAAAGCCGACGTGCAGGGCTCGCTCGAAGCCATCCTGGGTTCGCTGGAAAAGCTCGGCACCGAGGAAGTTGCCGCGCGTATCCTGCATGCGGGCGTCGGCGGCATCTCGGAATCCGACGTCACGCTGGCGGAAGGTTTCAACGCCGCGATCATCGGCTTCTCGGTGCGAGCCAACAAGGAAGCCGCGGCGGCCGCCAAGCGCAACGGCATCGAGATCCGCTACTACAACATCATCTACGATCTGGTCGACGACATCAAAAAGGCGATGTCCGGCCTGCTCGCGCCGACGTTGCGCGAAACCATGCTGGGCAATGCCCAGATCCTGGAAGTGTTCAACATTTCCAAGGTCGGCAAGGTCGCCGGCTGCCGCGTCACCGACGGCACCGTGGAGCGCGGCGCCAATGTTCGCCTGATCCGCGACAACGTCGTCGTGCACGAAGGCAAGCTTTCGACGCTGAAGCGCTTCAAGGACGAAGTGAAAGAAGTGCAGTCCGGCCAGGAATGCGGCATGGCGTTCGAGAATTACGGCGACATGCGTGTCGGCGACGTGATCGAGTGTTATCGCGTGGAAACCATCCAGCGCTCTCTGTAAGTCCAAATCTTACGAAGAGATTGGGATTTCTGAACTAGACCGTCATGCCCCGCCTTGTGCGCAATTGCGCACTGGGGCGGGGCATCCAGTAGTCGCCGCAATACTTTGGCCACGGAATACTGGATCACCCGCTCCAGTGCGCCATCGCGCACAAGGCGGGTGATGACGACAATTGGGATTTCGACAATGCCCCGCCATCACAACAAGGATTCCGCCCCCGGCGGCTCGCAACGGCAATTGCGCGTTGGCGAGACCGTGCGCCACGCCCTCGCCGATATTCTATCGCAGGGTAACGTGCACGACCCGGATCTCGAGGGTCACATCATCACTGTTCCCGAGGTGAGGATGTCGCCGGACCTGAAACTTGCGACGATTTACGTGATGCCGCTCGGCGGGCGCGACACCGACATCGTGATCGCGGCGCTCGCGCGCAACAAGAAGTTCCTGCGCGGCGAGATCGCTCACCGCGTTAACCTGAAATTTGCTCCTGACCTTCGCTTTCGCGTCGACGAACGATTCGACGAAGCGGAACGGATCGAGAAATTACTGAGAACACCTGCGGTGCAAAGAGACCTCGCACCCGATTCGGACGACAAGTGATGATTATGCCCACCGCCAACGGCGTGATCGCCCAGCAAACTGCCGATTCGCACGACGCTGAGGAAAATATTTTTTCAGATGAGTCCCGCAACGACGGCGAGCGCCGCGTCGATAACGGCGAACGCCGCAGCAACAACGATCCGCGCCACACCAAGCAGCCGCGGCAGAACAACCAGCCCCGTCGCGACAAGCGCGACGTTCATGGCTGGGTGATTCTCGACAAGCCGATCGGCATGACCTCGACGCATGCGGTTGCCGTGCTCAAGCGCCTGTTCCAGGCCAAGCGCGCGGGCCACGCCGGCACGCTCGATCCGTTGGCGTCCGGCGGTTTGCCGATCGCTCTCGGCGAGGCCACCAAGACGGTGCCTTTCGTGATGGACGGCCGCAAGCGCTACCGCTTTACGGTCGCCTGGGGCGAGGAGCGCGACACCGACGACACCGAGGGCCGGGTTGTTAAAACCAGCGATCTGCGGCCGTCGGCCGACGCGATCCGGGCGCTGCTGCCGCAGTTCACCGGCCTGATCGAGCAGATCCCGCCGCAATATTCCGCGATCAAGGTCCAGGGCGAACGCGCCTATGACCTGGCGCGGGACGGCGAAACCGTGGAACTAAAGCCCCGGCCGATCGAGATTCACGAATTAGCCCTTGTAGAACATGGAGATAACGGCCAGTCCGTGTTCGAGGCCGAATGTGGCAAGGGCACCTATGTCCGGGCGCTGGCCCGCGATATCGGCCGGATTCTGGGCTGTTTCGGCCATATCTGCGCGTTGCGGCGGACTTTGGTGGGCCCATTCCGCGAGACGGACATGATTCCGCTGGAAGAGTTGGAGGCTTTATGCAATAGAGCCGCGTCTGGCGAGGGAAGCCTCGCCGACGCGCTTTTGCCCGTTGAGACCGCGCTGGACGACATCCCGGCACTGGCCGTCACACGGGCTGATGCGGCAAGGCTCCATAGGGGCCAGGCCGTTTTGTTGCGCGGACGGGATGCGCCCAATAGTAGCGGCACAGTCTATGTCACGGTGGCAGGCCGGCTTCTGGCCCTCGCCGAAATTGGCAATGGCGAACTCATCCCCAAGCGCGTGTTCAACCTGACCGGGCTGACTGCCAGTCCCGGTCGCAGCAATGAGAGAGTTTGACGATGTCGATTACCGCCGAACGCAAAGCGGAAGTCATCAAGACGAGTGCTACCAAAGCCGGCGACACCGGCTCGCCCGAGGTCCAGGTTGCGATCCTGTCGGAACGCATCAACAATCTCACGGGCCACTTCAAGACCCACGTGAAGGACAATCATTCACGCCGCGGCCTTCTGAAGCTCGTGTCGACACGCCGCTCGCTTCTCGACTACATCAAGAAGAAGGACGAGGCGCGTTACAAGGCGTTGCTCGAAAAGCATAACATTCGTCGTTGATTTGAGAGTACGCGCGCGCAGTTTGCGCGCGTTTTCGCATGATCTTCCGAACAACCGGACTCCCGTTTTGGGAGACGATCATGCGCAAGGAGCATCATCCGACAAGGATCATGCTCGACAAACGTCCAGCAGCAATCCGGCCGCTGGACAGGGCAAGGTGCCCGTGACTGCCGAGAGGATGGACGCCATCCGAAAGATAAAGACCATGGCAGGATCGCCGGATGCTGATCGCGCATTGCGACCAGCGTCCCGCAATCTTGCGCATGGTCTTTGTGTTTCTGGGCTCCGCTCTCTCGTGAACCCATGAAAGAAGCCACTATGTTCAATAAGCATTCCGTCGAAATCGACTGGGGTGGACGTCCCCTCAAGCTGGAAACCGGCAAGATCGCCCGTCAGGCCGACGGCGCCGTGCTCGCCACCTATGGCGAGACCGTCGTGCTCGCCACCGTCGTCGCCGCGAAGTCGCCGCGCGAGGGCGTCGACTTCCTGCCGCTGACCGTCGACTATCAGGAAAAGACCTACGCCGCGGGCCGCATTCCCGGCGGCTATTTCAAGCGCGAGGGACGCCCGACCGAAAAGGAAACGCTGGTTTCCCGCCTGATCGACCGCCCGATCCGCCCGCTGTTCGCCGACGGCTGGCGCAACGAAACGCAGGTCATCGTCACCGTGCTCTCGCACGACATGGAGAACGATCCCGACGTCGTGGCGATGGTCGCCGCCTCCGCAGCGCTGACGCTGTCGGGCGTGCCCTTCAAGGGACCGATCGGCGCCGCGCGCGTCGCCTTCAGCAACGACGAATACATCCTCAACCCGACGCTCGATGAAATGACCGACACGCAGCTCGAGCTCGTCGTCGCCGGCACGTCGGACGCGGTGCTGATGGTCGAATCCGAAGCCAAGGAGCTTTCGGAAGAGATCATGCTCGGCGCCGTCATGTTCGGTCATCGGCACTTCCAGCCGGTGATCAAGGCGATCATCGAACTGGCCGAGAAGGCCGCCAAGGATCCGCGCGAGGTCACCATCATCGACAACAGCGCGATCGAGAAGGAAATGCTTGGCCTGATCGAGCAGGAGCTGCGCTCGGCCTACGCCATCCCGATCAAGCAGGACCGCTACGCGGCGGTCGGCAAGGCCAAGGAAAAGGTGATTGCCCACTACTTCCCGGAAGGGCAGGAGCCGAAATACGACAAGCTGCGCATCGCCGGGGTGTTCAAAGAGCTCGAGGCCAAGATCGTTCGCTGGAACATCCTCGACACCGGCAAGCGCATCGACGGCCGCGATTCCAAGACCGTGCGCAACATCATCGCCGAAGTCGGCGTGCTGCCGCGCGCCCACGGTTCGGCGCTGTTCACCCGCGGTGAGACCCAGGCGATGGTTGTGACCACGCTCGGCACCGGCGAGGACGAGCAGTACATCGACGCGCTGTCGGGAACTTATAAAGAGACGTTCCTGCTGCACTACAACTTCCCTCCCTACTCGGTCGGTGAAACCGGACGCCTCGGCGGTACCAAGCGTCGCGAAATCGGCCACGGCAAGCTCGCCTGGCGCGCGATCCACCCGGTCCTGCCGCCGCACCACGAATTCCCCTACACGGTGCGCGTGGTCTCCGAGATCACCGAATCCAACGGCTCCTCGTCGATGGCCTCGGTGTGCGGCGCCTCGCTGGCGCTGATGGATGCGGGCGTGCCGCTGAAGCGGCCGACCGCGGGCATCGCGATGGGCCTGATCCTGGAAGGATCGCGCTTTGCGGTTCTGTCCGACATCCTCGGCGACGAGGATCATCTCGGCGACATGGACTTCAAGGTGGCCGGCACCGACCAGGGCATCACCTCGCTGCAGATGGACATCAAGATCGAGGGCATCACCGAGGAGATCATGAAGGTCGCGCTCGGCCAGGCCAGGGAAGGGCGGATCCACATCCTCGGCGAAATGGCCAAGGCGCTCACCAATGCCCGCGCCGAGCTCGGCGAGTACGCACCGCGCATCGAGACCTTCAAGATCGCGACCGACAAGATCCGTGAAGTGATCGGCACCGGCGGCAAGGTGATCCGCGAGATCGTCGAGAAGACCGGCGCCAAGGTCAACATCGAGGACGACGGCACCGTCAAGGTCGCCTCCAACGACGGCGAGGCGATGAAGGCCGCGATCAAGTGGATCAAGTCGATCGCCTCCGATCCGGAGATCGGTCAGATCTACGACGGCACCGTGGTCAAGGTGATGGAGTTCGGCGCCTTCGTGAACTTCTTCGGCGCCAAGGACGGCCTCGTCCACATCAGCCAGCTCGCTTCGGCGCGCGTGCAGAAGACCTCCGACGTCGTCAAGGAAGGCGACAAGGTCAAGGTCAAGCTGCTCGGCTTCGACGACCGCGGCAAGACCCGGCTGTCGATGAAAGTGGTCGACCAGACCACGGGCGAGGACCTCGAGGCCAAGCAGAAGGCGGAAGGTCAGGCCCCGCGCGAAGCGGCCGGCGAGTAAGGCATCGCTGGAGCCCGGTTCTGATGGATCAGAACCGGGCTCCAGTCTTTCTTTGACGCGTTTTCTTCACGCGAACCGGTACCCACCCACGGATCAAGTCCGAGGGCATGCTTCGCTCGAAAACGCTCTAAAATGTGAACAGAGGGCGGCCGAAAGGCCGCCCTTTTTTGTTATCCGCCTGCGTTACATTGGGAGTATTGAGGCACCTGTGCGGTTCCGCCGCAGGGCGCGAAGACAAAAAACGAACCCGATCCCGATAGTCACCCGTAGCTTGCCGCGCAGCGGCGTACGGCGTCCCGTTCACAAGGTACCCACACCAATTGCCCACAGGTAAGGAGAAATCGATGTCATTCATGTCCCGGCGCCAACTGATGTTTGCCGCAACCGGTATCGCTGCCGTTGCGGCGGCCCCCCGTTTCGTATTCGCGCAGGCCGCGGCTCCCGCTGCCGCAGAGGGTCCATTCACGCTGCCGCCGCTTGGCTATCCGACGAATGCGTTCGAGCCTCATATCGACACCAAGACGATGGAAATCCATCACGGCAAGCACCACGCCGCCTATGTCGCCAACCTCAACAATGTCGCCAAGACCAATCCGCGGTTGGGAACGGCGAAGATCGAGGACGTGCTCGGCAATCTGAACGCGCTGGACGACAGCATCAAGTTCACCGTCCGCAACAATCTCGGCGGCCACGCCAACCACACCATGTTCTGGGAAATCATGGGCCCGAACGGCGGCAAGCCCGAGGGCGAGGTGCTGGCGGCGATCGACCGCGACCTTGGCGGCATGGAAAAATTCCAGAACGACTTCAACGCCGCCGGCGGGCGCCAGTTCGGCTCCGGCTGGGTGTTCGTGACCGTCAGCAAGGACGGCAAGCTCGCGATCGAAACCCGCCCGAACCAGGATAATCCGATGATGGACGGCAAGCGCGCTTTGATGGGCAACGACGTCTGGGAGCACGCTTATTATCTGAACTACCAGAACCGCCGCGCCGACTATCTGAAGGCGTGGTGGAACACGGTGAATTGGGCCAAGATCGCGGAGCGCTATGCGGCGGCAAAGGCCGGTACGCTCGGCGCGTAATTAGGATTTAGCGGCACGAAAAAGGGCGGCCTTTCGGCCGCCCTTTGTTTTGTCATTGCGTTTCCGCCAAGCCTCAGGCGACCTCGAACCGATCGAGGTTCATCACCTTGGCCCACGCCGCCACGAAATCCTTGGCGAACTTCTCCTTCGAGTCCGCGCACGCATAGACTTCCGCAAAGGCGCGGAGCTGCGAGTGCGAACCGAAGATCAGGTCGACGCGGGCGCCGGTCCACTTGACCGCATTCGTCTTGCGATCGCGGCCCTCGTAAGCGCCGTCTGAGCCGGCGGGCTGCCATTGCGTGCCCATGTCGAGCAGGTTGACGAAGAAATCATTCGTCAGCGTGCCGGGCTTGTTGGTGAACACGCCATGCTTGGAGCCGCCGAAATTCGCGCCGAGGACGCGCAGGCCGCCGACGAGAGCGGTCATCTCGGGACCCGTGAGCCGCAGCAATTGCGCCCGGTCCACCAACGCCTCCTCTGGCTGCATGAACTGAAGCTTTTTGGCGTTGACGTAGTTGCGGAAGCCGTCGGCCCGCGGCTCAAGTGGTGCAAAGGACTCGACGTCGGTTTGATCCTGCGACGCATCCATGCGCCCCGGCGTGAAGGGCACCTTCACGTCGACCCCGGCGTCCTTGGCGGCTTTCTCGACCGCCGCGCAGCCGCCGAGAACGATCAGGTCGGCAAGCGAGACCTTCTTGCCGAACTCCTTCTGGATCGCTTCGAGCTTCTGCAGCACCGTCTTGAGTTCGGCCGGCTGGTTGACGTCCCAGTCCTTCTGCGGGCTGAGACGAATACGCGCGCCGTTCGCGCCGCCGCGCTTGTCGGAGCCGCGGAACGTCGACGCCGACGCCCATGCGGTCGAGACAAGCTGGGATACCGACAGGCCTGAGCTAAGAATATTCGCCTTCAGCGCGGTGATATCAGCCTCGCCGATCAGCGGGTGATCCACCGCGGGGATCGGATCCTGCCAGATCAGCGTTTCCTTCGGTACCAGCGGGCCGAGGTAGCGCGCGATCGGGCCCATGTCGCGGTGCGTGAGCTTGAACCAGGCACGCGCGAACGCGTCGGCGAACTGATCCGGATGCTCGTAGAAGCGCCGCGAGATCTTCTCGTAGGCCGGGTCGAAGCGCAGCGACAGGTCGGTGGTCAGCATGGTCGGCACATGCTTCTTCGATTTGTCGTAAGCGTCCGGGATCGAGGCTTCCGCGCCCTTCGCCTTCCACTGCTTCGCACCGGCCGGGCTCTGGGTCAGCTCCCATTCATTTTCGAACAGGTTCTTGAAGAACAGATTGCTCCACTTCGTCGGCGTCTGCACCCAGGTGACTTCCGGGCCGCCGGTGATGGCGTCCGCGCCGACGCCCGTGCCATGCTTGCTCTTCCAGCCGAGGCCCTGATCCTCAAGCGCACCGCTTTCCGGGTCCGGTCCCACCAGCGACGGATCGCCGGCGCCGTGGGTCTTGCCGAAGGAGTGGCCGCCGGCGATCAGCGCGACGGTCTCTTCGTCGTTCATCGCCATGCGGAAGAACGTTTCGCGGATGTCCTTGGCCGCCGCGATCGGATCCGGATTGCCGTTCGGCCCTTCCGGATTGACGTAGATGAGGCCCATCTGCACGGCCCCGAGGGGTTCGGCGAGTTGACGCTCGCCGCTGTAGCGTTCGTCGCCGAGCCAGGTGCCTTCGGGACCCCAGAACAGCTCTTCCGGCTCCCAGACGTCGGCGCGGCCGCCGGCGAAGCCGAACGTCTTGAAGCCCATCGATTCGAGGGCGACGTTGCCGGCGAGGATCATCAGGTCGGCCCACGAGATTTTCTGGCCGTATTTCTGCTTGATCGGCCACAAGAGCCGGCGCGCCTTGTCGAGATTGGCGTTGTCAGGCCAGCTATTCAGCGGCGCGAAGCGCTGCTGACCCGCGCCGGCGCCGCCGCGGCCATCGGTGATGCGGTAGGTGCCTGCGCTGTGCCACGCCATGCGGATCATCAGACCGCCGTAGTGACCGAAGTCGGCCGGCCACCATTCCTGCGACTCCGTCATCAGCGCATGCAGGTCCTTGATCACGGCGTTGAGGTCGAGAGTCTTGAACTCCTTGGCGTAGTCGAACGCCTTGCCCATCGGATCGGAAAGAGTGGAGTTGCGGTGGAGAATCGAAACGTCCAGCGCGTCCGGCCACCAGTCGCGGTTGGTGTGTCCGCGCGAGCCCGTGAACGGGCATTTGGTTTTATCATCCATGGTCGTCTCCTGATGGTTCCTGGTCGGATTGGAAGCAATCTAAGCGCCGCCTCTCATCAGGTAAAGTTGATTTTAATGATCGAACCGATAAGATGATCTGATGATCCAGATGACGCTCAGACAGCTCCGCTACTTCGACGCGCTGGTACGGCACGGCCATTTCGGACGCGCGGCAGAGTCGTGTTCCATCTCGCAGCCGGCGCTGTCGATGCAGATCAAGGAAATGGAGGAAACCCTCGGCGGCGTGCTGCTGGAGCGCAGTGCACGACAGGTGACGCTGACGAAATTCGGCGAAGAGATCGTCCAGCGCGTCCGTGACATCCTGCGTTCGGTCGACGAACTCGGCGACTTCGCGCGCGCCTCGCGCGACCGGCTCGCGGGCCGGCTGCGCATCGGCATGATCCCGACGATTGCACCCTATTTGTTGCCGAAGGTGATCGAGAACCTCGCGCGCATGCATCCGGAACTCGACATTCACGTCCGCGAGACGCTGACGCCGAAGCTGATCAAGGAAGTCGCTGAAGGCCGGCTGGATACGGCGATCGTTGCGCTTCCGGTATCCGAACCTTCGCTGACCGAAGTCGCGTGTTTTTCGGAAAATTTCCTGCTGGTGCGGCCGGGCGAGGATGAGGGCACGCCGGTGCCGAGCCACGAGACGCTGCGCGAGATGCGCCTTTTGCTGCTCGAAGAGGGACACTGTTTCCGCGACCAGGCGCTGTCGTTCTGCAACATGCAATCCTCGCCGCCGCGGGAGGTGCTGGACGCGAGCTCGCTCTCGACGCTCGTTCAGATGGTCGGCGCCGGCATCGGCGTCACCCTGATCCCGGAAATGGCGGTCGCGGTAGAAACCCGTTCGGCGCCGGTCTCCGTCGCGCGCTTCAGGAACCCGCAACCGTCGCGAACCATTGGCATGGTCTGGCGCAAGACCAGTCCGCTCGCCGCACAGCTCCAGCAAATCTCCGAAGTGGTTTGCCTCGCAGCCGACGCATTGCGCGAACAGCGCAAGGCGAAATCGCCATTGCGGAAATGACGGGCCTGACGATGCCCGCTTCGGGAGATACCGATTTGCCACAACCCGTCATTCGCCTCGCCCTTGCTGACGAATATGACGAGGTCGCGCGGGTCTGGATGGAGAGCTGGGTATCGACCGGGCTCGAAGACGCCAGCAATTTCCTGCTGGCGAAACTGCGCGCGCGCGTTCCGATGGAGGTCGAGAAGGGCTGGAGCCTTTACGTCGCCGACGACAATGGCAGATTGGCGGCGATGCTGGCGGTGCATTTGCCTGACCGCTATCTCGACCAGCTATTCGTCGCGCCGGAGTATCAGGGCAACGGTCTCGGGCGCCGATTGCTTGCCTTCACGCGACAACATCTGCCGGATGAAATCTGGCTGCGCTGCGTGCGCGAGAATGAAAAGGCATGGCGCTGGTACGAGCGCGAGGGCTTTGTGTTCGAGAAGGAGCAGGTCGAGCCGATGACCGGCTTCGTGATGAAGTATTACCGATGGAAGAAGAGCGACTGATCCGGGGCGTGCGAAGCATCTTCGCCTTGCGCATCGCTTGCACACGCTCTAGTTTCACAAAGACTCCGACGCGCCCCGCGCTTCGGACCTGCTGGCCGCAAGCCTAGAGCAGACCATGCCAGCGATGCTTACAGAGCAATGCTGAGCTGAAGCTCCGGTATCATCTCAGCCGCCAGTCGTGACGCTGACGCAATCCTGCGCGACATTTCGCAATTGATCCGAAAGGGAAACGTCTGATGATAAAGCTCTACTGGTCGCCCCGCTCCCGCTCCATCTCCGCGATTTGGCTGCTGGAAGAGACCGGGCTGCCTTACGAACGCGTGCTGACCGATATTTCGACCGGCGCGCAGAAGGCGCCGGAATATCTCGCGATCAATCCGATGGGCAAGGTGCCGGGGCTGAAGGACGGCGACGCCGCGCTTGGCGAAGCCGCCGCGATCTGCGCCTATATCGCCGACCGCTATCCGGAAACCGGGCTGGCACCGGCCGCGACCGATCCGCTGCGGGCGAGATATCTGCAGTGGCTGTTCTTTTCACCCAGTTGCATCGAGCCGGCGTTGATCCAGATGTTCACGAAACTGGAAGTGCCGCCGAGCACGGCGGCGTGGGGCAGCGCGACGCAGACGTTCGACGTGCTCGATGCCGCCTTGCAAAAGGGTCCATGGATTCTCGGCGAAAAATTCTCCGCCGCCGACATCATGTTGGGCTCGGGCCTGAACTTCGCGGTGCGGGCGTTCAAGATGGTGTCGCCACGACCGTCGTTCGACGCCTATATCGACCGCTGCGTGGCGCGCCCGGCGTTCCAGCGCGCGGAGAAGATCGCGGCGGGATGAACCGCCTACTCCTGTCGTCACCCGCGAAGGCGGGTGACCCAGTACTCCAGAGACATCAGTGATTGAAACGAGGGGCCGCGGCGTACTGGATGCCCCGCCTGCGCGGGGCATGACGACTTAGTCATGGGCGACTCGAGCGCTACTCCGCCTTCAGTTCTTCCGGCCGCGGCATCGAAATCACGTTGTAGCCGGAATCGACGTAGTGGATTTCGCCGGTGACGCCGCCCGAAAGGTCGGACAGCAAATATAGCGCCGAGCCGCCGAGTTCTTCCAGTGTCACGCCGCGGCCGAGCGGCGAATGCTTCTGCTGGAACGCGAACATCGCGCGCGCATCGCCGATGCCCGAGCCTGCGAGCGTGCGCACCGGCCCCGCCGAGATCGAATTGATGCGGATCTTGCGGGGGCCGAAATCGGCAGCGAGATAGCGCACTGTGGCTTCAAGCGCCGCCTTCGCCACGCCCATCACGTTATAATTCGGCATCACGCGCACCGAGCCGCCGAAGGTCAGCGTGATCATCGAGCCGCCGCTCTCCGGCATCAGTTCGGCCGCGCGCTTGGCTAGCTCCGTAAAGGAGAAGCAGGAGATCAGCATGGTGCGCGAGAAATTCTCGCGCGTGGTGTCGGCATAGCGTCCCTTCAACTCGTTCTTGTCGGAGAACGCGATGGCATGGACGAGAAAATCGAGATGGCCCCATTTGGCCTTCAGCGCCGCGAATACGGAATCGACGCTCGCAATATCCTCGACGTCGCACGGCAACACGGTGTCGATACCGAGCGATTGCGCCAGGGGCTTGACGCGCTTGCCGAGCGCATCGCCCTGGTAGGTGAAGGCGAGTTCGGCGCCCTGCGCGTGCAGCGCTTTCGCAATACCCCATGCGATCGAATGATCATTGGCGACGCCCATGACCAGTCCGCGCTTGCCTTTCATCAGGTCTTGCATCGTACGCTCGCTCCCATTGTCTTCGACGTCATCACCCGCGAATGCGGGTGATGCAGTATTCCAGAGGGGTCAGTGATTTAGCCGAAAGGCCGCGGCGTACTGGATGCCCCGCCCCAGTGCGCAATTGCGCATAAGGCGAGGCATGACGAGTACATCACGCATCCATCCGCTTGAACACCAGCGTGGCGTTGGTGCCACCGAAGCCGAAGGAGTTCGACAGCACAGTGCCGAGCTTGGCGTTGTCGATGCGCTTGCGCACGATCGGCATGTCGGCGAAGACCGGATCGAGCTCGGTGATGTGAGCGCTCTCGCAGACGAAGCCGTTGTTCATCATCAGAAGCGAATAGATCGCCTCCTGCACGCCGGTGGCACCGAGCGAGTGGCCGGTCAGCGCCTTGGTCGCCGAGATCGGCGGGCACTTGTCGCCGGTGCCAAAGACCTTGCGGATCGCCTCGATCTCCGGGGGATCGCCGGCCGGCGTCGAGGTCGCATGCGGATTGATGTAATCGATCGGCGTCTTCACGGTTTCGAGCGCCATGCGCATGCAGCGCTCGGCGCCTTCGCCCGACGGCGCGACCATGTCGTAACCATCAGACGTGGCGCCATAGCCAACCACTTCGGCGTAGATGCGCGCGCCGCGCGCCTTGGCGTGCTCCAGCTCTTCCAGCACCACCACGCCGGCGCCGCCGGCGATGACGAAGCCGTCGCGGTTGACGTCGTAGGGGCGCGAGGCCGTGGCGGGGGTGTCGTTGTATTTCGAGGACATCGCGCCCATCGCGTCGAACAGCACCGACAGCGACCAGTCGAGCTCCTCACAGCCGCCGGCGAAGATCACGTCCTGCTTGCCGATCTGGATCGTCTCATAGGCGTTGCCGATGCAATGGTTCGAGGTCGCGCAGGCCGACGAGATCGAATAGTTCACGCCCTTGATCTTGAACCAGGTCGCGAGCGTGGCCGATGCCGTCGACGACATAGCCTTCGGCACCGCGAATGGCCCAACCCGTTTGGGCCCCTTGCTCCGGGTGATGTCGGCCGCTTCCACGATGGTGCGCGCGGACGGCCCGCCAGAGCCCATAATAATGCCGGTACGGACGTCGGAGACTTCCGTGGGCGTCAGTCCGGAATCCTGGATCGCCTGCTCCATCGCGATGTGATTCCACGCTGCGCCCTCACCGAGGAAGCGCATCGCGCGGCGGTCGATGACGTCGGCCGGATTGATGGTCGGCGCGCCCTGCACCTGCGAACGGAAGCCCAGCTCGGCGTACTTGTCGGCGCGCTTGATCCCGGATTTTGCGTCGTGAAGGCTCGCAAGCACTTCCTGGGTGTTGTTTCCGATGGACGAGACAATGCCCATCCCCGTTATGACAACCCGCTTCATGATCGCCTCGCCCTACCGTTTCCGTTCGTCAGTGAAGATATTTGATGCATGATCACGCCGCTCAGGTGGGCGCGGTGCCCTGCTTGAACAGCCCGACCTTCAGGTCCTTGGCGCGATAGATAATCTCGCCATCCATGGAAAGCCAGCCGTCGGCAACGCCAAGCACCAGCTTTGAGCGCATCACGCGTTTCATGTCGATGTTGTACACAACCTTGCGAGCGTTCGGCAGCACCTGGCCGGAGAACTTCAGTTCGCCCAGCCCCAGTGCCCGGCCGCGTCCTTCGCCACCGATCCAGCCCAGGTAGAAGCCGACCATCTGCCACATCGCGTCGAGGCCGAGACATCCGGGCATGACCGGATCGTTCTTGAAATGACAGCCAAAGAACCACAGGTCCGGCTTCACATCGAGTTCGGCGCGGATCAGACCCTTGCCGAATTCACCGCCATTCTCGCTAATTTCGGTGATGCGGTCGAACATCAGCATCGGCGGCAGCGGTAATTGGGCATTGCCCGGGCCGAACATCTCGCCTCGGCCGCAGGCCAGCAAATCCTCGTATTCATAACCGCCGCGGCGATCCAGCATCGTGTCCAGCCTCTCGTTAGATGTCCCGATGGAGCGCTTTCTGAGCGAACCGGACCCGTTTCCCTACGGGAGAACGTCTGCTTCCCGCAATTTGGCGCTACTTAGGGTGCTATCGGCATTAGCCTCTGCCGAAATCGCATATGTGGTCCGCGCGCTCTGTAACATAGGCACCAATGCCCGGCAAAGCACTGGAACGGGCTAAAATGCCGCGTTGGTGCGCTCGTTCCCCCTTAACCTTGGGCGGGTTCTAGTTGCGAAAAACTTGCATCTACCTGATTTCCTTTTATATTGGGCAAGAATATTGCCCAAGTTAGCGCGTGGTGCCCGAAGTGGACATGAACGACCAAGCTCCGACCCCGAACGACGACGGTATCGATCCGGCCGCCCGCGCCGCCGGACATCAGCCGGCGTTGACCGGCTGTCCCTGGCACGACGTCAACGAAATGCTGCAGGCTGCCGGTCTCCGACCCACCCGCCAGCGCATGGCTCTCGGCTGGCTGTTGTTCGGCAAGGGCGCCCGCCATCTGACCGCGGAAATGCTGTACGAGGAAGCGACGCTAGCCAAGGTTCCGGTGTCACTGGCGACCGTCTACAACACGCTCAATCAGCTCACCGATGCCGGTCTGCTGCGCCAGGTCTCGGTCGACGGCACCAAGACCTATTTCGACACCAACGTCACCGCACACCACCACTTCTATCTCGAGAACAACCACGAGCTGGTCGACATTCCAGATCCGCATCTCGTGCTGTCGAAGATGCCGGACGTGCCGGAAGGCTACGAGATCGCCCGCGTCGACATGGTGGTGCGCCTGCGCAAGAAGCGGTAACGCGTCTCTCTCGGAGTCGTCCCTGCGAACGCAGGGACCCATAACCACAAATCTATGTAGTGAAGGAAGGCGCCTACCCGCTCGCCTCATTGATAGGCCGCGGCGTATGGGCCCCCGCGTTCGCGAGGGCGACGGATAAATTCAATCCACCTTCTCGTCGGCGTAGACGCCCCACAGCCTTTGCTGCTCGATCCAGCCGTCAAAGCCGTTGCCAATCACACGGCACCAACCATTGGCGCATTTCTTGACCTGGGCGACGACGCCAGCCTGTAAACGGGCCGCTACAGCACTGGTCGGATCGGGGCGATCGTAGAGCGAGGCCAGATCGTCCTTGGTCTTCATGGTTACGACCGCGGTGCGGCGGCCGGACAGCAGGGAGTGATAGACCCAGCCCTCGGCGCCTTCGGAATCGCGCACGCGGCGCCAGTTCTCGAACTCGGCCGTTACTTCGACCGGCAGGCCCGAACGGGTATAGATCCAGGCGACGTCGTTATCCTTGGTCGGACCGGCCCGGACATTCACATGGTCGGATTTGAGGCTGACATATCGCGGCACCGGCAGGCCGCTCGTGGTGATGGCCGAATCCTTGGCCGAAAACCCGGTGCTGACCGATGCAAGAAGCCAGCACCCCGCCAGCACCGCCACCGAACAGAAACGCCCCAACGCCATCAACTCGTCTCCTGCCGAGATACTCCCAACTCAAATTCTTCGAGTTGAAACCGCCCGCTAACGCCCGAAAACCCCAGACCCCTGCCCGCTATGGTCGTACCCCGGATTGTGACGTCCGAGGGGTTCTTGTCTTGGCCCGGCCTTCTGATAGAGAGGACGGAACGTTGAGAACAAGAACACCCGGCTTTTTCGCTTGAATCCGAGGTAAGTATTGGGAACCCAAGGACTGACCTAAGGAAACAGCGGGCCGCCGGGACCGCGCGGCATCTGCAGTGTCGAACAACCGGGTTAATGAGGTCTGAACGGCGAAGCCTTTGACGGCCTGAAGGGTTGGCGAGCCATCGCCTCATGAGAGCAGGACATGTCGGTTAAGAAAAAACCTCTCGTCGTCGTCACCCGCAAACTGCCGGACTCCATCGAGACCCGGATGCGCGAGTTGTTCGACGCGAGGTTGAACCTCGACGATGCGCCGATGACGCCGGAACAAATTGCGGATGCGGTCCGCACTGCCGACGTGCTGGTGCCGACCGTCACCGACATGATCAGCGAAGAGATCCTCAAAGATCCCGACTGCAAGCTGCGCATGATCGCCAATTTCGGCAACGGCGTCGACAATATCGACGTCACGGCGGCGCATGCGCGCGGCATCACGGTGACCAACACGCCAAAGGTACTGACCGAAGACACCGCCGACATGACCATGGCGCTGATTCTCGCGGTGCCGCGGCGGCTGATCGAGGGCGCCTCGATCCTGACTGACGGCAAGGGCTGGCCGGGCTGGTCGCCGACATGGATGCTGGGCCATCGCATCGGCGGAAAACGCCTCGGCATCATCGGTATGGGCCGGATCGGCCAGGCCGTGGCCCGGCGGGCGCGCGCCTTCGGCCTGCAGATCCACTATCACAACCGCCGTCCGGTGGCGCCGCGCATCGCCGAAGAACTCGGCGCGACCTATTGGGAAAGCCTCGACCAGATGCTGGCTAGGATGGACATCATCTCGGTGAACTGTCCGCATACGCCGGCGACCTATCATCTGCTGTCGGCGCGGCGGCTGAAGCTGATCCGAAAAGACGCCTATATCGTCAACACCGCGCGCGGCGGGGTGATCGACGAGGACACGCTGATCAAGCTGATCGAAGCCGGCGACGTCGGCGGCGCCGGCCTCGACGTCTACGAGCACGAGCCCGCGGTCAATCCGAAACTGGTGCGGCTGGCGAAAGCCGGCAAGGTGACGCTCCTGCCGCATATGGGCTCGGCTACGATCGAAGGCCGCGTCGAGATGGGCGAGAAGGTCATCATCAATATCCGGACCTTCCTCGACAACCACAAGCCGCCGGACCGCGTGCTGCCCAGCATGCTGTGAGGGCGATTCCTCGGCGAGTCGTCCCCGCCTAGTGCGCAATTGCGCACGGGGCGCGGGGACCCATAACCACCGAAGTCAATTGTAGCTAACAGCTGGAGCACAAGCTCGGCACAACCACGTCGGCCAGTGGTTATGGGTCCCGGCTCAAGGCCGGGACGACGACAAGCTCGTGGCTAACTATGCTGGCTTGTTCCTGCGCCGCTCGCGCTTCCGCCAATCCGCGACAAAGGCCACGAACGCGGCCAGCGCCGGCGGTGGCTGGCGGCGACTGGGGTAATAGAGAAACGGCCCCGGAAACGGCGCGCACCAATCGTCGAGCACGCTGACGAGCGCGCCTGATTTGATGCCGTAGCGAACGTAACCCTCGAATGTCAGCCAGAAGCCCGTGCCGTCATGGACGGCGCGCAGCGCCAGTCCCAGATGGGTCGCGATCAACTTTGCCGGCGGCGAGACCTTGACGACGCGTCCCGCCTTCTCGAATTCCCAATCCAGCATCGCGCCGCTGCCAAAGCGGGTGCGGATGCAGGCGTGATCGAGCAGCTCCTTCGGATGTTTCGGTCGGCCATGTTGCGCCACGTATTCGCGCGAAGCGACCACGGCGTAGCGCTGCGGTGCGCCGAGCGAGACCGCGATCATGTCCTGCGCCAGATGCTCGCCATAACGCACCCCAGCGTCGAAGCCCCCGGCCACGATATCGACGAACGAACTCTCGCCGACGATCTCCAGATCGATCTTGGGATGCGCTGCAAGAAACGGAGCGACCATCGGCGCCAGCACCAGATCGATCGCCGGCGGCGGCGCATTGATGCGCAAACGTCCTGACGGCACGGCGCGCAGGCCACGCACCTGATCCAGCGCTTCGCTGACATCCGATATCGCCGGACCGACGCGGGCCAATAGCAGCTCGCCGGCTTCGGTGAGGGCAACGCTGCGCGTCGTGCGATTCATCAACCGGACGCCGAGCCGCTCCTCCATGTCGCGCAGCCGCTGGCTGAGGCTGGAGACGGAGACGCCCTGCTCGGTCGCGGCACGGCGGAAATTCCGCGTGCGCGCCACGGCAACGAACGCGTCGAGATCGCGGAGATCAAAATCCTTCATTGTTCGATATAATGAACAAGCTATTTTGAATTGTCCAGCTTATCGCCTCGGCGGAGAAGGTTCATATCAGCCTCGTCATCACCACGGCGGCATCGCCGCCACCGCTTACGAGGAGAACTACGATGGAAAAGCGCAAACTTGGCTCCACCGGCCCGACCGTCTCCGCCATCGGACTCGGCTGCATGGGCATGTCGGATTTCTATGGCCCTGCCGACCGCAGCGAGAGCATCGCAACGATCCATGCCGCGCTCGATGCAGGAATTACGTTGCTCGACACCGGCGATTTCTACGGCATGGGCCACAATGAGATGCTGATCCGCGAAGCGCTCACAGGACGCAAACGCGACAATCTGCAGATCAGCGTGAAGTTCGGGGCGCTGCGCGATCCCAACAAGGGCTTTCTCGGCTATGACAGCCGCCCGGCCGCGATCAGGAATTTTGTCGCCTATTCGCTGCAGCGGCTCGGCGTCGACACCATCGACATCTATCGGCCGGCGCGGCTCGATCCGGATGTGCCGATCGAAGAAACCGTCGGCGCGATGGCCGACATGGTGAAAGCCGGCTGGATCAGACATATCGGTCTTTCCGAAGTCGGCTCCGACACCATTCGTCGGGCGCACGCCGTGCATCCGATCGCCGACCTGCAGATCGAATATTCACTGCTCGCACGCGGCATCGAGAACGACATCCTGAAGACCTGCCGCGAGCTCGGCATCGGCATCACCGCCTACGGCGTGCTGGCGCGCGGCCTGATCAGCGGGCACTGGACCAGGGATCGGTCCGGCGCGCAGGACTTTCGCGCCATCAGCCCGCGCTTTCAGGGCAGCAATCTCGATGCCAACCTGGTGCTGGCGGACTCGTTGCGACGAATTGCCGACGATGTCGGTGCTTCGCCGGCGCAGGTCGCCATCGCCTGGGTGGCGGCGCAGGGCAACGATATCGTGCCGCTGGTCGGCGCCCGCCGTCGCGACCGTCTCGCTGAAGCGCTCGGTGCACTCGACGTGAAGCTGACGCCGGCTCATCTGGCCGCACTTGCCGATGCGTTCCCACCGGGCGTGGCCGCGGGGGCGCGCTATCCCGAGGCGCAGCTCGCGCATATGGACAGCGAGAAGCGGTGAATACTACGCCGCGTGCCCGCTCAAATCGATGATGACCGGCGTATCGCCGTTGAGCGGGTTTTGCGGATCGCGCGTGTAGCGCAAGGTTTCAAATCGCATCGCGCGCGCATCCACCATCACCAGCCGCCCGACCAGGCTCTCGCCGAAGCCGACGATTTCGCGGATCGCTTCCAGCGCCATCATCGAACCCAGCATGCCCGCCAGCGCACCCATCACGCCGGCTTCGGCGCAGGCCGGCACGGTGCCCGGCGGCGGCCGCTCGGGAAACAGGCAGCGATAGGTCGGGTTGAAGTGGCCGTCGGCGTCCCGTTCATGCGCACGGATCGTGGTCAGCGATCCGTCGAACACCCCCAGCGCCGCCGTGATCAGCGGCTTGCCGGCGAAGAAGCAGGCATCGGAAACCAGATAGCGGGTTTCGAAATTGTCGGAGCCGTCGAGCACAAGATCGTAGTCGTCGATCAGCGACATCACATTCCCCGCATCGAGGCGAACCGCATGCGCCTCGAAGCGAACGTGGGGGTTGAGCGCATGGACCGTCTCCGCCGCGCTATCTACCTTGCGCCGTCCGATGTCCGGCGTGGTGTGGATGATCTGGCGCTGCAGGTTGGACAACGAGACGACGTCGTCATCAACCGCGCCGAGTCTGCCGACGCCGGCCGCCGCCAGATACATCAAGACCGGCGCGCCAAGACCGCCGGCGCCGACCACCAGCACCGACGCCTTTTTCAGCGCGGCCTGCCCCGGGCCGCCGACTTCGCGCAGCACGATATGGCGGGCATAGCGTTCGAGTTCGTCAGCCGTCAGCATGGTCAGTCAAATCCTCTGTCGCACCTGACAGCCCCTCATGGTGAGGAGGCGCCTTGGCGCCGTCTCGAACCATGAGGCCCGGCTGGTGGCCTCATCCTTCGAGACGCCGCTTCGCGGCTCCTCAGGATGAGGGGCAGACGCTCTGAACCGGGGCGCGGTTGTTGCCGACTAAGCAGATGTGCTTAATTGGCGGGACGTCAATGAGCGCTCCCCTATTCCACTCCGGCATTCTCCTGGATTTGTCATGAGATCGGTGCTTTCGGCAACATTGATGATGGCGGCCTTGGGTTTGGCGGCCTCCGGACCACCGGCGCGGGCGCAGATGACGCCGCCGTCCACCGCAGGAGCCAAGGCGAGGCCGGTGATGACGGTGCCGATCCGTCCCGCGCTGCAGAAGCCCGAGGACACGGCCAAGGCATTGGGGCAGGCCGAGCAGCTGGCGCTGCAGTCGGATCTCGCCTGGGTCGGACAATATAACGGCGCGATCACAGGCGACGTCAGCGAGCGCATGGTCAATGCGATCAAGGAATTCCAGAAATCCCGCGGAGCCAAGCAGACCGGTGTGCTCAATCCGCAGGAGCGCGGCATCCTCGCCGACACCGCCAAGAAAAAACAGGAAAGCGTCGGCTGGAAGATCGTCACCGATCCCGGCACCGGGGTGCGGCTCGGCATTCCCGGCAAACTGGTGCCGCAGCAAGCCAGCGATGCGAACGGCACCAAATGGACCTCCCCGACCGGCACGATCCAGGTTCAACTGGCGCGGCGCAAGGAAGCCGGTCCCACCACGGCAAAGCTCGCCGAGCGCGAGAAGAAGGAGCCGGGCCGCAGCATCGACTACACCGTGGTCAAGCCTGATTTCTTCGTGCTGTCCGGCCTGCAGGGCCTGAAGAAATTCTACATGCGCGGCACGTTCAGGGGTGACGAGGTCCGCATCCTCACTATCCTCTACGATCAGGCGACTGAGAATACCGTGGAACCGGTCGTGATCGCGATGTCGAGCGCGTTCAACGCGTTCCCGGCGGCGGCGCAAATCGCGGGGCCGCCCCCGCGCAAGACCGTGGAATATGGCACCGGTGTCGTCATTGGTGACGACGGCTCCATCATTGCCGACCGCCAGATCACCGATGGTTGCCTCACAGTCGCGATCGCGGGCTTTGGCAATGCCGATCGCGTCGCCGAGGACAAGGAGCACGATCTCGCGCTGCTGCGCATCTATGGCGCGCGCGGATTGAAACCGCTCGATCTCGCCAACGCCGCGACGAAAACCGCGCTCGACCTCACCGGCATTGCCGATCCGCAGAACCAGGGTGGTGGCGCCGCGGTCACCAGCGTCAAGGCTTCGGTAGCCCAGCTTGGCGGCGCCAGCGACATCGCACTGACGCCGGCACCGGCGCTCGGCTTCTCCGGCGCGCCCGCGCAGGATGGCGACGGCAAGTTTGCCGGCATCGCGCTGTTGAAGCCGGTTCAAATAGCCGGGCCGGCAAACGGTGCACCCGCGGCGCAGGCGGTGCTGGTGACCACCAACACCGTGCGCGACTTCCTCAAGGCTAATGGCGTCGGCGCGGCCGGCGGAGCGAGCGATGCGAAGGCGTCGGTGGTCCGCGTGATCTGCGTGAGGAAGTAAGTCCTCGCCAATGACCCCGTCATGCTGTTTCGCCCCGTTTCTTGTTGTGGTTTCAATGGGGGCAAAATGCGCCGCACGGCAGTATTTGCCCGGATGACCACCATTCCAGAATCGGGCATCATTGCAAGCTGACTGATTCGGACTACCGCGATCCCCTGACCTTTGGATCGGGCTGGGCACGTCTGAGCGAGCGCGTATCTCGACGTCGCAGAATGCGGCGCGGCTCGTGTGGCGTAATCCAAATGCCTGAAAGCCATCCAGAGGATCCAGAATGCAGACGATCGTATTGGCCACCCAGAAGGGCGGCTCGGGGAAAAGCACGCTCACCATCAGCCTTGCGCTTGCCGCCATCCGGGCCGGACACACCGTCCGCGTGATCGAGACGGACTCGCAAGGCACGCTTTCGAACTGGAAGCGGAGACGCCCCCATGCCGCGCCGATCGTCGAGCCGATCTATGCCGCCAGGGAGGTCGAACAACGCCTGCAATCGCTTGGCGGCGAGGGCGTGACGGTGACGATCGTGGATACCGCCGGCGGTATCAGCGCGGCGACCAATTCAGCCATTCGCTATGCCGACTTCTGCCTGATCCCGACCCGCCCCAGCATCGCCGACATCGAGGCGACTGCCGCCACCCTCAGCGTCATCAGGGCTTGGCACAAGCCGTTCGCCTATGTCCTGAACCAGACGCCGATCCGGGGCGCGGCGCGCCTCGCTGGCGCGGAGAACGCGCTGAGTAACGAGGCCGCGCTCGACATCGACGATATCGTTGCCCGACCCATCATCATGATGCGCAACGATCACCAGGACGCGCTGAGCGCCGGCCTCGCGGTCTGCGAATACGCACCCGGCAGCAAATCCGCCGAAGAAATCCGCGACCTCTGGCGGTGGGTCGAGGCGCGGCTGGGCAATGAGGCTGCGGCTATCGACGAACCGATCATCGAGGAAATCGTGGAAACGCCCGCGAGGCTTCCCGCCATGGCGGCTCTGCCCTCCACCCAAAACGACAGCGCCTTCTTCCTGAGAGCGCCGGCTCGAAGCTGATACCCAGCTCCCCGCAACGTCATTGCCTGCTACAAACGCGAAGCGTTTGCGCAAGGGAGCAACGCGACGACTTGTCCGCCGAAATTCGGCGAGCGAAGGCGAAAGCAATCCAGGCCACCAGCCCCCGGCCGGATTGCCTTCGCTTCGCTATCGGTTTCGGCGCAGCCAGTTCTCCCGCGTCACGCGCCATTTTTCCGCGAGCGCCTGACCGCTGTGATGGGCAAGCTCGACGTAGCCGACAAGTTCGGCGCCGGTCTTTTGCTTGACCCGGCGTGACGCTACGTTGGTCACCGCATTGCAGGCGTAGAAGCTCTCGATCCCGAGCGTACGGAAGGCAAAATCGTTCACCGCCGAGACGGCTTCGCTCATCAGGCCCTGATTCCAATAGCGCTCCGCGAGCCAGAAGCCTCGGTTGCCCTTCGCATTGTCCGACCTCGGGCGAAAGCGAATATTCCCGATCGCCTCGCCGTCACCGCCGCGCAGCGTCAGCATCCAATTATAGATTTCCTCGCCCGCGGCCACCCTTTCCAATTCCCTCGCGATGAAGGTCTTGGCGCCGTCGTCCGGATATGGCCAGGGGACAACCGACGCGAGATGCTGGATGATGTTCCAGTTGTTGAAATGGCGTTGGATCGCCGGCGCATCTGATAGCGCGAGCGGCCGCAAGATCAGTCGCGCCGTATGCAACGTCGGCGTACGGGTTATTTCTGACATTTCGGGCACCAGAAGGTCGAGCGGCCGTTCTGCACGAAGCGCCGAACGATGCCGCCGCAGCCCTTGGTCTGGCATTTCTCGCCTTCGCGATCATAGACCTGGAATGAATGCTGGAAATAGCCGAGTTCGCCCGAGGTCAACCGATGATCGTTGATCGAGGAGCCGCCGGCCTTGATCGCCTGATTGAGCACCGCGTGAATCGCGCCGACCAACCGCCCGGCATAGTCGGTCGGCTCGCCCTTCTTCGTCGCCAGCGTCGCCGCCAACCGGCGCGGCGACAGATGCGACCGGTACAGCGCCTCGCAGACATAGATATTGCCGAGCCCTGCGACCACGCGCTGGTCGAGCAGCGCGGCCTTCAGGCTGGTCTTCTTGTTGAAGCACGAGCGCGCCAGCATCGCGGCATCGAATTCGTTGCCGAGCGGCTCGGGGCCGAGGCCCTTCAACAGCGGCTCGTCTTCCAGCGCGTTGCGGGCGATGATCTTCATGTAACCGAAACGGCGCGGATCGTTGAACACGATCGCCGCGCCCGATGACATGTGAAACACCACATGATCGTGCGCGCGGTCCTCGCTGCGCGGATGGTGGAATTGGCCGGGCGCGTTATTGAGGTCGCCTTCGAGCACCCGGAACGAGCCGGACATGCCCAGATGCATCAGCAGCACGTCGCCGGAGGCGAGATCGGCCATCAGGTATTTGGCGCGGCGGCCGAGACCGGTCACGGTCTGGCCTTCCAGCCGCGCGATAAAGTCTTTTTGAAAGGGAAACCGCAAATCCTTGCGCCGGGCTTCCGCTTTGAGGATTTTCGACCCCTCCATGGCGGGCTGCAGGCCGCGGCGGACGGTCTCAACTTCAGGCAATTCAGGCATGCAGGCATTCACCTTATGGAGGTGACGTGATAGCGCCATTGCGGCGGGCGCGCTATGGTCCGGTAATGGAGTAAAGTGATGGATCGGCCGGATCAAACCACCCATTTTGGCTACAGGGACGTGCCCCTGGGCGACAAGCAGACGCTGGTGAACGACGTATTTCACAGCGTGGCGTCCCGCTACGACCTGATGAACGACCTGATGTCCGTAGGCCTGCACCGGGTCTGGAAAGACATCATGATCAATGCGCTCAATCCGCCGAAGGGCGATGCGCCGTTTGCGCTGCTCGACGTCGCCGGCGGCACCGGCGATATCGCCTTCCGCGCAGCCGGGGCGGCAGGCGCAGGCTTCCACGCCACTGTCTGCGACATTAATACCGACATGCTCGAGGTTGGCCGCAACCGCGCGCTCACGCGTCATCTCGACCAGCAGGTGTCTTTTGTCGAGGGCAATGCCGAGGCACTGGCGTTTCCGGCGCGTTCTTTCGACGCCTACACCATTGCGTTTGGCATTCGCAACGTGCCGCGGATCGACGCCGCGCTGCGCGAAGCCTATCGCGTGCTGCGGCCCGGCAGCAGATTTTTGTGCCTGGAATTCTCCACCGTCGATGTTCCGGGGCTCGACCGGCTCTATGACCTGTTCTCGTTCAAGGTGATTCCGCCGCTCGGCCGCGCCGTGACAGGCGATGCTGAATCCTATCAGTATCTCGTGGAATCGATCCGGAAATTTCCCCGGCCCAGTGTATTTGCCGAGATGATCCGCGACGCCGGCTTTTCGCGGGTGAAGTGGGAAAGCCTTTCCGGCGGTATCGTGGCGTTGCATTCGGGCTGGCGTTTGTGATTTCTGCGGCCACTCACATCGCGCGGCTCGTCCGCGCCGCTTACGTGTTCGCGCGCGAAGGCGTGTTCGGCGTCGTCGATCCGAGCCTGGTGCCACCGCCCGGTCAGCTCGCGCTCCGGCTGGCGCGATTGATCGAACGCCCCGGCGTCAAATCCGGTCCGCGGCTATCGCGCGCGCTGACACGGCTCGGCCCTGCTTACCTCAAGCTCGGACAGTTTCTGGCGACCCGGCCCGACGTGGTCGGCGTCGCGATGGCCCGCGATCTGGAAAGCCTGCAGGACCGGCTGCCGCCGTTTTCGCAAAGCGAAGCCGAGGCCGTGATCGCCGCGTCGCTGGAACGCCCTCTGGCTAAAGCGTTTGTCAGCTTCGGGCCGGCGGTCGCCGCCGCCTCGATCGCACAGGTGCATCGCGGCGAGATCGAGCGCGATGGCGTACGCCAGCCGGTCGCCGTAAAAGTGCTGCGGCCCCATGTGGCCGCGCGCTTCCGCCGCGATCTCTCCGATTTTTTCTTCGTCGCGCATAATGCGGAAGCGCATTCGGCCGAAGCGCGCCGGCTGCGGCTGATCGAAGTCATCAACACGATGTCGCGCTCGGTCGCGATGGAGATGGACCTGCGGCTCGAAGCGGCGGCGCTGTCGGAGATGGCGGAGAACACCCGCGACGATCCGGATTTCCGCGTGCCGACCGTCGATTGGGACCGCACCACCCACAACGTGCTGACGATGGAATGGATCGACGGCGTCGCGCTGAACGACCACGCGCGGCTCGAGCAATTGCATGTCGACCGGCCCGATCTCGGCCGCAAGGTGATCCAGAGTTTCCTCCGTCATGCACTGCGCGACGGCTTCTTTCATGCCGACATGCATCCCGGCAATTTGTTTCTCGACGAAGCCGGCCGGCTGGTGGCCGTCGATTTCGGCATTATGGGCCGGCTCGGGGTGAAGGAACGGCGTTTCCTTGCGGAGATTCTGCTGGGCTTCATCACGCGCGACTACCGCCGCGTCGCGGAGGTGCATTTCGAGGCCGGCTATGTGCCGGGCCATCACTCGGTCGAGAATTTCGCGCAAGCCATCCGCGCCATCGGTGAGCCGATCCACAATCGCACCGCCGAAGAAATCTCGATGGCGAAGCTGTTGACGCTACTGCTTGAGGTCACCGGGCTGTTCGACATGCAGACCCGGCCCGAACTGATCCTGCTGCAAAAGACCATGGTGGTGGTCGAAGGAGTGGCGCGCGGCTTCGACCCCAAGCTCGATATCTGGAAGGTGGCCGATCCCGTGGTGCGCGAATGGATCGAGCGCAATCTCGGCCCCCTGGGGCGGGTTCAGGGCGCAATGTCCGGCGCCGGCGAACTCGGTCGCGTGGCGGCGAGCCTGCCGGCGATCGCTTCCCGGGCGGTTGCCGTGCTCGAGAACATGGAGAAGATGACCCGGGAGGGCATGACGCTGTCACCGGACACCATTGCGGCCATGGGCCGCGCCGAGGGCCGCAAGAGCCGCTGGCGGACGGTGGCGCTCTGGATCATCGCGGCGACCTTTATCGGAATTTTGATCGCCATCCGACAGTTGTGATTGCAATGCTGTCATAGTGTGATAGCATTGATTGCGTTCGCCGGAGGCCGCCATGGCCAGCCTGACCATCCGAAAACTCGACGAAACCGTCAAAGCCTATTTGCGTCTTCGCTCGGCGGGCAACGGCCGCTCGGTCGAAGAGGAAGTCCGGGTCATCCTCGGGGAGCTGATACAGGGGCGCCCCGAATTACCAGGCGGCGCCTCCCCGCCACCGTCCACAGAAGCCCCCGGGCAGACCTTGCGGTCCGTCAGCCCTTCCAGCGAGCGGAATGTCACCCTGATCATCGGCGGCGGCATCGCTGCCTTCAAATCGTTGGAACTGATCCGGCGCCTGAAGGAGCGCCACATCGACGTCCGCTGCGTGCTGACCAAGGCCGCGCAGCAATTCGTCACACCGCTTTCCGCCAGCGCACTGTCGCACGAGCGTGTCTACACTGACCTGTTCGACCCCGGCAGCGAATTCGACGCCGGTCACATCCGTCTGGCGCGCGAATGCGATTTGATCGTGGTGGCGCCGGCAACCGCGGATCTGATGGCGAAGATGGCGCACGGCCACGCCGACGATCTCGCCAGCGCCATCCTGCTGGCGGCGAACCGGCCGATTCTGGTGGCGCCGGCGATGAACCCCTTGATGTGGAACAACGCCGCCACCCGCCGCAACGTGCTGCAGCTCCGGCGCGACGGCATCCATATGATCGGCCCCAATGTCGGCGAGATGGCTGAAACGGGCGAGGCCGGCGTCGGACGGATGTCGGAGGCGATCGAAATCGCTGCCGCTGCCGCCGACATTCTCCGCCCGCCGCGGCCGCGTCCGCTCACAGGCAAGCGCGTGCTGATCACGGCGGGGCCGACGCATGAGGCGATCGACCCCGTGCGCTATATCGCCAACCGTTCCTCCGGCAAACAGGGCTTTGCCATCGCCGCCGCCGCGCAGGCAGCGGGCGCCGATGTCACGCTGGTCTCCGGCCCGGTCGAATTGCGCGATCCCGCAGGCGTGACCGTTATCCGGGTGGAATCGGCGCGCGACATGCTGCATCGGGTCGAAGCCGCCTTGCCGGCCGATGTTGCGATCTTCGCGGCCGCCGTCGCCGACTGGCGGGTCGCCAATGAAGGCGAGCAGAAGCTGAAGAAGACTTCCGCCGGCATGCCACCGCTGCAACTGGTGGAAAACCCGGACATTCTCGCGACGATCTCGAAACTGAAGGACAAGCGCCCGCCGCTGGTGATCGGGTTTGCCGCCGAGACCGAGCATCTGATCGACAACGCCAAGGCCAAGATCGCGCGCAAGGGCTGCGACTGGATCGTCGCCAACGACGTCTCGCCCGCGCTAGGCGTGATGGGCGGCGACCGCAACACCGTTCATCTGCTGACGCGCGACGGCGATATCAACATCGACAACATCAAGGTGGACTCCTGGCCGGTAATGACCAAGGAACAGGTCGCAGCCGAACTGGTGGCGAAGATTGCCAAAACCGTGGAGAAGAGTTCGTGAACGCGACAGTGAAGGTCGACATCCGCCAATTGCCGCACGGCGAAGGTCTCGCGCTGCCGGCCTATCAGAGCGCCGACGCCGCCGGGCTCGACCTGCTCGCGGCAGTCCCGGCGGACACGCCCTTGATCCTGCCCCCGGGGAAATACGCGATGGTTCCGACCGGGCTGACGATCGCGCTGCCTTCGGGCTTTGAGGCCCAGGTACGGCCACGTTCCGGGCTTGCCGCCAAACATGGCGTTACCGTCTTGAATTCGCCGGGCACGGTGGACGCGGATTACCGCGGTGAGGTCAACGTGCTCTTGGTCAATCATGGCGACGCGCCGTTCCCGGTCCGGCGCGGCGAGCGGATCGCGCAGATGGTGATCGCGCCTGTCGTGCAGGCGCAACTCGTTCCGGTGGTGTCGCTTTCAACAACCGACCGCGGCAGTGGCGGTTTCGGCTCGACTGGACGCTGAATCTGTTAGTAAAGACAACTCTCAACGGTAACGGCCGAATTTTTCACAGCCAAATTTGCGTTCACGATCTGGACTCTTACCGGCTGACTCCCGAAGGGGATACTCTCGACCCGATTCGTGCAGAGCGCGACCAGCAAAAGTGGGGTCCGGTTTTGCGTCCGGGCGCGCTCACTCCTATTAGTCGGCGCATAATCTCCACGCCAAACCGCTCACACTTTGGCGGATTATGCGCTGGGGGTAGCGCCGGGCCTGCAGTCGTGCGTTCTTGGGGCAAATAATGTCGGGCGTAGTCGCGGCGATGCGTCGAAACCTGCTGTCGTGCACCTCACTGGCGCGCCACGGTGTGATTGCGCTCGCCACCGTCCTCTCCGCCGCGCCGGAACCCGCATTGGCCGCTGATTCGACCATCACGCAGACAATTTCGGCCTTGGTCGACCTCAATCACCAGGAATTCGCCGTGCTGACGACGGCGCTGTCGCTGCTTGGCTTTACCGTCGTCGCTGCGATCCTGTTGATGCGCACGCGCATTAAGGCCACCCGAACGGAACTAAACCTGCGCTCCGATATCGCCGACCTCCAGGTGCAGGCCGACCGGCTGCGCGCGCTCTTGTTCGCCGAGCCCCAGATCCTGATCGCTTGGGCCGCGGGCGACAACCGGCCCCAGATCAGCGGCGACACCTCGCTGCTGATCTCGCAGGACGCGCTGTCGAATTCCCCGCAACGCATCCTCGCCTTTGGAACCTGGTTGCCACCGGAACCGGCGCTGCGGATGGACCATGCGGTGGATGCGCTACGCGAGGCCGGCGAAGGCTTTCTGCTCAATCTCTCCACCTCGAACGGCCGCGCCATCGAAGCGATGGGCCGCGCCATCGGAGGGCAAGCCATTGTGCGGATTCGCGAACTCGGCGGGTTGCGCCGGGAACTCGCCGAGTCCAATCTCCGCTACCGGACGCTGTTGGAGGAAACCGAGCTCTTGCGCGACTTCGCCGCCGCGGCGCCCTGGCCGATGTGGGCCAAGAGCGCAGAAGGCAATCTGCGTTACGCGAACGCTGCCTATGTGCGCGCCACCGAGGGCGCAAGCGTCGCGGATACGATCCACCGCAACCTCGAACTGCTGGAGAAAGACCAGCGCGCCGAGATGGGCCGGGTGCTGAACGACAATTCCACCTTCAGCGCGCGGCTGCCGATCGTGGTCGGCGGCGAGCGGCGCATCTATGACGTTCAGACGCTCAAGCTCGGCGGCGGCAGCGCCGGCATCGCCATCGACGCCAGCGAGGCAACCGCGTTGCGCGACGCCATGGAGCGGATGGCGGAAGCCCATCGCCGTACCCTCGACCAGTTGTCGTCGGGGGTGGCCGTATTCGACGGTCAGCGGCGGCTTGCCTTCTACAATGAATCCTACCGGCGGCTGTGGGGCCTCGATCAGGCCTTCCTCGACTCCAATCCCGACGATTCAAGCGTGCTCGACCGGCTGCGCGCGGCGCGCAAGCTGCCCGAGCAACCGGATTTCCGGGCCTGGAAGGCCAAGCTGCACCAAGCCTATCGCGCCGTCGAGCCGGAGACCTACACCTGGTTCCTGCCCGACGGCCGCGCCGTCAGCGTCGTCACCACTCCGAATCTCGAAGGCGGCGTCACCTATTTGTTCGACAATGTCACCGAGAGCCTTGATCTCGCACGCCGGTACGACCGGCTGAGCCGGGTCCAGCACGAAACGCTCGACAATCTGGCAGAAGCCGTCGCGGTGTTCGGCAGCAATGGCCGCGTGGAACTGTTCAATCCCGCTTTCGCGAAGATGTGGAAGCTGTCGGCGGAATCGCTGAAAGAGCAACCCCACATCGAGACCGTGGAAGCCTGGTGCAAGCCGCTGTTTGATGACGCGCTGACCTGGCGGGCGCTGCGCGAGGCGATCACCGCGATCGAGAATCGTGCGCAGGTAGCGCTGAAGCTCGAGCGCAAGGACGGCAGCGTGCTGGACTGCATGACCATGCCGCTACCCGACGGCGCGACCATGCTGACCTTCCAGGACATCACCGACACCGAAAATGTCGAGCGCGCGCTGCGCGAGCGCAACGAGGCGCTCGAAGCCGCCGACCAGATGAAGGTGGATTTCGTCCACCACGTGTCCTACGAACTACGCGCGCCGCTCACCACCATCATCGGCTTTGCGCATTTCCTCAGCGATCCCTCAACCGGCCCGCTGACGCAGAAGCAGGCCGAGTATCTCGACTACGTCACCAAGTCGACCAACGCGCTGCTGGCGCTCACCAACAACATCCTCGATCTCGCCACCATCGATGCCGGCGCAATGAAGCTCGAGCTCGGCCCCGTCAATATTGAAAAAGCCATCCAGGCTGCCGCCGAAGGCATTCAGGACCGGCTGGCGACCGATCGCATCGAACTCAGGGTGGATATCGATCCCGATATCGGCAACTTCACCGGCGACGAGCGGCGCGTGGTGCAGGTGCTCTATAACCTGCTCGCCAACGCCGTCGGTTTCTCGCCGCACGATGCCGCGGTCACAATCAGCGCGCGGCGAACCGATAATCGTGTGATCTTCACCGTCAGCGATTCCGGTCCCGGCATTCCGGCTGACGTGAAAGACAAGGTGTTCGACTGGTTCGAGAGCCACTCGCACGGCTCGCGGCATCGCGGCGCCGGCCTCGGCCTGTCGCTGGTGCGCTCCTTTGTCGAACTGCATGGCGGCAAGGTGCGCGTCGATTCGGTGGTCGGCAAGGGCACGACGGTCGCCTGCGATTTTCCGATCGACCAGAACGCGCATCGCAACGCCGCCGAATGACCGTATCAGCGACATTTACGGTGGCGCTCGCGAACGAGACGGCAACAGCGCATCTGATGGCCGACCTCGCGCTCCTGGTCGGCCCGGGTGACGTGATTACGCTTTCGGGCGATCTCGGCGCGGGGAAGACGGCCGCGGCACGGGCGATGATCCGCTATCTCGCCAACGATTCCGCGCTGGAAGTACCAAGCCCCACGTTCACGCTGGCGCAGAGCTACGACCTGCCGTTTCCGCTTCTCCACGCCGATCTCTACCGCATCAATGATGCGAGCGAGCTGGAGGAAATCGGATTGTCGCCGTTGCCGGAGGGCACGTTGGCGCTGATCGAGTGGCCGGAGCGCGCACCGGACGCGCTGCCCGAAGATCGCATCGACATCGCCTTCAGCCATCGCCCCGCCCTTGGATCCACCGCGCGCGCCGCCGAAATCACCGGGTATGGCAAGGCGGCGGCGCCGGTGGCGCGATTGGAGGCCTTGCGCAAATTTTTAGCCGACGCCGGCTTCCTGGATGCGGCGCGCGAGCGGATGCCCGGCGACGCCTCGACGCGCTCCTACGCGCGGCTGATCCGCGACGACGGCACGTCGATCCTGATGAATTCGCCGCGCCGTCCGGACGGCCCGGCGATCTATGACGGAAAATCCTACAGCGCAGCCGTTCATCTCGCCGAGGACGTCAAGCCGTTCGTCGCCATCGACAACGGCTTGCGCGCGCACGGCTTCTCGGCGCCCGCGATCCGTCATGCCGATATCGATTCCGGTTTTCTCATCACCGAGGATTTCGGCAGCGCCGCGATTGTCGAAGGTGACCCGCCGCGGCCGATCGTGGAATGCTACGAGGCTGCCACCGACATGCTGGCGGCGCTTCATCGCGAAACTCTGCCCGAAACGGCGCCGCTGGCGCCGCAGCTCACTTACGATATTCCGGTTTACGGTATCGATACGTGGCTGATCGAGATGCGGTTGATGCTCGAATGGTATCTGCCGGATCGCGGCGCTGAAATCAGCAATCATCGGCGCGATGAATTCGTCACGATGTGGCGCGCGCTGCTCGAGAAACCCGCGGCTGCGCCGCGGACCTGGGTGCTGCGCGATTTTCATTCGCCCAACATCATCTGGCTCGGCGACCGCACGGGGATTTTGCGCATCGGCATCATCGACTTCCAGGACGCCGTGCTTGGCCCTGCCGCCTACGATCTGGTGTCGCTGCTGCAGGATGCGCGGCTCGACGTTCCCGAACAGCTCGAGCTGGCGCTCTTGACCCGCTACATCAAGGCGCGCCGCGTGACCGATAATCAGTTCGATCCGGCCAGCTTCGCCGAGCTTTACGCCATCATGTCGGCGCAGCGGAATACGCGCCTGCTCGGCACCTTTGCCCGGCTCAACCGGCGCGACGGCAAGCCGCAATATCTGCGCCACCAGCCCCGGATCTGGACCTATCTGAACCGCTCGCTGGCGCATCCGGCGCTATCGGCAGTTCGCGAATGGTATGCCGCCAACGTGCCGCCGCCGCTGCCCTGATTTACCTCCTGTTAGCCACCCTGCCTTTAATCTGGAACCGGCCACGCCGGGCAGGCATGGCGCATGCCAATTTGAAACGGAAAGACAGCCATGGCGGGGGCGGAACGGCGCCGGGGGGATCGAGTCGTATTCGAGCGTGGCTTTGCGGCGCACATGATGGGCATCGACGGCACCTGGCGGCGCGACTGCGTGATGGAAGACGTCTCCGAGACCGGCGCCAAGCTGACGGTCGAAGGTTCGGTCGAGGGCCTGCATCTGAAGGAATTCTTCCTCCTGTTGTCGTCGACGGGGCTGGCCTATCGGCGCTGCGAACTAGCTTGGGTCAATGGCGATCAGATCGGCGTCAATTTCCTCAAGCAGGGCGACAAGAAGAGGAAGGCGGCCGCCAGGCGCGGGGAGGATGCGGAGACCTGAAAATGGCCACCTGGGCGCTGTCGTATGGCCGTCACCTGCGGCGACTAAGGCGTCACAGTCGCTGGTTCAGGCGAATCGCCGTGGTATGATCCGCGGCGCGATTTGAATGGTTGGAAAGAAATTCCAGGAATGCCCGTCACGCCCACCAAAGCCATGGTCCTTGCCGCCGGTCTCGGCTTGCGCATGCGCCCGCTAACCGACCACATGCCGAAGCCGCTGGTGCGCGTGGCAGGCCAGCCGTTGCTGGATCATGTGCTCGACAAGCTCGCCGATGCCGGTGTCAGCGAGGCCGTGGTCAACGTGCACTACCTGCCCGACCAGATCATTCAGCATACGGCCGGCCGCCCCCGCCCCCGCATCATCATCTCCGATGAGCGCGACGAAGTGCTCGGCACCGGCGGTGCCGTGGTGAAGGCGCTGCCGCTGCTTGGCAAGGAGCCGTTCTTTCATCTCAACGCCGATACGATGTGGATCGACGGCGTGCGGCCCAATCTGACGCGGCTTGCCGAAACCTTCGATCCTGATCGCATGGACATCCTGCTCTTGATGGCGCCCACCACGAGCAGCATCGGCTATGCCGGCCGCGGCGATTATGCCATGCTGCCGGACGGCGCGCTGCGCAAGCGGAAAGAGCATCAGGTGGTGCCGTTCGTCTATGCGGGAGCCGCGATCATGTCGCCGTCACTCTTCGCCGACGCGCCTAAGAGCGAGTTCTCGCTGACCAAGATGTTCGACCGCGCCAACGAGCAGGAACGATTGTTCGGCCTCAGGCTCGACGGCGTCTGGATGCATGTCGGAACCCCCGATGCGGTGCAGGCCGCGGAAGAAGCGTTTCTGGAAAGCGTGGCCTAGTTGCGTTCCGTATGGTGTCAGACCTCATCCTGAGGAGCCGCCAACGGGTCGCGCGAACGCGCGCCCGATGACAGGCTCCGCGGCGTCTCGAAGGATGAATGGCACCAGCGGGGCCTCGTGGTTCTCCCGGCGATGCGAAGCATCGTCCGGAGACGGCGCTAAAGCGCCTCCTCACCATGAGGGTCTAGCAGTGAGTAACGGGGACGCCACCGTCCAACCCATGACCTGCCCCAAATCGCCCCCTATATTGGCCCCTGACCTCGAATCAGGAAGTCCATGCGCGTTTTCAGCGTTCCCGTCTCCGCACCGTTCCTGCGCACCGTCATCGCGGCGCTGGTCGACGGCCGGCTGGTCGACGGATTCGAGGCACGCAGCAACCCGCTTAATCTCGCGCGAGCGACGCTCTATCTGCCGACCCGGCGCGCCGGGCGGCTGGCGCGAGAAATCTTTCTCGACGAATTGAAGACGGAGGCGGCGATCCTGCCGCGCATCGTGGCGCTCGGCGACATCGACGAGGACGAGCTGACGTTTGCGGAAGGCTCCGAACAATTCAGCGGCGTCGCGCCGCTCGACATTCCGCCAAGGCTCGGCGAACTGGAGCGCCGGTTGACGCTGGCGCATCTGGTTGCGGCATGGGCAAAAAGCCCGGTGTCGGCGCCGCTCGTGGTCGGCGGCCCGGCCTCGACGCTGGCGCTGGCCGGCGATCTGGCGCGGTTGATGGACGACATGGTCACGCGCGGGGTCGCCTGGGAAGCACTCGACAAACTGGTGCCCGACCAGTTCGACAAATACTGGCAGCACTCGCTGGAATTCCTGCGCATCGCGCGCAAGGCATGGCCGGAGCATCTGAAGGAAATCGGCCGGATCGAACCTGCGGAACGGCGCGACCGCCTGATTGAGGCGGAAGCCGCGCGGCTCACCGCACATCATGAGGGGCCGGTGGTCGCGGCAGGTTCGACCGGCTCGATGCCGGCAACCGCGAAATTCCTCAACGCCGTGGCCGGCCTGAAGCAGGGCGCGGTGGTGCTGCCCGGGCTCGATACCGATCTCGACGAGGAAGCCTGGCAGACGATTGGCGGCGTCAGGGACGCGCAAGGCAAATTCACCACGCAGCCCTCCTCGAACCATCCGCAATTCGCGATGCACGGATTGCTGGATCGCTTCGGCATCAAGCGTAGCGACGTCGAAATCCTGGGCATGCCGGCACAGCATGGGCGCGACGTGCTGGTGTCGGAGACGATGCGTCCCTCGAGCGCGACCGAACAATGGCACGACCGCCTGATCCAGCCGGATGTTGCCGCAAGTATTGCCGGCGGCATGACCAAGCTTGCCGTCGTCGAGGCGCCCAATTCGGAGATGGAGGCACTGGCGATTGCGGTGGCGATGCGCGAGGCGCGGCATCTGGGTAAATCGGCGGCGCTGGTGACGCCGGATCGCGCGCTGGCGCGCCGGGTGATGGCGGCGCTGACGCGCTGGAATCTCGAATTCGACGATTCCGGCGGCGACACGCTGATGGATACGCCAAGCGGCATTTTTGCCCGCCTCGCCGCGGAAGCTGCCGCCAGAGGGCTGGAGCCGCCGACGTTGCTTGCGCTGCTGAAACATCCGCTGTTCCGGCTCGGCGGCGCCTACGGCGCGTTCAAGCGCGCCATCGAGACCCTCGAACTGGCGCTGCTGCGCGGCACCCGGCCGCAGGCAGGAACGGCCGGATTGGCGCGCGACTTCGATCGTTTCCGCGTCGAGCTCAGGAAGCTCCGGAGCCATGAGACCTCCTCGCTTCACGCCTCCGAGCCGCGCGCGAAGTTGAGAGACGACGAGCTCGATCAGGCGCAGGCGCTGATCGCGGCATTGCAGAAGGCGCTGTCGCCGCTGGAAATCATGGGCACGTCGAAGCCGTTCGATTTCGCCGAACTGGCGCAGCGCCACCGCGAGACGCTGATCGCGCTGTCGTCGGATCAAAACGGCGTTGCAATCGTCTTCGAGCAAGCGCAAGGCGCTGCATTGTCGGCGGCGTTCGACGACCTGCTTGCCGAGCAAAAGCCGAGCGGCCTGATGGTTCAGCTCGGCGATTACCCTGATGTGTTCCAGACCGCCTATGCCGATCGCATGGTGCGGCGGCCGGAATCGGCGAGCGCGCAACTACACATCTACGGCCAACTCGAAGCGCGGCTGACCGAATCCGATCGCGTCATTCTTGGCGGGCTGGTCGAAGGCGTATGGCCGCCGGCGCCGCGGGTCGATCCCTGGCTGAGCCGGCCGATGCGCCATGAACTCGGCCTCGATCTACCGGAGCGGCGCATCGGCCTTTCCGCGCACGATTTCGCGCAATTGTTGGGAACGGACGATGTGATCCTGACCCATTCGGCGAAAGTCAGCGGCGCGCCCGCTGTCGCCTCGCGCTTTCTGCACCGGTTGGAGGCCGTCGCCGGCGAAGCGCGCTGGGACGCGGCCAAAGCCGCCGGAGAAAATTACGTCCGCTTCGCCGCCGAACTGGACCAGCCCGACGAGGTCGAGCCGATCGAGCAGCCGGCGCCGAAGCCACCCGTCGCAACGCGGCCGCTCAAACTGTCGGTTACGGCGATCGAGGACTGGCTGCGCGATCCCTATACGATCTACGCGAAATACATCCTGCGGCTCGATCCGCTCGACCCCGTGGACATGCCGCTGTCGGCGGCCGATCGCGGTTCGGCGATCCATGACGCGCTCGGCGAATTCACGCAAGAATTCGCCGACGCCCTTCCCCCACAGCCAGCGCTGGTGCTGCGCGGCATCGGTGAAAAATATTTCGCGCCGCTGATGGAGCGTCCCGAGGCGCGGGCGCTGTGGTGGCCGCGGTTTCAGCGCATCGCCGCCTGGTTTGCCGATTGGGAGCTGGCACGGCGCGACGATATCGAGAAAATTGCCGCCGAGATCAGGGGCGAGATCAAGATTCCGGTCGGCAATGAGCGCATCTTTACGCTGTCGGCACGCGCCGACCGGATCGAACAGCGCCATGACGGCAGCTTTGCGATCCTCGATTACAAGACCGGCCAGCCGCCGACCGGCAAGCAGGTACGCATGGGCCTGTCGCCGCAACTGACGCTGGAGGCCGCGATCCTGCGCGAGGGCGGCTTTGAGAATATCCACGCCGGCTCATCCGTCGGCGAACTCGTCTATGTCAGGCTCAGCGGCAACAATCCGCCCGGCGAGCAGCGGTCGCTGGAGCTGAAGATCAGGAACAACGATACACCGCAGCCGCCGGACGAGGCGGCCGATTACGCCCGCGAGCAGCTTGAAGCGCTGATCCGCAAATTCGAGAACGAGGAGACGGCCTACACTTCGCTGAACCTGTCGATGTGGTCGAACCGCTACGGCGCCTATGACGATCTCGCGCGCATCAAGGAATGGTCGGCGGCCGGCGGCCTGGGGATCGAGGAATGGTGAAGGCTGCCCGCATCATTCCCGATGCCGTTCGCGCGACGCAGGCGCGCGCGTCCGATCCGGCGGCTTCCGCATTTGTCTCGGCGAATGCAGGCTCGGGCAAGACCCATGTGCTGGTGCAGCGGGTGATCCGGCTGCTGCTCGACGGCGTGGCGCCGGAAAAGATCCTCTGCATCACCTTCACCAAGGCTGCCGCCGCCAACATGGCGGAGCGGGTGTTCACCACCCTCGGCCATTGGGTGACGCTCGACGACGACGCGCTGGACGCGGCGATCCGCGAGGCCGGCATTCCGCACCCCAACGCACGCCTGCGCAAGTCGGCACGCAAACTGTTCGCCTGCGCGCTGGAGACGCCCGGCGGGCTGAAGGTGCAGACCATCCACGCGCTGTGCACCCGGCTGCTGCAGCAATTCCCGTTCGAGGCCAACGTGCCGGCGCGTTTCGCCGTGCTCGACGACCGCGACCAGAACGAGATGATGGAGCGCGCCAATCTCGCGGTTTTCCTCGAGGCATCGCGCAATCCCGACAGTCCCACCGGGCGGGCGCTGATGACGGCGATGGCGAGTGCCGCCGACGTCACCTTCAAGGACGTCGTGCGCGAGGCCTGTCTCAGCCGCGATCATTTCATGGCCTGGACGGATGCCGCCGGCAGCGCGCAGGCGGCCGCCGCGCAGATTTCAGCCGCACTTGGCGTCGGTCCCAATGATCGCATTGAAGACGTCGAGCGTGAGATCGTTGAAGGACCCAACCTGCCGCGATCGCAATGGCGGGAAATCGCCATGGTTCTGGATACTAGCAGTAAGGCCGACCAGAAACAGGCCGACCGACTTCGTGAGGCGCTGGCATTTACCGGGGCTGCCCAAGTTGACGCGTATCTCGGATTATTTCTCACAGACGAACGCACGCCAAGAGCAACGGTCGTCACCAACAGCTTTGTCAAAAAGAATCCTGCGGTTGGTCGATTGTTCGATTCGGAATTCGGCCGCGTCCTTCCCCTGATCGAACGTCGCCGCGCATTGGTGGCGCGCGACCGCACTGAGGCGCTGCTATATATCGCAACCGCTGCAGCGGCGAACTATCGCCGCGAGAAGCAGGAACGCGGCCTGCTCGACTATGACGATCTGATCGACAAGACGCTGGAAATGCTCGACCGCGTCTCCTCGGGCTGGGTGCACTACAAGCTTGACCGCGGCGTCGATCATGTACTGATCGACGAGGCGCAGGACACCAGCCCCCGGCAATGGGACATCGTCGCGCACATCATTTCCGAATTCACCTCCGGCGCAGGCGCGCGCGATGGCGTGCTGCGAACGGTGTTCGCGGTCGGCGACGAGAAGCAGTCGATCTTTTCGTTCCAGGGCGCGGCCCCGCGCGAATTCGATTTGCGCCGCCGGGCATTACAAAGGAAATTCGAGGGCGCCGGCCTGAAGTTCGATCCGGTGTCCTTTACCTATTCTTTCCGCTCGGGGCCGGCGATCCTGCATGCGGTTGATCAGGTGTTTCGCGAGCAGGATATCTTTCGCAGCATTCACGCGGTCGATATCGGAAATCCGATTCATCATTCGCTGGCCGACGCAGGCCCGAGCCAGATCGATCTCTGGGAGCTCGCGGAAACCGACGACCGGCAGGACATCGAAGGCTGGCGTGCGCCATTCGACGGCGTCTCCGCGACCAGCCCCGAAGTGAAGCTGGCTCGGCGCATTCAGGCCGAGATCAAGGCGCTGGTCGGCAGCGGCGTGATGACCGGCAGCAAAAGCGACCGCCGGCCGCTGCGCTATGGCGACATGCTGGTGCTGGTACGCCGGCGCGGCAACGCGTTCGATGCCGTGATCCAGGCGCTGAAGCATGCCGGTATCCCGGTCGCCGGCGCCGACCGTCTCAAGCTCACCGAGCACATCGCGATCATCGACCTGATGAACCTGGCTGACGCGCTCCTGCTGCCGCAGGACGATCTGGCGCTGGCGGTGGCGCTGAAGAGCCCGCTGTTCGGCCTTGGCGATGACGACCTGTTCAAGATCGCCTGGCAGCGCAAGGGATCGCTGCGCGCGGCATTGACGGCGTGCGCGCCAACCGACGGCCGGCTGCGGGATGCGCTGTGGCGGCTCGAACAGTGCGAACGCCGCTTTGCCAGCGAGACGCCGTTCGCGTTCTATGCCTGGCTGCTCGGCGGCGACGGCGGCCGCGCGCGAATCCTGGGCCGCCTCGGACACGAGGCCAATGATGCGCTCGACGAATTTCTGGAGCTGGCGCTGAACTACGAACGCAAGGCACCGGCCTCGCTGCAGGGTTTTATGGCGTGGTTGCGCACGGCGGACCTCGAAGTGAAGCGCGACATGGAAATTTCGCGCGACGAAGTCCGCGTCATGACGGTGCATGGCGCCAAGGGGCTGGAGGCCTCCGTCGTGTTCCTGGTGGACACCACGACCTCGCCCTCGGATACGCAGCGGCTGAAGCTCATCAATCTGCCGCAGGGCAATGCCGATCCGCATGCGCCCGGTGTGGTGGTCTGGGCCGGCCGCAAGGCCGAGGATCCTCCGGCTGTCGCCACCGCCCGCGCGGCGATGATCGACGATACCGAGGATGAATACCGTCGCCTCCTTTATGTCGCGATGACGCGCGCGGCGGACCGCCTGATCGTCGGCGGCTGCATGCCCGGCAACATGAAGAATGTCCGGCCGCTGTCCTGGTACGACCTGATCACCAAGGGGCTCGCCAGCTCCACCTTGCAGCTTCAGGAGATCGAGACCGCCGCAGGCCGGGTGAAGCGCTATACGCGGGATGAGGAGACCGCGCTGTCGGCCGCTCCCGCTGCTGCGCCATCCTCGCCAGCTCCGATGGTGCTGCCCAACTGGCTGCTGACGCCGGCGCAGCCCGAGGCTTCCCCGGAAAGCGTGCTGCGGCCCTCGGACCCCGCAGACGGCGAGAGCCGCCGAGTACGGACGGCCGAATCGGTTACGCAGCGCGCCCGCGCGCTGCAGCGCGGCACGCTGGTGCACCGGCTCCTGCAATCGCTGCCGGATATCGCCGCCGAACGCCGCCGCGAAGCCGCGCTGACCTATCTGGCCCGCAACGCCGACGGCTGGACCGGGGAGGAACGGCAGGCGCTGGCCGAAAGCACGCTGGCCCTGATTGCCGATGCGCGGTTCGCGCCGGTGTTCGCCCCCGGCAGCCGCGCCGAAGTCTCGATCGTGGGGCGGCTGGAGCGGCCGGGCGGGCGACCGGCGCTGGTGTCCGGGCAGATCGACCGCCTCGTCGTCACCGACAGCGAGGTCCTGATCGTCGATTTCAAGACCAACCATGCCCCGCCAAGCCGGCCTGACGAGGCGCCGACGGGCTATGTCCGCCAGCTCGCGCTGTACCGGGCGGTGCTGGTCAAGCTTTATCCGCAGCGGGTGGTCCGAACCGCGCTGCTTTGGACCGAAAGCTCTGAATTAATGGAGATTTCCGCTTCCGCGCTGGAAGCCGAGCTGGCATCCATCATCTCGGTGTGACCGCGCTTGACCCGGCAGGATCGCGTTCATAGGTTTGCCATATCCATCTCCGGGGCGCGATTCTTGACCGCGCCCCTTAATTTCTAACCGAACGAGGTAATTCCCATGGCCGTTGGCAAGGTTTCTGACGCCGATTTCGAAGCCGAAGTGCTCAAGGCGACCGGGCCGGTGGTCGTCGACTTCTGGGCCGAATGGTGCGGCCCCTGCCGCATGATCGCCCCCGCGCTCGACGAGATTTCCGGCGCCATGGGCGACAAGGTCAAGATAGTGAAGCTGAACGTCGATGAGAGCCCGAAGACGGCCTCGAAATACGGCGTGATGTCGATCCCGACCCTGATGATCTTCAAGGGCGGCGAGATGGCCTCGCGCCAGGTCGGCGCCGCGCCGAAGGCGAAGCTGCAGCAGTGGATCACGGCTGCGGTCTGATCGGCGCTTAAAGATAATTTTTCCGAGCACGGCCGGCGAATAGCCGGCCGTTTGCGTTGATACGGCATGTCTCCCGTTGAAGAGTCCCTGGGCCTGCCATCCGGAAAGGCGCGTCGGCGCCCCACCCCACTCGCGGCAATGGAGGCACGCTCTGTCGATGTCATCCCGCGCGGCGCCGAATGGCAGTACGAGCCCAAATGGGATGGCTTTCGTTGCCTGCTGTCCCGCCACGGCGAAAAGGTCGATCTCCGTTCGAAGTCCGGCGAGGACCTTGCCCGCTATTTCCCCGAGCTGGTTCAAGCCGCGCTGGCCTTGAAGGCAAGCATATTCGTGCTCGACGGAGAAATCGTCGTGCCGCGTGGCAAAGCATTTTCGTTCGATGATCTGCTGCAGCGGATTCACCCCGCCGCGAGTCGCATCCAGAAACTGTCGCAGGAAACACCGGCGCTGTTCCTCGCTTTCGACCTGCTGGGAAGCCCGGCGGACAGGAAGCTGGCCGGATCTATCCTGCGCGAGCGCCGCCCCGCGCTGGAAGCCTTTGCAAGAGCCCAGTTCAAATCGCAGCCGGCGTTTCGCCTGTCACCCGCCACGGCGAGCTATGCGATCGCACAAAAATGGCTGAAGCAATTCGGCGGCGGTTCGGACGGCGTGATCGCCAAGCGGATCGACCTGCCCTATCAGGCCGGCAACCGCGACGGCATGCAGAAGATCAAGAAATTCCGGAGCGCCGATTGCGTGGTCGGCGGCTTCCGTTACGCCACCAACAGAATCGCGAACCGCAAGGTCGCAGGCTCGCTGCTGCTCGGCCTCTATGACGATGAAGGACTTTTGCATCATGTCGGCTTCACCTCCGCGATCAAGCAGATCGAGAAGCCGGCGCTGACGGAAAGGCTCGAATCGCTGATTGCGCCGCCGGGCTTCACCGGCAATGCACCGGGCGGGCCAAGCCGATGGACGACCGAGCGCTCGGCAAAGTGGCGTCCGCTGAAGCCGAAGCTCGTGGTCGAGGTTTGCTACGATCATTTCAGCGGCGAGCGCTTTCGCCACGGCACCTCCATCCTGCGCTGGCGGCCCGACAAAGCGCCGCGGCAATGCACCTTCGATCAGCTCCGGCAGAAGGCTGCCGACCCGATGAAATTGCTGAAGTGAAAGTGGTCGTAGATCCTATGGGGTGGCAGGTGGTCAGGGGTAAGCTGAGTTTGCGAACACC
>NZ_LLXX01000206.1:0-276 GCF_001440405.1 Bradyrhizobium valentinum
CTGCGGCACGGCGCGCCGGCGCGGCCGGCGGTTGCCGGCGCCATCGCCGGACTGTTGTCCGCGGGGCTGGCGGCGACGCTCTACGCCTCGCATTGCACGGACGATTCACCGCTGTTTGTGGCGACCTGGTACACGATCGCGACCGCGTTGGTAACGGCGCTCGGCGCGCTGCTCGGATCGAAGCTGCTCAGGTACTAGGCGCGAGCACCGCGGGCGTATTCTGCTGCATGCGGTGGAAGCGCAGCACCTGCTGCGCCGTCGACGGCCGCAGCCGCT
>NZ_LLXX01000206.1:374-44656 GCF_001440405.1 Bradyrhizobium valentinum
GAAAGCTCGTCGCGCATCTTGATGATGACCCTGACCGTCGACCACGACAGGCCCGCGACCTTCGCCAAAATCATCACGCCTTCGGCCCGGCTTTCGATCATCATGTTCTCGGCGATCGCCACCGGCACGTTGGCGAGCGCTGCGATCGAGGCATTGGCCTCGTCGAATTTGCCGGCATCGGCAAACGACGCCACCTGAGGTTCATCGAGCCGGCCGTGCTCGTACAGCGACTTGACCAGCGCATGAGCTATCGTGGTGTTCTTGGTGATGTCAGAGGTCGCCGAGCGCGCGCGCCGCGTTGCCTCCTTGACCGCCGTCGGCACCTCGGCCGCCTGCTGCGGGTTGGCGGCCTCCAGCCGCTGCCGCACCGTGTCGGAGGCCTTGGCGAGTAGTTTCAGATAGAGATGCCGCGGCACGGCCGGACGCAGGCCGATGCAGGTCGTGAGATTGTCGTCGCCTTCGGCGCGGCTGACGAGGCGGGTAAAGCCGCGCTCGGTGAACTCCGCGCCGGGATTGTTCACGGTCGACTGGATCACCTCGTCGTTGCCGCGCTGGACCAGCACGTCGGTGACCGCGCCGCTAAGGGTTTTGCGGGTCGAAATCGCCATCAAATGCGCCTGGCTCTTGCTGCGCGCATTCTCGATCAGGGTCTTGTCGTCGAGTCGCGTCGATTGCGACAGCACGGGACCTGCCACCTCGATGACGTCGTCGAAAGCAAGCGCGCGGATGGTGAGCGGCGGGGCGGTGTCGATCGGGGCGAGACGGTTGGCTAAAAGCATCTTCGCCGAGGTTTCGATGTGATCGATCAGGCACTGGAAGACATCGTCGAACAGCCCGATCTGCTCGTCCGAATAATCCACCGCGCCGTTGATGAAGAGATCGGTTACCCGGCGCAGGGTCTCGACCCGGCGAGCGACGGTTCCGTGCGCAAGCGTGGACTGCAGCTCATCGAGCAGACTTATGGGAGAGCGAGAGATGGCGGCTTTCGAAATCATGACTCTGTCCTGGAGCAAAAACCGGCGTCGGATTCTTCGCCGCCGGAGCTGAAATATGTCGGATCAGGCGCTGGTAATGCGGTTGCGTCCCTGCGCCTTGGATGCGTAAAGCGCGCTGTCGGCGCGCGCGAGGAATGTGTCTGACGTCTCGTTCGGCTTCAGCGTGGCGACGCCTGCGGAAATGGTCACCTTCATGCCCGGAGAAAATGCGCTCCAATCGAGGTCGGCAATAATGGCACGCAACCGGTCGAGCGCCCGCATGGCCTGGCCGGCGTCCATGTCGGGCAGCACCAGCAGGAATTCCTCGCCACCATAGCGGCCGAACCGGTCGACGCTGCGGATGTTGGCGAACATGGTGATCGAGAATGTCCGCAGCACCTCGTCGCCGGTCGGATGGCCGTAGGCGTCGTTGATGCGCTTGAACCAGTCGAGGTCGATCAGCGCGATCGAGCATGGCGATCCGCCGCGGGTCGCACGGGCGATCTCCTCTTCCAGCATTCGCATGATGCTGCGTCGGTTGGACGCCCCCGTCAGCTCATCGAGTTCGGCCAGTTCCTCGATCCGCTTGTACGCCGCTTTCAGTTCGAAGCTGCGGTCGTAGAGCATCTTGCGCATGGTGCTGCCGTACAATCCCACGAAGGCGCATTGCCCGATCGTGAGGACATAGGAGAGCATCGCGGCGACACGTTCGGTCTGGGTCGCAACCGGCAAACCGATCGGCGTGCTGGTCAGCAGAAAGATCGGGGCCAGGCCGATCATCGTGAGCGTCCACGTGATGATGGCCTGTCGCGAGGTCATCCGCAGCGCACCGAATCCGAAGATGAGGAATACGACGCTGAGGAAGGCAAATCCGATTCCGGGCACCGCCAGCAGAAAACAGAGCTGGAGCGCGACGTGGCCGGCGACCTGGAAGATCGTGAGATAATGATCCTCGAACCGGTCGTTGAAATGGGCCTCCGACAGCACGACGAAGATCGCCACCAATCCGATGCCGGAAAGGAAATAGGCCGACGGAACGATGATCGGGACGGTGCCGGCGTAGCAATAGACCAGCAGAACCGAGGTGATGAGCGCGTAGCTGACGCCCTGCACGGCCAGCATCTGGCGGCGCTGGCCGGCCCGGCGGTTCAATATCTCCGGCGGCAGCCGGACCGGACGCGCGGCCGCACTGTGGGAGCCTTGCCCCTGAAGCAATGAAGCCGCGCTGCTCATGTCCCGTCGCTATTGGAGTGTGTCCGACGAAACTTTAGGGAATAAAGCCTTTAGGTTTGGTATCTTTTGAAGTCGAATCGGCTCCGTTAAAACCCGGCCATTGCACTGTTTCACAACGGAAATCTGCCAGATTCCGATAGCGCGGAACCCGCTTGTGCGGGACCCCTGGGCGTAACGCAGATGCTGCCCCGCCGACGAAGCCTTGCTAAGGTTGTGGGGTGGCCGTCTTTAGGAAAGTGTTTCCGTATTATGGTACCAATATCGGGGATTAGTTCCTTCTCGCCGGGAAAATGGCCCGGCAATCCCCGTCTGTGGGGTAGATCACACATGCAATCTGGACATTGCCGTAATGTGAAGAATCTCACCTTTCACGTCGAACCGCCGGCCTCTCCCGTCAGACCAACTTTGCGAGACGGCCATTGAACGCGGCACAGGCGGCTTCAGACGAAGTTCTGATCGCTCGGATCGCTCAAGGCGACCGGCTCGCCATGCAGGTGCTTTACGGAAGGCACCATGTCAGGGTGTTCCGTTTCGGGCTTCGGCTCGTAAGGGATGAACAGATTGCGGAAGACCTCATCAGTGAGGTTTTTCTCGATGTGTGGCGTCAGGCTGGCAAATTCGAAGGCCGATCCGCTGTTACCACCTGGCTCCTGGCGATTACGCGGTTCAAAGCCCTGTCGGCGCTCAGGCGCCGCAAGGACGTTGGACTGGACGAAGAGACCGCAAACGCGATCGAGGATACGTCCGACGATCCGGAAGTGATGGTGCAGAAGAAGGATACCGGTGAAGCGTTGCGCAAGTGCCTGACAGCACTTTCGCCAGAGCATCGGGAGATCGTCGATCTCGTCTACTACCACGAGAAGTCCGTGGAAGAGGTGGCCGAAATCGTCGGCATCCCGGAGAACACCGTCAAGACGCGCCTGTTTTATGCGCGCAAAAAATTGGCCGAGTTGCTCAAAGCAGCAGGCATAGAGCGAGGTTGGCCATGATGGCAGCGAGCAGAAAAATGCTGGATCACGAGCCCAGCGATATCGAGATGCTGTTGCCGTTCCACGCGGCCGGCACGCTGAGCACGCGCGATGCACGCCGCGTCGAGGACGCGCTCGCCAGCGATCCCGAGCTTGCCCGGCAATATGCCGTCATCCGCGAAGAATATGCCGAGACGATCAGCCTCAACGAGAGCCTGGGTGCGCCGTCCACGCGCGCCATGCAGAAGCTGTTTGCTGCGATCGACGGAGAGCCCGTGCGCAAGCCATCGCTTTCGGTCAGCCTGTCCACCCGGATATCGGAATTTTTTGCAAGGCTGTCGCCGCGTACGCTGGCCTGGTCGGCGAGCCTCGGCGCCGTGGCGCTGCTGTTGCAGGCCGGCGTGATCGGCGCCGTGCTGGTGAAGAACCAGACCGCCTTGTTCGAGACCGCGTCGCTGAGCATGAATGAGCCGTCATCCGCACCCATCACCCGCGATCTCGGAAGCAGCGCCGCGCCGCCGCGCGCGCTGGTGCGGTTTGCGCCGGAAGCGCGCATCGCCGACATCACGACGCTGCTCGACAATTACCAGGCCTCGATCGTCGATGGCGCCAAGGGCGGCATGTTCCGGCTGCAATTCGGCAACAAGGCGATGAGCAAGGACGAAGCCGCTAGCCTGATCGGCAGGCTGCAGCGCGAGAAGATCGTCAGCCTGGCGGTTGCAACGCCTTAGGACGCTGCCGGCGCGTCGCGGGAAGGCCGAAGTCCCATGGTTCACGATGGCCCGAATTGGCTGATGAAGACGCGCCGCGCGGCATTGATCTTGTCGGCGGTGTCTCTGCCATTGATAGCTTTCGCGGCCCCCGCGGTTCATGCGCAGGGCATCATGCGCACGCCCAATCTCAATGTCGGGGCGCGGACGCCTTCCATCAACCCAACGATAACGCCGCGGATCAATCCCGGTATCGCGGCACGGCCGAGCGTGAGCGCCGATCGAGTGGCGCGCACGCCGCCGTCCCGGATTGGCACCATGAGTTCGACCCTGCGGGTCCGCCCGGGGGCCGGCGTGCCATCGACGCTGCCCCATGCGCGGTTTTCGCCCAACCTCCATCCGGCCTGCCAGAATGCGTTTCGCGGGCCTGACGGTGAATGCTTCGATCGTCCGGTTATGTCGGCTGGCGGCGGCAACGGCGCTTCGGCCAAGAAGGGCAGTGGCGGATCGCGCAACAACAACACGCAGGCCGCGGTCGATCTGCGCGCGGTCCGCAACGAACTCGTCGCCGAAATAGACGGCGCGTTGTCTACCGCCGAGGCCGACGAACTGGCGCGGCGTCATGGCCTGGAGCGCATCGCGTCGCAGAGTTTCCCGCTGCTCGGTGGCACCATCGGCCTGTTCCGCATCGTCGATAACCGGCCGGTGGACACGGTGCGCCGCGAACTCGCGGCCGACGGCAGCGTGCGTTCGGTGCAGCTCAATTTCCGCCATTTCCTGCAGGATCAGAAGAGGGCCCCGGTCGAGGGCGACGCCGCGCAATACGCGGTCGCCCAGCTTCGGTTGCCGCAGGCGCATGCGCTCGTCCGCGGCATGAACGTCACCATCGCGGTGATCGATTCCGGCGTCGACGTCAAACATCCCGAGCTCGCCAATTCGGTCGCCGACAGCTTCGACGCGCTCGGCAGCAAGGAAGGTCCGCATGTCCACGGCACCGGCATTGCCGGCGCGATCGTTGCGCATGCCAAACTGATGGGTAGTGCGCCGGAGGCGAGGCTGATCGCGATCCGCGCATTCGGCGCGGGGTCGAAGGGCGCGGAGAGTACGTCCTATGTGATCCTGAGGGGATTGGACTACGCGGCCGAGCATGGCGCGCAGATCATCAACATGAGCTTTGCCGGCCCGAAGGATCCACTGATCGAGCGGGGGATCGCCGCTACCGCAGCCCGTGGCATCCTGATGGTGGCTGCGGCCGGCAATGCCGGTGCGAAATCGTCGCCGCTCTATCCAGCCGCCAATCCGAACGTCATCGCGGTGAGCGGAACGGACGCGCAGCAAAAGCTGTTTGCGGCGTCGAACCGGGGCAACCACATCGCGATATCGGCACCGGGCGCCGATATCTTCCTGCCGGCACCGGATGAAAAATATCAGATCACATCGGGCACCTCGTTCTCGGCCGCCTATATCAGCGGCGTTGCGGCGCTGATGCTGGAACGCAATCCTGCGTTGAAACCCGCCGATATTCGCGCGATTCTGACGAAGAGCGCCCGCGATCTCGGCACGCCCGGCCGCGACGATCAGTTCGGAGCAGGCGAGGCCGACGCCTTTGCCGCGGTTATCGCAGCGGCCGCCGCGCCGGCGGTTCCGCTTGCCTCAGGTTCCGGCAAGCCAACCGGGGAAAAGACGCCGGCGCTTGACCCGTCTGTCGATAACGCTTCCGTGAGCCGGGCGCTGAATGACTCCCAGCCATCGATAGCGTCTGACAAATCGGCCGCAAACGCTGCAAAACAGCCTGCTGCGCAGTGATTTTCCAGCGATCGTCCCGCACGCAAGGTTAAAAAAATCGCCGGGCGTTTTGAACGTTCGGCGAGGGTGCTGCGACTTATCTATGTGGGAGCGGTAATCCCTCCCCATCGGCTGTATTCGGCGCGAGCGCCCATCCACCCCAAGCGCCCCATATGGCTTGACCCGTCCGGTTGTCCCCCCGGACGGGTCTTTCATTTTCGGCACTGAATTTGGAAAATGCCGCGTCGGGACGGCTTGCAGACCGCAAGCTCTCCGTCCGCGTGACGCCTCGATTCCCCGCGACTCCGTACTTGTCCGGGTTTCTTCGATCCGTTGCGCGCTCCGTAGCTCCACGTACTGGACAAGGAGAAAGTTTTCCACAGAATATACTTGTCACGTCCAATTGATTCGTCTCAGGTTGCGTCTGCGTCCGTCTCTCTCTTACGGGCTGATTTATGGCACATCCTGCAGACGTAGCGCGCGGCCGCAACATCGTTGCGCGCTGGTGCAACCTTGCTGAGCAACGGCTGGAATACCTTACTGAACTGTTCGAGACCGGGCGCTGGCGCCGCTATCACACCGAAGTCGAATTTCTCGAAAACATCCAGGAAGCCAAGGCCGCCGTCGAAACCTGGCGCGACCTGTTGAGCCGGGAGGCCGCGCTCGACAACACGGCGATCGACGTGGCCTGGCTTGGCCGCCGTCGAACGACGCCAATGCTGCTGACGCCGCTGCCGCGCGATGAGGGGTTCCGTCAGCCGGTTGTGCAGCTTCAGCCGGCGCCGGTTGCCGCCACGCCGCCGCGCGACATTCCCGCCGACGTTCTGGTCGCGCTGGAAAGCCAGCTCGTCGCTGCGGACAACGCGCCTTCCGTGCCCGACGCGCCGGCGCTGGACGATATGCCTTTGCCTGCACTCAGTCTCGATGTGATGAAGGAACGCTATCCGCTGCTGCGCAACGCGTTGTAGCCGGGCGAGGGAGGGCGCCAACTAGCGCCGCACGGCGTTGCCTCCGACCACCACCTGTGCGTAGCGCTGGGCGCCTTCGGCTGACAGATCGGTCGTGATGGTGCGGGCGTGGTCGAGGCCGACCACGGCGCCGCGCGGGGTTTCCGAAATCATGTTGTTATTGACCAGCGCCGTGCCGGCGCCCGGCAGCACCGAGACGCCGACGCCGACAAAGGCGTTGCGGATGACGTTGCCCGTGATGGCGACGTTGCGGAGGTATTTGCCCCAGCCGGCAATGATGCCGAACGAGGGCGCGTTTTCGATCACGTTGCCAGTCACCGTCGAGTCCGCCTCGACATAGATGCCGATACCGGCGTCGTCGTCGGGCGCGGTGCCGATCGGCCGCTTCGGCAGCAGATTGCGGATGATGTTGCCCTGGACCACGGCGATGCGTCCGCCTTCGTTGAAATTGCAGACGGAGACGCCGACGGCGGCGCCGTCGACCGTGTTGTTGGCGATTACGGCGGCTTCGAACGCGAATTCCGAATAGAGCGCGACCTCGCGAACGTTGCTGACGCTGTTGCCCGTGATCTGGATGTTCGAGGCCGAATTGCCGCGCACCGCCGAGTAATCGCAATTCTTGATGCGGTTGCCGCGCACGATCACATTGCCGGCGCGGTAGGCGTTGATGGCGTTGCCATGTTGCCCGGAGCCGCCGGGGCCGGCCTTGATGTCCTCGATGCGGTTGTCGAGCACCAGCGTGCCGTCGTCGCCGATCGCGGTGCGAAGGATCTCGATGCCGTTGTCATTGGTATCGGTGATGGTGTTGCGCGACACGATCAGGCCCTTGGCGTCGAAGGATACGACCGCGGTGGTCGCGATCTTCGTGAAGATGTTGCCGGAAATGTCGCCCGAGACCTGTTCCAGCCAGATGCCGTTGCCGCCGCTGCCTGATATTTCGCAATCGGCGATGCGGACGTCGCGACCGCCGAGGCAGTGCACGAGCCCGCGCCGCGTCGGCAGCGGAATGTTGCCGCCGTCTAAGCTGATGCCGGTCAGGCCGATGCTGTTGGCGCTTTCGCCCTGCAGCATAGAAGCGCCGCCAGTGAATACGAGCTTGGTCGCGCCGCGCACGCCGACCAGTTGCGTGCCGTTCGAAAGGCGAAGCATGCCGGTGCGGTAGACCCCCGGAGGCAGTGCCAGCGGCACTTGCGCGCGTGCGGCTTCGTCGATCGCGCGCTGCAGTTTCGCGGTCTGATCGTCGGGGCTGCCGAGACGCACGCCATATTGCGTGACGTCGCGCCCAAGCGCGGAGATCGGCGCTGCCGCGCGCGCGGGCTCAGGTGACATCGCGAGCGCGCCGGCTACGCCGGCGGCGGATGCTCCGATGAGATGACGGCGGTTCATGTCCATGGTCCCTCGCGCAATGCAGATCGCGGCGTCAGCGCCTTCATAGGTATCGCGAAAATGCGGCCGGGCATGGTGAAGACCGGGAAGAAACGCGGCGATTGTTCGGGGTAGGGTTAATGTTGGGTACGGCGATAACAGTTCGCGCTCTGGAGTAACCACTAAACCCTCATGGTGAGGAGGCGCGCAGCGCCGTCTCGAACCATGTGGCCCGGCTCGTGCCATTCATCCTTCGAGACGCGCGTTCCGCGCTCCTCAGGATGAGGTCTGACACAGGTGAGCACGGCGAAGCTACGAAGCCCTTCGCGCCAATCTAACCATTTCCAGCAGCATCGCTTCGCCGGCGTCGACCAGCTCTTCCAGCGTGATGCGCGGAAAGCCCTTGCGTCTGACGGCGCCGCTGCGCGCGAGCGGCGGGATGTGGACGAAGGCGGCGAGGCGGGGGCCGTTATCGGTATCGACCGCTTCGATCGCGCGCCAGCTCAGGTAGTTGCAGAGATAGCTTCCGGCGTCGCGCGAGGCGCGGGCATCGAGGCCGGTGCCTTTGGCTGCACGCAGCAGTTTCGCGGTGTGCGGGCCGAACCTTTGCGCATCAGCGCCGTCGGCGATCGATCCTTTGCGAGCACGGGTTTGCGCGGCGTCGGGCCACAGCATGGTGACGGCGTTGCGGGCGCGGGTCTCGACCCGGAGATATCCGGTGCGGCCGGCGAGGCCAAACATCAACAGCGCGTGCGGCTGGTGCGTTTTCAATGCCAGCGGCAATTCGCGGTCGACCGCCTTGTAGGTTACCGGAAAGATGTGGCTGGACAGTTCGACGTCGGTGAAGGCCGGGCGGCGTAGCCGCGTCAGGCGTGCCACCAGCGACTGCGTGGGATTGTGGGGCGCACCGGGAAACGGGCCGAAGCCGGTGACGAGAATGCGAAGTTTTTCGCTCAAATGAATCAGCTTCTCCTCTCGTCATGCCCGCGAAGGCGGGCATCCAGTAAACACCGACATACGTGTGATCCCAACTGACAACTGTGGAATACTGGATCGTCCGCCTTCGCGGACGATGACACAAACATCGTATCGAGCCAAGCTAGCGCAGCATCTCCGCGATCTGCTCGGCAGCGACCGCCGGCGTGATGCGGCCGTCGGCGACCTCGGCCTCGGTCTTCTTCACCTTGGCGCGAATCGCGGCATCGGCGCGCAGCCGCGCCATCATGCGTTGCTCCAGCATCGACCACATCCATTTCACCTGCTGCTCACGCCGCCGGGCGGCGAACTCGCCCGAGGCGTTCATGGCGGTGCGGTGATCCAGGATCTTCTGCCACAGCGCGTCCATGCCGGTGCCCGTCAATGCCGAATAGGTCAGCACCGGCGGATGCCAATGCTTCGAGCGGGCGCTCAGGATATGCAGCGCGGAGCGATATTCGGCCGCCGCCAGGTTGGCGCGCTTGATGTTGTCGCCATCGGCCTTGTTGATCGCGACCATGTCGGCGAGTTCGACCAGCCCCTTCTTGATGCCCTGCAGTTCGTCGCCGGCGCCAGGCAGCATCAAGGCCAGGAAGAAATCGGTCATGTCGCAGACGGCGGTTTCGGACTGGCCGATGCCGACGGTTTCCACCAGCACCACGTCGAATCCGGCCGCCTCGCAGAGCAGCATCGCCTCGCGGGTTTTGGCGGCGACGCCGCCGAGCGTACCGGACGAGGGCGAGGGCCGGACGAAGGCGGCTTCGGAATTGGCCAGCCGCGCCATCCGCGTCTTGTCACCGAGGATCGAGCCGCCGGTGCGTGCCGAAGAGGGGTCCACGGCCAGCACCGCGACCTTGTGGCCGCGCTCGATCAGGAACATGCCGAGCGCATCTATGGTGGTGGATTTGCCGACCCCGGGCGAGCCGGTGATGCCGACGCGGACCGCCTTGCCGGTGTCTGATAACAGCGCCTGCACCAGATCGCGGGCCGCCGCCTGGTGATCGCCGCGCCGGCTTTCGATCAGCGTGATCGCCCGCGCCAGCGCCGCACGCTGGCCGGCGCGGAGATCCTTGGCAAGCTTCTTGAAATCGGGGGAAACATTCTTCGGCAGTGTCATGCCATGGTTTACAACGGCCGTGCCGTGCAGGCGAGGGGGCCTGCGCGGTCCGTTCAGCCGGCCGACGTGGCCGGGGCGGGCGTGCGCTTGAGCCGCCGCCACACCCAGACCAGCACCGGCCAGATCAGCGCGCCGATCGCCAAGGCGGCCAGGATCGCGGCGATCGGACGCTCGAAGAACGGGAATACGCTGCCGTCGGATTTGATCAGCGAGGTGACGAAGCTCTGCTCGATCATGGTGCCCATCACGATGCCGAGCACCATCGCGGCGACCGGATAGCCGTTTTCCTCCATGACATAGCCGATGACGCCGAAGGTCGCGACGATCACGACGCCGAATATGTTGTTGCCGATCGCGAACGAGCCTACGGCACAGCACAGCATGATGACCGGCATCACGGTGGAACGCGGCGCGCGCAGCACGTAGCTCGCAAGGCGAATCATGACGATGCCGAGCGGGATCATGATGATGTTGGCGATGATGAACATCAGGTAGATCGCATACATGCTCGACGCTTTTTCGGTGAACAGCGTCGGGCCGGGGTTGAGGCCTTTCATGTAGAGCACGCCGATGGCGATGGCCGCGATGGTGTCGCCGGGGATGCCGAACAGCAGCGAGGGCACCCAGCCCGAGGCGATGCTGGCGTTGTTGCTGGCGCCGGCTTCGACCAGGCCCTCGACATGGCCGGTTCCGAACTTCTCGGGTTCTTTCGAAAAGCGCTTGGACATGGCGTAGCTGACCCAGGCCGCCATGTCGGCGCCGGCGCCCGGCAGCACGCCGATGATGATGCCGATGATGTTCCCACGCGTCATCTGCCAGTTGTATTTTTTGGTGAGCTTCCACTGGCCCGCCAGGATGCTTCCGAATTTGCGCCGCGGGATCGGCGGCGGTTCCGGCGTCAGCATCGCGCGCATCACCTGCGCCACGGCGAAGACACCGACCAGCGCCGGGATCGGTTCGATGCCGCCGAACAAATTGGTCATGCCGAAGGTGAAGCGCGGAACGCCGCCAGGATTTTCGATACCGATGCAGGCGACGAGTAGGCCGATGAACATGCTGGCGATCGCCTTCACCGGAGAAGAGCGCGCGACCAGCGTGGCGCACATCAGGCCGAGGAATGCGAGCCAGAAGTATTCGAAGGTCGAGAACGACAGCGCGATCTCGGCGAGCGGCGGCGCCAGGATCATCAGCGAGAGCGTGCCCGCGATGCCGCCGACAGCGGAGAACCAGACGCCGGCGCCGAGCGCGAGTTCGGCCTCGCCTTTGCGCGTCATGGCATAGGCTTCGTCCGCGTAGGCCGCCGAGGCGGGGGTGCCCGGGATGCGAAGTAACGCGCCGGGGATGTCACCGGCGAATATCGCCATCGTGGATGCCGCCACGATGGTGGCGATCGCGGCGATCGGCGACAGATAAAACGTGACCGGGACCAGCAGCGCGGTCGCCATCGTGGCCGACAGGCCAGGCAGCGATCCGATCACGAGGCCATAGACCGATGCCGCGAGCATCGCGACGATGACTTCCCAGGTGGTGATGAGCGCGAAGGCTTGCGTCAGGGTATTGAGCATCGATCACCAGGGCATTGGCAAAACGCCGGGCGGCAGCGGCACGCGCAGCAATTTTGAGAAAATCAGGTGGATGCCGATCGGCGCCAGCACGGCGAGCGGCAGCGCAACCTTCCAGCGGGCTCCGAGCGCGGTTGCGGTCACGTACACGATCAGCGTCGCTGTAAGGATGAAGCCGAGCCGGTCGGCGATCGCCACGTAGAACAGCAACAGCGCCGGCGGAAGCAGGGCGCGCAATCCGTAGAGCTTTCCGGTCGGTGGCTGCGGCTGGTCGCCCTCGACCGGAATAAGGTGTTCTTCTTCCTCGAAGCTGCGGCCGATCCCGAACGCGATCGCGAGCCCGCACAGCGCCAGACCCGAGCCGATCACCAGCGGGAAGACGTTCGGTCCGACCGGCTGGCCAGGGACCGGCGGCAACTGCCATCCGCCATAGGCGGCAGCCGCGCCGAGACCAACGAGAAACAATCCCGTGACGCGATCGGGAAGACGCATGAACTGGCTCCGCAGATATCGGGCGACGTCAGCCGATGAAGATCAAGCCTTCGACAGGCCGGCGGCCTTCATCGCCACGCCCATCTGGGCGTCGCCCTTGTCCATAAAGGCTGCGAATTGGGCCGCATCGCCCCACACCGTTCCGAAGCCGCGATTGCTCATGAAGTCCTTGAACTCCTTGGAGTCGTAAACCTTCTTCAGCGACGCCGTGAGCTTGGTCGCGACGTCAGCCGGCAGCCCTTTGGGACCGGCAATGCCGCGCCACGCACCGGTCGAATAGTCGATGCCTATGGCTTCCTTCAGCGTCGGCACATCGGGGAATGCAGGATTGCGCGCCGTAGCCATGACGGCGAGGCTGCGCGCCTTGCCGGCCTCGATGATCGCGCGGGCTTCCGGCACCGAGCATGTGGTAAGGTCGAGGCCACCGGCCGCGAGATCCTGCATCGCGGGTGCAGCGCCGTTCGACGGCACCCAGGCCACGTGGTTTGGCGCCAGTCCCATTGCCTGCATCCAGCCGACCAGCGCCAGATGCCAGATGCCGCCCTGGCCGGTGCCGGAGGCTTTGAACTTGCCGGCAGGCGCGGCCTTGATGGCGTCGGCGAGTTCTTTCACGGTCTTGTAGGGCGATGTGGAACTGACCTGGATGCCGGGCGGGTCCTCGTTCATCAGCGCGAGCGGTGTGTAACTCTTGGGCGCCAGTTCAGTGAGGCCCTGCCAGTGCATCATCGAGATTTCCACCGTCAGCATGCCGATGGTGTAGCCGTCGGGCTGTGCGGTCGCGATCGCGGAATGGCCGACCACGCCGGAACCACCGGTGCGGTTGACCACGTTGAACGGCTGGCCGAGGTCTTTTTCCAGCAGCGCCGCAACAATGCGCGCGGTCGCGTCGGTGCCGCCGCCGGCACCCCAGGGCACGATCACGGTCACCGGCCGGGACGGATAGGCCTGCGCGAAAGCCGGCTTGAAACCAAAGCCCGCGACGGCTGCGGCAGCAGCGGATGAAGCCGCAAAGGCGCGGCGCGTGATCTTTTTGGACATTTTGTGGTCCTCCCTGCGGCGTCCGTGACGCCGGACGCTCTTGTGATGCGACATTCTAGGCGGCTTTGCGTTGTGGTCGCAAGGCATTGGCTCATGAGGGAGATCGTAGCCGGTGGGCATCCCGCCGCATCCGGAAATCGGGTGGTGGCGATCGGGCTACCCGAAATAGGTATCCATGTGCGGCCGGTCATCGGGCCGCGATCGATTGCGGAGAGAACCATGACGACAGCCTATTACAGCACCGTGCTGGACCATCCCCTGGAAACCGTGTGGGCCCTGATCCGAGACTTCAACAACTATCCGGCCTATATCGACGGCGTCAGCGAAAGCATGATCGAGGACGACAAGGGCGGCGATGAAGTCGGCGCCGTCAGGCGCTTCTGCTACCTCGGCAATTGGATCCGGCAGCGGCTGGCCGGCCATTCCGACCAGGCGCACTCGCTTACCTATGCGGGCATCGAGCCGTTTCCGTTTCCGTCCGAATCGCAGCCCGACGTTCCAGCGCCGACGCGTTACGAGGGGACGATGCATCTGCTTCCGATCGTCGAGGGCAACCGAACCTTCATCGAATGGTCCGTGAAGCTCGACACCGCGCCACAGGACGAGGATCGCTGGCGAGCACTGTTCCAGTCATGGATCCCGGACTGGACGCATTCGCTGGAGCGGGCGCTGGGCCGGAGCGTTTAATCAAGGCGCAGCCGTTATTGTGACCGGTCTTCGTCGTCCCTCGGTCGCGCACCGCCGAAAATTTTGACGCCTTCCGGCGTCAGATACGGCTTCAACGTCTCCCACGGCACGAAGGCGATGTACTCGCCTTCGGCATAGGAGCCCACCGCGTAAGGCGCGTAGTGAAAGGTCAGGCCGGAGCTCTTGCCTTCCGCGGTCGATGGCGCCAGCGAGACCGGCCCGATCTTGAGCAGCTTTGGCTCGATGGCTTCGATGGCGCTGGCGTCCGTGCCTTCCGCGCCGCGCTTCTTTTTCTCGGCCTCGAGAGATGCAATGACGCCTTGCCGCATCGCTTTTAGCGTCGGGCCGTTGTCGGCTGTTTCGGTGAAGAACGGGCGGATGCTGATGCGTTTGCCCGCTGACCTGTCCCACAGGATGGTGTCGGACGAAGAGTTGGGGTGCGCGCCGCCCGTATATTCGTAGTCGGACCTGACGATGCTGACATAGCGGCCGTCGACCACCGAGCGCGTCTGGTATTTCCGCTCAAACGACCACGCGTTGCGGAATAACTCAGGGTCCTGCTTGCGTTCCTTGTCGGCATCGGCACGGTTCTTCACGGCCCATGCCTTTCCCTCGGCCAGGCAGTTCGCCGCCAGCGCCGGATCGGCCTTGATCTTGGCGTCGAGGGTGACGCTGGCCTCGACCCATTTGGTCTTGATGGAAAAGTCCGGCGTGGGCTCGGCTGCAAGGGCGGATAAGGTCGATAAGAAGCCCAGTAGCAAGACCGCGCTGCACCTTGCAAGCTGCGTTCCAGAAAACATCAACGCTTCAATTCTCCGGTAACACGTTGAACGAAGGCATTAAGAGGCTCAAGATCGTCCTCGATCATAGCCCATAGCAGACCTGCGTCCGTGCGATGATATGCATGGCGTAACCAGTTTCCGAGATCGGCCAAACGCCTCCAATTAATGGTCGGTTCCTGAGCCTTCACGTCAGATGGAATAGATCTCGATGCTTCACTGATAATTTCAAGCAACCGCTCGACGGCCATACGCATTACCAGATTTTCGGAGAAGCTTTCGCGTGTTTGTCCCACTACCACTTCACGAATGTTGCCAATCAGTGGCGATATGGCTCATTCGGTCGGCAATGGTTGGCTGCACGTCAGAAGACTTCCACGACATCGTCCGCGATTCGCTCGGCGAAGCGAGGCGGAATCGATCGGCGCATGGTGGCCTGCGCCGGCAATCCTGTTGCGTCTTCAATGATATGCTCGACACCAATGAGGTCGAGAAGCGAGAACGATGCGTCGTGTTCGACTTCGACAAGCACGTCGATGTCGCTATCCGGACGATTGTCGCCGCGCACGCGTGAGCCGAATATGGCAAGCTTGGTTACGCCCTCGGCTTTGATTGCTTCAGCGTTTTTCCTGATTGTTGCAATAATCTCTTCGCGCGTCATGGCGTGACCTGGTCCGTAATCTAGCCAGTCTATCAGCTACTCCGCCGCCTCGCTATGGCCGAGCCGGGCGTTGAGCTTGTGGATCAGCTCTTCGGCGGCATCCGAGATCACGGTGCCGGGCGGGAAGATCGCTTCCGCGCCGGCCTTGTAAAGGGCGTCATAGTCCTGCGGCGGGACGACGCCGCCGATGATGATCATGATGTCCTCGCGGCCGTGCTTTTTCAGCGCGGCCTTGAGCTCCGGCACTGCGGTGAGATGAGCGGCCGCCAGCGACGATACGCCGAGGATATGCACATCGTTCTCCACGGCCTGCCGCGCCGCCTCGTCGGCCGTGGCGAACAACGGCCCGATATCGACGTCGAAGCCGACATCGGCGAACGCGGACGCGATCACCTTCTGGCCGCGGTCGTGGCCGTCCTGGCCGATCTTGGCGACGAGGATGCGGGGGCGGCGGCCCTCGGCGTTCTCGAACGCATCGATCAGTTCCTGCACTTTCTCGACCCGGTTGGACATGGCGGACGCCTCCCGCTTGTAGACGCCGGTGATGGATTTGATTTCGGCGCGGTGACGCCCGAACACTTTCTCCATTGCGTCCGAAATTTCGCCGACGGTGGCTTTCGCGCGCGCAGCATCGATCGCCAGCGCCAGCAGATTGCCGTTGCCTTCGCCGGCGCTGCGCGTCAGCGCGGCCAGCGCCTGGTCGACTTCCTTCTGGTCACGCTCGGAGCGCAGCCGCTTCAGCTTGTCGATCTGCAGCCGCCGCACGGTGGAGTTTTCCACCTTGAGCACGTCAATCGCGGCCTCGTCGACCGGCTTGTACTTGTTGACGCCGATCACGGCCTGCTTGCCGGCATCGATGCGGGCCTGTGTCTTGGCGGAGGCTTCCTCGATGCGCAGCTTCGGTACGCCGGCCTCGATCGCCTTGGCCATACCGCCGAGCGCCTCGACCTCCTGGATATGGCCCCAGGCCTTGATCGCGAGGTCGTGCGTCAGCCGCTCGACATAATAGGAGCCGCCCCAGGGATCGATGATGCGGTTGGTGCCGCTTTCCTGCTGCAGGAACAATTGCGTGTTGCGCGCGATGCGGGCCGAAAAATCTGTCGGCAGCGCGAGCGCCTCGTCGAGCGCGTTGGTGTGCAGCGATTGGGTGTGACCTTGCGTCGCCGCCATCGCTTCGATCGTGGTGCGCATCACATTGTTGAAGACATCCTGCGCGGTCAGCGACCAGCCGGAGGTCTGGCAATGCGTGCGCAGCGACAGCGAGCGCGGATCCTTCGGATTGAACTGGGTCAGCAGCTTCGCCCACAACAGCCGCGCGGCTCGCATCTTGGCGACTTCCATGAAGAAGTTCATGCCGATCGCCCAGAAGAACGACAGCCGCGGCGCAAAGCGGTCGACGTCGAGGCCCGCGGCAAGCCCGGCGCGTAAGTATTCGACGCCGTCGGCCAGCGTATAGGCGAGTTCGAGATCCTGTGTCGCTCCAGCTTCCTGCATGTGATAGCCGGAAATCGAAATCGAATTGTACTTCGGCATTTTTTGCGAAGTGTACGCAAAAATGTCGGAGATGATCCGCATCGAAGGCGCCGGCGGATAGATGTAGGTGTTGCGCACCATGAACTCTTTCAGAATGTCGTTCTGAATGGTGCCCGACAGTTTCTCCGGCGGAACGCCCTGTTCCTCGGCGGCCGCGACGAACAGCGCAAGGATCGGCAGCACCGCGCCGTTCATGGTCATCGACACGCTCATCCGGTCGAGCGGAATGCCCGCGAACAGCGTGCGCATGTCGTAGATGGAATCGATCGCCACGCCCGCCATGCCGACGTCGCCGGAGACGCGCGGATGATCTGAGTCATAGCCGCGGTGGGTGGCGAGGTCGAACGCGACCGAAAGGCCCTTCTGGCCGGCGGCGAGGTTGCGGCGGTAGAAGGCGTTGGAATCCTCCGCCGTCGAGAAGCCGGCATACTGCCTGATCGTCCAGGGCTGATTGACGTACATGGTCGGGTAGGGGCCGCGCAGATAGGGCGCGACGCCCGGCCAGGTCTCCAGGAAATCGATGCCTTCGAGATCGGCTTCGCTGTAGCCGGGCTTTACCGGGATGCCCTCGGGCGTCAGCCAAGGCTCGGCGCTGCCCGTGGGCTGCGCGGGCGCGGTGGCTTCAAAGGCGATATCTGCGAAGTTCGGTATGCGGCTCATGGTACCCATTGTAGCACATGTGATTGTCGGGGAGCGTCACCCCTAATCATGGTCCGGATGCTGGTGACTGACGATGCGGTTAAGGTATTCGGCGCCCGCAGCTTCAAGCGTGCTTCGACCAGGTAGATAGGCAATCCTGCCGACCCAAGCCAAATGGGACTCGGTGCCGGTGGCGTAGGTCGGAACGACGAGGTCCGGCCGGTCGAAGCTGCCGGTGGTGAGCTCAATCACGTCTCCGCCGATCGCCCGATAGCTGAGCGGTGTTCCGCAGGCAGCACAGAAATCGCGCTCGGCGATCGATGACGAGCGGAAGGTTGCCGGCTTGCCGTGTGTCCACGCAAAATCCTCATGCTTGACCTCGGCGAGCGATATGAATGGACCGCCAACCGCTTTCTGGCACATCCGGCAATGACACAGCCCTATTTTCACCGGGGTCGCGTATACGGCGAAGCGTACCGCTCCGCACTGACAGCCGCCGGTCAGAATAGCCTTCCTGTCCGATGTCATGTTCCCTCCATCCGCCGCCAGGCTTCCTGCAGCATCGCCAGCGCATCGCCGCCGGCAAAGATGAAATCGCCGACGCCGGCCGAGCGCAGCGCGGCCTCCTGCTCGCCGGGCCGCCCTGCTAGATAGATATGCCTGGCGCCGGCGGCTTGAAGGGCCTTTGCGGCCGCCGCCGCGTGTTCCGCATAGACCTTGTCGGACGAGCACACGCAGGCGATCGCAGCACCTGACGTCTTGAACGCTGTGGCCAGCGCCGCAGGGTCGGCAAATCCTTGCGTATCGATCGCCTCGATCCCGCCGGTCTCGAAGAAGCTTTTGGCAAAGGCGGCGCGCGCGGTGAAGTCGGCGGGCGTGCCGAGATTGGCGAGGAAGATTTTTGGCCGCGCGCCTGACGTCTTGAGTTTTTCGTCCGATTTGTCGCGCAGCGCTTCGAAGGGCGCGGCCAGCCGTATCGGCGCCAGCGGATCGAATTTGAATTTCGCCTCGCCATAGGGCGGCAGCACGACGGGCGTCTCATCAAGGACGGCGATCTCAGCCTCATGCAGGTTCGGAAATTCACTCGCGCCCGTCAGCACGTCCTTCCGCTTGGCGATATTGGCCTCGCGGGCGGCCCGCGTCGCGGCGACCTTTTTCTGGATCAGACTCTGCTCGAGTGCGGCGAAGATGCCGCCGGCCTTTTCGATCTCCTGAAACAGCGACCATGCGGCTTCGCAGAGTTGCTGGCTCAATGTTTCGATGCCGCCGGAACCGGCCGCGGGATCGGAGACTTTTGCGAGATTGGACTCTTCCAGGAGCACCAGTTGCGTATTGCGCGCGACACGCCGCGCGAAGGGATCGGGCAATCCCAACGCCAGCGTGTGCGGCAAGACCGTGATGGCGTTGGCGCCGCCGAGACCGGCGGAGAAGGTCGCCATCGTCGCGCGCAGCATGTTCACGTTAGCGTCGCGCTGCGTCAGCAGGCGCCAGGCCGTATCCGCCGCGACGAACAGCGGCTTGGACGTCAGGCCGCAGGCCTGTTCGATCCGTGCCCAGAGCAGCCGCAGCGCCCGGAATTTCGCCAGCGTCAGGAACTGGTCCGCATCCGCGCTGAGCCTCGCATACACCATGCTTTGGGCATCTTCGAGCGCAATCCCGGCCTGCTCGATCGCGCGCAGATAGGCGACGCCTGTGGCGAGCACGAATGCCAGTTCCTGGACTTCCGATCCGCCGGCATCGTGGATGACCCGTCCATCGGCAACGGCGAGCGGACCCTTGAAGCCCATCGCGGCGAGGCCCTTGATCGCGCTGGTGACCGCGGTCGCGATCTCCTCCCAGCTATAGGGACTGGAGCCCCACACCGCACAGGACCCGAGCGGATCGAGGCCGAAACGGATGTCGCAGGCCGCGGGATCGATGCCTTTGCCCTTGATGTATTCGGCGACGTGAATGGCCGCCATTCGCGACTGCGGACCGATCTGAAGTTCGATGCCGATGCCGGCGTCGAGATAGATGCCGTCGAGAACCTGCGCAACGGCCTCCGGCGAAGGATCCAGACCAAACCCGTGCGCGCCATTGGCGCCGGCGAACACAAGTGTCAGCCCCGTCGCCCCGTTCTCCAGATCGTGCAGCGCCTGCGCGTTGGCCACCTTCGCATCGGGATGATCGATCCGCTGCATGATCTGCCAGGGCGCAGCGGCGGCACGGCCGGCTACCGGCGCGGCGCCTTTCGCGCGGCGATAGATCGGATCGATCCTCAACCCATCGGACGTCTTGCTGACCAGTTTCTCGAACGGCGCGCCCTTCAGCACCCCGTCGACCAGCTTGCGCCAGTCCTCAAAGGTTGCCTGCGGAAACTCCGCGGCCAATGTCAGCTCGTCAGTCTTGGTCATCCGGCCCATTATTCCCTGGTCGTCCCTTGATTTGGCTGGAAATTGCCACGGGGCGGGCGCCAAGCCAAACGGTTGTTTTGGGTCTTTCGGGGTCAATCGAGGTCGGGCAACCGCTGGATACCCTCGGTTGAAAGCTGCGCCAGCGCATCGCGGACGCGGCGTCCCGCAATGATACGATCGGGCGCGATCTCGGCCAGCGGCACCAGCACGAAGGCGCGTTCGAAAAGGCGCGGATGCGGCAGCGTCAGTTCCGGCTTGTCGAGCCTGACATCGTCATAGGCGATCAGGTCGAGGTCGAGGGTACGCGGGCCCCAGCGTGTCTCGTGGGCGCGGTCGCGCCCGAACTTCTTCTCGATCTTGTGCAGCGTGAACAGCAGCGCATGCGGATCGAGGCTGGTTTCGATCTCGATGCAGGCGTTGGTAAACGGCGCCTGGTCTTCCTCGCCCCAGGGCGGGGTGGTGTAGTCAGAGGAACGCGCGAGCAGGGCGGCCTGCGTCATGCCGCAAATATTGCTGACGGCTTTGCGGAATGTCGCGCGGACGTCGCCGACATTGCCGCCGAGCGCGATCAGCACACTTGCCATCAGGACGATGGCCGCTTGCGCATCAGCACCACGCCGACATCCTCGAAGATCTCGGCAATCGGCGCATGCGGCTTGTGGACCGTAACCTTGACCGCATGGACGCGCGGGAACGCCGCGAAGATCGCGTCCGAAACGGCGCCGGCCGCGCGCTCCAGGAGCTTATAATTAGCGTTCGTGAACGCGGCGGTCGCGGTCTCGACCACGCTGGCATAAGAAACGGTGTCGGACAGCCGATCAGAGTGCGAGGATTCCGACAGGTCGATGGAGAGTTCGAGATCGATCACGAACCGTTGCCCGACTTTGGTCTCGTGCTCCATCACGCCGTGGCGGGCATGGGTTACGAGGCCGGTGATGAAGATCGTATCGCTCATCCCTGTTCCTTGATTGCAGCGGCCACGCGCAGTGCCTGCACGGTTTCCGCGACGTCGTGCGCCCTGATGATCCGCGCCCCATTCTGGGCCGCCAACAGATGCGCGGCAATCGAACCGCCGAGCCGCTGATGCGGTTCCGATGGCGTCACCGTGCTGATAAAACGCTTACGCGAGGCGCCGACCAAGAGTGGCAGTCCGAACGACTGCAACTCGCCGAGCCGAGCCAGCGCGGTCAAGCTCTGCTCGGGCGTCTTGCCGAAGCCGATGCCGGGGTCGAGCACGATCTTGTCAGACGAAATTCCAACCTTCGCGGCGATGTCGAGCGACCGCGCAAAGAAATCGGCGATGTCCTGCATAATGTCGATTGCGGGATCGGCGCGCTCCCGGTTGTGCATGACGATGACGGGCAGGCCGCGCTCGGCGACGAGGCCTGCCATGCCGGAATCGCGCTGCAGGCCCCAGACATCGTTGGTGATGGCGGCGCCCTGATCGAGCGCCCAGGCGACGACGGCCGATTTCATGCTGTCGATCGACACTGGAATGCCGAGCGCGACGACGTCGGACAGCACCGGCTGCAGGCGCTTCAATTCTTCTTCCGCCGAGATCGGTTCCGAGCCGTAGGGCCGGGTGGACTCCGCGCCGATGTCAATGATGTCGGCGCCCTCGGCGATCATTCGCCGGGCCTGGGCCAGCGCGCGCTCGGGGGCGGCGAATTGCCCGCCGTCGGAGAATGAATCGGGTGTCACATTCAGGACGCCCATCACCGCCGGATAGGGCCTGGACAGCAGCGCTGGCAGCACCGGATGACCGGTCGCGGCGGTGGGGCTGGGCTTGGCTGCGATCATGCCGTGGCTTTGCGCGGTCCGCGCTGGCAAGTCAAGGCATTGAGAGCCGGCCTTCGCGGGCAGGCGTGACCGGTTTCAGTAGCTGATCATCGGCGGAAGCTTGCGTGCCTGCTCGATCAGTTGCTCGACCGATCTTTCGGAGGGCAGAACCCGGACCAGTTTGCGCTTTGAGTTCACGTCTTTCATGTTCTGGGCCAGGCGCGCCGGATTGCGGAGCGCGAGTTCGCGCACGGTGGTGACACCGGCCGCGCGCACCAGACCTACCTTGGCCTTGCCCATGCCGGGAATGCGCATGTAGTCGGAAAAATTCGCCCATTCGAGCAGTTGCTGTTCGCTGATGCCGGTCTTCGCTGCGAGCGCCTTACGCCCCTTGACCGTGCGGGCGGCTTCCAGCAGCGCTTCCGTGGTGCGAATGCCCTGCGATTTCAGCTTCGAGGCAGAGTAGGCGGTCAAGCCTTCGATCTCGGAGAGGGGATATGTCATGATACTCAATGAAAAAAATGTGCTCAGGCCGAATGTGCTCAGAAGAGATGCGCTTTATGCGAACTGGCTGAGACCCGGCGTCCCTGAAATGATTTCGCCCATTTGATCCGCTCCGATTTTGTCGCGGCCGAACCTGAAAAGTTCACGCGCCACGTTTTGAATCTCGCTCATGCCCAGACCAAGCGCCATCAGCCTGGTGCCGACCGCCATCAAGCCTCCGCCCATCAGCCTTGAGAATCCACCATTGCTGCTGGAAGCCGCAATCGCAGCCTCGGCACCCGGAATTTGGTCGATCAGGGCCTGAACCTTGTCGGAGGGCCCCTCGTTACGGAGAAAACCCAGAACGATTCCGACGGTTTTTTCAGCGACAGCGCTATCGATGCCGGCCTTGGAGGCCAGCCGTGCTATCAGTTCGTCCATATTGCCCCGTCCCCAACCGGTTTTACCGGGTCGTCTACTTGTCAATTTGATCTTGAGCGCCTGCGATCTGAAATACAAGCGATCCGCGCACATCAAGACGAGTTTGGTTCTAGATCGCGCTGCGAGTGTTGCAGCAATGCAAGAGTGAATGCCGGATTCACGCTGGCTTGTTGCGCTGCGTTCTGGATTTCACCGCCGGAGGTCGGAAAAAAGTATGAGAAATGCGAACGGCGAGGCGGGCGAACGGTCGCGTATACGCTGCTGACGGTTTCAATCGGCGGGCAGGATGCGATATGATTGTCAACCAAATCTCCCCGATGCGCGCGAAGAGGCGATGCGATGACCTCCGATAACAAGACGGCCGATACCAATGAGAAGATTTTTATCGGAAAGGGTGAACAGACGGCCTGGCTGTCGCTTGCGCTTGCCAATCGGCATGGCCTTGTCACCGGCGCAACCGGCACCGGCAAGACCGTGTCGCTGCAAGTGATGGCGGAGGGCTTTGCCCGCGCCGGTGTTCCCGTGTTCGCGGCCGATATCAAGGGTGACCTTTCCGGAATCTCAGAAGTCGGCGAGGCCAAGGATTTCATCCTCAAGCGCGCCGGAGAAATGGGCCTCAATTTCCAGCCCGACCAGTTCTCGACGGTATTTTGGGACGTGTTCGGCGAGCAGGGCCACCCGGTTCGCGCCACGGTCACGGAAATGGGGCCGCTATTGCTGTCACGGATGCTCGATCTGAACGACGTGCAGGAAGGCGTCCTCAATGTCGCATTCCGCGTGGCGGACGAAAACGGCATGCCGTTGCTCGACATGAAGGATCTGCGGTCGCTGTTGGATGCGATCGCGCCAGCCGGTGGCAAGAAGGGGCCGGATGACGAGGAGGATGAACTCGCCGAAATTCGAAAGGCCGCGCAGAGCTTCGGCAATGTCAGCAAGGCGACGATCGGGACCATTCAGCGCCAGCTTCTGGTGCTGGAAAATCAGGGCGGAACGAAATTTTTCGGCGAGCCGGCGTTGTTGCTGAAAGATTTCATGAAGACCGACAGCGACGGCCGGGGAATGGTCAATATTCTGGTCGCCGACAAGCTGATGCAGAATCCGAGGCTCTACGCGACCTTCCTGCTGTGGATGCTGTCGGAGCTGTTCGAGGAACTGCCGGAAGCCGGCGACCTGCCAAAGCCGAAACTGGTGTTCTTCTTCGATGAGGCGCATCTATTGTTCAACGACGCGCCGAAGGCACTATTGGACAAGATCGAGCAGGTGGTCCGCCTGATCCGCTCCAAGGGCGTCGGCGTCTATTTCGTCACGCAAAACCCGATCGACGTGCCGGACAAAGTGCTGGCCCAATTGGGCGGTCGCGTGCAGCACGCGCTGCGCGCATTCACGCCGCGCGACCAGAAGGCGGTCAATGCAGCGGCGCAGACCTTCCGGCCCAACCCCAAGCTCGACACCGCCCGCGTCATCATGGAGCTCGGCAAGGGCGAAGCGCTGGTGTCGTTCCTCGAAGGCGGCGGCACGCCGACCATGGTGGAGCGCGTGATGATCCGGCCGCCGACGGCGCGGATCGGGCCGATTACGCCGGAAGAGCGCAAGGCGATCATGAGCAGGAGCCCGGTCAAGGGCAAATACGATACCGCGGTCGACGCCGAATCTGCCTATGAGATGCTGCAGAAGCGCGTGGCAGGAACGGCAGCGCCTGCGGACGGTGCGGATGCCGGCGGAAGCGGCGGCGGAATTCTCGGCCAGATCGGTTCGATCGTCGGCACGATCTTCGGCACCAACGTCAAGCGCGGCAGGCTGTCGACCGGTCAGGTCATCGCGCGAGACGTTACCCGTTCGGTCACCAACAGGGTGGTCGGCGGCATCGTCGCCGATCTCGGCAAGTCGGTCGGCGGATCGCTTGGCAGTTCCGTCGGGCGCGCGCTGGTGCGCGGCGCGCTTGGCGGACTGCTGCGGCGGTAAAGCTACGATCTCCCCTCTGACTTCTGGAACGAGCGCGTGCTGAGATATCCGTCGCTACGAAGGCCGCTCGATGTCCTGTTTCTGGTCTGCTGCATCGCCTTGACCGCCGATGTCCTCGTCCCGGAAATCTGGGGCAACGGCAAGACCAAGGACTATCCGCTGTGGTTCTGGGCGGGGCAGCAGGTGCTGCAGGGCAAGAATCTCTACCCCGACGATCCCGGCAGCTATTTCGAATTCATCTATCCGCCGCTGTCGGCCCTGCTGCTCGCGATCCCGAGCTGGTTCGGCAAGATCCCGCTTTATCTGTGCCTGTCGTTCCTCAACATCGTCGCGTGGTGGATGACGGCGCAGTTCTCGCACGCGATGGCGGGATCGGGGCGGAAACCTGGGCCGTGGCTGGAAGCGCTGCCGGGTTTCGTCACCGTCACCTTCGTGTTCGACATGTTCGACCTCGGCCAACCGAACCTCCTGCTGCTGGCGCTGATGCTCTACGGGTTCTGGCTGCTGCGAAGCGAGCGAGGCTGGATGGCAGGCAGCATGTTTGCGCTGGCGACCGCCATCAAGGTGTTTCCGGTGGCGGTGTTGCCTTATCTGGTGTGGCGAAGACAGTGGGCGGCGGCCGCGAGCATGCTGGTGTTCACCTGCGTATTTCTGTTCGTGCTGCCGGCGCCGTTTCGCGGCTTCCAGCACAACGTCACGGAGCTGAAGACCTGGTACCAGGGCATGGTGGGGTCTAGTTCGGAGAAGGGGTTCGGACAGCGCGACGAGCAGAACTGGTCGTGGGTCAACCAGTCGATCATCGCAGTGACGCACCGCCTGACGCGGCCCGTGAATTACAATCAGGACGACCCGTCCAAGCCCGTGCGCACGATGAACGTCGCCAATCTCGATTACAGGACGGCGAACTGGATGGTGCTCGCGATATCGCTCGCGATCGGGCTCGGCTATGTCGCCGTCATGCCGCCGGCATCGCGCCGGACCGAACGGTCGGATGCCGAGGAACTCGGCATCCTCTTTTGCCTGATGACGGTCGCTTCGCCGTTGGCGCGGCAATATTACTTTCTGTGGCTGTTCTTTCCGATCACCGTGTTGGCCCATCGCGCCGCTTATGATCCGAGACCCGCGGTCAGAACCGGCACATGGGCGCTGCTCGCCGTGGCGGGCGGTTTGTTGTGCTTGTCGCTTCCACTGTTCCCGATCGACCTGCAGGCCTATGGCAACAATCTCGCTGCCACCATCCTGCTCACGGCTGGGCTGGTCTGGCACATGCGCCATCCGCCTGCGGCGGATGCCGCCTTGCCTCAGGCCGCAGGCAAGCTACAACTCGATGTTAATAACAAGGCTCACAGCCAGGGATGATCAGCATGTCCAACGCAAAGATCCAGCCGGTCCTCGACCATATCGACGCCGATTTCGACAACAGCCTCGAGCGCCTGTTCGCGCTGCTGCGGATCAAGTCGATCTCGGCCGATCCGGCCTTCGCCGGCGAGTGCAAGGCGGCTGCCGATCATCTTGCGAAAGATATCGCGACCCTCGGCTTCAAGGCCGAGGTGAGGCCGACGGCTGGGCATCCCGCGATCGTCGCCAAAGCCAATGGCGGCGCGGGCAGTCGGCCTCACGTTCTGTTCTACGGCCACTATGATGTGCAGCCGGTCGATCCGCTCAATCTGTGGCACCGCCCGCCGTTCGAGCCCGTCGTCACCGATCACGCCGATGGCCGAAAGATCATCGTTGCGCGTGGCGCGGAGGACGACAAGGGCCAGTTGATGACTTTCGTCGAGGCCTGCCGCGCCTGGAAGAAGGTCACGGGATCGTTGCCGGTCGACATCACCATCGTCATCGAGGGTGAGGAGGAAATCGGATCGAAGAATTTCGTGCCGTTCCTGGAAGCGAACAAGAGCGACCTCAAGGCCGATTTCGCGCTGGTCTGCGACACCGGCATGTGGGACCAGAACACGCCGGCGATCACGACCTCGCTGCGCGGGCTGGTCTATGACGAGGTCAAGATCAAGGCCGCCAATCGCGACCTGCATTCCGGCATTTTCGGCGGCGGTGCGCGCAACCCGATCCGGGTGCTGACGAACATTCTCGGCGGCCTGCACGATGACAACGGTCGCATCACCATCCCCGGGTTCTACGATGGCGTGAAGGACCTGCCGCCGGATATTCTGGCGCAGTGGAAGAATCTCAACCTCACGCCGGAGTCGTTCCTGAAGCCGATCGGCCTCTCGATTCCTGCCGGCGAGAAGGACCGTCTCCTGATCGAGCAGGTGTCCTCGCGTCCGACCTGCGACATCAACGGCATCATCGGCGGCTATACCGGCGAGGGCTCCAAGACCGTGATCCCGGCGGAAGCGTCCGCCAAGGTCTCGTTCCGGCTCGTGGAAGGGCAGAACCCGGAAAAGATCCGCAACGCTTTCCGCGACTTTGTGCGGACGCGCGTGCCTGCCGACTGCAAGGCCGAGTTCACCGACCATTCCAACGCGCCGGCGATTGCGCTCGACTGGAACATGAAGCCGCTAGCGGCTGCCAAGCGCGCGCTGACGGACGAATGGGGCAAGGAGGCGCTTTTGATCGGCTCGGGCGCCTCGATCCCGATCGTGGCGGATTTCAAGCGCACGCTGGGCCTCGACACCGTGCTGGTCGGCTTCGGCCTCGACGACGACAACATCCATTCGCCGAACGAGAAGTACGACCTGAAGAGCTACCATAAGGGCATCCGCTCCTGGGCGCGGATTTTGGGGGCGTTCGCGGAAGGGGCGAAGTAGCGCGTTTGTAGGATGGGTAGAGCGAAAGCGAAACCCATCATCTCGCCGCACCAGTAAGTGCCATGGCCAACTATCGTCGCAACTTCGTCGCCGGAGGCAGCTTTTTCTTCACCGTCAATCTGGCGGAGAGGCATCTCCGATTGCTGACACTGCACATCGATGAGTTGCGCGCTGCGTTTCGTGAGACACGGCAGCGCCATCCCTTCACGACCGACGCGATTGTCGTACTGCCCGATCATCTTCATGCGGTTTGGACGCTACCCGGCGGCGATCGGGATTTTGCGACGCGCTGGCGGCTGATCAAATCGACGTTTTCACGCAACTTCCCAGTCGGCGAGCCTGTTTCAGCTAGCCGCGCCGCCAAAGGCGAGCGCGGCATCTGGCAGCGGCGCTATTGGGAGCACACGATCCGCGATGAGGATGATTTTGGGCGTCACATCGACTACGTCCATATCAATCCGGTCAAGCATGGACTTGTAACGCGGGTTAAGGATTGGCCGTATTCGTCGTTTCATCGCATGATAAAGCTTGGAATTTATCCCGAAGATTGGGCGGGCGATGTTGCGGAGCTAGGCGCGGGTTTCGGCGAGCGATCTTAGCGCGGCTGGATGATGGGTTTCGCTTCGCTCTACCCATCCTACGGCATGTGCCCTAAGGCAAAAACGCCGCCCGGGATTGGGCGGCGTTTTGATTCCGGACGTGTAGAGGTATGTGGCCGGCAGTTTAGCGCATCCGCGCAGCGCTTGCACCGGATATTTCTCACCGCGTCTTCACTCCACCGGGTAGGGACCCTCGCCAAAAACCTGATCGTGATAACCCTTGCTGCCTATCTCGCGTGCCAGCGGGCTGCGAACGTCCTCGTCAGCCCGCAGCCGCGCAATCAGCGCGCGGAAGTCATGGCGTGGCTGCCAGCCGAGTTCGGCCCGCGCCCGGTCGTTGACGTAGACGCGATCGATGCCCGGAATCATCGTCCAGCCGCGCCGCGCAAATTCGGCCTCATAATCCGGCACGTAACGGCGGACCACCAGCGGCGCGTTGGCGCGCAGTTCCGCCGCGTCGTGGCGCGAGAATGGCGTGGTGGCGCTGATGATGTATTTCGCGAAACCGGCCGGTGGCGCGTGACGGGCCGCCAGCAGATGCGCGCTGACCACGTCTTCGATATCGACGCGGCGATAGAGCAACTCGTTGGTCTTGGCGTTGGCGTCGGTGTAGGCCTCGCGTACCGCGCGATTGTCGTCCTCTTCGGGAAAGAAGCGCGAGGTGCGCAGCACGATGGCGCGAAGTGAATGATTGCGCGCGAATAGCTGGCACATATCCTCCGCAGACGCTTTGGTGACGCCGTAGATATTTTTCGGTACCGCCGTGACGTCTTCGGTTATCCAGGCCGCCGGCTCGCCCGGCGGCGGAACCAGCGCATCGCCGAAGACGCTCGTGGTGCTGGTGTAAACGAACGCCGTGACGCCGGCGGCAGTGGCTTCCTCGAGCAGATTGAGCGTGCCGGTGATATTGACGTCAACGAAGTCCTGGCGGCTGTGCGTCGCCACGTGCGGCTTGTGCAGCGTGGCGGCGTGCAGCACGGTCGTGACGTGCTTCATGCAACGGCGCACGAAAGCCCGGTCGGCGATCGAGCCTACATGGTGCGTAAACGCGCTAGGCCGAACATCAATGCCGACGGGCTCGCGCCGCTGCGCCTGTAGCGTACGCACCAACGCCTCGCCCAAATGGCCGGAACTGCCGGTCACCAGTACCGTCACGCCGCTGTAACCTTTCGCGCGCTTGCCTGGCTCAGGTCTTGTAGCTCGGGTCGATTCGATCAAGCTTGCGCAATAGCGGCGGCCACACCAGTTCGGTCGAGCGCCGTTCCGCAAAATCGGCATTGGCGAACAGCCGCTCGTTCTTGTCGATCACGGCCTGTTCGATCGGATAGGCGGTCGGACCCAGCATGCGGGTGCGCACCTGCATCGTGCAGGCCCGTTCCAGATGGTACATGCGCTCGAAGGCGGAGGCGACCGAACGGCCGACCGTCAGCGTGCCGTGGTTGCGCAACAGCATGTGGTTCTTGTCGCCGAGGTCCTTCTGCAGGCGCGGGCGCTCGTCGTGATCCAGCGCCACGCCTTCGTAATCGTGATAGGCGAGGTCGTGGGTGACGAATTGCGCGGTCTGGTTCATCGGCAGCAGGCCTTCCATGCAACTTGCGACTGCCGTGCCGTCAGACGTGTGCAGATGAAGCACGCAGCCGGCATCCTCGCGCACCTCGTGGATCGCCGAATGAATGGTGAAGCCGGCCGGATTAATGCTGTATTCGCTCTCGCTGAGCTGATTGCCATGGAGATCGACCTTGACCAGGCTCGACGCGGTGATTTCCTCGAACATCAGGCCGTAAGGGTTGATCAGGAAGTGATGGTCGGGGCCCGGCACGCGCGCCGAGATGTGGGTGTCGACCAGATCATCCCAGCCATACAGCGCGACGAGGCGGTAGCAGGCCGCGAGATTGATGCGCTGGTTCCACTCGGCGTCCGTCATGCCGGAGGGAACTTGCTTCAAGCGAGCTTTAGCTGGCGACATGGCGCGCTTTCTCCCGTGCGTTGCTGATTTTCGAGAGCGAGCCTAGCCCCGTGCCGAACGGCCAGCAAGGCAGGCGTCACGGGTGGCAGTCATGCCTTTGCGGGCTACTAGGGCGCCGGAATTGCCAGCAGCGTGGAGATGCCGCGGCCACGGATATCATAGACACGCGCGAACACGACATCGTCACGCTTGATTTCCACCATGACCGGGGCGGTGAGGCCCTTGCAGTAGAACTCGCCCAGCGTCATCGCGAAATCGGCGGACTGGCTGTCCCAGCCGATCGTGAAGTCGGGGCCGAGCGCGACCTGCGCCGGACGCTGCGGACCGCACACCGCAACCTTCCATTTACGTCCCAGCGGCGGCACTTCCTGCCGCTCGACCAGCTCTTCGCGCAGGCCGTCAGACGCCTGCTTCAGCGCCAGCCCCCAATAATCGAGCATGAACAGGCTGTCGGCGCCGCGAACGGTGCCGGCGATGTGGTTGAAATGGGTGTACTCGTAAGGGTGCAGGCGGATCATCTCGCTCAGCGGCAACAGCAAGCCGAACGTGAACACCGCCAGTGCGGCAGGTTGCCAGCGGCGGTGATTATCCTTGAGCCAGGTCATGGCCCAAGCGAACGACACGCCGGCGAGCACCGCCATCGGCGGGATGACGAAAACGAAATGCCGGATGCCGTTATAGAGCGCCGGACGCTTCACCATCGCGATCACCAGCGGCAGGCTGGCCGCCAGCGTCAGCATCAGCAGGATCGTCTTGCGGCGGGCCGACACATCAGCGCGCGACAGCGACCTGAAGGTGCCGACGATGCCGGCGAACAACAGCGCGAGCAGTACCTCGGGAAGCTGCAGCGCGAACAGCGTCGGCAGGTAGGACCACGGCATATCGGGCACCGACACCAGCGCGCCGTCGAACATCTCCTTCCAGGGCTTTTCGAAGAAGTGCGAGAAATAGGTCAGCGCCTTGAAGGGATGGTCCGCCTCCATGATGGACCACGGCCACACCAGGCCCATGATCAGGTATCCGAGCACGAGGCCCGGCAGCAGCACGTATACGACATGGGCGAAGCGGCGGATCGCTTCGCGCCAGCCTTGCGTGCGAACTTCCTCGATCAGCAGCGGGACGAAGCCGACCATCGCGTAGACCACCGCCATCCCGCCGAGAATCCGGCAGCCGATGGAGAGACCGGCGCCGAGGCCGACGATCAGGATGGTTCGCGGCGAGGGCGCGGGATATTCCTCCGCCAGGCGCACCAGACCCAGGATCAGGATCACCATCGAGACGGCAAACGGCGCGTCCTTCGGGTTCATGAACATGTGCCCGTAGAAAGTCGGGCACAGCGCCAGCAGCAACAATGTCGCAAGCCCGGCAAGCGGGCCGCCGACGCGTCGCGCCAGCCGCCAGGTCACGGCAAGGCCGATCAAGCCGACGACGGCGCCGAGCAGACGGCGCGTTTCAAACAGTTCGAGCGGGATGACCTTGTGCAGCAGGGCTGCTGCCATGTCGAAGCCGCCGCCATACATATAAAGGTTGGCGAACGACAGCGCGCCGGTGTCCTTGAAGCCGGAACCGTACATCCGCAGCAGCAGGTCGGCATATTCGGCGTGCGTGTAGTCGTCCCAGCCGAGCCCGTAGTCCCGGAAAGTCAGACCCGCGACGAGAGTGACCACGGCCAGCACGAAGATGGCAAGGTCGTCGCAGGTCCGCTCCACCGAGCGCCGCGCGGGCGTATCGAGAGCAGAAGTCGTGATGGCTGACATGGCGATTGGTAACCCAGCGTCCCCTATGGCCCAGCTCGGATATTCTTGAGCCTCATTCCCCGGGTATCCATATAGCGCAGTTCCATTTCCAAGTAATTGGGAATTGTGGCTTAAATCCCTGATGCAATGCAACAAAAGGGCAGTAATTGGTAGCGGGTAAAACTACAGTCGGCGGGCTGAACGGTATCTGAATGGCAAAGATCGCCGGCGACCGGAATCCTGCAACCGGACGAAGCTACTACGGAACCCTGGACGCAATTGGCGGTTGGCGGTGCACACAATATGACGGTATCGTGGCGTGGGGCGGCTTGCGAGCGTTTCGGGCGCGGCTGAGGGGTTAGTTCAATGATGGTTGTCATGTTGATCGCCGGGATCGGCCTCGTTTTGGCGGGCCTGCTGGCGATCGGCTCCGGTATCCCGATCAAGGAGTTCAGCACCGGCAATACGCTGATCATCGCCGGCGTGATCGGCGTTTGCAGCGGCGCAATCATGCTCGCGCTCTGGATGACGGTCCGGGAGTTGAAGAACATCGCGCGGCGGCTCGGTACTGGCGTGCTGGAAGCGCGTAGCGACGTCACGATGCGGCAGGCGCTCCCTGTCGCATCGCCGCGGGATTCCGCTTCCATTGGCGGCGGCTTCCCGGCCGCCGAACAGCCCGGCGGCCCAATGGCCGCACCGCCGCCTTGGCAGAATGAAGCTGTCCTGCGCGACCATCCGGTTCCCGAGCCGATGTTTCCGGAAGACGCGGCGCCTCCACCACCACCATCGGCATCCAAGCCAAAGCGCAACCTGTTGTTTTCCTCGACATCGCGGAAAGAGCGCGAGCGCGCCCAGGCCCGGGCCGGTGAACCGCTGCCGCCCGATCTGCTGTCATCAGACCTTCGCTCCAAGCCGCCCGCCGTGCCTCCGGTCGAATCGGCCGAGCCGCCTCCGCCATCGTTCGAAGATACCTGGCCGAAGGCGGATCGCGCAAAGCCCGGTGAAACCCCGCTGCAGCGGCGCGGCGGCCGCACGCCCCCGTCGCTCACAGAAACCAATGGGGGACCGGCGCGCAGCGAGGATCAGCCGGCAGTGACGGTGCTGAAATCGGGTGTTGTCGATGGCATGGCCTATTCGCTCTATTCCGATGGTTCGATTGAGGCCCAGATGCCGGAGGGGATGATGCGCTTCGCCTCGATCGATGAACTGCGTGCGCATCTCGATCAACGGCACTGAAATCGGCAATACTTGCCGCGAGGCCGGTCTTTGAAAATAAAGCGCCGCCGTTCTTGTCAGTTTCCCGGCACTTCGTTCATATTCGCCAAGTTGTACGAGATTCCGCGGATGTATAGGCACGGTTGATGCTGTTCGAACCGTGTGGCCGCCCGATGCATTCGCGATCCCAGAAGGTTGAGCCATGACCGATTCCGCCGGCAAAACGCCCGTCGAACTGACCGCCAATATCGTATCGGCCTATCTCAGCAACAATCCGACCCAGGCCTCGGAAATCCCCAACCTGATCAGCCAGGTCCATGCCGCGCTGATGCGGGTGTCGAGCGGCCGCCCCGAGACGCCGCTCGAGCCGGCCAAGCCGGCCGTGTCGGTAAAGAAGTCGATGACGCCCGAATATCTGGTGTGTCTTGAGGACGGCAAGCGCTTCAAGTCGCTCAAGCGCCATCTGCGCACGCAGTACAACATGACGCCTGAGCAATATCGCGACAAATGGGGCCTGCCGCCGGATTACCCGATGGTGGCGCCGAACTACGCGGTGGCGCGTTCACAGCTCGCCAAGAAGATGGGGCTGGGGCAGCAAGCGCGGAAGCGGAAATAGACCAGAGCGTTTTCAAGCGAAGCGGGTACCGGTTCGCATAGCAATCAATCAAGTTTACGCAGATTGCGTAGACTTATCTGCGGCAGAAAACGCGTCAATTATAAGCTCTGAACGTCAGGAAGCCGCAGCGAGCGCCTCGCGCGCGTCGGAGCGAATGCGTTCGACCATCGAGCGCAGGCCGTTGGAACGCTGCGGCGTCAGGTGATCGCGAAATCCGAACTCGTCGAATACGGCAAGCGCATCCGCTGCCAGGATCTGCTGCGGCGTGCGGCCCGAATAGAGCGTGAGCAGGATTGCGATCAGGCCGCGCACGATATGGGCGTCGCTATCGCCCAAATATTTCAGCCGCGGCTCGCCGTTGCCGCTGCGGTCGATCTGTTTGGAGAGCCAGACTTGGCTGACGCAGCCGTTGACCTTGTTCTCGGCGGAATGCTCGGCCTCCGGCATCGGATCGAGTGTGCGGCCGAGCTCGATGACGTACCGGTAGCGGTCGTCCCATTCCTCCAGCAGCTCGAAATTGTCTCTGATTTCGTCGATCGTCATCTTGGCCCGCGTCGGTTTCCTTAGGGCCTATATAGGATGCGGATCAAACGAAAGCGACGGAAATGGAACCGGTTCCGCGACCTTATTTTGCGGCCAGCGGCGTCCGCGGCAGCCGAAATTCGATCGCCACGTCGTCCTCCGTCAAGGCGTCGGCGGGCGACGCCACCACGGCCTCCGCGTCGCCGGCGGTGCCGATCGAGCTGGTATGGTCGGGCTTCTTGTCCGGGACGCCGGGCTGATCGGGCTTGGTGATGATCTTGTACAACTGGCGGGCGCCATCCTGCGCGCGCTGGCCGATCGCAGTCGCGGCCTGACCGCCGACCTCGCAGGCCGCCGGCTGACGCTTGCAGAATTGGCTCATGTCGGAGACGGCTGCGGTCGCAGCCGATACCGCTTCGGACGCGCCGATCTGCGGCACCTTGTCCGAGTCAGGCGTCTTTTCCCTGGGCAGCAGCACGAGCACCAGCCCGAGCCAGAATGCCATGCGAAGCAGAAAAAACATCTCGCGACCCCGGTCGTCTTATGGTTGTGCTGCGGTTAACCCGCAGCTTCGTTTCTGACTACCAGTCGTGGATAAATCGTAAGTGTTTGCGTTGAGGTAAATTCGGCGAAAATTGGCAGAAAATTTCAATGATTTGATTCTGCGTAAATATTCGATTGATGACGGTGAGCGCGGGAAAAGCGGCGCATCCACCATTTCGAAACCATAGATCGGTCGCGCTGGAAACCTGTCGTTCACCATGAAGGTCGCGCGAGGTGCCAAATTTCCGGCGAAGACGCGGTGTCGGGCGCCGATCCGCTGCGCCTTAGCGTTCGCTTAAGTTCGCTCTGACACGGTGGCGCAAAGAATAGGGGGCGTTCCGGCGCGTCTGTCTGACGAACAAGCCGAAGCGCGAGAGCCGTGACTGTTTTGAGTATCATACGCGATTGTCTCGATGCGTTGCTGCATCCCTCGGCACGATATGATGCGCTGACGCGTGCGCGTCATCGCGCGTTCATGGCGCCACGGCTGCTCGGCAGCCTGGTGGCGCTTGCAGCCTTTCCGGTTTATCTGGCGATGCGCGGCGCGCCCACGGCGCTCGAGGTCGCGGCCTTCGCCTGGCTGACCGCACCCATTCTGTTGTCCTGGTTCCTGTCGCGCACCGGCCGCTACGAAGGCACGCATATTCTCTCCGCGCTGGCGCTGGCTGGCCTCGTCATGATGGTCGCCGTGACCACCGGCGGTATCGAATCATTCGCCGCGGTCTGGCTCATCGTCGTTCCGCTCGAAGCGGCGCTGTCGGCCTCGCGCCGCGTGGTCGTGTTCGCCTCCGCGCTGGCGCTGTCATGCGCCGCCTTGCTGATCGCGCTCGGACATTTTCACCTCCTGCCGGTGGCAGAGCCGAACGCGGCCCTGCACGGCGTGCTGATGGGGGCTGGCGTCGCTTCCGCGACGCTCTATGCAGCGGGACTGGCCGTCAGCGCGGAATCGCTGGCGCGCACTTCCGTGGCGTTGCTCTATCTCGAGGAAGACCGTTATCGCTTGCTCGCGCGAAACATGAGCGACGTGATTTCGCGGCACAACCGTAACGGCGCAGTGGAGTTCATTTCGCCGGCGGCGGAAGCCATGCTGGGCACGCCGATCGCCCGGCTCACCGGTCATGGCCTGTTCGACCGCGTCCATGTCGTCGATCGTCCGGCCTATCTCACAGCGCTAGCGGATGCCGCACGCGGCAGCGAGCAACGCGTCGAATTCCGTCTCCGCCGCGACGCGGCTCGCGGCCAGAACATTTCCGCCGATTTCATCTGGGTCGAGATGGGTTGCCGGCCGCTCGAGCAGGGCTCGCCCGAGGCTGAGGTTGTGGCCGTGATGCGCGACGTCACCGACCGCAAGGTTCAGGAGCAGGCACTCGAACTGGCGCGCACCGCTGCCGAGCAGGCGGATGCCTCCAAGACGCGATTTCTGGCCACCATGAGCCACGAACTGCGCACGCCGCTCAACGCCATCATCGGTTTCTCCGAGATGATCGTGCACGAAGAGGCGATGATGATCGACGCCGCGCGCCGCAAGGAATACGCGCAGCTCATCAACGATTCCGGCCAGCATCTGTTATCGGTTGTCAACGGCATCCTCGACATGTCCAAGATGGAAACCGGCAATTTCGAAATTTCGCCGGAGCCGTTCGCGCCGCGCGCGGCGCTGTTGCACTGCTGCAATTTGCTGGCGCTGAAGGCGCGCGACAACGGCGTCGATCTGATCACCCGCGCGGCGGAGGACTTGCCCCTGATGAACGGCGATCCGCGCGCATTCAAGCAGATCGCGCTGAACCTCGTCGTCAATGCCATCAAGTTCACCGAGCGCGGCGGCAGCGTGACGGTTTCCGCCGCGGTCGAGGGATCGCGGCTGATGCTGACCGTCACCGATACCGGGGTCGGCATCGCCGCCGAGGATCTCGCGCGGATCGGCGATCCGTTCTTCCAGGCCGGCAAGACCTATCAGCGCAAGCACGAAGGCACCGGCCTCGGCCTGTCGATCGTGAAGGGCTTGGTCGGATTGCACAATGGCGAGATGAACGTGGAGAGCAGGGTGGGCGAGGGCACCACGGTGGCTGTTGCCTTGCCGCTTGACATTGCGCCGCTGCTGACGCCTTCAAACAACGTCGCGACGCTGAAACCGGCGCCGCGGCCGGAATCGCAGGATCAGGCCCATCAGGTGAAGAAACGTGCCCAGGCGAATTGACGACGATGACGAGATGCCGCGCCGCCGCCGTCGCAGCGCGAAAGCGGTTGCGATCGAAGCGGAGGTGGAGCGCGGCCTCGTGATGCGCATCTTCCTGCACAGTCCGAAAGACATGGTCGCGGGTCTGCTCGCCGCTGCCGCGATCTGCGCCATCGTCGCCAACGCGCTGTTCCTGCAGGCCGGCCGCCATCCCTCGCCGATGTTCGGTTCGGTTGTGACGCTGTCGGCGCCGCAAGGTCCCGTCGTGAGCCCGTTGCCGCGCCCACGCCCGGCCGAACTGACCGCAAGGCCGGTCGAGGCAGAGCCGCCGGAAATCAGGCCGGTCGAGGTGAGGAGCGCTGATCCCAAACACGCCGAGACCAAGAGCGCCGATCCCAAGAATGATACCAGGAGTGATTCCAAAAACCCTGACCCGATGACCAATCTGGTCAAGTCGACCGGTGCGCCCACGGCTGCGCCTTCGAATGTGGCACGTCCGCCGGCGCCGATTCCGGCCACTGCGCAAAGCGCCGGCGCACGCCGCGTGGCGGCGGTGCAGCGCGCACTCACGCAGTATGGCTACGGCCAGTTGAAGCCGACCGGCGCGGTCGGTGCGGACACCCAGGCCGCGATCTCGAAATTCGAGCGCGACCGCAAGCTCCCGGTGACCGGCCAGATGTCCGATCGCCTGGTGAAGGAGCTCACAGCGATGATCGGCCATCCGATCGACTAGGGGAGCGGAACACGCTCCCATTTGTAATGTCATTGCAAAGCTGATTAGGGTCCCGATCAGGAGGTCGGACCATGTCAGCGAGCCGCGATACCCTCAACATGCGCATCAAGCCCGAGGATCGGACGTTGTTCGATTGGGCAGCCACGGTTCAAGGCAAGACGCGCACCGACTTCATCCTCGAGGCGGCCCGACGCGCCGCGGAGGAGGCGCTGCTCGATCGCGCCGTGGGCGTCAAAGCTTACGCAGACTTTGTTGCGCGCCTCGAAGCGCGACCATCGCCGAACAGGCGCCTCAAGCGCACGATGCAAGGTAAGGCCCCTTGGGAACGAAGCTAGGCTCCGTTTGGCTGACCTGCAGGCGGCTCTATGAGACATATGATCATGCGAAGTAAATGCACCGCGAAGCGTGACGGACTTCGGGATTGCCGCACTAGCTTCCGACAACACGCCGGCCTATCGTCGCCACCATGCGATTGAAATCATCCATCTGGGTGGCCGCTTATCTGCGCCGCTGCCAGAATGAGGGAATCTTTGGCGCCGTGCGCAAGCGCGGGGCGGAGGAGGCGGGGGCGGTGTTCGTCAAGGTGGCGCTGCTCGACGGCAGCGCCATGCTGTATGCACCGGCGCCGCAGACCGTCTATGACGAGAGCCGCCCGGCCGAGCGCTTGTTCGCGCCGGCTTCGCCGCAGCCGGTGCCCGAGCAATCGGTGGAAGAGCGTCTCGCCAAGGAACTGCGGTTCGATCCCGACGCCTGGATCGTCGAGACCGAGGACCGGGCAGGGCGGCATTTTCTGGATCTGGCGAAGTCTTAGCGTTTCGGGCCGTCGGTGCCGGTGCGTGTCGCCGGAGAACTTCCGGGCTGCACTGCGGAGCGTGTTTGCGAGGTCGCCGCGCGGGCGTGATGGCGCTCATCGTCGTACAGCGCTGAGCGATATTTGGCCCGGGTGACTGCCATGGTCGAGCCGCGCCACGCCGCCAGCATCACGAGCGCGGACCGCTCGCTCAGCCGGTCGTAGAGGCGCGACAGCCTGTAGACATGGTGCACTGAGGAGCCGAACTCGGGATTGAGGAACAGCAGCACGCGCTGGAATGCGGCGCTCGACATGTCCAGCGCGCGCGCGGCGCAGGCCAGCGGTTCGCCACCGGGATCGTGGACCACCTGTTCGGCAATCCGCTGCGGCAGGATCAGCGCTTCGCCGAGTTCGAGCGCGAAGTTTGCGGTGTCCTCGGCGAATGCGGCCATTTCCAGGATATGGATCGCGCGCGCGGCGCGGGCTGCGGGAATGCGCGCCGAGGCTTTCAGCGGCGTGTCGGCGAGATTGTGCAGGATCAGCGCGCGCTCGCTGGCGCCGGCCGCGAAGAACATGTCGCTGATTTCGGCGGCATCGTTGGGCCGCATCGACAGGTTGGACGCCATCCGCAATTGCGCTTCGGTCGGCGGCTTCACCGCCGGCGCGCTGGTCGGAGCTGCGGCAATCGCAGCCGCGAGCGGAAGGGGCTCGCCGCGGTGCGAACGCTGCAGCCCGAGCTTGTCCATGATCTCGGCCGGCGTCGCCGGATAGATCGCGAGTCGCGCCCGCACTGCGGCGCGGGTGGCGTCGTCGACCTGATCGATCAGGCGCGACGTCAGTTCGACGAACTGCCGCTCCTCGTCGGCGGAATGGGCGTTGGTCTGGACATAGAGGTCGGTCAGCACGCGCAGCAAGGTCGGCCTGATATCGACGCCCTCGCGGCGCGAGAGCGTCATCAGCCCGTCGAATCCCGGAAACAATGGAGTGGCGGTCATGTCAGGTGTACGCGACTTCGGTAATCCCTCGCGTCAGCCTATGCACGGCGCTTTAAGAGTTGGTTAAGGAAAACAGCCCGTGAAGGAATCCGATAAAATGCGAGCTTTCGGCGAGCGGAAGGGAGCTCCGGAACCCGTAACTCTACCGCCTACACAAATTAAGATGCCGTTAACCACGTTCTGTTCTGAATAATGGCATGTCGCTGGCCGGATCGTGTCCGTGCGGCAACCAGAGAGAACGGAACATGGGCACCATCATTGAATTTCCGGCGGATGCGGCTTCGCGGCGGCCGGGCTCAACCGTGGATGGCGCTCCGCGCGATGGCTTGGGTACCGTGCTGATCCTTCCCGTTGTCCGCATCGAACGTAAAGCCGGCGAGACCGGCGACGGGCGCGGACCGGAAGAGGGGGCTGCGCCCGGTCGCCGTCGCCGTCGGCGCCCCTGAACGACGGACATTTGAAATGCCGGAGCTGTGCCTCCCGATCCGGACCACCGGGCTTCGGTCACTCCCGGCTCTCATGCTGCTCGCGGCAAGCGCCGCGCTCGGCGGCTGCAGCGGCGGCGATTTCGGCCGCACCCGCGCGGACATGCGCAACGACGACATGCATCGTTGGTTGGGCGCCGAGGCCACGGCAAGCGTCGGTCTCAAGCCCTCGCACTTCCAGCTTACCGAAAACGAGCGTCAGCTTCGCGATCTCGCCTATCCCCTGATCGAGCCGCCGCACTCGCGCCCGGCGTGGAAGAGTGTGTTCGGCGATTACCAGCCGCTGCCCTCGCCGTGGCGGCAGAAGGTGGTGTTCGACCGCACGACCTATGGACGTGCTTTGATCGACGAACCGCACCGCTCGCACACCTCGCGCTATCAGCAGTTGATCGAGGACGTCCGCAACGACATCACGCGGTTCGAGCCGTTCTTTGCCTCCGCCGCGCGCGTCATCGAGCTCGACCGCAAGCGCAGCGCCAGCCTGAAGATGGTGTCGGAATTGTCGCCGCGCGAGCAGGCCGATGCGATTGCCCGCATGGAAGAGAACACGCTGATCGTGCAATGGGTCCAGCAATGCCTGGAGCGGCGCATTTCATCGTATCGCTGGGCGCTGGAGCGGCTGGTGATCCAGGCGCCCGACACTATCGCGGCCGATGCCGACCGCCTGATCGGCGAACTCGCCGCGCAAACCGCCAACCCGCCGGTCGCCGCCCAGCCCGTGATCGGGCGTGCGGTCACGGTGAAGGGCTAAACTAGCGCGTTACTCATAAGTCTGAAAGGAGCCGTGTACTTGGCGATGTCGGGATTCCGCTCAGAAGCGGACATCTGGGCAGGTCTTCAGCGAGTCTGCTATATGCCAAGAGGCGAAGTGGCGCTTTTCGCGATCGGAGCGCCAAGCCCACTATTCCATCACTCGACCATGGCGCCGTAGACGAGGTTCTTGAACAAATGCCGGCTTTGCAAGCGGGCGGTGGCACCTTGTGTCAGTTGGATGGCGAGCAGTTTTTCTTTGGGGTCTAGGGTGAAACTGGTTCCGAATATGCCGCCCCACATTGCATCGCCCTTTGAGCCCGGGCTCCAACCAAAACCGTCCTGCAGACGAACGGCGAAACCAAGTCCAAACCCGTAGCCGGGACCCGTTGAAGCTTCCGTCGAACCACCCATGCCGACCAGATGGTTTTGCAGCATGAACTCTACAGTCTTCTTCGAGAGATACCGCTTGCCCTCGTACTCGCCACCGTTCAGGATCATTTGCAAAAACTTGAAGTAATCTTCAGCAGTACCACACATGCCGGCGCCACCCTTCAAGTAGGACATCTTGATTTCGCTTTCGGTCCTGCAGAAGCGTAGTGACAATTTCTTCAAGGGATCGCTATCAAGCACCTCCGCCAACCGCGAGGCTTTCTCCCCCGGTACCCAGAATGCCGTGTCCTTCATGCCGAGCGGGCCGATCACCATTTCTTGCAGCACAACGTCCAACGGCTTCTTTGTTGCGCGTTCAACAAGGAGGCCCAGAACATCCACCGAGATCGAATAGAGAAAATTCGTACCAGGTTGATAAGCTAACGGGATTTGTCCTAGCCGCTTCAACATCTCGTCGCCGGTGATATCTTGCTCGCCAGCCTCGATATTGGCCTGCTCGTAGGCGTCCTTCAGCCGTTTGGACTTCATGGCGCCACCATAGAAAAAGCCCGATGTATGGCGCATAAGATCCTGGATCGTGACTGCCCGGTTCGCTGGCAGATCTTCGGTCGTTGTGGTGCCGTCACCGTTCGTTCTGCTCACCTCCACTTTTAAATCCTTCAACTCGGGCAGGTACCGCGCGATCGGATCGTTGATCTTGAAGACACCTTGCTCGACCAGCATCATCGCCGCAACCGTCACGATTGGCTTAGTCATTGATGCCATGCGGAATATGCTGTCCTTCGCCATCGGCTTAGTTTTGGCCGCGTCTTGAAAGCCGTTTGCCTCGAAATGGACCAGCTCTCCGCGCCTTGCGATCAGCGTGACGGTGCCCGAGAACGTGCCGTTGGCCACCTCTTGCTTCATAACGCCCGCGATACGATCTAGTCGCTCGCGCGACATGCCCTGCGCAACGTCTTCACCAGCCTGCGCGAGCTGAGCCTGTGCGTTTGCGGCGTATGGAAAGGTTACGCCGACCACCATCGCGGCGACCAGCGATGCTGAAGCAAGTGTCCTTTGCATAGTTTCCTCCCTCACAACCGATATTCGGATCAGACTATACTACGCAGACAGCACTTTCTATCCGGGAGTATGTTGACTTCGGGTCACAAGCGGCGGTCGAAGGATCAATGATGCGAAGGCCGGACTGCTCTCAATACCAGACGAGCCGCAAGCGACGAAGTTGGTCGGCTTAGTGCCAAATCCAGACTCTCGGGCTGTGGAAACGGCTAGTACGCTCGGCGCTAGAGACGTCGCAGCGCCACCGTCTCGATGACGTGATCGGCGCCCTTGGTGAGGATCAGCGTCGCACGCGGCCGCGTCGGCAGGATGTTTTCCTCGAGATTGGCGAAATTTGTACGCTCCCAGATCGCCGTTGCGGTGGCGATCGCTTCATCGTCCGACAGCAGCGAATAACGGTGGAAGTAGGACCTTGGATCGTGGAACGCGGTGTCGCGGAAGGTCAGAAAGCGCTGCACGTACCAATCGCGCAGCACCGACACGTCGGCATCGATGTAAATGGAAAAGTCAAAAAAGTCGGAGACGACGGGCACTGCCTTGCCGTGGCGCGGCAACGGGGCGGTCTGCAGGACATTCACGCCCTCGACAATGAGGATGTCGGGCTGGTCGACCTCCTGCCACTGGTTCGGAACGATGTCGTAGGTCAAATGCGAATAGACCGGTGCCCGCACCGGGCTTCGTCCGGCTTTGATGTCGCTGAGGAACGATAACAAACGCGCCCGATCGTAGCTCTCCGGAAATCCCTTCTTCTGCATCAGCCCTTCGCGCTCCAGCACCGCTTTGGGATAGAGAAAGCCATCGGTTGTCACCAGATCGACTTTGGGCCGTGGCGACCATCGCGCGAGCAGCGCCTGGAGGACGCGCGCGGAGGTCGACTTACCCACCGCAGCAGAGCCGGCGATACCGATGATGTAGGGTACTTTGCGGTCGCGGATGCCGAGAAACTGGCGCTGTGCGTAATAAAGCCGCTGCGTGGCATCGACATAGATCGACAACAGGCGCGAGAGCGGCAGATAGATTTCCTCGACCTCCTTGAGGTCGAGGCGGTCATGCATCGAACGCAGCCGCGAGAATTCGCCGGGCTCCAGCGTCATCGGCGTGTCGTTGCGCAGTTCGGCCCACTGCTCTCGCGAGAAGATGCGGTAAGGGTTATATCTCTGGTCGGGAGCACGGATATCCATGTCGCCGCCTCTCAAATTCTTGGGCGCATACCCGTGGAGAACTTATCCGCCGCGATGACGCTTGTCAGCCTCGATAGTCCGCTTCGGGTCACAAGCGGCTCTCGAAGGATCACTGATGCGAAGTCCGGACTGCACTCAACAACAGACCCACTCGCCTCCAGGATGCGCGTAGCACCGGCACACCTCTTGATTTTGTGCGATCTCCGTGGTAACTACGCTTCATGATCAAAACGTCGTGCGTATCGTGGACCCGTAAACACATGACCCGCTCTCGCTGGGCCGTGGAAGGAGTCGTGCGCTAGGAATTCGACGACGCGATCTTTTCACCAGGCCCCGCCGGCATCGGACGGGGCCTTTTGTTTGGCCACGCTCCCTGCCGGCATAACAGCAGGAGCATCCGATGCCATCCCAACAGACGAACCTCACATCCGAGACCGGGCGCGATGCCGCAGGGCTCGGCCTCGACCTCGCCATCGCTTTGGTGAAAGACGCCTCGGGCAATGCTTTGGCCGAGGCGTGCCCCGATGCCTCCATCGCAGCGGTGAGAGACGCTTTCTCGGAAAAGGAAGCGGCTGGACCACCAGTCGCATCGACGCGGAGCGTCTTGAGTTTGCTCCGGGGATATTGGCATGCGTTTCGAAAACGGCGCCAACGCGAGAGGTTGCTAGTCAGTTTGCACGACCTGAGTGACAGAGAGCTGATGGATATCGGCCTAACACCCAGTGACATCGACTACATCGTCGCTGGCCGAGCTATTGAAAGGCTCAGAGATGGCACGACGTATCTAGGGCTGTCTCGTGGTGTGATGTAACTGATGGTAAGTCATCGCCAGTTCTGCACGTTTAGTGGCAGGCCGTCGGGCGGATCAGCGAAGCGTGATCCGCGACTTTTCTACAATCGTCGTGACATGGCGGATTACGCTAACGCGGATCCGCCATCGAGCTGCATTCGCGACCAACACCACTTGCCGATGGCGCCATCTTTTTCGTCCGCTAAGGGTCAAAACGCGAAGTCCGGGCGGCCTTGCTCCACGTCCGCTCTAACCCAGCAAGCAGACGTCGACGGGGCGCTGCCTGCGTTCACATTGTCGTCGCTCCCCTCGTCCTTGCCAAACAGCACCTGCCACCACCATCCGACCAGCGCAGCGTGCGTGCGGGACCTCTATGCTGCCAGAAACGGTATCTCGACCGCCAGTGTATAGCCGTTGACCA
>NZ_LLXX01000207.1 GCF_001440405.1 Bradyrhizobium valentinum
CGCGCGCAAGTTCGGCCGCCTGCAGCGCTGTGCGCTCGGCGACGACGGCGCGCAGTTCAGGCGCGTCACCCAGCGACCGGGAAAGATGGGCGGCGCCGCCCGGTCCCTCGCCGCGGCCCGCGGTCCAGCGATCGAGCATCCGGTCCATCAGCAATCGTTGCTGTTGCTGGTCAAGGGCTCCGAGTTCGGACTGGCCGCGCAGCGCACCCACGACCTTCTCGGTAGTCGATGTCTGGCCGATCCCGAGGAAACCTCCGCTGGGGTCCGACTGCCGTTCGACCCAATCTGCAATTTGTTGCTGCCGCTGCGGCGAGACGTCCTGCACCGCCGCCGCTGCGACATCTGCGGCATTGTCGTTGGCGCTCCGGATCGGTGTATCGCCCGCATTGACATGCGGTATCGATTCTTCTGAGGACACCCGCGCCGCGTCGATGGCGTTTTGAAACGCCGCGCCTGACGCTTCCGGTCGGGTTTCATTCTGCGGTACGTCGCGCCGATCGGCTGCGACGGCACTGGCTCGTGGCGACATACTGCCTCCGTGTGTGCGCGGAGCGTCGATCAATTCGCGTCACGGCCGGGCTTGCCGATCCATAGGCAAGGACCGGCGACCGTGACAGTCGCACGAAAGCTAGCGTTCAAAGCTGATGCGAAACTGACACCAGAGGGCCGGACGAACTACCGGACGTTCGGGCTCCCCAGCGTCTTCGAGAGCGCAAGATTGTTGCGCGCGGCGCGATCTTCAGGCGCAACCGCGAGAGCGCGATTGTAGTGTTCCTGCGCCTCGGCGTGTCGACCGACAGCGTCCAATGCAATTCCGGCGCCGTTGAGCGCTTTGATGTTTTTTGGATGCTGTTCGAGAATGGCGCCGAACGCAGCAAGGGCTTCTACATGCTGCTGTCGCGCGAGCAAAACTTGCGCGATGCCGACCTGGCCGTCGACATTGCCGGGGGCTATCGCAAGCGCCTGGCGAAACGCGGCGTCTGCCCCATCGAAGTCGCCATTGCGCATGAGCGCGCGCCCGAGATCGATCTTGGGCTGTGCTGCGGACGGCTGGCGTTCCGCAATCCGGCGATAGATATTTGCCGCGTTGAGCGCGTTGCCGTTGCTTTCGGCCGCCTCCGCCAGCCGCGTCAGCGCCGCGGTGTCGAGATCAGCGCTGGCGGTCGAAGGGTCTGCCGATCCGGCGACAGTGCCGAGCTGCGCTCCTGCGCAGGCGCCTACGCCGAGCGCAAGCAACGGTGCTGCGAGCGAGCGCAGCCACTTCGATGCCGCGCGCAATCCCGACGGCTGCGGACCGTTACTCAACGCGCACCTCACGGCTATCCAGCCATGCGGTCAGCCGACGGCCGGGACGACACCTTGCGGAAACGATCCAGATCGCGGAGCCGAATCGGAACCAAAGCTGCCAGCGAGCCCGATCGTACCGATCGGTTGAATGGTAAAGTCGCCTGCCAACTCTTGATACGAAAGCACCGGAATGTCCAGACCGTTGCGTATGAGAAATCCGCGCACGAAGCGGCGGATATCCATCGACGTTAAAATCACCGGGCGATTGTGATCCGAATGCGCATTCGCTCCGATGCGGCGAACCCTGTCCAGGAGCCCTTCCGAAACTTTGTCATCGAGAACGAGATAGGGGCCCACGGCGGTATCGCGAACTGCGCCACGAATAGTATCCTCTGCAGCACGCTCGATCAGGTAAGCAGGCACGATCCTGTGGGCATTGGCATATTTATGACAGATCTGTCGCTTGAGCGCAGCGCGGACGTATTCCGTCAGAAGCACGACATTCGCTTCCCTTTCGCCCCATTCGGCGAGCGCTTCGAGAACCAGCCGAGGGTTGCTAACCGAAACGCCCTCGTCGACCAGGCGCCGCAGCACATCGGCCATCCTCTGTACCGGCGTCGTACGCGTCACTTCCTTCACAAGATCGCCATACCGGCCTTCCAGCCGCGTGAGCAGCGCCCTGGTTTCCTGAATGCCGATAAATCGGGCAGCATTGCGCGCAAGCACTTCCCGCATACGGGTGGCAACGACATCCGTGCAGTCCTGATAGCCGATGCCGGCCGCTAACAGCGAACTTTCGTGTACGGTATCGATCCAGATCTGCCCGGAAGATTTGGCATCGCCATCTGTCTGCGCCGGGATGCCGGCGAGTTCCAAATTCACGGGATCATCACACAACAGTAATCGCTGCGGATCAGCGTGAGCTTCTTCAACCGGCACACCTTCCACCTCGATGCGAAATCGTGATGGGCCAAGCGAGGAATCGAAAACGATGCCGACGTCCGGCATCAGAATGCCCAGCGTATTGGCCAGACTGGCACGCGACTCATCAATCTTCGTCCGCAAGTTCTGAGTCTCTGCGATGGGACGCAGATTATCCGACAGCAGTATGACGACCGGTGGGGCTTCTGCCGGTGCGGCCTGGCGTATCTCACGCATGCGCTGTGGGGCGCCCGCGCGCACATCGGCTGCTGCCCCCATGCCGTCCCTGGAGATCGCAGCATCTTCGTCGCCCGCAGTCGATCTCGTTCCTGCCACCAGGCTTGCCGCGCCGAATGCGAGTGCCAGCACCACGAATACCGCGGTCGGAAATCCGGGGACCAGGCCCATGGCAAGCAGGACGATCGCAGCGAGCCGTAGCGCGCGCCGGTCTGCGGAAAGCTGACCGGCGATATCGCGTCCGAGATCAAGCTTGCTATCGCCCGTGACCCGCGTGACGACGGTCGCCGCAGTAATCGAAAGCATCAAGGCGGGAATCTGCGAGATCAGCGCATCGCCGATCGTCAGCAACGCATACTCGCGCACGGCCTGCACGAACGGCATGCCGCGGCTCAAGGTGCCGACCGCGATGCCGCCGATCAGATTCACCACAATGACGACCAACCCGGCGATGGCGTCGCCCTTGACGAACTTCATTGCGCCGTCCATCGCGCCGTAGAGCTGGCTTTCCTGCTCGAGGCGGCCGCGCCGGCGCCTCGCCTCGGCCTGGTCGATGTCGCCATTTCGCAGTTCAGCGTCAATCGCCATCTGCTTTCCCGGCAACGCATCGAGAATGAAGCGCGCTCCCACTTCGGCGACGCGCTCCGCACCCTTCGCGATCACGATGAACTGCACGATCGTGACGATGAGGAAGACCACCAGGCCGACGAGAACGCTGCCGGCGATGACAAATTCGCCAAATGTCCGGACGATGTCGCCTGCATTGGCCTGGGTGAGAATGAGGCGCGTCGTGGTGATGGTAAGCGCCAGCCGGAAAACCGTCGACAGCAGTATGATGCCCGGCAATGTGGAGAACTCGAGCGGGCTCAGCACATAGAGCGACACCATCAGCAGCAGCACTGCAAATCCGAGATTGAAGCCGATCAAGAGATCGACCAGCAGCAACGGCATCGGCAGGACCATCATGGCGACGGTGAGCACGAGCACCAGCGCGATCATCAGGTCCGGGCTGCCTGGAGCGCGCGCGATCAACGTCTTCAATCTTTCCATCACGCGCGGCCTCCTTGCGACCGGGCAAACACAAACTGATCAAACCGCCGGCGCGCGTCAGCCGTCTGCCCCTCAAGACGCAGCGCATGGCTTCGCAGCAGCAGAAGCGGCGCTTCTGACGCCGGATCGGGGTCCAGCGCCTCCAGGCGATCGATTGCCGCGAGCGCGGCCGCTCCGTCCTTGTTGGCGAGATGCGCGTACGCCAACAGCCTGATCGCTTCGACGTCGTCAGGCCGTGCCCGCTCGACAAGGCGCAGCAGGGCAAGCGCGCGGCGGCACTGTCCGCACGCCACATAGACATAGGAAAGCGCGCAGAGCAGATCTCGCTGATCGGCCCCGACTATCGCGCCGGATCGCTGCTGTGGCGGATCATCGGAGGGGTCTGGCTTCCGCATCACGCCGCGCATCGCAGGCTAACCTTCGACCAGGCTGTTGCTGTTCTGGCGCAACTGCGACAGCCGCTTGAGTTCGCGCCGGATGGTCAACACTCCTTCGCGAACGATTCGATCGTCCGCGCTGCCGGCCAGGTCCGACTGCAACTGCTCGAGCAACGCGCGATAGCGCTCGGCCTGCAGGACGTGGGGATTGCGCAGCCGCGGCATCACGAATGTCATCAACGCGTCGACCAGATTCCGGCCCGCAAAGCCCGAAACGGCGTTGTGCTGACCGGCCCGCGAGATGATGGTTTGCGCTTCATCCAGATGCCTGCGGGAGACGCCATCCAGACCTGGCGCGGCGAGCGTTCGTTCGATCGCCGCGTCGAGGCGTACACCCGGTGGCAGGCTGGTCAGCTTGGGCATCGTCCGCACCCGGTTCCGGTCAAGGCGTGCATCACATCAGTAGCGAACGGCGACGAGCTTGCCCTCGCGCCGCAACAGCACTTTTTCGGCCTCGATGCGTTCGATCGCCCACCCGCCATCGAGCATGGCGCCCTCGAGGTATTTCTGGCCTCTGATCAGAAGGTGGGGATGGTCTCCGCGCCACACGCCTTCGATGGACAACGACACCGGCACTTTTTCCGTCTTGATGCTGACGCCGTTCACCAGCGTGATGTCGCCTTCGAAGCGTTCGTCGAACCACCTTTGAACGGTCTGCCACTGCGCCGCGGCTTTCGGATCGATGGTCCCGGTCGCTGCGACGATCCCGACGCCAGGCTCGATCAGGACATTCAGAATGCCCATGCGCTCGACTTCTGCCCGCATGGCGTCGGCTGCGGCCTTGACCTTGTCGGATGCGAGATCGGAAACGCTGGAGCCGCCTTCCCGCTCACGCGGCACAGCTTCCCTGGCAACTTCAGCCGGTGAGATGTCAGGCACGTTCGCCGTCGACGCGAGCAGCACCTGCCGCACGTCGCCGCGAAACGCACCTGTCGTTTGCGAGATCGGCACGTCCGCCATCGAGTGCATCATCAGCGCGATCGAGACGATGCTGACCAGTCCCACACCCATCAATAGACGCGACCGCGGCATCGAAGCGCCGAACGGGCCGCCTTGCGATTGCGGGCCCGCATCCTCGGCACGGCGGAAATGGAGCTGGACGTCGCCGATGTTCATCCGCAGCGGCGTCGCAACGATCTGCCGCGTTCCAGTTGCGAGATGTTTTTGCGCGCCGAGCGAAATCCTGCCGGCCAGCGCCTCGACCTGAATTTCGGGTCCCGTGGCATCGATCAGGGCATGAAGCGGTTCTACATCGGCCTCCATCAGCACGATGTCGGCGTCCACCGAGCTGCCGATCGTATAACGCCCTGGCGTGAACTCATGCGACGAACCGGCATATAGCCCGGACTCAATTGACATCGTCAGGCAATTGGACGGCAATGACATGGTTCGCTCCGAATTTTCTTGGCTGGAAGCCAGACGTTCCGCAAGGCTGCGTTCTGCAAGGCGGTTCCGCGATGGGAAAACGACGCGTGCGCGGTGCGCGCAGTGACGCGCGCACCGCGATGTTGAAGCCGATGATTACTGAACGCGCTCGTCGGCCACTTTCTTCTGCGTGTTCTGATCGACCTGCAGGCGACGCAGTTCCATGCTTTTCTGCATCGACTCCTGATACGTTTGCTTGAGCTGGTCCATCATCCCCTGGAAGTCGCCGCCGGCCGCTCCGCCACCGCCGTTACCGCCGCCAGCGACTGCACCTGCAGCCGTGTTCACAACGTTGCCGACAGCACCAAGTATTCCGCCCATAGTTCAATCTCCTGTCGTTGGTCCTTGATGTCTTCGCGTCTTCGTCACGCCATGGCTTCGATCGATGTCTATAGCCAGCGCAACGCCACCAGGTTGCCACGCGGCAACCTGACGCCTTGTGCTCCGAAGGCATCCTGCCGTTCGAATCGCACCTGTTCGGGGCGCATGCTCTCTTGCGAACGCCGCCGTAACCTTATGAATCCTCTTCTTCCTCCAGCGCTTCCCGGCCCATGTCCATGATGTCCATGAGCGGCTGCACCGACATCATCCCGATGGCCTTCTGCAGCTCCGCCTCGAAGGCTTGCGAGGCTTCGCCGCCACCGCCACCGCCGTTACCGTCAATCGCGCCACCGACGGCGCCGCCGACCATGCTGCCGACCGGGCCACCGAAAATGCCGCCCGCGATCTGCCCAATCGCTCCGAGTACACCCATGACGAATTCTCCTTCGCTCATCTGACATGACGCTATGAGCGTCAGCTTTCAGGAAGCTGACGAGAGGTCGACTTTTTGAGGAAGGAGAGATAGATGACGCGCGAACAGAAGCTTAGCGCGAATTTTCGCTCCGGCTCGGCGTGTTGGGATCGCCGTCGCGTCCGTTAGGCCGCTCGCGTCCGGCCGATGCATCGGGGGACTCGCTCGAGCCGAAGGCAGCTTCCAGCCGTCCGTTGCGAAGGATCGTCGTCTGAGAACCGCGAAAAACGGTCAGGACCGTATCATGCGGAAGCGGCGACGGTCCCACTCGCGCTTCGGCCGGCTTTGGGCGCGCCTGCTCCTCGGCGATTAATCCATTGAGCGTTTGCTCGACCAAGGCCACAAATCGCGGCGGCCCGGTAACCAGCACCAGTTGGGTGTTCGGAGCCGGCCGCACGGCATATCGTTCGTCGGCGACGTCAAACGCCGCAAGCGTGGAAGCAAGTCGTTCAAACGGTACCGGACCCGGAACGAGCAGTCTGCTTTGCGACTCGCGGGCGGAGGTGACATGCAGCACCTGTCCGTCGAAGTACCACTCGAGATTATAAAGTGAGGCGAGCCGGTTCAGGAAGGCCAGCGGCGGGAGATCGGGAAGCCGGCCTTGAATACGGCTGCGGACCTCCTGGCTCACATTGACCTTAATATTGAGGTTGCTGCCGAATTCCTGGAGTGCGGCCGACAAATCCTGATTGATGATCGTGTAGGTATACGTGGTGTCGGGCAGTTTGAGCTGCGCCGCAAGCGTCGCCGAAGGCAGCAGAAGCGTCGCCGATGCCCCCAGACCTGCAACAACAAGACCAGCAGCAACAAAACGGCGCGCCCTGTGACGCGATGCGCTGGAACTCTGCTCAGGGGCTGCTCTTGGCGTCATATGTCCGTCGTTTACGCAAGCTCGTCGTTTGATCGTTATCTGACGCCCATATCGAATCGATGACAGCGTCGAATTGATGGCACGAGCGCCGGAACAGCCGCCGCTGACTTCGTCACTTTCCGGTCAGCTAGCCTCAATAGCCTTTCCCGCATCGTGAGCGATACGAAGACAATCCTTAAGACGTCAAGCCGAGCCGACACATGACCTTTGATCCGCTGACGGCCATCAACGGCGCGGTTTCCAACACGGTGCCCCTGTCCGGCGGCGCCGCGCCAACCGGCGATGCCACCGGCGCATTTTCCCGCGTGGTCGCAAACGCATCGTCGGACGCGAACAATGTGGCGACATCGCACGCATCGGCGCGCGTGCAGGAAAGCAGGCACGAGGCTACGCGTGTAGCGGCGGTACGCGAGTATCAGCTCACCTCGTTGCCAAAAAATCCGCAGGACGGCGTGGGGCACCACGTTCTGGACCGGCTGGAAACGCTCTATCGCGGTGATCAGCGGCTGCGCACGCCTAATGCACATTCCGCAACCGACTCTCCGGCAGTTGCGCTCGCCGGCGCCGGACTGCCGCGCGGCCCCGCTGCCGCGCCGCTGAATGGAGCCACCAACTCGACCGATGCCTTCAACGTCATGCTTCGCAACTTCGAACAGGTCTATCAACAATCCATTCAAGTCAGCCTGATGACCAAGAGCACTGGCGCCTTCACCACCTCAATGAACAAATTGATGTCCTCGGCGTGAGCTGCCGCCGGGGACTCCTTGGATTTCAAGCGGAGACGCACATGATCGCCGTCCATAAAATGGTGAAGCTCGCTGCGCTCGCGCTCCTGCTTTGCGCGCTGGCGGGATGCCAGACGGAGCTTTACTCCAAACTGGACGAGCGCGAAGCAAACGACATGATTGCGCTCCTGCACAAATACGGCGTCGCTGCCGAGCGCTCGTTCGCCAAGGACGGAACCAGCCAGATCAGCGTCGAGGAACGCCAACTCCCGCAAGCGATCGAGCTCCTCAAGGCGAACGGCCTGCCGCGCAGGACGTTCACCAACATGGGAGAGGTCTTCAAGAGCAGCGGCCTGATTTCGTCACCGACGGAGGAGCGCGCGCGCTTTATCTACGCGCTGAGCGAAGAGCTGTCGCGGACGATCTCCGACATCGACGGCGTTCTTTCGGCCAGAATTCATGTGGTCCTTCCGAAGAATGATCTGTTACGCCAGGATGCGACGCCATCATCTGCATCAGTGTTCATTCGTCATGACTCTCGCGCGCCGCTGAAATCATTGCTTCCCCATGTCAAGATGCTGGTGGCGAACAGCATCGAGGGGCTGTCCTACGAAAAGGTATCGGTGGTGCTCGTTCCGGTGGAACGTCCTTCCATCGACACCGCCGCGCCAGGGACGGCTGGCGCAGCAACTCAAGCCGGGCTGATGGCGCCACGGATGGCCGGTGGCTCGTCTCAGGCGCTCTACTTTTCCCTCGCGGGCCTACCCGCGCTGCTCCTGACCGGCGCCTTGGCCTTCTGGCTCGGTCGCCGCCACGGACGACATGCGCCCGGCGGTTTGTCACCGGTGCCCGGCGCGGCCCGAAATGACCCGCCAAGAATCAATCGTCTCTCCCCGAATGATCGTGACGCCGATCGGACGGTCACGCAGCGCGCTGCCTGAGGTTGGCGCTTCCGGCAGAGGACTTCATGTCGACCACATCGACCCCACGCTCCGAATCTAAGGAAGTGCCTTCGTATGATGCCACGAGGATGGTCCTCGCCGCCCATCCGCGCAGACTGGCTGATGCGCTCGATAGCCGGCTCTCCGCCTCCGTTGTTTGCCGCCTGCAAAGCTGCGCTCGCCTGCATGACCGAATTGCGCCGTTGCTGATCCAGCGGCAAGCCGGCGGGTCAAACGATGCGCCGGCAGACGAAGCGACCGGCCTTGCGGAGCAGCGAGCGACATTCGAGCGTCTGTTTCAGGCCGATCTGAAGGAAACATCGTCTCTGGCCGGCGCTGCCTGGCACGGCCTGTCACTTCGCCAAATGATCCGAGGCCGCGACGTCGCCGATCTGATCGCTCAAATCGGGCAGCGTGCCCATGCATTCGGCTTGCGCCGCGACGGCGTCGCGCCTGCGCTGCGTTCCATTGCACCCGGCATTTTGGCTGAACGCATCGCGCGCGATGGATATGCGTGCCTCCACGTCTGGTTTTCGTCCTTCCCGCCGCCAATGCGACAGCAACTGCATGTTCGGCTTCCGCCCGAAAGCGCCGCGTATCCCGAATGGAGCGACGCGGAGCAGAGCCTGGCGCTCGGCCTGATGGATCCTGTGTTGTCAGAACTCGACGGGTCGACGAATGTCTCCAAATGAGCCGCCGGCGCGTCCCAAGTTGAAGCCAAGCGGCCCGGTCGTGCGAGCCGAGGAGTTCAATCATTGGCGCGAGGCAGCAGGCGCCGTCGATGCAGCACACCAGTATCTGAAATCGATGCAAGAACTGGCCCAGGCTGCCTACGAGCAGGAGAAGCAGCGGGGATTTCTCGAGGGTCGCGAGGCCGGCGCTAGCGAGGCCGCTCAAGTCGCGACCAATCTGGCCGGCGAAGCCGCGCGTTATCTCAATGAGCTCGAGCGCACTGTTCCGTCCATGATCATCATCATCGTCGAGCGCATTCTCGGCGCGTTCGACGAAACCGAGTTCGTGACGCGGGCCGTACGACAGGCGGTAACGACGCTGGTGGGAACCGACATACGCCTGCGCGTTGCGCCCGAGATGGTGGAGCAGCTTCGCCGGTCGCTTGACGAAGACGGCTCCTGCGACGCCCGCCTGCTGCGCGTGGAGGCTGACGCCGGCATCAAGCCCGGCGACTGCCAGATAGTCACCCAGAGCGGCAATATCGACGTCGGCCTTGCCGCACAGAGCCGGGCGCTGCGGAACGACCTGCAGCAACGGTTGAGCGCGATCGAGATCGCCGGCGCCAATTGGCAACGTGCCTCATGACAGAGGAACGGCTATCGATTCGTTTCGCGTCGCAACTGCCGAGGCTGCATGACGCGGTCAAGCAGATCGACACGCGACCGGTCAGGGGCCGCGTCACCAAGGCGGTAGGCACGCTCGTCCACGCGGTCGTGCCCAACGTCCGCATCGGCGAATTATGCACCATAGCGGACGCGCAGGCCGGGCATTCGATCACCGCCGAGGTCGTGGGCTTCACCGGCAACGGCGTGCTGCTCACGCCGATCGGCGAACTGCATGGGCTGTCGATGCGCAGCGAGGTGATACCGACCGGCCAGAGCATGACGACGCCGGTCGGTGATGCCCTTCTTGGGCGCGTCATCGACAGCCTCGGGCGTGCGCTCGACGGCGGCGCGCCGATCAACCGCCGCGAAAGCGTGCGTTCGCTGCATGGTCCGGCGCCCAATCCGCTGTCGCGCCAACTGATCGATCGCTCGTTCCGCGTGGGCTTGCGTGCGATCGACGGCCTGCTGAGCTGCGGCGAAGGCCAGCGCGTCGGCATCTACGGAGAACCGGGAAGCGGCAAGTCCTGGCTGCTCGCCCAAATCGTCAAGAATGCGGAGGCCGATGTCGTGGTCATCGGCTTGATCGGCGAACGCGGGCGCGAGGTGCGGGAGTTCATTGCGCGGCAACTTGGCGAAGAAGGACTGAAGCGGGCCGTCCTCGTCGTCGCCACATCCGACAGGTCACCGATCGAACGGCTCAAGGCGGCGTATGTCGCGACCGCAATTGCCGAGCATTTTCGCGACGACGGGCGCCGCGTTCTGCTGCTGATCGACAGCATCACCCGCTTTGCGCGCGCGGCACGCGAAATCGGTCTGGCCGCGGGCGAGCCGCCCACCCGTCGCGGTTTTCCGCCGTCAATCTTTGCGATCCTGCCGCAATTGATCGAGCGCGCCGGCATGGGTGAGCGCGGCTCGGTGACGGCTTTCTACACGGTGCTCGTCGAAGGCGACGGCACCGGCGATCCGATTGCGGAAGAGACGCAGGGCATTCTCGACGGCCACATTGTTCTGTCGCGCGCGCTCGCGAGTTCCGGCCATTTTCCGGCCATCGACATTCTCGCAAGCCGCAGCCGGCTGATGGAGGCGGTGATCTCCCGCGAACATGGCATCGAAGCGGGGCGGCTACGCGCCCTGCTCGCCCGCTACGCCGAGATCGAATTTCTGATCCAGGTCGGCGAGTACAGGCAAGGCACAGACAAGATTGCCGACGAAGCCGTCGCCAAGATCGACGACATCAGATCGTTCCTTCGGCAGCCGGCTGACGAGCGCACAACCTTCGAGGAAACCAGACGATGGATGGCGCGCCTCGCCTCATGAACATGACAAACGTGCACGCGTTGTCGCGCTATCGCGCGCTGCGCGAGCAGCAGGCCTACCGCCTCATGCAGGTGGATGCGGCGGCGCGCGACAGGGCGCGCGTAGCAAGCGAGGCGGCGGCAGTCGCGCTTGCCCGCGCGGAGAACGATCGAAGCTGCGGCGAACAGCGCTACTACCGCGATCTCGCATCCACGGCGCGCGTTACGATCGAAATGCTGTATCGCGGGCACGATGAACTGGCCCGGCTGGCCGAAGCCGTGGCGGGCGCGAACCGCCTTGCCGAGACGGCGAGCGCAAACCTCGTGCATTGCGAACAGGCGCTGCTTCGATCCGCCGCCGAGCATCGCGCGCGGTTTCGCGAAGTCAGGAAAACGCGCCTGCTGCAGGAAAGGCTTGAGAACGCCATCCGCTCTTACATGGAGCTGATCGATGAGCTGGATACCGAAGAGCAAGGCAGCATTCGGCATGCGAACACCCCCAGCGGCAGGAGCGGTCGGCCGTGATGGACGCCTATGGCACGCTTGCGCCCCATCGAGAGCAGCCGCACGACGCCGACGTCGCGCCATGGCAGCCGCGAATGCTGTGCGAGCCGTCGGACCTGGCTGTTCTGAACGCCTGTTCCGTCCGGCGCCCGCCGTTCAAAGGGTCACTCGAAGGTCTGCCGATCGACATCGACCTGTCCCCTTCTTATCTGATGGACCCCGCCCCGGCCGACAGTGATTGCTTCGAAGCGAGCTGCAACTGGGGCCAATCCAGCGCAAAAGCCACGCTTGCATACGCCACCGTGCGCCGTCTCCTGGACCGGATTCAGCCGGGGCTTTCCGACGATCCCCCGGACGAGCCGACCTTGTCCATGCTCGTCGAGCTCGCGCTCGCCCCGTTGTTCGAGAAGATCGAGATTGCGACCGGCGCGTCCTTCAGGCTTCAGTCATCGTCCCGCCGCGCGTCGCGCGATCTCACAACACCTGGTCCGGGGTCGCGCCGGCTTGTCTTCCACGGCGCCCTGGACGGCATTCCTTTCGAGCTTGAGCTTGAACTGGACGTCCCCGCCCTCGAAGACTTCGTAAAACTCCTGCAACATGCCGTGCCGGCGCGATTGCCGCTCGCGGAGACATTCGTGCCGGTCGTCGCGATCCTCAGTGCGGGCGCAGTGCGGCTACCCGTGCGCACGCTGCAGGACCTGCATCATGGCGACGTGCTGATACCGGACGAGTTTCCATTCGAGCGCGGTGAGGCCGCCCTCACGTTTGGCCATCGATATCGGGCGATCGCACGCCTGGACGAAACCGGGGCGCGCGTCCGATCCGCGCTTCAGCACAGCAAGTTCATTCAGGAGATCAATGCAATGGAGGGCAAAGGCGCATCCCGCGTCGTCGAGACGGATGATCTTGGCGATCTCGAAATTCAACTGACCTTCGAGCTAGGCCGTCAGACGGTCGAACTCGAGCAACTTCGTACGATAGCGCCTGGCTATGTATTTCCACTCGGGCGATCGCCGAATGATCCGGTCGACATCGTCGCCAACGGACGCCGCATCGGCCGCGGCGAGATCGTGCGTGTCGGCGACGGTCTGGGCGTTCGCCTCATTCGCCTGTTCGACCATGGCTGAAATACAGCCCGGCATCCTCGCGCTCATCGCAATCACCTTCGGTCTGGGATTGCTGGTGTTCGTCGTCGTGACGACGACCTCGTTCCTGAAGATCTCGGTCGTGCTGTTCCTCGTCCGTAACGCGCTCGGCGTCCAGCAAGTGCCGCCGAACATCGTTCTGTATGGCGCGGCGCTGATTCTCACCATGTATATCAGCTCACCCATCATCGAGCAGGTATACGTGCAACTCAGCGACCCGACCCTGCAGTACAGGACCTTCGACGATTGGGGCGTTGCGGTGAAACGCGCCCAGGAGCCGGTGCGGGATTATCTGAAGCGTTTTACCAGACCGGAGGAGCGGCAGTTCTTTCTTTCCGCTACCGAACGCGTATGGCCGGCCGATATGCGCAATCGCGCCACCGAGGACGAGCTCTCGATTCTTGCCCCCTCCTTTCTGCTCGCCGAGCTCAAGCGCGCGTTCGAGATCGGCTTTCTGCTCTATCTTCCGTTCATCACCATCGATCTCGTGGTAACGACGATTCTGATGGCGATGGGCATGTCGCTGGTCTCGCCGACGGTGATTTCAGTTCCGTTCAAGCTGTTCCTGTTCATCGCGATCGACGGTTGGTCGCGGCTGATACACGGGCTGGTCTTGAGTTACGCGCAGTAGCGGGAGAACATCATCATGGAAGAAGCCAGCATTCTAACGCATATGAGCACGTCGCTCAGCCTGTTTCTCGTGCTGACGCTGCCGCCGCTGCTGGCGGCGCTGGTGGCCGGGCTGATCGTCGGAATCCTGCAGGCCGCCACACAAATCCAGGATCAGACCTTGCCGCAAACCGTCAAGCTGCTCGTCGTCGTCGCCGTTCTCGGCCTGCTCTCTCCGCTGCTTGCCGGCCCGCTGATCGATCATGCCAGACGCCTGTTTACGGAATTTCCAGCACTCACCACGCGTTCGTGACGGATAATCGGCCGCGATGACGTCAGCGCTTTCATCGGCGGATTTTCAGCAGTTCATCGACGTGGCGTTGAGCGCATTGCTGGGGCTTGGCATCGCCGCCATGCGGACCATGGGTGTTGCGCTGGTATTCCCCGTGTTCACAAAGGCGGAACTCGGCGGCGTCGTCCGTATGGGCTTTGCGCTCGCCCTGGGCCTTCCCGTGATGTGGCACGCAACCGAGAGCATCGGCGTCCTGGGACCGCACCAGAGCGCCCAGCTTGTGCTGATCGCAATGAAGGAACTGCTGGTGGGAACGCTCATCGGCTTCATGTTCGGCGTGCCGTTCTGGGCCATTCAGGCGGTGGGCGAATTGATCGACGAGCAGCGCGGCGTGACCAACGAGGACGCCAGCGACCCTGCAACGCGGTCGCAAGCGTCGTCGCTGAGCATTTTTCTCGGCATCAGCGCCATCGCCGTCTTCATCACCGCGGATGGCATGCGCATCCTGGCCGGCACCCTCTACGACAGCTATGCGATCTGGCCGGTGACGAGCTTTACGCCGAGGCTCACCCTCGACAGCGCCCTTTCGATTGCCAAGACGCTCGATCACATCCTCGGATACGCGCTGCTGGTCGGCGGCCCGGTCATCGCGCTGTTCCTGCTCCTGGACCTTTCGGTGATGCTGATCAGCCGTTCCGCCCCGCAACTGAACGCCTACGATCTGCCGCCTACCCTGAAGAACGTCGTGTTCGTGGTCTTCATCGGCATCTACGCGACATACCTGATGGACTACATGCGCGGCGAGCTTGCGGGAACGCACGGCATCAAGAGCCAGCTCGAGCGGTTTCTGCAATGAGCGACACCAGCGAACAGAAATCGCTGCCGGCCTCGGCGAAGAAGCTTCAGGACGCGCGCGAGAAAGGGCAGATCTCCCACAGCCACGACTTCGTCAGCGCGGTAGGCGCGGTGGCGGCGATCGCATATTTGTGGTCGTTCTCGGGAAATATCGTCGGCCTTTGGCGAGAAGCCCTGCTGCTCGCCGTCGATATGCAAAACCAGCCGTTTCAGGTGGCGCTGCCGCAACTGGGCGCGGCGCTGGTCGCGCTGTGCTGGCGCACGGTCTTGCCGCTGCTGGCGGTCACCGTCGCTGCAGCGATGCTGGCCAACATCGCCATAAACCGAGGGTTTCTGTTCTCGCTTGCGCCGATGACTCCAAGTCTGGAACACATCAACCCGTTCACCGGATTCAAGCGCATATTCGGCCTCAAAAACTGGATCGAGCTTGCGAAAACTGTCGTCAAGGGCGTTCTGCTCGGGTCCACCCTGGTCATCGTCGTGGCGGGCACACTGAACACATTGGTTCGGCTACCGATCTGCGGCGAAGGCTGCATCGGCTTCGTGTTCGGCAGCATGGCGCAACTGCTGCTCAGCATCGGCATTGCCTTCCTCCTCGCGACCGGCCTGGTCGATATTCTGCTTCAGCGCTGGCTGTTCCTGCGCGAGATGCGCATGACGATCACCGAGAGCAAGCGCGAGCGGCAGGATCAGGAAGGCAATCCACTGGTGCGCAGCACGCGCCGGCGTCACCGCGAGGAGCAGGCCCGGGAGCCTCCGATGGGCCCACGCCATGCCACCCTGTTCGTGCGCGACGAAAGCGTGGTGGTAGGCCTTCGCTATATCAGGGGCGAAACATCCGTGCCGATCGTAGTCTGCCGCGCAAGAGGCGCAGCCGCCCTATCGCTTCTCGACATTGCAGTGTCCGCCCGCATTCCCGTTGTCGCAGAAGCGGCGCTTGCCCGCAGCCTGCGGCGCAAGCCGCGGCTCGGTAGCGCGATCGCAAGCCAGCAATTCGAACGCGTCGCGCGCGCCATGCTGGCCGCCGGCCTCGTCTAGATGGCGCTCTACTGCGCGGGCGCAGTGCCTGCGCCACCTGCCGGCGTCGCGGGGTTGGCAGGGGGCACGCTGATGACCGTTGCTCCGCGTCCCGTCTGTGGCGAGAGCGCGGCGTTGCCGCTGAAGCCGCGATGGCGCGTCACCGGGATGGCCGCACGCTCGCCGTCGGACGGAGGCACCGCGGTGCTTACGAGCAGATCCTTCGGGTCATTGACGGTGGCGGCGAGGTTCGCAAGATTCGAGCAGCCGAGCGTCGGCTCGAAGTGATTGTCGTTGGGCGACGCCGTGATCTCCAGCGAAGGACATCCCGGCGCAAGTGCGGTGTAGCGCACCGCGACGACGCGGATCGCGAAGCGGTAGCGCTCGTCGGCGGGCGCGTAGATTTCCTTCACCTTGAAGGGTGCGACGCCCATCCGGATTGCGCTTCGCGTCACCGCGTAACGCGCGCGCGGATCGATCCCGATGACGTCCACATGGATCGCATCGAGCCGGCCATGGCTCGCAGTGTATATGAAGTCTTCCAGACGGCGCCGGTCTGCCGACGTCAGGGCGCCGCCCGAGCCGCTGGAAAGCAGAAGGACGTGCGATGCGGGTGCGACCAGGACGGCCGGCGGCGTTTCGATATAGGTCTGGCAGGCGGCGGGCTGCGGCGCAAACAGGCCAACTGCGAAGAACATGATGGTCATGCGCATCCTGGTTCTCTTTGTCATTCGAGAATAAACCCATCCTGGAGCGGTCGCGTCACCTTGGCTTTGGGCGCCTGCCGCCCGGGCGGCGGTGACGCAACCCTGTTCAGAAAAACGCGGTCGACATCGGACGGCGGCGCGACGCGATCGGTCGGCGCCTGCGTTTGCGTCGCGCTGACTGCCGCCCGCACGATGTAAGGCGTGACGATGATGACGAGTTCGGTCTCGTCCTTCTGGAAGTTGCTCGACCGAAACAGCGCGCCAAGCACCGGGATATCGCCCAGCCAGGGGAACGCCGAGATGTCGGTGCTGAAGCCCTTGCGGATCAAGCCTCCGATCGCAAAGCTTTGCCCGCTGGCGAGTTCAACGACCGTGTCTGCGCGCCGCGTCGCAAGCGCGGGAATGGTAAAGCCATTGATCTGAACCTGGCCGCGACTGGAAATGTCGCTGACTTCCGGCTTCACGCGAATGCTGATCATTTCACCTGCAAGAACCGTCGGGACGAAATCAAGACTGACGCCGAAGCGCTTGAACTCGACGCTGAAGCGGTCCAGTCCCTGCGCGACCGGTATCGGAAACTCGCCGCCTGCGAGAAAGCTTGCAGGCTCCCCGGAGACCGCCGTGAGGTTTGGCTCCGCCAAAATGGCGACCAATCCTTCGGCTGCGAGCGCGTCCAGCACGGCGGAGATATTGGTGCCGCCAGCGCCAAATCCCAAAAATGCGGAGCCAGCTCCCGTCGGCGATCGGATGATTTGTCCCGCCGGACCGACGGCAGACCGGCCATTCACAAAGCCAAAACGGAAACTTCCTGTCTCCGCGGTCGCATTGATATTAAAGCCGAACTCCTTGGCAACATTTCTGGCGACTTCCGCGACCCGGACCTGGAGATTCACCTGCAATGCGCCGGCAACGCGCAGCTTGTTGGTGATGATGGCTCCCGGCCCCAGGAACTGCGTCGTGATGGATTTTGCACTCTCCGCCAGAGCGGCATTGGGCACGGTGCCGCTCAGTACCGCGCCGTTCGGCGTGTAGGATACCTGGATTGCATAATCTCCGACCTCGCTGCGGAGCATTTCGCGCAAATCCTTGATCGGCTGGGTCACGATGACTTCGTATTCGGCGATCGCCTGCTGACTGTCGTCGAGCGCGAAGAAGCTCGTTCGACCGGCCTTCTTGCCGAAGACAAAGGCCGCGTCGTTGGACGGCGCCTGGATATCGGCGATCGCGGGATCGGCAATGAACATCGTCTTCGCGGTCTGCGAAAGCCGTATCGTCTGCCCGCGCGACACATCCAGGCGAATCTGGCCACGCTCCGAGACGACGGGCATCTGGTCTTGCGCAGCCGGCTTGCGCAAGGGAACCATGCGCACAGATGGCTGTTCGGCCGCCAACGTTTCGCTGCCGGAAGCGCCAAGAAGAACGCAGAGCAACAATGTCCGGGCTCTTGATGGTCGAAGCTTCATCAGCACTTGTCGCCGGCCTTTTCGAGATTCACGCTTCACTGGGCGTCGTAAGCGCGACTGCAACTCCTGGTGCTCGGATGAGCTTCGAGTCCCTGCATGCGTTCCAGAACTCCGACGCGAATGAGCGCGCGTGGAATTTCGGATTGCACGTCCTGACCTTAATGACCCGGCGATGTGCCGTCATCACGCGACGAGCTTCAGATGCGCTAAACGAAACAACGTGTGGTCGACAGAACACACGTTCATCAATCCGCCCTTTGGCCGCCATGCTCGTGCCACCTGAACGAAACGATTCTGTTACATCAGGCGCGAGAGACCTCGGAGCTCTTGCCGCTCGCAGGCTTCGTGTCGGAAACAGACGGACGCGCAAGTTCGAGAATGTAGCCGATGCCGCGGTCCGTTCTGATCGAAACCGTCGCTCCCGATTTCGAGAGGTGGCTCCTCAGCCGGTAAATGCCGACTTCCAGCGCATTGGAAGAGACTTCGTTGTCATAGCTGAACAGACTCTCTTCCAGCGCGGACTTTGGAACGACGCGCCCGAAGCGGCGCATCAGCACCTCAAGCAGACAGATCTCGCGCCGCGGCACCTTGACCGATGTGCCGTTGACCCACACCTGCCTTCCGCCGGGATCGAACTCGACATTGCCCGCGCGCATCACCGGTCCCAACGCGGTGGCGGGCCGCCGCAGCACGGCGCGCAGTCGCGCGATCAGCTCTTCCATGTTGACGGGCTTCAAGATGTAGTCGTCGGCACCCGCGTTCAGGCCTTCGACGCGGTCGTCGACGCTGTCCATTTCGGCTGTCAGGATCAGCGCAGGCACCGGCCATCCCGATCGCCGCCGGTGGCGAAGCCAATGGAGTCCATCGCCATCAGGCAGTTTGCGATCCAGAAGGATCGCGTCATAGGTAACTACCGCGACGGACTCGGATGCGTCCTCCAGGGTGCCGACCGAATCCGCGGTGAAGCCGTTGAATTTCAAGATATCGGAAATTACAGCGGCGACCTTCGGCTCGTCCTCGACCAGGAGCACCCGCATCTCTTGTCCTCCCAAGGCACTGCGTGCCGCATCGGTTCGACAACCCTGCACTCAGTTACAACTGAACACGCCGAACTTGGAGGACGGTGCATATCGTTGCTTCTGAGCGGGTTCCCGAACTTGCGCACTCAGCATTTCAGGAGCGTTGAACCTTTTTTAAGTGACGTTCTAATGAAGACACCGGGGCGAACCCGTTTGGCATGCTCGCACCGGGTGGCTGTCATGCGGATAGATCAAACAGTGTCTGCTCGATTTCCGGCGGAGCCTCCAATTGCGCCCGCGGAAGATCGAGACAGATTTGAGTTCCGGTTCCAGGAATGCTTCGCGCGGTGATGTCGCCGTTCGACTGCCGGACGAAGTGCCTGACCATGCTGAGGCCCAGGCCACTTCCCTTGCCGCCGTTCTTCGTGGTGAAGAACGGCTCGAAAATTTTCTCCGCGACCTCGGCCGACATGCCGACACCGGTATCGCTCACCGTGATACGCACATACTCGCGCGGCTCCGACGCCTCCTGACCTCGGTGATCGGTCGCATGACGAATATTCTCCACACAAATGCCGAGCTTCCCCCCATTGGGCATCGCATCGCGCGCGTTGATCGCCAGATTGACGATCGCGGCTTCGAGCTGCGGCCGGTCGACGAAAACGGGCCAGCAATCCCTGTCATAGTTGGTGCGGATGTGAATGTTGGCGCCGAGCGCGCATGTCAGCAGATCGATGATCGATTCGACGGTCTCGATCACATCGACGACGTCGGTCTCGATGGCGCGGCGGCGCACGAAGGCAAGCAGGCGGCCGGTCAGTTCGGCGCAGGTCTGCGCCCCCTCCAGCGCCGAGTGGAGGCGGCGGCAGGCGCCGCTGTTGTCGCGAATGAGCAGATGAAGCAGGTCAAGATTGCCGATCACCACACTCAGCATGTTCCTGAAGTCGTGGACGATGCCTCCGGTCAGGCGGCCGACGGCCTCCAGCTTGCTTGCGTGGAGCAGATCCGTCTCGAGGGACTTCCTGTCGCTGACATCAAGCCAGAACCCAAGGAGCTCGCGGCGGCCGTCCCTCTCGCTCAGAACGGCATGGTCAAAGACGTGCTTTTCCGTCCCGTCCGCGCAACGCCAGCGGTATTCGACGCTCGCGGAGCCGGCCTTTTCGATGTTCGCAAACGCCTGGATCACCCGCCCGTGTTCTTCGGGGTTAAGTCTGGCCTCCCACAGATTCGGCTGCCTCAGGAAATCCGAACTCGAGAAGCCCGACAGGCGCCGGATGCTATCGTTGATAAAGCGCAGCCGTCGCAAACCGGGACCGCTGCTTGCCGTGTAAAGCGCAATCGGCAACGACTGCAACACAAGTGATTGATGCTCCTCGCGGTGACGCAGCCGCTGCTCGGCAGCGAACTTTTCCTTCTGAATGCGCAAATTTTCCAGGAGCAACCGTTTCTCCTGGTCGGCAAGCCGGCGTACTTCCTCGGTCTTTCGAAAGAGATCGACGAGGATGTCGATCTTCGCGCGGAGAAGTTCCGGATTGACCGGCTTGAAGACATAGTCGATTGCACCGGCGGCACCGCCGTTCGTGATCTGCAGTTCGTCGGGATCGTAAGCCGCGAGAAAAACAACAGGAATCCGCGAAGTGCGTTGATCCGCCTTCATCCGCGCGGCCACTTGAAGCCCGTCAAGATCGGGCATGCGCATATCAAGAACAACAGCCGCAAGATCATTCTGGCGCGCGCGGCGCAGCACCTCCGATCCGGATCGCGCCCGGACGACCTCGCGGTCAGGAGCCGCCAGGATCGCGTCGAGCGCCATCAAATTCTGCGGATCATCGTCGGCGATCAGAATTTGGGGTTTCGCAGCTTGATACAAGATCCGCGGCGCTGAAGTTTCGATCAGCATTCGGCGCAGCTCCCACCGGAAACAATGCAGGCCCGCTCAGCCGAACGCCGGATTGCGAAGACCGGGTCGAATGGCGGTGCGGCGTTACGGACGATCACGATGACAGCCGATCTCAGAAAGCGACATCGTCGCTCGATGAATCTGTCTATCAATCGTGGAGAGACTAAGATCATTCGTCAGCAGGCATGAAAGTATTTTCGAGCAGCTCAAGCCCAAGTTGCGCAAGCGTGGAGTAATCGCGACCTGTGTTTTTTGTTCCCGCGCTTGACGCATAGCGCGAGCGAAGATGCGCTTGCAGATTTGTGACAAATGTATTTCGCGGGCGCGCACATCATTGAGGACGTTGGTCAGCTTCGCGTCAGAAATGATCGGCAATATCTTATGGCAAAAGGCAGGGGTTATCTGGCGCCAACGACGAGCGAACTATATAAGGATGGCCATCTCCACTTTATGCCCTCGCGTTTGCCTTGCTCAAATCAGTCGCAACCATTCTGCTGTTGATCTTTTTTCCAGTCGGCGTGTCGGCCGGGCGCTACTGGTTTGGCGAATCCCGAGGAAATTGGCAAACTGCAGACCGCTCCAGCGCTGGCCTCTTGCCGTTGCCATCCCACCATCCTGACGCGGTAATCCGGGTTTACGGTGCGCGCACGGTTCGATGGAAGGCGATATTCGCCATCCACACCTGGATCGTCGTCAAAGAGCAGAATGCTGCTACATACACGCGTTACGATTATACTGCCTGGGGCGCGCCTATTCGCACCAACGGATTCACCGCCGATGCACGGTGGTTTGGCGCCGTCCCGGAAACCATTGCCGCCGTCGACGGTCCTGAAGCTAGCCGTCTAATTCCCAAGATCCGTCACGTCATCGAGAACTATAAGTTCAGTGCATACGGTGACTATAATGCGTGGCCGGGACCGAACTCCAACACCTTTGTCCAAGCAGCGCTTGATGCAGTTCCCGAACTCAAGACTGTCCTGCCGCCGACCGCCATTGGAAAGGACTACCCTTATCGAGGTGAGTGGTTCGGGCTGACCGCGTCCGGCACCGGGGTATACGCTTCCCTTGGAGGTTATCTAGGTCTCACCATCGGCTGGGTCGAAGGTTTGGAATTCAATTTCCTCGGCGCGGTGGTCGGACTCGACATTCGCCGGCCCGCGTTGAAGCTCCCAGGCCTCGGCCGACTGGGAATGACGGCCGGAATCTAAAATTCTTCGATCCTGTGCTGGTGCGCCGACCACCACCGGGCGATCGCTTCAGTAAGATCATCCCAGATCGCGGTGGGAAGATCTGATACCGCGATGCGGACGCTATAGCGGTCAGTTGTGGGATTACGGAACCACTCTGTCGCAGCAAAATCAAAGCCGAAGCTTCCCGCGTGCTGGATCGGCAGACCCGCTCGGGCCAGGTCGCTGCTCATTTCCGCTGCCGCCCGTCTAGCTGTTGCCTCATCAAGCGGTTGCTGGCTGCTGACGGTGACATAGAGGCCGTGGGCGAAATGGAGTTCAGCCGTCAAGCCTGAGAGCGCAGTCGCAAAATATCGGCTGGCGCGGCGGCTGTTGCGCAACATGGCTGCGATCCGTTTGTTCGTCAGCTCTCGATATGACGGTGCGCCGATATAGGGAGGGAAGTGCGCCGGCAGCGCCGCGCCGCCCAGTAGCCGAACAGCATTTCGTGTTTCAGCCGGAAGCTGCCCGAGTTTCGATCCGCCGGTTACGTTCCTTTCCCAGTCAACGAAAGCCACGGATCCAAGTCGACCATACTCTGCGCCGAGCGAATCCAGCTTCGTATGGCTGCGCACCATCACAATGGGGATAGCCAGTTCACGAGCACGTCCCAACACCCTCCGGATACGGCCTGACCCGCTGGAGAAACAGGTGGTATCGAAAATCGAAAGATCAGGCGCCGCGTTCGTGCAGTGAAGCCCGGCATCAAACGCGGAAGCGGATGCGGAGGAATCCAGCAGCATAATCCTCGACGACGCCGATCTTGGACCGACCGCCTCTTCCGACGGACGGTTCAGTGTAATCATCCGCAAACGATCGACATAGCCTTCGATGAACTCCTGCGTCTCACCGTAGGCGCCAGGCAGGACCAGAATGTCCGCCTCTCCGATCACGCGAGCGGAAGCCAACAGCAGCGCCGAGATCGCAGCCATGCCGGAAGCAGTATAGATGGTATCGATCGCGCCGCACTCGAGCTCGTAGAACGAGGGGCCGCGCACATCGAGATCGGCGCGCTGGTAGTCGTATCTGAATTCGAACGGGCCGATGCGCCGTTGGCCGGGATGTGCCCAAGCCGTCTCGGTGACGTTCCAATCGTGCTGAGCGTGCTCTGCTTTAAGGGCAGCGGCAAGCTGAAACTTGTGCCTGATAACTTCGCTGACCGACCGCGGACAGGTCAACGGCAAGGGGTGCCTCAGGCAGTCATTTATCAGCCTGAGTTCCCTGTGCTTTCGCTCTAGGTAGGCCTGGACGCTCTCCACGTAAGTCTTCGCTGGTTGGGCATCTGACCTAACGTTTCAGGATGGCATCGGGTTCACTTCGATTTGAGCTGGCAAGGAAGAAGCTCGATCGAGCTAACCCGGTGCTGCTTGGCGCACGTTGTGTCAGGCAGACCTTCGGTGCCTGCGCTTTCCGATCTCGGTTCCGGGAATGGCAATTCCCAAGTCTGCGGCCCGCGCCTTGATGGACGCCATTGGCCTGTTGAGTTTGACCGTCATCAGCGTGAGGCTCTTTCCGGCCTCAGACATCGCACGCAAGAGCTTGTCGTCTGCTTCCGACCAGCGGGCAGTTCGAGATTGAGGGGTAGACATCATCGGCGCCTCTGAGCCACCGAGGCAGGGCCTAACGGTGGATATTTCAAAAGGACCCAGCTCACCTTTCTGAGCACGGCCGCTGGGTATCAGTTGAAGGGCAGGTTTTAACGCTCCCGCCTGTCACTTAGATGGTTCAGACGCACTTGGCCGCAACGAGATTACACAAACTTAAGGTCTGCGAAGCCGGTCAGTCGCAACGCATGCCGCGGTGCCGGACGTAGTGCATTAACGGGGACCACGGTAAAGTGGGCGGAAGAGGAAGGCAGCCAAGCCGACCTATTGGCGCGCCCAACTGAATATGTACCAAGAAAACTCGGGTGGAAACCAATGACAACAATCAAAACGGTCGAGACTGCGCTCTATCGGATCCCGCTGACGGTTACCCTCTCCGACAGCACACATGGCGAAATCGCAGCCTTCGAATTGGTGACATGCCGCGTTCGCGATTCAGACGGGGCTGAAGGCACAGGCTATACCTACACCGTCGGCCGTAATGGCGGCGCGATTGCCGACATTCTCAGGCGGGAAATCCCCGAACTGATCGAGGGCCGGCAAGCCGACGATACCGAAGCCATCTGGCATCATATCTGGTGGGGCCTGCATTATGGCGGGCGCGGCGGGCCGCCCGTGCTTGCGCTCTCGGCGCTCGATATCGCCCTGTGGGACCTGAAGGCGCGCCGCGCCAATCTGCCGCTGTTTGGCCTGCTCGGTGGCTTCGACGCCCGCGTGCCCTGTTACGCCGGCGGCATCGACCTCGATCTCTCCGTCGAGGCGCTTCTAAAGCAAACCGACGATAATCTTGCCAAGGGCTTTCGCGCCATCAAGATGAAGGTGGGCCGCCCGGATCTCGCATCCGACGTCGCGCGCGTGCAGGCGATGCGCAAACATCTCGGTGACGGCTTTCCCCTGATGGCGGATGCCAACATGAAATGGACGGTCGAGGAAGCCATCCGCGCCGCGCGCGCGTTGCAACCCTACGACCTCACCTGGCTCGAAGAGCCGATCATTCCCGATGACATTGCCGGTCATGCCCGCATCTTGGCAGCCGGCGGTGTGCCGATTGCGGCCGGCGAGAACCTGCGCTCGCTCTGGGAATTCAAGAACTATATCGCGGCCGGCGCGGTGTCCTACCCCGAGCCCGACGTCACCAATTGCGGCGGCGTCACGGCCTTTATGAAGATCGCGCGGCTCGCAGAAGCGTTCAATCTTCCGGTTACCAGCCACGGCGCACACGACGTCACGGTCCACCTTCTCGCGGCCTGTCCAAATCGTTCCTATCTCGAGGCGCATGGCTTCGGGCTCGATCGGTATATCGAGCACCCGCTCGTCCTCGACCAGGGCATGGCATTGGCGCCGACCCGGCCCGGCCACGGAATCGCCTTCGATTGGAAAGGATTGGCGCAACTCGCGCAGTAATCGCAGAGGCTGCGTGGGCACCGCAGAACTGGCAACCAAGCGTCCTCCTTCAAAACTCTCTCGGGAAACGATCGCTGCCTCGCGCGTTGTGTGCGGAGAGGAACAATAGGAAGGACAGCTCATGCGAACCTCAATGCTCACCATGACGGCCGCTATTGGCATTGCCATCGCCGCGCCGGCACAGGCCCAGCAGTCGACGGCGCCCAGCCAGCAGACGCAATCCGACAAGCAGATGCAGGAAGAAGCGGATAAAGGCATCAAGACCCGCGACTCCGGAGAATCCGGCGTTGTGGGGCAACAGGAAAGTTCGGGCGCTTCCGCGCATCCGCCCGGGCGTCCCGATCCGAGCGGCAGCCAGACGACGACCGGTTCAGGCGCTGGTACGGGTGGCGGCCCGGGTTCCGAGACCAGCAGCACGCCACGCTAGCGCCGAGTTTCAGCGCGGCGCGCGGTACGAAGGAAGTCCGGCATCGCCGCTCCTGTTGCGGTGCGAGCGTAACAGCATCGAAGGCTCGCGCTGTGTGCGGTCGTCCTTCGAACCAGGGCGTACCCATAAATCGAGCTTGATTGCTACTCGATGTCCGAAATGCGCCGACGATAGCGGACCAAATTCCGCATCGCAGCGAAACGACGCCAAGTGCGATCAACGGAAGTGAACCTGCTCTTTTGGCTGCACCGAAAGTGGCGTAGTCTTCGATGAGCTGTCAATGGGCCGTGCCGGAGTTCTGCAGTTGAGCGCAGCACCAGTGCCTTCGGCGGGCAAGCACTACTCATTCATTGATTGGATTTAAGGGCGCGATTTTGCGCTCTCTATACTTCGCCAGTTTTGGGGTCATCCAGCCAAGGATAACGCTTGGCTCCATTGCAGGGAGGGATCGATGATCGAGCAATTCAAACGCCGCGATTTTCTGAGGGGTTGTGCGGCCGTTGGGGGAGCCGTCGCCGTCGGCAGCTTTACCTGCATCGAAATCGCCAAAGCAGCCGCGATCGACGTTCCCGTGGTGGACAAACTTTCGATCCGGGTGCTGATCGATGGAAGCCAGAATATTTTCGAGCGGCCGGGCAAGGTGGGGAACGTCTCGATCGAGCCGGCACCACGGCAGCAGGATTATCGTCGCGCACTACACAACCAATGGGGTTTGTCTCTGTACCTGCAGTCACAGCGCGGCAACGAGCAGCGCACTATCATGCTCGACTTCGGCTATACGCCGGAAGCTCTGCTCAACAATATCGAACTGACCGGCGCTGATCCCAGCAAGATCAATGCAATGGTCGTGAGCCATGGCCACTTCGATCATTACGGCGGCCTCGTCGGCTTTTTGCAGAAGTACCGCAGCGCGTTGCCCGCCGATGTGAAACTCTATGCCGGCGGGGAGGACAATTTCTGCCAGCGCTATAGCGGCGCGCCCGGCGCGCTTGCCGAATTTGGCGCGCTGGATCGCCGCGAGCTGGCTGCGAACAAGGTCTCAGTCGTTCTGGCGGAAAACCCGACGGTAGTCGCCGACCACGCTTTCACGACGGGTAAGATCAAGAGGTCAGGCATCGAAAGAGTGTTGCCGAACACGCACGTCGGATTTGCTGTGAAGGACGGTCTCGGCTGTAACGCGAGCCACTACCTGCCGGCGGAGATGCTGGGCAAGATCGTTCCGGACGAGCACATCCACGAGCACGCGACCTGTTTCAATGTAAAAGACCGCGGGCTCGTGGTGATCAGCTCCTGCGGTCACGTCGGCATCGTCAATTCGGTCCGGCAGGCACAGGAAGTCTCCGGCGTGCAGAAGATCCATGCTATCGTCGGTGGCTTCCATCTCGGGCCGGCACCCGAGGACTATCTCAATCAAGTTGTCGCCGAGATCAAGAAGCTCGAACCGGACGTGATTATCCCGATGCATTGCAGCGGCGACAACTTCGCTCGCGCCGTGCGCGCGCAGCTGCCGGACAAGCTCCTGGTTTCGACAACCGGCGTCCGTATGACAATGGGCGCATGAGGAACGGTCGGGTCCTTGTCGGCTCGGTCCTGGCCGCGGGACTGCTCGGTGCAGTGCTCGTGGTGCACGCGCAGAGCGAACGCAGCGCCGGCGAGCTGATGGACGCAGTGATGTGGGGCAAGGAGCCGATCGGCGGCCCCTTCACTCTCATCGATCACACCGGCAAGCTTCGTACGGACGCCGATTTCCGTGGCAAGCTGATGCTTGTCTATTTCGGGTTCAGCTCCTGTCCGGACGTCTGCCCGACCGATCTGATGGCGATCGGGGAGGCCGTCGACAAGCTTGGCCCCGGCGGCGACGCGGTGCAGCCGTTGTTCGTCACTGTCGATCCCGACCGCGATAAGCCTGCGCATCTCGCCGACTATGTGCCGTTCTTTCACTCGCGCCTGCTCGGCCTGACAGGCGATGCTGCGCAGATTCGCGACGCCGCGCGCCTGTATCGGGTCTTCTACGCCAGGGTCGCGATCGAAGGCGCCGCAGAATACACCATCGATCATTCAGGTTTCATCTATCTGATGGATCGCGACGGCAAGTATCTCGGGTTCTTCCCGCCGGGAACCCCATCGGATCGGATGGCCGCGGTCATCAAGGCTCATCTCTCAGCCAAACGCTGAAGGGTCCGCTGCGCGAAAGATCTAATTTGCCGAACAGATTCGATCTGATTTGGGTCGTCCAGTCTGCTCACCAAAAATAAACAGCTTCCCTCCTCCCCCAAATCAGTGGCTATTTCCGCGCTGTCCCGCCTCGACAAGAGGGGCGTATCGCGATCGGATCGATCCGCCATCAAGCCGGCAGCGACGGAGGCAAGAGGAATTCGTCTCCGGGGAGAGCGCGCGCATATTTTTTTCGCCCCGATCCGCTTTCCTGGGAGCTTGCTATCGCTACCCTATAGGGCGGCAGCAAGGCGGATCCGGCTTCTTGCCGGACCCGCGGATGAGCGCAGCAACGCAAGCCGAACGGCGGGTGGAAAATAGGCAAGCAGCCATCGATGATGCCTGCGCCGTGCAGGATCGGGCGTACGAACGATGGATGGTCGCGTTCGCCGCGCCCTCCAACATCGGAAAACAGCACCGTCACACGATCAGATCGTGCGGCACGTGATGCTGCGCGATTTTGGCGTGATCAGCGGCGTTTTGCTCCGCGAGCGAAAGCCCGGCCGGTTCTGTATCCTGGATCGCTGCCAGCCCATCATGTCTGGCAACGTGCCGGTCATGCGCGGTCGAAGCCCGACCATTGCCCACATCTGCCAGATCGACGGTGTCCGAATATTTGGAATCGGCCATCTCGCTCTTGAAGTAGAATGAATCTCCGAGTGCCGGGGCGGCTGCCATCTCCGCGTGATCGGCGTCGGCGGGGGCAGGTTGGTCCTTGCTGGCGGCGTTCGGGTTCGATTCCGAATGTGGGTTGTTGGACGCGTCTGCAGACGCTGCATGCAAGTCACGCTGCGATTGGCCGTGATTGGCGCCGCTCTCCGATGTTGCATCATGCGCCGCGTGCTGCTCGGTGGCTGCGGAGGCGTCTTTAGAGGCGGCGTGCAAGTCACGCTGCGATTGGCCGTGATTGGCACCGCTCCCCGATGTTGCATCATGCGCCGCGTGCTGCTCAGTGGCTGCGGAGGCGTCTTTAGAGGCGGCGTGCAAGTCACGCTGCGATTGGCCGTGATTGGCACCGCTTGCCGCTGTTGTGCCATGCTCGGCATGCTGCTCGGCGACTGCGGGATCCTTTGCAGAGGCAGTATGCAGGTCGCGCTGCGATTGGCCGTGATTGGCACCGCTCCCCGATGTTGCATCTTGCGCGCCGTGCTGCTCGGTGGCTGGGGGATCGTTTTCAGAGGCAGCGCGCAAGTCACGCTGCGATTGGCCAGGATTGGCACCGCTCCCCGGTGTTGCGCCATGCGCGGCGTGCTGATCGGCGGCTGCGGAGGCGTCTTCAGAGGCGGCGTGCAAATCGCGCTGCGATTGGCCGGGATTGGCAGCGCTTCCCGGAGCTACGCCATGCTCGGCGTGCTGCGATGAGGCGGTTGCGGTTGCCACGCTGAAGCCGCCATGATCGATCGTGCCTCCCGCGACCGTTGCGGCTGCATCGCTGGTCGTCATTGCGACGGTGCTTGCGTGGATCGGTCCCTGATCGAACGTGAAGTGATCCTCCACTAGTCCGGTCGTGTGACCGCTCGGAAGCTCGACCGAAGACGCGCTGGCGAGGATAACGGCGGCGTCCCCGCCGCCTTCGGTCGCATGCTCCGGAGCTTCGCCGAGACTGGCAAACCGGGCGGAACCGGTTGGATCGACCCGCTCCCGCGCGAAATGGAAGCCGAAGCTCTCATCGGTTGTGGTCCAGATGCTGTCCGTGACGCGCGCAGTCTCGGTAGCTTCCGCGGAAGCCTCGGCGCTACTCTCCGTTAGAACGTCTCCCGCCGCCATGGCGGCCAGCGCCGGATCGATCGCCTCGCCGGTGGCCGCGACGGTCGCTGTTGCCGGCTCGTAGACGAAATCCGACTCTGCAACGGACGCAACCCCCTGAAGGTGGATTTCCAGCAGGGCCGAATCGCCGATATCGAGGGTCTGATCGGTCTGATTAACGTACACGATCGTTTGATTGTTCGCGCTGTCGTAGATCCAGGCGATGGTATGCGGCGGCACGGACGTAGCTGTCGGAGACAGCGCCATGAACGCCAGCGCGCCAAAGGCCGCCAGGTTGATCCTGTCCGACCCGGATTTGAAATCGGTAATGGTATCGAACTGGGCCGAACTGGAATCCGCCACGGCAAGATAGACGAAGGTGTCGTCGCCGTTGCTGCCCTTCAGCCGGTCGCCACCAAATCCGCCGATAATGGTATCCGCGCCGTTATTGCCGTTGACGGTTCCGGATCCTCCGTAGATCGTGTCGTTGCCGGATCCTGCATACAGAGGGTCATCCTTGCCGATGCCGTTGACGGTATCGATTTGAAATTCATCGCCTCCTCCCGCGATGGTGTCGCCTCGGGGAGTCCCAACGACGAATGGCGGTTCGGATATTTCGCGATCCCCCAAAGCAAGGTTGTCGAAATCGTTGGGGTCCGCATCGGTGCTGCCACGGATGGTGACCGTCACCATTTGCTTGGTGCCGCCTGCGGTAGTCACCGGGAAGGTATCGGTCAGGGTATCGCCGACATCGAGCGCCTGCACAGCGCTGTTGGCGTTGTCGAACGTGTAGGGCAACACTCCGGCCGCTGTCATCATGAACGTGCCGTAACCGCTCGAGTTCGTCCTCGGCGAGCTGATTGCCGTGAACGTAGTGGCGGTGCTGTAGACCTCGGTATTGATGAGTTTGCCGGCCGCAGTCGGGGGGCCCGGTGCGGCATTGGCAACGCCGATAGTGACCTTATGGGTTTGGCTGCCCGAGCGCGTGCCGTCCGAAACCGTGATCGTAGAGGTTTCGGTCGTGGGCGCTGCCAACACATTGACCGCGTCATTGCTGGGACCATGGGTGTAAACGCCGGTCGCGCCGTTGAGGTAGCGCGTGCCATAGAAACCGGTGCTCGACACAGCGTATGCTACGCCGTCCAACATCGTTTCGCCGGCGGTGCCGCCACTGATGCCGTAGGTCAGCATGACGTCCTCTTGGGGACTGCCGGCGACGAAGGTTCCGTTCGACGCGTTCGGGTCCGCGGCCTGGACGTCGTCCATCGCCGCAAAGGTCAGTGCTGCAAGTGGCAGCGCGCCGAATCCGCCGTATCGTCGTGATATGGCGAGCGCCGCGAGCACCGTCCGATTGTTGATCTCAAGCTTCTGATATATGTGGTGGAGGTGCACCTTGATGGTGCCTTGGGAAATGTTCAGCCGGCGCGCAATTGCTTTGTTTGACAAGCCTTCAGAAACCAGACGCATGATTTCGCGCTCGCGGTCCGTCAGCACGGCCAGCACATCTTCGACATTGGCGCCGTTTACTTCCTTGCCGGTTGGCGCCAAGTCTGGGGACGGTTCTGGCAGCAAACTGATGCCCCTCGCCACTAGTCTCAGGGATTGCAGCAAAGTTTCGAGGCTCGCGTACTTCGAAATCGCACCGCAAGCACCGGCCGCGATTGCCGCGGCGAGATCGCCATGTTCGACTGATGCGGTGAAGAAAACCAGCCGCGTGGAAAGATTTTCGGCGTTGGCAATGGCGAGAATTTCAGATGCCGTCACGTCAGGAAATGAGTCTCCGAGAAGCGCGACGTCGGGTGCCAAATTCCGAATCGCTTCGACGCAGCTTGCTCCACCGTGACACGACGCAACAATCTCGAAGTCACGATGAGCCGCGAATACTGACGTCAAGCCCTGCACAACGATCGGGTGTCGGTCTGCGATCACCAACCGGGTACGACGCATGAGCGGTCCTCGGCCTGCCCTCGGGTGTAACCCTAACATAATCCGGAGGATTTTATCCTCAATAAGCGCAGTTCTCGCAAACTGTTTTGGCGCTGACAGCCGTCCCTGCGTTCCGCGCAATTACAATTTGTCTTCCGACGATATACTCACTCACAAGCTGTCTATTCGGTAGCGCCCGTGCGGATCGCAAAGCCATCCACTGCTCTCATTGTGGCGATACTCGGTGCACACGTCTTGCACACGCGGCCCTCTAACTACTTGAAAATAATAAACTCTGTCGCGGGACGCCCATTGCTGAGCGCCCCGCCCAGATCCGTACGTGCGCAATTCACGTATACGGCTTCTACCCCGGGTGGCTAACGAGGAAGCGTTGCTCCGGCCATGGATGCAGGATGCGCGGGAGCGGCAGGTGCTTCGCGGCAATGACGTTCATGCGCGACCAAGTCAGGCGATACCTCTGGCTTCGTCGCCGCAGGCTCAGGAACCAGTGCATCTTGACGTGATTACGCACCGCCGGAAGGCTTGTCGGAACCGCGAAGTCGGCATAGTGCCCGTCAGCACGCGCCACGCGTGGACCCACAGATCGTAGACACAGTAGAGGTAGATGGTTCGCAAGCAACGGTGAGATCACCGCACCCTGCGGCGTCCCGGATCAAGCGGACGATCCTCTTGTCACCGATCCGATGTTCGATGAAGCGGACCAGCCATGTATGACTGATCGTGTCGAAGAACGACCGGATATCGGCGTCGAGAACCCACCGGACATTGCGTCCTTTGATCCCGTACGCGAGCGCGTCCAGCGCACCATGCTGGCTCCGCTCCGGACGGAACCCGTAGCTGAAGCCCAGGAACTCCGCTTCGTAGATTGGCGTCAGGATCATGACCACCGCCGCCTGGACGCTCTTGTCCTCGATCGCGGCGATGCGAGCGGACGTTGCTTGCCATCCGCCTTCGGAATGTAGGTCCGACGCGTCGGCAACGTTCGATACGCTCCTGTCTGGACTCGGCGGTGAAGGCCTCTCAGATTCTCCTTGAGGTTCTCCGCGTACCGGTCCCACGTCACCTGATCGATGCCGGCGGCTGCGCGCCTCTTCAGCGAGGTATGCCGCACGCAGGCAGTCGGCGGAGACCTGGTGCAGGAGCACCGTCGGCTTCTCCTTCTTGTTCCTGTTGACGGCTTCTCGTATGTGGGCTCGCGCCTGGGACACGGCTTTCCGGCTCTGCGTCCGGACCGTGCTTTGCGAGTCCGCATTCCCCTTGGTCCCATCCATTTGCTCGATCGGCTCCGCCGCAGCACAAGCCGCGTTGTTCGCCGACTTCCTCGGTACTCTGGGCGAGTCCGACTTCTCCGCATCGTGCATCACGGGCTGCGGCCTCCGGCCTTCCCCGTGCGGCCCCAGGCGCGGCAGCCCAGGGCAGTGCGGAGACCTCCCGGTTCCCGCGCAGAAGATGTGCGCACATGCCAGGGTCTTAGACGGCGCGGAGCCAATCGGGCACTCGCGATCGCGTGCCCGACCGTATTGCCTTCTGCCGGAACGAGGGCATCGGCACTCCGGATGATTGGAATTTCGCCGCTCAATGGCTGGCCTATGCGTTCCCCTGTCAACGCTTCACGCGTCGTCTCGCGACGACCCGCGGATGACTTGGGCCGGTGTGGATCGCTACTCCTTCACCGTGAAGGACTTGCACCTTCTGTCTTCTGCCGGTCTCCTAGCGTACCGCTCCAATCCATCATGGAAAGGCCCTTCACAGAACCGGACGCCACAACCTATTCGGTACCTTCTCAGAGGGAGTATGAAGGACAGCGGAAAAACACAGAATTTCGCTAGGACGAGAAAGCTGGTCGCTGATGCGGGCGGATGCGATCACCTACAAAGATTACAACGCCTATAGCATGCTCTATCTCTACCATCCGTTTCGGAAAGAAATCATGAGGCAGGTAGTTGCCAATATCCATTCATCCATCTCAGCCAGGGAGCAAGAGATGTTGGTCATCTACAACAATCCGGTCTGCCATGAGCTTATCATCAAGGATGGCGTGTTCTGCAAACAAAGGGAATATCCGGACGGATGGGGAAACGGAATCTTCGTTTATTCGAACAAAAATCTGCAGCATTCCAGGTTGCATCGTTCTCTTTCATAGTATTTTTTACTTAGTAGCGGAAAATTAGAGCGCCGCTGATAGTGCAACTCAATTGACGGTCGAACTCGAAACAAGCAGCAACCTACTCGCTGGCGGTTCTGGACGAGGTTTCATCGCGCGGACGTTGTCGCAGATGGGTCACTGGACTAAACCGCTCGCGCGGTAGGGCACGACGGCAGGCGGCACGGCCAAGAGGATAGCGCAGCGCGGCGTCCTGTCTTGAGATGAGGGGTTCGCAACCTTCACCCAAGACAGGAGCATCCCATGACCGACGAGGCAGTAAGCCCGTTGCACCGGCGCATGATCGAAGACATGACGATCCGCAAGTTCGCGCCAAAGACCCAACATCACTATTATGCAATAGGGTCTAGCGACGTGCGCGGTTCAATTGGCTGAGCGCGCCGTCAGCACAGCATCAATTCTTTGCCGCAGATGGTCAATCAGCGGTTCAGCGCCGATCGTCAGGCAGCCATGATGTCCCCCAGCGACCGGGATCAGTTCGAGTTGAGAGCTGAGATGCCGCCACGCCAGGCCCTCGTGTTCGGCCGCGTAAAAAGCCACAGGGACCTCGAGCGGTGCCGGAAGATATTGCGCCATTGCAATTGAATAGGCGTCCCATAACGCCGGCGGAACCTCATTATTGGGATTGGACAATGCGTCATACAGCTTGGCGATCCGCTCGGGGAACTGCCTCAGCTGAGCTATCGCCTTGAAGAACCGCTCCAGCCGGGCCATCAGTTCATACGTCTCCCGCAGAAGGTAAGGCGAAACTATGGGCTTCATCAGCCCGAGGATCGCCCGCGGCGCCGGACGGGCAGTGACGGTCGGCGGGTCGACCATCGCAACTATATCGACCTTGTGGCCGGCTGCCATCAGCAGGCGGGCTGCTTCGAACGCCACCATGGCACCGTTGCATTTGCCGCCCAGGAGGAAAGGACCGCTGCTCTGCCTCTCCAGAATATGCGGCAGGCGGTCGGCAGCCATCTCCTCGATCGATGGCGGAATCGGTTCCCCATGGAGGCCATGGGGATCGATGGAGATGATCGGGTAATCGGGCCCGAAAAGCTCCACCACCCGCCGCATGCACGAGTGGCCGCTGACGAGATCTCCGTTGAAGAAGTACAGGGGAGGCCGATGGCTACAGGCACTGAACTGGAAGAACGGCGGCGCCACCAGCGTGCCCGCATGCATGGCGATTCTTGGCGCAAGTCGCCGGATTGTTTCTGCCCCGAATAGGATCGTTTCCGGTACGGGGTGGCCAACGAGCCGCTCGACCTCGATGAGCATTTCCATCGCTTGCAGGGAATCACCACCGCAGGCAAAAAAATCATCGTCGACCGTCACAGCCTCGGACTTGAGCAGCCTTCGCCATAGGGTCAGCAGTTCAGCTTCCAGATCCAATGGCGCTTTGTTCACAGCAGGCAGCGGCATCGCCTCCTGATGACCCAACAGCCCGTCGAGCAACTCGCGCAGCCGTCGCCGTTGAACCTTTCCCGTCGCCCCCTTTGGCAGTTGGTCGAGAATCAGAATGCGCCGCGGAATCTTGAACGAGGCCAACTCGCGTTGCAGGAACTGTCGAACCTGCACAGGTGTCGTCTGCGCGCCAGGATGGGGAATGATGGCGGCTGCGACGTCATCGCCAAGGCGTGGATGGGCGATTGCGAAAGCAGCGGCTTCGGCTATGGCCGGATGGCGTAGTAGCGCGGATTCGACCTCAGCAGGGGCAATCTTTTCACCGCCGCGGTTGATCAGTTCACTCAGGCGACCGTGCAGGGATAGGAAACCGTCTCCGTCGAGGCTGCCGATATCGCCGGTGCGAAACCAGCCCTCTCTGAAAGCAGCTTGGTTGAGTTCCGACGCATCGAGATAGCCAGAGATCACGGTGGGACCACGAACCCAGATCTCACCCCGCTCGCCGGCCGGCAAGGGATGTCCATCCTCACCAACAATGGCCACGGTATCAGGCCAAGGTTGCCCGCAAGTCCCAGGCCTATTCGGCCCGGGCGGCGGCAGGTTAGCGGCGATTTGCGCAGCTTCGCTGGAGCCGTAATGCTCCAGCACCGGCACGCCCAAAATGCGCTGCAGGCCGTCTTGCACCTCCTCCGGAAGCGGCGCGCCACCCGACACAGCGAACCGCAGAGTGTGCGCCGCCGGCGCATCCTCAAGGCTTGCTGCCTTATCCAGCACGGCAGCGTGAAGCGTAGGACCTGCCGAGTACCAAGTCGGCCGAAGGACATCGAGCCACTCGTCCAGCGCCACAACGGCACTGTTCGCCGGGACGGCAATGCTGCCGCCCGTCAGGAGCGGTGTGAAGACCGTTACTTTGAGCCCATGGGAATAGTAAGGAGACGAAACGCTCAGGCAACGATCCCTGTGTGTGAGGCCGAACCAGGAGTGAAGTCGTGCGGCCGCCGCCAGCATATTGCTATGACTGAACGGAATGAGCTTTGGCTGCGCGGTCGTGCCCGACGTCTGCAGGATGAAGGCGGGCGAGCCCGGATCAGGCTCAGCGTCAATCGCAGGGGAGTTGGAGACCTGCACTGCGATATTGAGTCCAAGCAGACCTTGTCCGACAGGAGCGGCTTCGATGATGGGAAGCCTCCTCAGCTCAGCGGCCTGGCGAGCCTCAGAGGCACTGCCTTGCGGCAGGAGAAGAGCGTTCAGGCGCAGCATGTCGAGACGCTGATCAATCTCCGCCTGGGACAGTCGTGGATCAAGAGGAACCGCGATGCTGCAGCAGGCTACCGCCACGATGGTGAGAACCGCATCCGTGCTGTTAGGCATGAGTACCCCGATCCGGGCGTTGCAATCGAACCCAGCCAAACGCAACTGCCGGCGGATGCTGTCCAACTGGCGCTGAAGATCGCGGTACGTCAGGGGCGCAAACGTGGCGGAGACAATCGCAGGCTGATGTGGGAACGAACTGGCAGTCCGACCGATGACTTGGCCCAGTGTTAATTTGGCTTCAGCCTCTGTGCCGTCTCGCATTGGACTGTCCGCTTTGACCGCTCCGTCGGGGCGCAATCAACATAGCGGGAAAGAGTGGCATGGGGAAACAAGACGCCGCTAATCCTTAATTTCCATGCCCAGAACTGCTTCGCGAAGGCCGAGGAACAATCGGAATCGGTGAGGGTTGATCTAATGCTTCCAGCCGAAAGGTGCCCCCCGACTGCTGGAAGAAAACCCGTATCGTTCGGGTTGGCGGCCCCCTTGTTGGGGCCGTTTTAAATTCGAATGGCTCGGCTTTCCCTCCATCAAACGAACCGGCCTCAGCGTTGAGCAATGCCGCCGGCCCCCGTTGCAATACAGGACGATCCCTACCAGCCGCTTGCAGTGCCCCAAATAGCCCCTCGCACAGGAGAGTCCGTCTCTATCAATGCAATTGCGGCATTCGGAATCGGGGTGTCACAGATAACCCGTAGCAAAGACACCCGCCTTCCCATTGATCGGGCAACTGGCAATGATGAGTACCTCGGGTTGCTTAGGCGAATCTCTCATGGGTTATTTTGCTCTTCGTCGGAAGGCCGCATCTAGGAGGGCAATGACCACCATACTCGACATCAACTGCCGGAACATCACGGCGGACCGGCCG
>NZ_LLXX01000208.1:0-251 GCF_001440405.1 Bradyrhizobium valentinum
GAAGCCGCCGCGCCGAAGACCACGGCGCCGAAGCCCGACGCCAAACCCGACGCCAAGCACGCCGCCGCCAGCCGGCCGCCCGCGAAGCCGTCGGTGTCCGATACCCCCGCCCCCGCCGCCAAGGACAGCCAGGTCTCTGGCTCCGCGCCGATCGTGTCGTCGAACTCGTTCGACAGCCGCTTCGGGGCGGTGAAATAGGAAGCGCCGGCGCTTTTCCAGGCTAGTCGGCCTTGAGGCGGGGGGCCCTTCCG